>CAWCJX010000030.1:0-131059 GCA_963795865.1 uncultured Alphaproteobacteria bacterium
GGCCCGGCCGGGTCCTGCCCGGTGCGCCGAGACCGGATGGCAGCGGCCGGCGAGCGCGGGTCTCCAGCGCCCGCAGGCACACATTCGTCGCGATCCGGTACAGCCAGGTCCGCAGCGACGAGCGGCCCTCAACTACGACAGGAGCGCCAGGTCGACCAGGGTTTCCTGGAGTCCGCTCCTCGGCATCCTGGACCGAGCCGAGCATGCGGTAGCAGCGACAGCAACAGCGAACGGACGAAGAACAGGACAGCAAGCATGGCCTTTTGCTGCCGGTCGCGCACGAAATTTCGGATTTCATAGGGCCAGACCCGACGGCCCATTCGGGCGTACCAGCGCATCGCATGGCGCAAGCCCCGGTCCCGATGGAACAGCACACGGTAAATGGCCTTTGGGCGGCACTCGCAGAACCATCTCGGTAAACTTGAACCAGAGTAAGACGCGCCACGGCGGCAGGTAGCGTGTGGCAAGGACCTGATGCTTGTAGTCCCAGCGGCGCCGGTCTGTCTGGATCACCTGACGCCCGGCTGCCAGCCGAAAAAAGGGTGTCCACCGATGGGGCGTGACGTAGAGCATCTGGATCTGATCGGGATCGTACGACAACAACTGACGAAGTCCGCGCCAGTGGTCGCGATCGGTCTCCTCTTCGAAGCCCACGACCCATGTGGCCATCGACAGGATACCGTGCTGGCGCATCAGTAGAATGGCCTTGCGATCGGTTGCGGTCGCCGCACCCTTGCGGATCAGCTCCAGCGTTCTCTGATCGGTATTTTCCAGTCCGAGCAGAAAGCGCGCCCAGCCTGCTTTTTTGTAAAGGTGCAAAATGTCGGCATCGCGAACAATGTCGTCGGCTCTTGTCGATCCGACCAGGATCACGTCAATGTTCTCTGCTATGATGGCTTCGAGCAGGGCTCGCCAGACTTTCTTTGATACCGTCGGGTTCTCGTCGGCGAAGTTGAACACTTTGACGCCGTGCTGGCGATGGAGATGCGCCAGCTCCTTCGCAAAAAGCACCGGATCCCGGTGACGCCAGCGCGTCCAAAAGCCACGTTGTCCGCAGTAGTTGCAGAGATGTGGGCAACCACGGGAAAATTGGACCACCACGGCACGCAGACCGCCCCAATAGCTGTAGCGGGCATGGTCAATGAGTTCCCACCCGATGCGGTAAACGTCGAGGTCGTGGATCACTGCCGCCGATTTTGTCGCACGCGGACCGTTTTGGTCGCGGTAGGCGATGCCCAGCACGTCTTCGAGGCGGCCGTCATCTTGCAGCGCAGACATCAACCGCCGTGCGGTCTCTTCGCCTTCGCCGCGCACGATCGCCGTCACGTAGGGCTCTTCGGACAGGGGAGATCCGCATTCAGAATTTTTAGCGCCTTGGACGGATTACTTGCAATTTTGAAGTCGAGTATGGATTTTACCGGGTCGCGGATGATTTTGCGGCGCGGGGGGTGGTTTTGGTATCGCTTATCGAATGCTGGGATGGTTCGGATGACCCGCGCACCGGCAATGCCGCACATGCACGACTTTCATGAGATTTTGGCGATAGCGATGTGCGCGGTTTGTGCGGCGGGCAAGGTTCGGTGGACATGGGCCTGTTCGCGAAGTCGAAGGAGCCTTCCTGCGCGCGTCTCTCAAGCTGGAGAATGGCGTGCCCAGCCATGACACGTTCAGCCGGCTTTTCCGCATGCTCGATCCGGAGCAGTTCCGAGCGACGTTTCAGCGGTTCATGGCCAGTTTCTCCGAGCAATGCGCAAGGCGTTGTGGCGATCGACGGCAAGGTTCTACGCTGCTCGTTCGACCGCGCCAGCGGCAAGTCGCCGTTGCACATGGTCTCCGCCTGGGGTTGCGAGCAACGCCTCGCGCTGGCGCAGATCGCCACCGACGCGAAGTCAAACGAAATCACCGCCGTACCTGAAGCTATTGGAAATGCTGAGGCTGAAAGGGACGATCGTGACCGCTGACGCGCTCAGATCGCCAGCGCACGATCGCCAGCAGATCGTTGATCAGGGCGGCGACTACGCCCTGGCCCTGAAGGGAAATCAGGGAACGCTTCATAACGACGTCGTGCTGCATCTCGACGATCCGGCCAGCAAAACGATCTCCGCCGCGCCGGTCGTCGAGGCCGATCATGGCCGCATCGAAACCCGCACCGCCACGGTCTCGACTGACGATCGCGTGGCTGATCAAAGACGATCAATGGCCCGGCCTGGCCGCTGTCGGCAAGGTCGAGCGCATCCGCGAGATCCGCCGGCAAGACAACATCCGAGACCGCCTATTATCTGCTCAGCGCCGTCTTGACGCCCGAACGCTTCAACGAGGTCGTTCGCTCGCATTGGGGTGTCTGAAATCAAGTCGGCGCACCTGGCGGCTCGACGTCGTCATGAACGAGGATCAGGACCGGAGCCGGTTGGGAAACGGACCCCATAATCTCGTCGGTTTCTCCGCCACATGGCCCATGAACGTCACGCAAAAAGACAGCGAAAAAGTGATCGCTCCGGGGCAAGATCAAGCGAGCCGGCTGGGATGAAGCCTATCCTCGCCTGGCTACTGACGCTCTTTTGAAATGCGATTGCCCTGGCTCTTCGGACAGGATCTCTCGCCAGTGATATGTCGGAAAAACACCGCCGTAGACGATGTGCACGCTGGGCATCGCCGCGGCGATGGCCAGTGCAACGCTTGCGATGACCGGATGGCCGGACGTCGAGCCCGAATGTCCGAACAGGACCGCGTCCGGCGCCAGGCGGACTGCTTGCTCAACCAAGCTGGGTATCGGTATTGGGCCGAATTCGCCGTCAATGAGGCGGACTTCGTGACCGTCGTCGAGCAGTGGTCCTCCGATCGCGAGCAGGCCGAGCGGAGGCAAGTGGTCGTCGGGAATCCGGCTTCCGATCGAAGGATGTGGCACGTTGATCAACAAAATGCGCATCGTCGGACGCTCCGGCCTCACGAGGCGCCCAACGCGTGCTCGGCTGGCAGCGGCTGCAAGCCGCCAAATCGACGCTCGCGCCGGCCGAAGCACGCGAGCGCTTCGGCGAGGTCCGCCGCGTCGAAATCGGGCCACATCCGCTCGGTGAAGTGAAGCTCGGCGTAGGCGCTCTCCCACAGAAGGAAGTCCGACAGGCGCTGCTCTCCGCTGGTGCGGATGATGAGGTCGACGTCGCGGAGCCCGAATTCACCGGTGACGAGTCGCGAGAAACCGTCGCGGGTGAGGTCGCCCGGCTCGGCAATTCGCGCCGCGGCGTTCAAGATCGCATCGCGGGCGGAATAGTCGATCGCGACGCGCACATGCAGAGTCTCGCCGCCGGCCGTGGCGCTCTCGGCGCGCTCGATCCCGGCGGACAGTCCACGAGGGAGCCGATCGCGCCGGCCGATCACCGTGAGACGAACCCCATTGCGGACCAGGCTTTCGATCTCGTCACCGAGATAGAACCGCAGCAGCTCCATCAGCGCGGCGACTTCCGCCTTCGGTCGTCGCCAGTTGTCGCTCGAGAACGCGTAGAGGGTGAGCGTTCCGACGCCTTGCTTCGGCGCCGCCTCCACGACGCGCCGGACCGCTTCGACGCCCGCTTCGTGTCCGCGCAGACGCGGCAGGCGCCGCCTGCGTCGCCCAGCGTCCATTGCCGTCCATGATGATGCCGACATGAAGTTTGGAAGTCAGATCACTTTGCATCACAAAGTTTCCTTGCAAAAAAAACGATCCGGCTGTCAGGCGGGAAGAATGCCGAGCCGGGCATCTGGGGTTTCTTCCTTCCCGGCTGCCTTGGCCGCATCGCGAACGAGCCGTTCGAGAACTGCCAGATAATCGAGAAAGCGGCGACGGCCGGCCTTTGTCAGCCGGCAACTGGTATGGGGTCGATTGCCTTCATAGCCTTTGGTGATCTCGACCAGGCCGGCGTCCTGCAGCACCTGGAGGTGCCGGCTGAGGTTGCCGTCGGTAAGGCCGCAGAGTTGCTTGAGATCGGCGAAAGCCAGCCCCTTGGGGTGCGCCATCAGCGAGGCCAGTACGCCGAGCCTCGCCTTCTCGTGAATGACCCGGTCAAGTCCTTCATAGGAGAACGGCGCCCCGCCGGCATCAGATTTCGGCATCGGCCTCTCCGGAAGCAAAGTGCAGGATCGCGGCCATCAGAAGCTGGCCTATTCCGAACGGCACGCCCATCGTCCAAGGCGACAGCGCATGGTCGCCGCTCGCCAACACCAACGTCGTGAAATCCTGCCACGAAATACCAAGCGCCGGCGAGCCCCACGCTACGCGGCAGCGAGCGGGCGGATGCGAAGATTCCGAGGCCGACCAGCAGTTGCCACAGACCCGGAAGCATCCAAAGCGTCTCGGCTGCAAACCTCGCCAGCACGACGGTCAACAATGCGCCCGCCACGGCTGCGGGCAGGAACTGCTCGACCGCCTGATGAATCATCGCATCGGCAAGGCCGGAATGATGGCGACGCGATCGCGCCTGCATCTCGACCCAGATAATTCCCGCGGAGATGATCGCGGTGACAGTCCAGCCGGCGAAAAATACCAGGGGTTGGCCATTTGGATCGTCGAGCCAGACGAATTGCGCAAATGCGCACAACAACGCCAAACCGCCGGTTGCGGCAATAGCTGCCGGACCGAACCCGCGAAAGGCAGTGCCGGCCGCAATCTGGCTGCGGATAGCGAATATGTCGGCCAGCGCCCTGTCCAGATCCTGCATGGTCCACCCCAGCTTTACAATGCAAAGTATACACGATGGTAAAGCGATTGCAAGACGTTCGTGGACAAGACGCTCTTGAACAAAGACGTTCGTGGACAAATTCATCGCTGGGGCGCCCGCCGGCCGGGGCGACGTCCTCAGCCGGCGCCGGTCTTCTTCGGCGTCGAGACCGGCCGTCGTCGCTCCGACCAGCGCTGCAGCACGACGAACAGCGACGGCACGAACAGCACGGCGATGCAGGTCGATGCGAGCATGCCGCTGAAGACCGTGAGCCCGATCGAGCGCCGCGCCGCCGCGCCGGCTCCGGTCGCGAACACGAGGGGGAGCACGCCCAGGATGAAGGCGATCGACGTCATCACGATCGGGCGGAAGCGGATGCGCGCCGCGTCCACCGCCGCCGCTTCGATGGTCCCGCCTTCCTCGAGCCGGAGCTCGCGCGCGAATTCGACGATGAGGATCGCGTTCTTGCTCGACAGCGCGATCAGCAGGACGAGGCCGATCTGGGTGTAGATGTTGTTGGCGACCCCCGCGACCGCGAGGGCGGCGACGGTGCCCAGCAATGCGAGCGGCACCGCGATCACCACCGCGAGCGGCGCGGTCCAGCTCTCATACTGGCCGGCGAGAACCATCAGCACCAGCAGCAGCGCCAGGGCGAAGATCCAATATGCCTGGTTGCCGAGCGCGGCTTCCTGGTAGGACACCCCGGCCCACGCGTAGCTGGTGCCGGGCGGCAGTGTGGCGGTCGCGATTTCGTCCATCATCGCGAGCGCCTGGCCGGAGCTGTAGCCCGGCGCAGCCACGCCGTTGATGGTGGCGGACGGATTGAGATTGAAGAGCGGGATGAGCGCGGGGCCGACGCCCGGCAGCACGCTGGCGAGCGTTCCCACCGGAACCATGGCGCCCTTCGCGTTGCGGACGTTGAGCGCGCCCAGCGCCTCGAAGGTCAGGCGGAACTGGGTGTCGGCCTGCACGAACACCGGGAAGGTATGGCCGAACCGCGAGAACTGGCTGACATAGGTCGAGCCGAGATAGGTCTGGATGGTCTGGAAGGCGTCGCCGACATTCACGCCAAGGGCCTCGGCCTGGCGCCGGTCGATCTCGGTGCGCAATTGCGGTGCGCTCGCCCGGAACGGCGTCATCACGCGCGCCAGCGCCGGCTGGGCGTTGCCGAGCTCGACGATCCGGTCCGTCACCTGCTGGAGCTTGCGGTAGTCGAAGGTGCCGTCGGTCACCTGCACCTGCATCTGGAAGCCGCCGGCGAGGCCCAGTCCCTGGATCGGCGGCGGCGGAACCACGGTCGAACGCGCCTCCTCGAGGCGATCGAGGCCGGATTGGAGCGCCTTGAAGATCGAAAGCGGGTCTTCGCCGGCGCCGCGCTGGCTCCAGTCTTTCAGGATGACATAGGCGATGCCGGCATTGGCGAGGGAGGCGCTGTTGTCGAACAGCGATGCGCCGCCGATCGTCACGACGTGCTCGACGCCGGGCGTGTTGCGGGCGATCTCGCTGACGCGCGCCATGACTTTCTGCGTCCGCTCCAGCGAGGCGCCGTCGGGCAGCTGGGTGCCGACCATCAGGTAGCCCTGGTCCTCGGTCGGGATGAACGCCGTCGGCAGCCGCGTCAGCGACCAGATCGCAAGGCCGGCGAGGACGAGCGCGGCGAGCGACACCAGCGCCGGAAAACGCACCAGCCGCCGCACCACGCCGACATAGCCGCCCTCCAGCCGGTCATAGACGAGGTTGAAGCCGCGATAGAACGCATTGGGGCGGCCGGTCTGCGGCCGCAGCCACAGCGCGCATTGGGTCGGCTTCAGGGTGACCGCGTTGATGGCGCTGATCACCGCGGTCGCCGCGATGACGAGCGCGAACTGGCGATAGAGCTGGCCCACGATCCCCGGCAGGATCGATGCCGGCAGGAACACGCAAAGGAGCACCAGCGTGATGGCGAGGATCGGCCGCAGCAATTCGTTCATCGCGCGCGCCGCAGCCTGCTTGGGCTCGACGCCCTGCTCGACATATTTGGCCGAGCCCTCGACCACGATGATGGCGTCGTCGACCACGATGCCGATGGCGAGGACGAGGGCGAACAGCGTGAGCAGGTTTACGCCGAATCCCAATGCCGCCATCGCCGCGAAGGCGCCGATGATGGTGACGGGCACCGTGGTGGCGGGCACCAGCGTCGCCCGCCAGCTCTGCAGGAACACGACGATGACCAGCAGGACCAGCACCGCAGCCTCGACCAGCGTCGTGTAGACTTCGCTGATGGAGGCGCGCACGAAGCGGGTGGTGTCGAACGGGATGGAATAGGCGATGCCGCCGGGAAAGCCGGCGGCGAGCCGCTTCATTTCCGCTTCCACCGCCTTGCCGACGTCGAGCGCATTGGCGTCCGGCAATTGAAACACCGCGATGCCCGCCGCCGGCTGCCCGTCCATGTCGAGAAACTGGCTGTAGGTCTGGGCGCCGAGCTCGACGCGGCCGACATCGCGGATGCGGGTCACCGCGCCGCCGGGGGTGCCCTGGGTCTTGACCGCGATCTGCTCGAATTGCGCCACGGTGGCGAACCGCCCGCGCAGGTCGAGCGTGAACTGGAACGCCTGGTTTTCCGGGGCCGGCGGTGCGCCGATCTGTCCGGCCGCCACTTCCTGGCTCTGCTGCTGGATCGCGCCGATGACGTCGACCGGCGTCAGCGAGCGCGCCTTCATCAGCTCGGGATCGAGCCAGACCCGCATGCTGTACTGGCCGATCCCGAATACGAAAGTGTCGCCGACGCCGGGAATGCGCGCGATCGTGTCCTTCAGGCTGATGGTGGCGTAATTGCTCAGGAACAGGCTGTCGCGCGAGCGATCGGGCGAGGTCAGCGTGATGATCTGGAGGATCGCCGTGCTCTTCTTCTTGGTCACCACGCCGAGCGCCTGCACTGCATCGGGCAGGGACGCCATCGCCGCGGCGATCCGATTCTGCACCTGGACCTGGGCCTGGTCGAGATCGGTGCCGACCGCGAACGTCACGATCAGCGAATAGGTGCCGTCATTGGCCGCCCACGACTGCATGTAGAGCATCTTCTCGACGCCGTTGACCTGCTGCTCGATCGGCAGCGCCACCGTGTCGACCACCGTCTGCGCATTCGCGCCGGGGTAGCGGGCGGTGACCTGGACGGTCGGCGGCGTGATCGGCGGATACTGGGCGACGGGAAGGTAGAGCAGCGCCACCGCCCCGATCACGATCGCGAGCAGCGCGATGACATTGGCGAGAACCGGCCGCTCGATGAAATATCTCGCAAGCACCGTGCGCTCCGCGTCAGAGGTTGGATGGAGGCGGCGTCTCCGCGATGCGACCCTCCCGCACCGAGACCTTCCGGCCCGGCGTCGCATTCTGCAGCCCGTCGATGATCACGCGGTCGGTCGCGGCGAGGCCGCTGGCGGCGACCCGCAGGCCGTTCTGCGCCACTCCCAGCGTGATCCGGCGAAGCACCACCGCGCCGTCGGCATCGACCAGCAGGACATAGGGGCCGACCTGGTCGATGCTGATGGCGGTCTCGGGCACCAATTGCGACGGCTTGGGCGGGCCGAGCGGGATCCGCAGCCGCGTGAACAGGCCCGGAACCAGGATATCCTTGGCATTGTCGAACACCGCGCGTGCCAGCAGCGTGCCGGTCGACGGGTCGACGCCGGTATCGACGAAATCGAGATGACCCTGATGCGGCGTCCCCGTCTCGTTGGCGAGCCCCACATAGACCGGCGTCTTGAGGACGGATGAGCGGGTGATGCCGCGCTCGTTCATGTCCTGCCTGATCCGCAGGAGGTCACGCTCGTTGATGTAGAAATACACGTAGATCGTGTCGACCTGCGAGATGGTGGCGAGCTTGGTCGGGGAACCTTGGCCGACGAGATTGCCGGCGTCGACGAGGCGGCGGCCGATCCGCCCCGCGAACGGCGCCTCGATCCTGGTGTAGGACAGATTGAGCTGGGCGATCTTGAGGTTCGCCTGCGCCTCCGCGACCGCGGCGCGCGCCGTATCGCGGGTCGCCAGCGCCTTGTCGTAATCGGCCTGGCTCGCGGCCAGTTGCCGCTGCAGGGTCGACTTGCGGTCGAAATCGACTTCGGCGCTTTTCAGGTTCGCCTGCTGCTGGTCGACGCTCGCCTGGGACAGCGTGACCTGGGCCTCGTATTGATCCGGCTCGATCTGGAACAGCAACTGTCCCTTCGTGACGTCGGCGCCGTCGGCAAACCGCACCTCCTTGAGAAACCCGGCCACCCGCGCGACGAGATCGACCGTGAGCGAGGCCGAGGCCTGCCCGGTGAATTCGGCCGCGTCCTGGACCGGCGCGACCAGCGGGGTACTGACGGTGACCGGCGGTGGCGGCGGCGCCACGAAAGTGGGATTGCGGCTGCATGCGGTCAGGCCGGCAACCAGCGCTGCCGCGCAAAGTGACACCAGCGCCGTCCTTATCACCGGTCCCCGCACGTCGCTCTCCGCCGCTCCCCAGCGTATGGTTTTCTGAAGCTGCCGGCTTCGAACGACATCATAGGCGCATTTTCTGAAGAAATCAGAGCGCAGTCTGTTCAATTTGAAAGGAAGCAGCGACGCGATTGCGCCGGCGGGCCGGCCTCGCATGACCGCACCGGCGACGTTTTCGCTCGCACGAACTTTCGCCTTGAGACGGGAGGCCGGACGGCGGCAACGCGAATTGCGCCGCGCGCCGCCGCTCAGCCGAGGGCCCGCAGCCAGCGCTGGATTTCATCGAGGATGAATTGGTACACCTGCTGTTGCGACAGCGCCGCCCGCTTCGCAACCTTGAACGAGTGATCGCCGCCCTCGACCACGCACAGCCGGGCCGGCGCCTTCAGCGTCTTCAGGATGGGCGCGAATTCGTCGGGGGTGCCGAAGGCATCGCGCGAGCCCTGCACGAACAGCATCGGGGCCCGGATCGCCGGCAGGTGTTTCGCCCGCAGCTTATCGGGGCGCCCCGGCGGATGGAGGGGATAGCCGAGAAAGACCAGGCCGGCGATGGCCGTCGGGATCGGCGGCGGCGACCTGCGAGGCGATGCGGCCGCCCATCGATTTGCCGCCGATCGCGAGCTTGCGGCGTTCGCCGGCTGCCCCGATCGTGCCGCTGCGGCAGGCCGCGATGACGGCACGCCAGCACGCTTCCAGCCTGTCATTGCGGTCGGGCAGCCGCTTGCCCGCTTCGCTGTAGACGAAATTGAAAGTGATGGTTTCGATGCCGCGCGCGGCGAGCGCGTCGGCGAAATGCACCATGAACCCGCTAGCCTGGTTGGCGCCGGCGCCGTGGGCGAGGATCAGCGAGATGCCGGCGGGGGGCGCGGCGGCATAGACGAGCGCGGTCACCTGCTCGGACGGCGTGACATCGATGCGGAAGGGCTCCGGCATGGCTTCTCCACCTGCGCCTTAAGCCAGGATACTGCGCCACAGCATGTAAAGCGCCACCAAAACGATGATGCCGGCGAACACGATGTTGAGGGCGCCGCGCCGCTCCCCGAGCGCGTGGGCGACGCGCCCGCCGGCCAGTCCGCCGCCGACGCCCCCGGCGATGAAGGTGACGGCGAGATACCAATCGACCAGCCCCGACCTTGCGTAGTTGAATGCCGCCGTTGCGCCGAACGCGGCGACGGCGACGAGCGAGGAGCCGATCGCATTTATGATGGGCATCGCCGCCGCAAACATGAGGCCGGGGACGATGAGGAAGCCGCCGCCGATGCCGAAAAAGCCCGAAAGCGTTCCCGTCAGGAAGCCGGCGGCGAGGAGCTTGGGCAAATTCTCGCGACTGAGCTCGACGTCGGCTTTGCCCGCGGCCGAACGCCGGAAAAACATCACCACGGCGATGACCAGCATCAGGAGGGCGAACAGCACCAGCAGCCTTTGGCCATCGACGATCTTGCTCAGGCTCGAGCCGCCATAGGCGCCGACCATGCCGGCGGCCGCGAACACGCCGGCGCACCGCCATTTCACCGTCCCCATGCGCGCATGGGACACGAGATTGGCGGCTGCGTTCACCGCGACGGCGAGGGCCGTGGTGCCGATGGCGATATGCACGTTCGACACGCCGACGAGATAGATCATCAGTGGCACGGCGAGCACGGAGCCGCCGCCACCGATCAAGCCGAGCGAGAACCCGACCAGCGAGCCCGACAGCAGTCCCAGCACGTCGACCATCAGGTTGGGGGGCATGGTCCCTCGTAGGCGGCTGCGGATCATCGCGCCGGGTAAGTCGCCCGGTTCCGGAGGCGCCTGTCGCAGCCTCACCGTCATGCCGCAATATCCGGTGAGCCCGGCGAAGACCAGCCCGCTGCCGACGAAGAGCGGAACCGCGGGGAACCGTGGCGGCATGTCAGTTCGAGCAGCGTGCCCGGCAGGGTCAGCGTGCGGGCGCCGATCTGCAGCTACGACGCTGTGAAGCACCCGGCATGATCAAGAATCGTTTTCGAAGTGTCAGGACTGGGAAATATTGTATTCAGCGTCGCGTTTCGACAATAATTGTAACGTTTAATAGCCCCTTAACCATGAAAATATGTCGTATATTAACCCTGAGACTGCATGTTTACCGGGAATAAACCATGTTTTGATGAACGGTTGGTGTGCAGATATACTTACTTTTTTGGCAATTTTTATTTACCGATCGGTGGTGGTTTCTTGCCCATAATGCCGGGGTGGCCAGTCATGGAGCGTGTTCGTTGCGCGCCCGAGCCCAGGAAGTCGCAGACTTTTCGGGGGCGGGATCAAGTGCGATGCCGGCGCGCTCCACGAGGCGAAATGTAGAGAGTACGCCCCATGTCCCGTCTTCCTCGTCTCGACCCTCCCGCTGCTTCCCTCCGCCCTCGCCGCTCATTTGTCGTCGCGGTCGCGGCCTGCGCCGCGGCTGCCGTGGCCTCCACCGGCGCCTCCGCCGCCGGTCTCGGCGGCGGTCTGATCGAGTTCCTGTTCTCCGGCGGCGCGCCGTCCGCCGCGCCGCAGCGCCAAGCCTACGCGCCCGATGCGGACGCGCTACGCTACGCGGCCGATCCGCGCTACAACCGGCAGATCGTCGACTATCACGGGCCGGAAAAGCCCGGCACCGTCATCATCAACACGCCCGAGCGCATGCTCTATCTGGTCGAACCCGACGGCAAGGCGATGCGCTACGGCATCGGCGTCGGCCGGCCCGGCTTTACCTGGGCCGGCGTCAAGACCGTCACCATGAAAAAGGAATGGCCGGACTGGCGGCCGCCGGACGAGATGCTGCGCCGCCGGCCCGACCTGCCGCATTACATGCCCGGCGGACCGGAAAATCCGCTCGGCGCCCGCGCGCTCTATCTCGGCGATACGCTCTACCGCATCCACGGCTCCAACGAGCCCTGGACCATCGGCACCCAGGTGTCGTCGGGCTGCATCCGCATGCGCAATGAAGACGTGATCGATCTCTACGGCCGCGTCCCCGTGGGCGCCCGGGTGATCGTGATTTGAGCCCGTCTGACGGGGCGGCTTCAGCTGCCCCGTCACCAGGTAAACTTGCGGTATTATGGTGCAAGCCTCGCGGCCCCCCGGCTACCCCAGATCGCTGTCGCCGCCGTCGCCGAAATCGGCGCTGTCGTCAGCGAAATCCTCGGCCTGATCGTCGTCCTCGAGGTCTTGCTGGGCATCCTGCAGCGCATCCTGCTGGGCAGGAAACTCGTAAGCCGGGCTATGGCGGCCGCCGATGTCGCCCACCCCGGCGTCGCGGGACAGTTCGCCGCCACCGCTGCCGCCGCCCCAGGGCGACGGAGAGGAACCCAACCCGCCCCCGAACGCCTGGTTGCCGCCGCCGCCGAATGCCGACCGGATGCCGTTGAGCAGCATGGCACCGCCGACCACCCCGGCGACCGTCGCCGCCGCGGTGCCGAGAAACGAGCCGCCATGGCCTCCCCCCATCATGCCGCCGCCCATGGGTGCGCCCTGCGGATAGCCTTGCTGGGGATAGCCCGGCTGCGGGTAACCGGATTGTGGCGGATAGGCCGGCTGCGGCGCCGGGGGCGGGGCCCCCCACGCACCGCTCGAACCCTGGCCGGCACCAGGGCGCACGGTGGGTACCGAGCCGCGCCCGGTGACCATGTTGCGCATGGTGTCGAGAAAACCGCCGCCGCCTTGGGCCTGCTCGCCGCCCGCGGCATGCTCGAGCGCTTCGATGCGGGCATTGGCGCGCTTGAGCGCCTCGTCCTGGACCAGCACCGATTGCACCAGCGCATAGACGGCATTCGGCGCATGCCCCAGTCCTTCGCGGATCATGCGCTCGGCGTCGGGATCGCGTCGTTCGCCCTCCAGCGAGGCGAGGCGGTCGAACAGGTCTGCGACCATCTGTCGTTCCTGCGGCGTCATGGTTCATCTCCTCTGGCCGGCGGGCCCGGCGCGGCTTTCATATGGGGAGCCTTGCCCGCGCTGGAAGTGGGGGTGGTGCGCCGATCTGGCGGATTGTTCCTGCCGGAAACGTCGGCGTTTTAGGGGTCAGGCGTCACTTGCGATGAACGGCAGTTCATGCGGGTCCGCTCAGGCCAGGGCGAATCCGCGTTCCGCCAGCAATTGCGGAAACCGGTCGCCGGCAAAGAAGGCGTATTCCTGCTCGCGCATGGCGGTGAGATGGTCGAGGCGCTCGAGCTCGGCATCGACGAAGCCGGGGTGGCACATCACCACGCCGCCTTCGGGCAAGCCCTCGAGGAACGTTGCGAACACGGCGTCGTAGCCGGTGCCGCGCCCGAAATTATAGGCGCCGGCAAATCCTGGATTGGTGGCGACGCCGACCGTCGCGCAGCGCATGCGCATGCGCCGGCTGAGCACGTCGAGCAGATGCGCCTTGGCGTGGCCGCGCCGCTTCAGCAGCGGCGAGGTCCGGCCGCATTGCCGGACCCAGGCGTGCGGCGTGCGCTCCTTCATCACGCCCAGCAGCGCGTCGCCGACCTGCGGCAGCAGATGCACGTGCTGGTGGCCGTCGATGAAATCCGGCGGCCGCCCGAATGCCGATCGGAACGCCTCGATCTGCCGCTCCGCCTCCACGGCGGCGGCACGGCCGTCGAGCGCGCGCGCGAGGCCGCGCATCAGCATCTGTCGCAGCGACAGGAACGCCCCGTCCGCCGCGAGCGGACGATACGCACTCAACGGCCGGAACGGCGCGGTGAGGGTGAAATGCAGCCCCAGCGACGCGCCCGAGCCGGCGACAGCGGCATCGAGCGCGCCGGCTTCCGCCGCATCGAAGCTCGGCGCGCATAGCATCACCGAGGTCGCGTTGATGCGTCGACGCGCGATGAGATCGCGAATGGCGCGGTTCACCGCCGGGGAGATGCCGTAATCGTCGGCGCACAGCCGGAACCGACGAAGCGTCATTCGGCCGCGTTCCGCGCCGCCTCCGCGGCATGCGGCGGTTCGCCGGCGTCCGCGGCCCGTTTGACTTTGTGCTCGGCGACGAAATAGACCGGACGGCGCTTGATCTCGGACAGCACCTTGCCGATGTATTCGCCCATCACGCCGATCATCAGGAGCTGGACGCCGCCGATCACCATGATGCCGATGATGAGCGAAGGATAGCCCGGCACCGTCTGCTCGTAGACGAAGGTCTCGATCAGGATCCAGACGCTGAACACCAGCGCGCCCGCCGCCAGCAGGATGCCGAGCAGGCTCGCGATCCGCAACGGCGCCACCGAGAACGAGGTCAGCCCCTCGACCGAGAGCCCGACCAGGGAGCCGAGGTTCCAGGTCGAGCGCCCGTGGGTGCGCTCGGCCGGATTGTAATCGACGCGGAACTGGCGAAAGCCGATCCAACTCGCGAGGCCCTTGAAGAAACGATTGCGCTCGGGCAACTGGCGCAGCGCCGCCGCGGCGCGCGGCGACAGCAGGCGGAAATCGCCGGCATCCTCGGGGATCGGCTGGCGCGCGCCCCAGTTGATGAGGGAGTAGAACGCCTTCACGCCGAGCCTGATCACCATCGACTCGGTGTCGCGATGAGCCTTGGCGGTGTAGACGACGTCATAGCCGTCATCGAGCCAGTGGCCGACCAGGGTCTCGATCAGTGCGGGCGGATGCTGGCCGTCGGCATCCATGAACAGCACCGCGCCCAGACGGGCGTGATCGAGGCCGGCGAGCAGCGCGGCTTCCTTGCCGAAATTGCGCGACAGCGACACGACCTGGACATCGACCCCCTGCGCGGGCAATGCGAGCGCCGCCGCGAGCGAGGCGTCGCGGCTGCCGTCGTCCACATAGACGATCTCGCAGGATAGCCCGCGCTCGGCGCGAAAGCGCCGCCGCGATCGTGCAGATTCGCCCATGCAGGGCAGCGAGGCCGGCGGCCTCGTTGTAGACGGGAACCACGATCGACAGGCCGCCGGCTCCAGCCGCGGCGGAATGGCGGCGGATCATCCCGGCGTCGTCAGGTCGGTCGGAGGTCATGGCTTGCCGTCTCATCCGTGTCGCGTGTCGAAAACATCATACCCAATTGCGGTCGCATTTGGCAGCGCGGGCAGCATCGCAGTGCAGCACCGGACGTGCTAAGCGATGGCCCATGATTCCCGTCGAGCGTTTCCGCACCCTGTTTCCACGCGCCACCGCCATGGTCGAGCCGCATCTCGACATGTTGCGCAAGGCCGTCAGCTTCGCGCTGATCGGCGTCGTCAACGTCTTGATAGATTACGACTGTTTTCTGGCTCGCCTGTTCGTACATCAACGCCACGCCGTGCGGCGCTGCGGCCGCTCGACGCATTTGCCGAGGCCTGTCGAGTGCGTGAGCAACAAAAGCATCGTGCTCATTGCCGCCAACACCATGTCGTGGCTGGTGGCGGTGAC
The DNA here is from genome assembly GCA_963795865.1 of uncultured Alphaproteobacteria bacterium. Classification (GTDB taxonomy): domain Bacteria; phylum Pseudomonadota; class Alphaproteobacteria; order Rhizobiales; family Xanthobacteraceae; genus JAJPKK01. Next base: position 15,489 of record CAWCJX010000030.1, read on the forward strand.
GTGCTCCTATGTCATGAATTCGCACATCACCTTCGCGGCGGAATCAGGACGGCAGCTGCGCTGGAAGTCCTACGGAACCTTCCTCGCCTCGGGCGTTCTCGGCGCCATCGTCAATACCACCACCCTGGTCATCGCCGCCCGGTTCATGCCAGTGCTGGCCGCCAAAGGAATTGCGCATCCTGGCCGGCTTCGTGGTCAATTTCACCATGTCGCATTTCGTGGTTTTTCGCACCCGCCCCACGGCTCGGGAGGACCTCGGGTGACGATGCAGTCCCGGCGATCCACGGAACCGATCGGTTCAGCCCGATGAAGCTCCGCGAACGCCCGGCGAATTCGAGCGCGGGCCTGGTCAGCGACTCGCCGGTCGCTTCGGTTACGATGCCAAGCCGGACTGCGGCGCGCGGTTCAACACGGCCACCGCCTCGTAGCCGGCACGCTCGGCCTCGGCCGGGGTGGCGTAGCTTTCGCCGTCGCTGCGAAACGTGCGAGGCTCGCCGGCCAACGTGAAAATCTGATACATGAAGCGGCCACCGTCCCGCGCGCGCACCGCGACCCTGAACTCTATGTGACGGTCGTCCATCCTGTCGCTCCAATCGGGATCCCCGGAACCGCACGATCCACGCGCCACCGACGAGGCGCGTCAAATGTGGGAGGGGCAGTTGATCGGCCACTCCGACTGCAATTCTGCGCCCGGTACGAAATACGCAACACGCCCGGCCACTCCCCGAAGCGTACGGTCCGGCACTTCCGCATCCCCAGGCGAAGCCAGCTTAGCTCACGCACCGCATCGCCGCGCCGCGTAACATCGCATCGTCGGCACGAATGTCGTCGATTGTTGTATTTGAGACACTGCGCGACCGAAGCATCGGCGGCACTGATCGCCTGACCAAGGCGTATCGATGCCGACCGATGTCGCGGTGCATGCCGGCCCTGTGGGCGTCCTGGCGCTTCACGCCAAGACGCCGGCCATGCGACCAAGTCGCTCGCTGCGGTGAGGTCGCTTACTTGCCGGCGGTGGCGAGCTGCGAGGAAATGTTGGTGAAGGTGCTCTTCAACTGCGAACCCAGCGTGTTGACGACGGTGATGATGGCGACCGAAATGCCGGCCGCGATCAGGCCGTATTCGATGGCGGTCGCGCCGGATTCGTCTTTTGCAAAGCGCCGAACGAGATTGATCATGATGTGCTCCTGTTATGACGTCGCTGTTTGCCCTCGGTCCTCGCCAGCGCTGTGCATCGCCCCGGTCAAATGAACCTGGTGCCACGGTAGGCCGCAGCTGTTGCGGCCCGGTTAATCCCGATGCAGAAAGTCAGGACAATTTTCGACAAATGTACCGTAGTAAATGAATCATTTCGGCGTTCGACGATTCCGTCGCTTGTGCGGAGGCGGCACCGTCGCCAACCGGCGACGGGAGAGAACGGGGCTCTATCCGCTCGACCGATTAATTCCTGTGCTGCCAGGATTAACGTCATCGCATGGATTGCAAGCAAGGTATTTACGGCCGGATAACCGTTTTGCTCTCCTCGGCCACGCATCTGGTCGACAACGGCCATCAGATTTGGTCGGAAATGCGAATCGCGGCGTTCGACTTTGTCGTCTGCGAAAACCTTCATGGTGCGTTTACCACAATGTTTAAGCCTTGTTTCAGCCGCTGAATATAACAGCTTGGTAAGCAAGAAGAGGTCACGCGGCCTCTGCCTGTGAGCTGCTACACGGTGGGACTCCCCGATGTTCTTGTCGGTGCGCTTGTTGCCGCATTCAGGCGGCGCTGCAGTGAATGAACGCGCCCGGCCGGCTGCTGCTGCCTCTCTGCTGGCTTTCTTCTGTTGCGGCCCAGCGCTCGCGGATGATTGGTACACCGGTGCGACCAGGGTCGTCCCGGGCAACGACTGGATCGTCGCGGTCGACGCATCTACGACGCTGACCACCAACCAATCTCAGTTCGCCTATGCCGCCGGCACCATCGCCGTCGGGGGAGGGACGCTCCAGCAGAGCGGCCTTCGCCTCAAGCTGGAGGGCCTCGGCGGAACCTACGGCTACCAACAAGGGCCCCTCGACTCGCTGGCCCGCGGCGAGCAGTTCGAGGGCGGCGCGCTCGCTGGCTACCAGCAGGTGTGGAACAACGCGGCCGTTGCGGCCTATGTCGGCGTCAGCGTCCGCGAAAATACGGTTCCGGCGGCCGACACCGTAAATAGCGCAACCGGTACGAAGGTGGGCTTCAAGACGGCGCTCGACACCTATCTCCGGCCGACCGATCAAACCATGCTGTCCGCATACGGGTCGTATTCGACGGCTTACGACGCCTATTACGCACGCTTGCGGGCCGGCTATTGGGCCTTCGGGCGAGGCTATCTCGGTCCTGAATTGACGTTTCTCGGCGATGACTATTACGGCCAGACGCGGCTGGGAGCGCATTTCTCCGGGATGCAGTTCGGCAGCCTGCAGTTCGGCATCGCGGCGGGCTACGTGTGGGATCGTTCGTACAAGGATGGCTACTACGGAACGCTCGAAGTCCGGGCCGGCTTTTGACGGGAAAATGCGATGAGCCAAGTCGACCTGAGTTCTCTCGCGTTCGACCCCGCCGCGAGGCTTCGAGCGGCAAGCGCGCCGTGGCTTGCGGCGAATGCGGCGCGGATGTCCGGCTTCCTGTCGGTCCTGCGTTGGGCCGGCTGGGCGCTGTGTGCATCCCTTGCATCCGCGTTTCTCTGGCAGCCGGTCGGCGTGCGGGCGCAACTCGGGCTCGGGGTCGCGGTGATCGTCGCGATGATGCTCATCCGCAGCGTCGGCGGCGGGCGCCTCATGCGGTGGACCTTCCTGGCGCTCGGGTCCTTCATCATCCTGCGTTACGTGTATTGGCGGGCGACGCAGACGCTGCCCGATTTCGACGATGTGCTGGGCCTCACCTTCGGCACGCTGCTCGCGCTGGCGGAGCTGTACTGCGCCTTTGTGCTCGCCGTCAGCCTGATCATCAATGCCGATCCGCTCGCACGCAGCGACGCCCCATGCGTTCCGGATGCGGATTTTCCCGACGTCGACGTATTCATTCCGAGCTACGACGAGGATCCGGAAATCCTCGCAATGACCGTCGCAGCGGCCCGTTCGATGGACTATCCCGTCGGCAAGTTGAAGGTCTGGCTGCTCGACGACGGAGGGACCGACCAGAAATGCGCCGACCCGGATCCGGCCAAGGCCCGCCGGGCGCGGTCGCGCAGACGCGCGCTGCAGATCTTGTGCGCGGAGCTCGGAGCAAGCTATCTCACCAGGCCGCGAAACGAGCAGGCCAAGGCCGGAAACCTGAACAACGGCCTCGCTCATTCGGTCGCGCCGATCGTCGTGGTGTTCGATGCCGATCATGTGCCCTTCAGGTCGTTCCTTCGGGAAACCATCGGCCATTTCGCGGCCGATCCGAAACTGTTTCTCGTCCAGACCCCCCATGTTTTCCTCAATCGGGATCCGGTCGAAAGAAACCTGCGGACCTTCGATCGCATGCCGTCCGAGAACGAAATGTTCTATTCGGTCACCCAGCGCGGCCTGGACAAATGGAACGGATCGTTCTTCTGCGGCTCCGCCGCGCTGCTGCGGAGAGCGGCGCTGGAGACGACGAACGGCTTCTCCGGCATCACCGTCACCGAGGACTGCGAGACGGCGTTCGAATTGCACCGGGCCGGCTGGACGAGCGTGTATGTCGACAAGCCGCTGACGGCCGGCCTGCAGCCCGAGACATTCGGATCCTTCATCGACCAGAGGTCGCGCTGGTGCCAGGGGATGTTCCAACTCTTTCTGATGAAGAACCCCGCGCTCAAGCGGGGCCTGACGCCGATCCAGCGGCTCGCCTATCTCTCGAACATGACCTACTGGCTGTTTCCGCTGCCGCGCATCATTTTCATGTTTGCGCCGCTGATGCATATTTTCTTCGACATCAAGCTGTTCGTTTCCACCGTGGACGAAGCGGTCGCCTATGCGGCGACCTATGTCGTCGTCAGCACGATGATTTAAAATGAGCTGTTCGGACACGTCCGCTGGCCGTGGATGTCGGAACTCTATGAATACGTTCAGGGCGTGTACCTGGTCAAAGCGATCGCTTCGGTGGTCGTATCGCCGCGCAAGCCGACCTTCAAGGTGACCGCAAAGGGGGTCCCGCTCGACTCCGACCATCTGTCCGAACGGGCCTGGCCGTTCATTGCGGGCTTCGTCGTGCTCCTGCTGGGGGTGGCCACCGCTGCGTGGCGCTATGCATTCGAGCCGGGCGTCACCGATACCATGCTGGTGGTGGGATTATGGGCGCTGTTCAATCTCGTCATCGCCGGAGCGGCGCTTGGCGTGGTTGCGGAGCGGCGGGAGCTTCGCCGCAATCCCCGCCTCGTCGTGAAGCGGCGCGGTCAGGTCTGTTTTGACTTCTATACAGCCGACGTGTCGATCGAGAACGTATCGGTTGGCGGGTGTGCGATCAGGGTCGCTGCCGCAGGGTTTGTGGAGCGCCCGGCGCGCACCGCGACGTCCCGGGGCCGGCTGACCATCGACGGTGTGGGCGGCGATGCCGGAACGCAGGCGCTCGATGTCGTGTGGGCCCGCACCGAGCGCGATGGCGACAGCGTCATCATCGGCCTGAAGTTCGCGGTTCGCTCGCCGGCCGACTATCTGGTGCTTGCTGACCTCATGTATGGCGACGCCGGCGCGCTGGCCAAGTTTCTGGCGAAACGCCGCAAGCATATGGGCATCCTTCGCGGCTCCGCGGTGTTCCTGCGGTGGGGCGTATGCGAGCCGGCGAGAGCCCTCTCCTATTTGCTTTCCCGCGCACGCCAGCCGAACGCCTTGCGTCTTCTTCGCCACTGTCGGTCCGGCGCCGAAGGCCGTAGCTCGGCCCGGCCGTGCGGGCCATTCGAGCGCCACGCCGCCCGCATCTGCCGACGCGGGCGCGGTTTCGCCGCTCGTCGAAGCGCCGTCCATTTCACCTGCAGCGTCGGTGGCCGGCGTGACCAGCCATGGCCTCGGGGCCGCGGGCGAGCTGCCGTTTCCGTTCGGTCGCACCCCCGTGCTGGTTCCGAGGCCGTGATGCCGCGGGATTGTCGGAACGCGCTTCGCGGGCATCGCCGGAACGTCGGACACGTTGCGCAACGCCGAGGAATTGAAATGCACCAAGCATGGCTCGCCAGGTGGTTCGTGGCCGCCATTTCCGTGATCGGTGTTGCCATGCGCCCGGCGCACGGCGCCGAAATGCGGGCGGAACATCCCGCCTCCCGAGCGGGAGCCTCGACGGCATCCGGCCCCTCCCCGCAATCGAGCGCCGCACTGCATTCGGCGCCTGCCGCCCCTGTCAAAAGGTTCGCGCCTGTCCGGCGAGGAGGCGAGCATGGTGGCGCCCGTCTACGTGACGGGCCGGCAGGTCGATGCGAGGGCCCGCTTCCGCCTCGGCACGCTGTCTTCGGTTTCGGTCCTGCCGGAGAGCGGCACGCTGACGGTGTCCGTGAACGGCGCAGAGGTGAAGGCCGTGCCGGTGGGCGCTGCCTACGGATTGCGGGTCGCCGAGTTCGACATTCCCGCGGGCTTGCTCCGTCAGGGCTGGAACGCCGTCGGAATCGCGGCGCATCACAGGCACCGGGTCGATTGCTCCGTGGACGCAGCCAATGAGCTGTGGACCCGTGTCGATCCTGCCGAGACCGGCTTGATGTTCGCCGATGCGGCAACGGGCGTTTCGGACCTCGCCGATATCGCCGCGATCGGACCTCGCCCCGACGGCGCCGTGCCGGTCAATATCAGGCTCGACAGCAAGCATTTGCTCAGGTCGGAGGACGTCGAGCGACTCGGCCGCGCCGTGCAGGGCATCGTCCTGGCGGGGCGGTTCGCCCAGGCGGTGGTTGAGTTCGAAGACTTCGGCGATGATGGTGTCGACCTCGTTCTCGGCACGGTCGCGGACATTGCCGGAAGAATCGATCAGGCGACCATAGACAGCGTCGCCGGACCCACGATTGCGATTGTTCCCGGCGTTCGAAGCCGTCGGCCCATCGTTGTGGTCACCGGTCGGTCGGATGCCGAGCTCGACACCGCAATCGCAAAATTGGGCGTCGTCGCTCCCCTGGGCAGCGCGCCCGGATTGAATGCGCTCGAGGGTGCGAACGGCCATCAGATCAACGCCGCAGGCCAAAGCCTCAGCTTCAGCGACCTCGGCATTGAAAAGCAGGAACTCGTGGGCCACACGCTGCGCATAGACCGTGATGCGGGATTGCCCGCGGATTTTCTGCCCGCCGACTATGGCCGGGTTTCGATCGATCTGGCTGGCGGCTACGCCGCGGGTCTGGGCCCGGACGCCCAAATCATCGTCGAGATAAACGGGAACAGTGCCGGCAGCGTGCGGCTCAGCTCCGCGACACGGCGAAAGTTTCGGCCATAAGCGGCATTTCCTGCCGCTCAGCGGTTTCCGCCCGGGCCTCGAATCGAATCGAATTGCGGGTGAATGCTCCCGACGTCCCCGGGGTCGGCTGCGATACCTCTGCCAATGTGCCCAGCCAGACGCGAGTTTGGCTGAACGGCACGAGCAAGATCGTGTTTCCTGCGCTGGCACGCATCGGGCGCCTGCCCGACCTGGCAATGGCAGCGAGCGGGGCCTTCCCGTTCGCGGATCCCGCTGCGAGAATGACGCTCGTCGTGCCGACGCCGGATCGGGCGACACTGGGGGCGGCGCTGACGGTGATGGCGCGCCTGGGCCTCGCGGCGGGCCGGCAGATTCCGTTTTCTTTCGTCACAAATCAGCCGGCCGGGAAGTCCGGTCATGTTCTCATCGTCGCGCCAGCGCGCGCGCTCGATCCGGCCAGCATGCGGCAAGCCCAACTCGACCCCGACCTGATCCGGCAGGCCTGGTCCGCAGCCGCCGAACTGCAGCCCGCGGGGCATTCGCGCGCGGCCTTGCGCAGGCGTGCATACGAGGGCGATTGGCCCGATTCGTGTGCGATACGCCGCCAGAGCCCGGAGGGCGCGCCGACGCCGCCGGAACATGCGCCAGAAAACCTCGCGGAGATTACCGGTTCGGTTCGAACCGGCAATGGCAGCGCCGATATCGGCCATTTGATGGAGGCGGCACGCCGGCTCGCCGGCGGCGCGCCCGAATCGGAAGTCCGGGCCGCCACGCTGGATCAACTCTCGAAGGCCGCGCTGGTGGTGGCGCAGGGGCCGCGTGAGGGCGACCCGGACTCGGTCGTCACGATCATATCTAGCCCGAACGCGGCCACGCTCGAGAGTTCCATGGCTTGCCTGGTCGAGCCGCAGGTATGGTCCCGCCTGTCGGGACGGCTATCGATCCTGGACGCGTCGACCGGGGCGGTGGCGGGCACCGAGCCTGAGACCAGACGATACGTCGCGACCCAGGATTTCTCGATAGGCAACCAGCGTCTCATCGTAGCCGGATGGCTGTCCCTCAATCCCGGGATCTTCATCTTTGCCGCCTTTCTCCTGGCTTTCCCGCTGGCCGCGACGACGCACTTTCTCGTTCGCAATGTAGGACGGAGGAACCCATGAAACGCCTTGTTGCGGCGCTGTGCGTCACCGGCCTCGCGGTCACGCCTGCCGTAGCCGAGGATGCGCCGTCATCCATACCGGCAGCGGTTGTGGCGCCTGGCGGGGCGGCGCAGTCGCCAGCCCTGGTCGGAATGCTGCGGGAGGCGGAGGCGTGGGCGGCCTACAAGGCGAAATTCGTGACCGAGGCCGGGCGCGTCGTCGACACCGGAAACGGGCTGATAAGCCACAGCGAGGGCCAGGGCTACGGCCTTCTGCTCGCGGTCGCCGCGGGAGACCGAGCCAGCTTCGAGCGCATCTGGGGCTGGACGCGCGCCAATCTCGCGGTGCGCGACGACGCGCTGTTTGCTTGGCGGTGGGAGCCGGACCATCGCCCCGCGGTTGCCGACCTCAACGACGCGGCCGATGGCGACATTCTGGTCGCCTGGGCTTTGACGGAGGCGGCCGAGGCCTGGTCGGAGGATGCCTATCGGGTCGCGAGCCGCAGAATTGCCGTGGAGGTGGGGCGCAAACTCGTTCTGTGGAAGGCTCCGGACGGGCCGGTCCTGCTGCCGGCGGTGGCCGGATTTGCCGCGGAGGACCGATCGGACGGGCCGGTCGTCAGCCTATCCTATTATATTTTTCCGGCCTTCGCCCGCCTCGGTCTCGCGGCGCCCGAGTTCGACTGGGAACGACTGAGCCGAAGCGGCCTGCACCTCATCGAGGCGAGCCGGTTCGGCGAGCATGACCTGCCCGTCGACTGGATTTCGCTGGCCGGCGGCAAGCCGCATGCCGCCGACGGGTTTGCTCCGAATTTTGCGTACAATTCCATCCGCATCCCGCTCTATCTCGCCTGGGGCGGCATCGGCAAGCGCGACCATTACCAGCCCTTCGTCGCAACCTGGTCGAAACAGGGAGCGCAGAATCTCGCCACCCTCGACGTAAAGTCGGGCAACTCCGTCGACCGGCTCGACGAAACCGGCTACGGCGCCATTCCCGCGCTCACATCCTGCGTGGCGTCCGGGACGCCCTGGCCAGCCGCTTTGAAGTCGCTGCCCGCCAGGGGCAATTACTATTCCACCACGCTCCAGCTGCTCTCGCTCATTGCTGTTCGGATGAGATACCCGTCATGCCTGCACGAATGAGCGCCATGAACGTCGCGACGCACGTCGCAACGTTGCTCGCAACCAGCGTCGCGCTGGTGGCGACGATCGGCATTGCCTGTGCCGGTCCGGTCGACGAGACCGCGCTGCGCGAATATGCGCGACAAAAGCGTACCGACCGCGTCGAGATGGAGACCCGCCGGCTCGAACGGCTGCATCCGGATTGGAAGCCGCCGGCGGATCTGTGGAGCGCAAGGCCGAGCGGCCCTGACGAGGCGCCCTTGTGGGACCTCTACGAGGCCGGCGAGCTCGACCTGCTGCACCAGGCGATCGCGCGACGGCGGGAACAGCAGCGGGATTGGAATCCCTCCGACGATCTGGTCGAGAAGATCAAGGCCTTGGAACTGCGTGCGCAGATCCTGAATCGCGCCGCAAGCGGGAAATGGACCGAGGCTGCGCAGCTCGCCAGCGACAACGGCCTTGCGGGCGGCACCCGGGATATCGAGCTGCTATGGATCGTCGCCGAGGCGTTCGCGCGCACCGAGCGGGCGTCGGAAGCCGCCGCCCTCTATAAATTCGTGCTGGAGAGCCGCACCGATGCCGCCGAGCGGACCGCGACGATTTTGAAGGCGCTCGGCACCCTGTCGATGGCGGACGCCGAAAAGCTGATCGCCATGGGCGAAGCCGGCGCCGACGGCCGCAACGAATTCGATGGCATCCACGTGGACGTCACCCGCGCGCGCATCAGCGCGTTCCTGCACAACGATCCCGCGAACGCGATCGGGGTCTCCGACCTGGCGGCGTTCGAGGAGTTCGCGCGCCGGTCACCCGATCCGAGACAGGCGGCGCTGGTGGCGTGGCACGCCTTCAAACGCGGTCAATTCGATGCCGCCCGCGATTGGTTCAAATGGTCGATCGCCCATGGCGGCGACGCCATGAGCGCCCACGGACTGGCCCTCACATTGCTCAAGCTCGGCCTGCGGCGGGAGGCCGAAGAGGTCGCGTTTGCATGGCGCGAGCCGCTCACCAACAACAAGATACTGTTCATCGACGTGCTGGAGACCGACCTGACAAGGGAGGTGCCGCCGTTCATCGAACCCGCGCGCATCGCCCGCTACGCGCAGGTCACGATGAAATCGCAATCCGGCGAGGGGGCGCAGGGCCTGGCCTGGTATGCGTACAATTCCTGCCAGTTCGAAATCGCCCTCGAGTGGTTCAAGCGCGCCGTCGCCTGGTTCCCCAAGGAGGCCACGGCGTACGGCTATGCGCTCACCCTGCAACGCCTGAACCGGCATCGCGAGTTTATCGAGATCGTCAATCGTTATGATGGGTTGTTTCCCAAGGTGGTCGGACTGTTGTTCAAGGATGGCTTCAATCATCCGCCACCGCCTTGCGAGAGGCAGACCGATTCCGAGGTCGCCTGGTCGCGTTCCCGCCCACGGCCGGACTATCGCAGCACCTCCGCCATCGGGCAGGAGGTGCCGACCGCCCCGGTGCGGGAGACCTTTCGCGCCCGACCTATTACGACGATGCTTTGGTCAATTCCCGTGCTGCCTACGGGGTCGCCCGGTCGGACTTTCCGGTGCCGGTGTCACCCCAGAATCCGCTGCGCTTTGCAGTTCGTGCAGCGCTGCCGCCCGATCGATCGGGCCGGGTTGCCCAGGCGTTCCGGACCGAAGGTCCATTGCAGCCCCCGCGCATCGCCCGCCGCGTGCCCGGCGCGGGAGCCATGCCCTACGAGCGTTTCGGTATCGCGCTTCTGCCGGCCTATGATGGCGCGACCACGGTGAAATTTCACACGGCCTATTACTACTACGCCGCGGCCGGCACGACCTGGGCGGAAGACAGCGCGGCCGCTGCGCGCGACACCCCGGCAGTGTCGGCGCCGGTGGAGCAGCGATCGCGATAGGCCGGATCGACTGCCGCACCGTTGCGCACTTTCGAATATCGGGATCTCTGCGCACCTCGCGACAGCGATGGCGGTCGCAACGGTCGGCCGCAACGGTCATGCCGCAAGGTCCTGGCCGCAATGATCCCTTCCAAGCCGCACCGCCGAAGTGCTACCCTTCACCAGTGGAGCCGCCGGAGGACGGTCGGTCTGCGCCAGCGCGGGATGGGCATTTGAAGCCGATCCGCACCGTCGAACAAAAATTGCATTTCGCAGTCCCGTGGTCTGGCTCGCAATTTGGCAGGTGTCGTTTCCGTCGGGATGGCACCATCGATCGGATGGCTGGGAGGTCGGCATGCGGCGCAGAGAATTCATCATCAACCTCGGCAGTGTTGCGGCCTGGCCATGGGTGGCGCAAGCGCAGCAGGCGCAGCCATCCGAACGCGGAGGCACCATGCCGGCGCCCGTGACCATCAAGCGCGTCCGCACCAAGACCCTGGAGATCGCCTACGAGGAAAGCGGCCCGGAGACGGGGATACCCGTGCTCCTCATGCACGGATTCCCGTATGATCCGCGCGCCTATGACGAAGTGGTCCCGATCCTGGTCGCTGCCGGATGCCGGACCATCGTTCCTTACCTGCGCGGCTATGGCCCGACCCGGTTCCTGTCAGCGGACACGCCGCGATCCGGCCAGCAGGGTGCGGTGGGTCGCGACCTGTTGGACCTCATGGACGCGCTCGGGCTGCAGACCGCGGCGCTGGTCGGTTTCGACTGGGGCGGGCGCGCTGCCTGCGTAGTGGCGGCGTTATGGCCGGAACGGGTGCGCTGCCTGGTTTTGGCCAACGGCTATTCGATCCAGAATATCGCGGCGTCGGTCGAGCCCCGGCTGCCGGAGCAGGAACATCGCGCCTGGTATCAATTCTATTTCCACACCGAGCGCGGCCGGGCGGGGCTTGCGGCTCATCGGCGCGAGCTCGGCAAATTGCTGTGGCAGCTGTGGTCGCCGAACTGGAAGTTCGACGACGCCACCTACGAGCGCACCGCCAAGTCGTTCGATAATCCGGATTACGTCGACATCGTCATCCATTCCTACCGCCACCGTTTCGGCTATGCGCCGGGCGATCCCGACCTGGAACCGATCGAGCGGCGCTTGGCCGCAACGCCCCCCATTCCGGTGCCGACGATCGTGATCCATGGCGGCGGCGACGGCGTCTCGGGGCCTCCCAATCCGCAGACGCAGACGCGGTTCTTCACCGGCCCGGTCCAGCATCGGGTCATTCCGCTGATCGGGCACGACATCCCGCAGGAGGCCCCGGCTGCGGTCGCCGCGGCGGTTCTCGACCTCCTTTCACCCCAACGCGGCGGCGAGCGCCGCGGCGGCTGAGCGAGCGGTGCTTGCCGGTTCTTGCCGTGGTGGGGAGGCATTACTGGCGGGCCACGCCCGATGCCGAGTCGACAGGCTGCTCGTGCCACTGCTCATCGTTCGTGATCTCAAATCGCGATTCTTGTTTCGATCACGTCGTAATCAGCCTGTACGCCTCCGTCGGCGGTGTCGAGGAGCCCTGCCGCCGCGAGCGCCTGAACGTCCGCATGGACATTGCTGTAGTCGCGCCTCAGGGCCTTTGCCAGCGCCCGCACACTGGCCACTTTGTGCCGGCGGACGTAATGCAGCAGCTCCATCCGCTTTCCCGTCATGAGGCGGGCGAGAGCGTCCCAACTCTCGAACGCAAGATGACGCTCGTGGAAGGTCTCCCCGCGCTCGGCCCGGTGCCAGGCGTTCACGAACCGACGCGAAGCGTCTTCCTCCATAGCCCCACCGACCGTGATCTTCACATCGCTCATTTCCCACCTCGCAAGGTCCGCACATCGGCCCAAAAGTCGGACACCAGCTGCTCGACGCCGGTGAACACATAGGCGGTCTCCGAGCCCTGAAAATGCCGATGATCGCCCTTGCCGCGCTCGTTGTCGTATCCGACCTCGCGAACGCCCGGACGACCATAGAACAGCGAATACTTCAGTCCATGAACGGCCGGCGGTACCGGCGACGGAACACGCCATAGCACCATCTCCACAATCGCACCGTCGTCATAGTCGATGCGCTGGCGGAATAGCAGTTCGGCCTTCATTCTGGGCTTTAGAATGGTACAATTGACCATATGGTGTCAATCACCATAATTCACTGGTCAAACGGGGCTCGGGCTGCATACTGTGACCCTGGTCGGTTTCGACTGGGGCGGGCGCGCCACTTGCGCCGGGCGATCTCGACCTGGAACCGATCGAGCGGCGTCGGGCCGCAACGCCCCCCATTCCGGTGCCGGGCTCGCGATGTGCTGCGTACCAGCTTTTGAGGCTGGAAACTCCCTTGACAGCGGTGTTACCGGTAAGTACCTATGTGAGTGTTACCGGTCAGTACCGTTTGACCGCCGGCCACCAGAGGAGAGAGATCCATGTCCAATGCCGAAGCCACATCGTCCCGCGTGCTCGAAACGTCACATCGCCTCGCTCGGGAGGCGGAACTCTTCTCTTCGTATCGATTGGGCGAACTTGAATTGAAGAATCGGATGGTCCTGTCGCCGATGACACGCAGCCGCGCCATCGGCGAGAACGTGCCGAACCCGATCGCAGCGACCTATTATGTTCAGCGCGCTTCCGCAGGGCTCATCATCACGGAAGCCACCCAGGTGAGCCCGCAGGGCGTCGGCTACATCCGCACACCCGGGTTGCATTCGCCGGCGCAAGTTGCCGGCTGGAGAAAGATCACCGACGCCGTACACCGGGCCAGCGGGACGATTTTCGCCCAGCTCTGGCACGTCGGGCGCGTATCGCACCCGGATTTTCACAATGGCGCGTTGCCGGTTGCCCCGTCAGCGCTGGAAGTTGCCGGCGAAGCTTTCACCACCAATGGCAGGGTCAAGATCGTGACGCCGCGGGCGCTCGAACTCCATGAATTGCCGGGCATTGTCGCTCAATTCCAGACGGCGGCCGAGAATGCCAAGGCGGCCGGATTCGACGGCGTCGAATTGCACGGCGCCAACGGATATCTGCTCGATCAGTTTTTGCGCGACGGCTCCAACCGGCGCGCCGACGCCTATGGCGGCAGCGTCCGGAACCGCGCGCGTTTCCCGCTTGAGGTGGCGGAAGCGGTCATCGGCGTGTGGGGATCGCAACGGGTCGGATACAAGCTCTCCCCCTATTTTGCAGGCTACTCGATGTCCGATTCCAACCCGATCGAAACCTTTTCCTATGTCGCGGATCAATTGAACCGGCTGGGTGTCGGGTACCTTCATGTCACGGAACCGATTGCCGGCCCGGCCCCGGTGGGGACGGTGCGGGTGACCCCTCTGCTGCGCGATAAATTCGATGGCGCCATGGTGGTGAACGGCGGCTATGACGCGCATTCCGGCGACGCCGCGATCGCACGAGGAGAAGCCGACCTCGTCGCCTTCGGGGTGCCATTTCTCGCCAATCCGGACTTGCCGGCCCGCTACCGGAAAAACGCGGTGCTCAATCCGGCGGATCAGGCGACTTTTTATGCCGGCGAGGAGAAGGGCTACATCGACTACCCGGCGCTCGCATAGCGGGCCGTCGGCGCGAAGGCCCGCGGATCGTAAGCTCGATTTCGCGAAACGCCCCCGAGCGCCGGATGATCTTCGGGCTTCGGGGGTAGGTTCGTCACGCGGCGGGGCGTGCGGGCGGGACAGGCTCGCACCCGGTTTGATCGCGATCAGTTCCGGACGCCGTATGCGACACTTTGCACCGCACCCCGTCGCCGATGGCGCATGTGTATAACCGCGTGAAGTACCCTTGCAGAAATGCGGGAAGCAGTGACAATCGGCGGGGTTGGGTTGATGGGGGCGCCGATGAGCAATGAACCGGCCGAAGCCGTTTTTCATGCGGGAATGCTTCTGCAGCTTTACGACGAAACCAAAAGCGTCGAAGAAGTCGCGCAGGTAGCGACGACGCTCCTGGCCGCGCGCCCCGAGGATCACGTGCGCCGGGTGGCTTGGTTCCTGCCGGCCGAGTTGTTGCAGGCCCTTCCCAAGCAGAATCGCGGTCGCATCGTTCCGTTGCAGCCTTCCTGCTAGACTAGCCGTATTTCGGTCGCACGCCGCCGATGGGCATGAAGCCGTTCATTCAAACCCGCAGTGCCGGCAGTTTGCTCGTCTGGTCTTCGAAGCAGCGCTACTTCGGCGGGCATGCCCCGGCATAGGGCGGGACTGCGCCGCCGGCGCCCGCCGCGGCGTGATCGCAGATTTTGATCCGCTGCCGGGCAACCCGCGGCGCCAGCGTGTAGGAGCGCATGCTGTAGATGCCGATCTCGTTGTAGTAATTGCAGAACGGAAGCAGGGTCGTGGTGCGATCGATGAACCAGTCGCCCGCATCGGCCTGATACGGCGCCCCGTCCGCGACGCCGACGGTTTCCAGCGACGGCACCACCGACCAGCCGGTGTCGGATAGCGGATCGACCGGATCGCATTTGTGGTCGGCCTGGGCGGCGGCCGGTCCGCAGGTCCACCCCGTCGCGACCAATGCCGCGATCAGGAAACCGAGGGAGGTAAGCGGCTTGTCGACCATGCCATGCCTCGCGAGTGACGCCCCTGTCTGTGCGTTGCGGGACTGTTAGTGCTCGATTTGAGCCGTGTTCGGCGTGCCTGCTGTCTTGACCCCGCTGCCCGTAAAGTCAAGGATCGGGGACGGAAGAACACGCAACAAGCGGCGTATTCGGGAGGATTTGCATTGGGCAAGAATTCAAGGGATCGCGATCCCGGCGCAGGCGCGGCGGCGAAGAGCGCAACCGTGTCGGTCAGCAGGCGCGCCTTCCTGTCGCAGGGCGCTGTCGGCGCCGGCGCCGCCGCCTTGGTGGGCGCGGGCACCAAGGAGGCCGCGGCCCAATCGCAGGTCAAATGGGACCTTTCGGCCGATGTGGTGGTCATCGGCGCCGGCGTTGCGGGACTGCCGGCCGCCATCACCGCGCGGGACCTCGGAGCCTCGGTCATCGTGGTCGATGAAAACTTCGATATCGGCGGCCGCGGCATGCTGAGCGGCGGACGGGTCCACCTCGGTGGTGGCCACGCCCTCCAGCAAAAGGCCGGCATCAAGGATTCCGCCGACCAGGTGTTCGCCGATTGGGTGCGTCATGACGCTGCGGTCGCGAGGTACAGCGACCGCGATCTCGTTCGCGTGTTTGCCGACGAGAATGTCGCGACCTTCGACTTCCTGATCGAAAACGGGGTCCAATTCCGCGAGCGGCCGATCGGTCCGGAAGCCGCCTCGACGGTGCCGCGCACCTTCGTCACCCTCGAATGGCATGTTCCCAACGAAATTTATGCGCCCGGTGGCGGCCGCAACGGATCCGGGCTGGTGCGGAGGCTCGAGGAGAGCGCGCGCAAGAAGGGCGTGCAGATCCTGTTGCGTCACGAGATGAAGAGCGTCGTCCGCGAGCCCGGTTCGTCCGGGAAAGTTCTCGGGATCGTGGTGAACCAAGCCGGCGGCACGCTGAATATCGAGGCCAGGCGCGGCGTCGTCATCGCCACCGGGGGCCATACCGGCAACGTGAATTTCCGGCGCACCTTCGACCCGCGCCTGACCGACGAATACCAGCAGGCTTGCATGCCCTACGTGTTCCAGGGCGCCAAGGGCGAGCTCGCCGCCATGGACATCGGCGCCGCGCTGTGGGCCACCGCCAACCAGACCAGCGAGTCGGGCGCGGCGATCACCAAGACGCGCCACATCGGCTGCCGATGGGGCTACAGTTCCTTGTCGTTTCGACCGGAGAGCAAGCTGTTCCCGCTCGCCAAGGCAACCGGCCTCACCGTCAGCGACTGGCAGAACATGATCTTCGTAAACCAGAACGGCCAGCGGTTCTGGAATGAGGTCGACGGGTCCTATCGCTTCTTCGCCGCCGCCATGGCCTATCACGGCGATGCCTCGAAGCTCAACGGCGGCGGGCCGATCTGGGCAATCTTCGATTCCGACGCGGCGGCGCGGGAGAAATGGGATCCCAAGCCGCCCTACGTCGACCCCGACGGCTACTTCTACACCGCCGATACCGTCGCAGAGCTGGCGGCCAGCATCAGGAACCCGCATCAGAAGAAACCGATATCGGGCGCCGTCCTGCAGGAGACGGTAAACCGCTATAATGGGTTCGTGGCCGCCGGTTCGGATTCCGACTTCAAGAAGCCCACCCCGATGTACAAGATCGAGAAGCCGCCATTCTATGCGGCGTGGGCCACTCCCATCCTTCACGACACCCTCACCGGTCTGCGGAGCAACACCAGCGGCGAGGTGATCGATATCCGCGGCGCGGTCATTCCCGGCCTCTATTGCGCCGGCGAGTCGCAAGGCGGATTCGCGCAGCACGGTCTGGCCCGATGCATGGTGTTCGGGCGCGTCGCCGGCCGGAGCGCAGCCAAGCGCGTCGTTTGACGGATGGCCCGGCTTGCGCGGCCCGATGTCGACGCCATCCGCGGCGCCGGTGGTGGGCCGCGGCCATGACCGCTGGTACCGGTCCCCACGCGACGACCATCGAACTGGCCGCGCCGGCGCCGCTGGAAGTCGCAGTGGGCGCCGACTTCGTGCTGGCGGTGAAGGTGTCGTGCGCGGCGGGATGCGATCTCGTCGCCATCCCGCTCGAGGTCACGACTCCGGACGGCGTGGTGGTCGCGAGCGCGGGCCATGCCGGCCCGGAGCGCGCTGGCGCCGTCGACATCGCGCTCGAGGCGCCCCGCCAGCCGGGCGAGCACATCTGGACCGTAAGGTCCGGTCCGCATTATTGCGCCGGCATTCGTCATGAGGAGGCATCCCTTGCGGTCCGGATCGATGCCGTGCCCCAGGCCACCAGCCTCGCGGTGTGGGCTGTTCCGTCGCCGGTGGTGATGGGACAGAGCTTTACGATCAGGGTGGGCGCGAAGTCCTCGGCCGCCATGGCGCTCGCTGGCGGAAAAATCGAAGTCCGCGACGAATCCGACGCAGTGGTGGCGCGTGGATGTCTCGGCGAGACGCCGTTACCGGAGACGAGCGCGCTGTACTGGACCGAAATCGAACTGCCCGCCCCGCCCAGGGAGGGAATGCATGCGTGGTCGGTGACGCTCGAGCCGGGCGAGCTGGCGCTTGCCCATGAGCGCGCAGTGACGACGTTCAGTGCGTCCATCGTCGGGCCGCCCGAGCACCGGCTCACCATCACGGTGATCGAACAGGACACTGCGGCTCCGATTGCGGATGCCCAGGTGCGGCTGTCCGCATTTCGGGCAGCAACGGACCCGTCCGGGCTGGCCGTGGTCGACCTGCCGTGCGGCGTTTACGAGCTCAGTGTCTGGAAGGTCGGCTATGAGGCCCCCGCCAGGACCATCACGGTGAACGAGAACATGTCGGTCGCGGTCGCGGTCGTTTCGGTGCCTGAAGAAGATCCGGATGCGGCCTGGTTGATGTGAGTACGCCGATCCGCCGGCGAACGATCGCTGGGAGGGATCACGCAGCGCGCCGCGCGCCTCAAGGCCTGCGGTTTCGCGCGTCCCAATGCCGTTCGAGATTGGCGATGAGCGCCGGGCTGAAATGGCAATAGGCCTGCTCCCGCGCATAGACGGCGAGATAGCCCAGAAACATGTCGAGCGGTTCCTGCACCGCCCGCAAGCAGCGCCGGTTGCCGACCGCGCTCACCACGCCGGAACTCGTCAGCCCCTCGATCACGCGGGCCAGGGCCTGATCCATGTCCGCCGGCGGCGCGATCTCGTCGCAGATCAGGCGCCCGTCCGCACTGTCGCATTCGAGCCGCCTGTCATGCATGATCGCCTGGCGGGCGATACGGTCGCCGGTAAAGCGCGGCAGGCGCATATTGGCGGCGCCGGGAATGATTCCCTCCTTGCGCGCCGGCAGCGTCAAATAGGCGTCGGATGCGGCCAGCACATAATCCATGACGAGAAGGTGCTGGCAGCCGCCGCCGATGGCGAATCCATCGACCGCCGCAATCCAGGGCTTCTCGGTCGTCGCTCCCACCGCCTCGTCCGGTGACAATTCCCGTTGGGCAAGGCCGCGCAGGATTTTGTTTTCGAAGCCGAGGATGTGCTTGATGTAGAACAGGTAGGAGATCTGGCCGCGATAGAGATGGGTCAGGTTGATGCCGGCCGAAAACACCCGCCGGCCGGCATGTTTGGGGTGGTCGACGAAGCCGCCCCGCAACACCGCCACGCCGGTCGCGGGATCGAGGATCGCAAGATCGACTGCGGTCTCGATCGCATCGAGCGTGCTGTCGTCCAGAGCGTTGAGGAACCGGGGGTGACGCATCTCCACGACGGTAGCGGCGCCCATCCGCGAAACGGCCGCGGCGCCGAGATCGATGGCGCCGCGCGCGGCGAAATGCGGCAGAAGCTCCAGCGCCTGCGGTCTCGGCAGCAGCATGGCGTGACAGAGATGGCGCCCGCACCCGGGATGCGCGAAGACGTGTGACAGAAAGATGCCCTGATCGATCTCGAATGCGTCTTTCGCCCCGAGCGCCCGCCCCGCCTCCAGCCGCACCGCTTCGATGCCCGGCGCCAGCCCGGGCACTGCCGCTGCGGCCTCGTAAACCAGATCTTCCGCGCGGACGAACCGTCCGCAATCCCCGGTGAGCTGTCGATACAGGCTCTCGACATGCCGGGTCAGGAAGCGCTCGCGGGCCTTGCGTTCTTCGCGTGAGATCACGTCGGCAGCCGCCGCCTGGTCCGGATCGCGCGCCGATTTTGCGGGGAGCATCGCGCGCAAATCGGCGCCGGCGCGCCAGTATGTCGAGAAAGACGCGACGTCCCGCTGGAATTCGCCCTGGAGAGGCGGGCAGGCTTCGAGAAATGCATTCACGGATTCGACCGGGAGGCGGGCACGCAGCAGCGGCGCGACGTCTGCGCCGGTCGCCGAAAGCGCTTCGGCCGAATCACGCATCGGTTGTCCTTCTTCTGCAGCGCTATCGGTTCGGATCGAAATCGGATAGCGCTTCTCGAACTTTGATCCGTGAGCATGCTCTTGTCGATCTGACGGAGCAGCGTAGTAACGTTTTTCACTGCAACGGGGAGTTCACGCAAATTGATCGTTCGTGCCGAGAGCGCGACAAATTCCTGTTGCGCGCAATATTTAATTGACATAATTAATATATCGGCGATTTATATCCGTCCTGACAACTCCATCTTTTGACGCCGGGAGAGCGCCAGTGGCGCACCGGGCTGCAAGAGGCCAAGGGCGGCGCCGCCGCCCCTTGAGATCGGGTGAGCCCGTTTGCGCTGTCGCGAGACGCGCCGGCGGGCCCGCGATTTCGAGCCGTCTCGCATGACCGCGTGTTCGCCGCCCCGGGGCGGGCCGAAGCCCGCCCCGGACGGGGCCCTGTCGCCGTAGGGGCGACGATAACGGCGACGGACCCCGAGCCCGTTCAGGCGTTGCCGATGGGAACCGCGACGAATCGCATTCCCTGCGCCGATTTCACCCGCATCAGGACCGACTTCCGGCCGCCCGACTGGGCGTCGGACACCGCCCTGCGCACATCGGCCGGAGAGGAAACCGCCTTGCCGTTCACGTCGAGAATGACGTCGCCGGTCTGGAAGCGGTCGCCGGCGGTGCCGTTGGAATCGACCTGCGTCACCACGACGCCTTCGCCGCCGTCACGGGCAGGCGCCAGCGACAGACCGAGCTTGGGCACCTCGCTACCGGGCGTCTCGCGTTCCTCGCTCCCGGCACGCGCCGCCCGCTCCCCGGGCAATTGGCCGAGCGTCACGGTGACAGTGTCGCCACGGCCGTTACGGGTGATGCCGAGCTTGACGGTCGCCCCCGGCGCCATGGCGCCGATACGCCGCGCAAGGTCGCGGGCGTCGGTCACCGTCTCGCCGTTGACGGAGACGATCACGTCACCGGCCCTGATGCCGGCCTTCTGGGCCGGGCTGCCCGATTGCGGCTCGGCGACGAGGGCGCCCTGGGTGTTCTTCAGTCCGAGGCTGTCGGCGATCTCCGCGGTGACCGGCTGGATCTGCACGCCGATCCACCCGCGGGTGACGTCGCCGTGATCCTTCAACTGGGCTACCACCGCCTTGACGGTATAGGCGGGGATGTCGAAGGCAATGCCGACATTGCCGCCGGAGGGAGAGTAGATGGCGGTGTTGACGCCGATGACGTTGCCGTCCATGTCGAAGGTCGGGCCGCCTGAATTGCCGCGGTTGACCGCCGCATCGATCTGGATGAAGTCGTCATTGGGGCCGGCGCCGATGTCGCGGCCACGCGCCGAGACGATGCCTTCCGTCACGGTGCCGCCGAGGCCGAACGGATTGCCGACCGCCAGGACCCAGTCGCCGATGCGCGGGCTCTTGTCCGCCAGATGCACGAACGGAAAGTCGTTGCGCCCGTCGACCTTGATCAGCGCGACGTCGGTGCGGGAATCGGTCCCGATAACCTTGGCCTCGTAGGTCTTGCCGTCGTCGGTGGTCACTTCGACGCGCTCTGCCTTGTCGACCACATGGTTGTTGGTCACCGCGTAGCCGTCGGCCGAGATGAAAAAGCCGGAGCCCTGGCCCATGGCATATTGCCGGCGCTGCGGAGCGCGCCCGAAACCCTGCCCGTCATCGCGACGGCCGAAGCGCTGCTCGCCATCAGGCCGGCCGAAACGACGGCCCCCGTCGGGCGATCCGAAACGCTGGCCGCCCTCGGGCGAGCCGAAACGGCGGAAGAAATCCTCGAAGGGCGACCCGCGCTGCGGATTGTCTTCATTGAGGCTCAGATTGTTGCCGCCCGCATTGACCCTCACCTTGACCGAGATGACGGCCGGCTTCACTTTTTCGACGATGTCGGCAAAACCGACCGGACGCTGGAAGGCTTGGCCATAGGCCGGGGCAATCATCACCTGGCCCGGCGATCTCGGCGCCAGACCATGATCGGACAGGATCGCGCCGACGCCGAGACCGGCCACGGTGGCGAGCAGGATTATTCGACGCTTGGAAAAAAACGAATGCGCCGCCTGGGGTGCGCTCGATTGCATGACAAAGGCTCCATTCTTGAGGGAAGCGCCTGATGGCGCCGTTGTCGCTCAAGATGATGGTCGCCGGCTTTCCGCACCCTTAAGGACTGGTTAAACTTTGGTAACCTGCACCGGCGCGATTGCAGCGCGGGCGGCGCGGTGCGGCGAGACGCCGGGTCTAGCTCATCGCGTCGAGATCATCGTCGCTGAGATGGCCGGGCACGATCGCGACCGGGATCGGAAACGAGCCCGCGGTCTTGCCGAGATTGGCCACCAGCGGCCCCGGCCCCTCGCTGTCGACCGCGGCGGCGAGCACGAGCACGGCGATGTCCTCGTCCTCTTCGATCAGCTCGAGAATCTTCTCGGCCACATCGCCCTCCCGGATCACGCATTCCGGGGTGATGCCGGCGATGCCATTGCAGCGTGCCGCGAACCTCGCCAGCATGGCATTGGCTTCCTCGCGCGCCTCGGCGCGCATGATGTCGGCGACGCCGAGCCATTGCTGGCCGTGGTCGTGGGTTTCGATCACCCGCAACATGACGACGGTGACGGCGACCCGGGCCGCGCGACGGCTCGCGAAGTAGACGGCGCGGTCGCATTCGGGCGTGTCGTCGATGACGACGAGGAATTTCGGCTTGTGGCCGGCCTCGTAACTGCGGCGCTTACGGATCATCGGATCCCCCGGGACCGCGGACCGCCCCGACCTGCAATCGGCGCATCATGGCATGATGGTGCCACGGCTTCGCGCTGCAGCACAAGGATTTCCTCAGCGCCGGATCAATCCGACGATGTCCTTGACCGGTTTCATGGTCTCGGCCGCGATCACCTGGGCGCGCGCGGCGCCGTCGGCCAGCACCGAGTCGATGTAGGCGGTGTCGGCGACCAGCCGCTTCATCTCCGCGCCGATCGGCCCGAGCGTGGCCACCGCGAGATCGACCAGCGCCGTTTTGAAGGTCGAGAACTGGCCGCCGCCGAATTGCGCCAGCACCGCGCTCTTCTGGCTGTCGGCGAGCGCGGCATAGATGCCGACGAGATTGTCGGCTTCGGGGCGGCCCTCCAGGCCCTTTTCCTCGCTCGGCAGCGGCTCCGGGTCCGTCTTGGCCTTGCGGACCTTCTGGGCGATGGCCTCGGCATCGTCGGCGAGATTGATGCGCGAATAGTCCGACGGATCGGACTTGGACATCTTCTTGGTGCCGTCGCGCAGCGACATCACCCGGGTCGCCGGCCCCTGGATCAGCGGCTCCGGAAGCGGGAAGAATGCATCGCCGAAACCGCACGCCGCGATCGAGGCGGCGAAGTCGTTGTTGAACTTCTGCGCGATGTCGCGCGAGAGCTCGAGATGTTGCTTCTGGTCCTCGCCGACCGGCACATGGGTGGCGCGATACACCAGGATGTCGGCCGCCATCAGGACCGGATAGTCGTACAGCCCGATCGAGGCGTTCTCGCGGTCCTTGCCGGCCTTCTCCTTGAACTGGGTCATGCGGTTGAGCCAGCCGAGCCGCGCCACGCAATTGAACACCCAGGCGAGCTCGGCGTGCTCGGCGACCTGACTCTGGTTGAACACGATCTGCTTGCCGGGATCGATGCCGCAGGCGATGAAGGCCGCAGTGACCTCGCGGATGTTGCGCCTGAGCTCGGCGGGATCCTGCCACACCGTGATCGCGTGCAGATCGACGACGCAGTAGATGCATTGGTAGCGCTGCTGCAGCGCCACGAACTTGACGATGGCGCCGAGGTAGTTGCCGAGATGCAGATTGCCGGTCGGCTGAACCCCGGAAAACACCAGCTCCTTGAACGCCATCGCTTCGCTCTCCTTGGCTGATGCGGTGCATGCCATGCCGGGGCGGCGGCACGCAAGAGCCGGCTACAGCCGTTCGCCGAGCGCCGCCACCAGCGCTTTGCAGCGAGGCGACGCCGAGCGCCTGCAGAGCCACGAGATAGACCGCAAGCCCGGCCACGACCAGGACGAACAGCGTGACGATGCGCGCCGGCGAGGAGCCGGTCACGTCGAAGAGCGATTTCGCCCCGGCGTCGCCGAGCGCGATCACGCGCGCCCATGATCGCGGTCGCGACGACGATCCGGCCGGCCCGGCGCAGCGCCGCCGGCTCGATGCGCAGCCAGCCGCGGCGCCACAGGATCGCAGCCAGCGCGGTCGCGCCGACCCAACCGGAGAGCGCGATCGCCGCCGCGATGCCGACATCGCCATAACGGGGAAACAGCAGCATCGCGCCGGTCACCGCGGTCGCGAGCCCGCACAGCGCCGCATACATCGGTGTGCGCGTGTCCTCATGGGCAAACGACACCGCGCCGAGCACTTTTTCCAGGGAATGGCCCGGCAGCCCCGCCGAGATCGCGGCCAAGGCCGCCGCCACCATGGCGGTGTCGCGGGGCCCGAATGCGCCGCGCTGGAACAGGCCGCCGGCGATCGCCTCGGACAGCACGGCGAATGCCGTCGCGGCGGGCAGCGACAGCGCGAGCGCGATCTCGAGCGCGCGCGACTGCGACGCCGCGTCGTCCGTGATCGCCGCGCGCAGGCTGCGCGATGGATGCGGGCTGACACGCAGCGATCGCCTCCGCGAATGCCGTCGCGGCCGGCAGCGACAGCCCGAGCGCAAGCTCGAGCGCGCGCGATTGCGACGCCGCGTCGTCGGCGTGGTCGCCGCTGCGCAGGCTGGCGGCGATGGCGGGAACCATCACCGAGGCGATCGCGATGGATATGACCCCGAGCGGCAATTCATAGAGGCGGTTGGCGTAGTAGAGCCATGACACCGCCGCCTGGGACGACGACGCCACCATCGCTCCCGCCATCAGCTTGAGTTGCGGGATGCCGCCGGCGACGACCCCGGGCAACGCCTGGATCAGGAACCGGCGCACCGCCGGCGAGGAGGTGAACGCCATCCGGCGCGGTCGCTCGTCGGTCCGCATCCAGGCAATGCCCACGCACAGGAGTTGCGCTGCCCCGGCCGCGACCATCGCTGCCGACAGCACCGCGGCGGCGGCCGGGGTCGCCGGCGTGCCGAGCAGCAGCAGCGCGACGACGACGGCGACGAGCACGCCGTTGAACACCACGAGGCCGAACGCGGCGGCGCCGACGCGTCCCTGCGCATTGAGGGCGGACGCCGCCACCGCGACGATGCCGGACAGCGCCACATAGGGCATGGAGAGCCGCACGAAGGTGACCGCGAGGGGATACCGCTCGCCGGTGCTCGCAAAGCCGGGTGCGACCGCATGCACGACCAGCGGCGCGCCGACGAGGCAGAGCACCGCGACGAGACCCAGCGTGCGCGCCATGGCGCCGAGCACCTGCTCGCCGAACCGGCGGGTGCCCTCGGGCCCGCTCTCCTCGCGAATGCGAATCCACATCGGAACGAAGGCGGAGTTGAGCGCGCCCTCGGCCAGCAGCCGCCGAAACAGATTGGGAATCTGCAGCGCCGCGAAATAGGCGTCGGACAGCACGCCGGCGCCGAGGATCGCGGCGATGCCGGCATCGCGCAGGAACCCGAGCAGGCGAGACATCAGCGTGGCGGCGCCGACGGTGGTGACATCGCGCGCAAGGGACATGCGGTGGCCTCCAAGACGGATTGTTGCAGAAGCACCTCGTCCGCATCGCGGCCATCGGATTCGCGCGTCGCCGGGCGAATGTGCAGCACCTGTGCCGCACCGCATGACACCTGGTCAACCGGGATGTGTGGGCCATCGTTCCGTTGGGCCCCGTTGCGCCATCGTGCCGTTGCAACGCGCGAAGCGGCGGTTATTATGCGCGTCCTCTTCCAACAGCCCCGTGAAACATTCCATGACCGCCGTTCGCTACGACGTTCTCGGCCTCGGCAATGCCATTGTCGACGTCATCACCCGCGCCGACGACGCGTTTCTCGTCGCGCACGACATGCGCAAGGGCGGCATGGCGTTGATCGACGAGGCGCGCGCCGCGCAGGTCTATGACGCCATGGGTCCGGCGGTCGAGATTTCCGGCGGCTCGGCCGCCAATACCATCGTCGGCGTCGCCGGATTCGGCGCCCGCGCGGCCTTCGTCGGCAAGATCAAGGACGACCAGCTGGGCGCGGCCTTCGCCCACGACATCCGCGCCGCCGGCGTCGATTTCGACACGCCGCCCGCCGCCGACGGGCCTTCGACCGGGCGCTGCTACGTGCTGGTGACGCCGGACGGCGAGCGCACCATGAACACCTATCTCGGCGCCGCCCAGGATCTCCATCCGCGCGACATCGACGCCGACGCGGTGGCGGGTGCGGCGATCACCTATCTCGAAGGCTATCTGTGGGACCCCGCCCACGCCAAGGAAGCCTTCATCAAGGCCGCCGCCATCGCCCATGAGGCCAGGCGCATGGTGGCGCTGACGCTGTCGGACGCCTTCTGCGTCGATCGCTGGCGGCACGAATTCCTGCATCTCCTGCGGTCCGGCACCGTCGACCTGCTGTTCGCCAACGAGGTCGAGCTGCAGAGCCTCTACCAGACAGAGGATTTCGATGCGGCACTCGCCGCCTTGCGGACGGATGCACGGCTCGCCGTGGTGACCCGCAGCGAAAAGGGCTGTGTGGTGGTGGAGCACGCCCACACGATCGCGTCGCCGGCGTTCCCGGTGGCGCGGGTGGTCGACACCACCGGCGCCGGCGACCTGTTTGCCGCCGGCTTCCTGTTCGGGCTCGCCCGTGGCGCCAGCCATGACAAGGCGGCCCGGCTCGGCGCCCTCGCCGCCGCCGAGGTGATCGGCCATATCGGCGCCCGGCCCGAGACCTCGCTCGGCGCGTTGGCACGAGAAAACGGCCTGATGGCATGACCCGGCGGCGCGGTTGGTAACCGGTTGGTAAGCATCCTTGCTTAGCGTCCGCACCGCGGGGAGCATGCGGAGCAGTCCATGAGCGAGTCCAACAGCGATCACAGCGCCAATCCAACCCCCGGCGAACCGGTGGGACCGGCCTCGGCGCTACCCCATGTCGATTCCCCCTCGATGGCGCCGGACGACCGCGCCGGGAGTTCCGGAGGAGACCCTCGAGCCCGAAATTTCGATCGCGGTGCCCGCGAGGTCGGAACCGCACCTGACGGCCACGCGCGGCACCGCGCTGATGTTGATGCGGGTCCGTACGGAGGAGGCCGCGCCGGAACCCGGGCCCGAACCGGCCAGCGGGCAAATCGGCGCGCTTCACGTTCACGCCGGCGGCCGCGACCGTAGTCGCGGCGCTGCTCGGCGCGCGCCATCGGATCCGGCGCGACGGCCGGCCTGCTCTATCTCAACGCCACGCCCGCGGCGATGCCGGCCGACCCGACGACCTTCACCGCGGCGCTCGGCCGGATCG
Source organism: uncultured Alphaproteobacteria bacterium (assembly GCA_963795865.1). Classification (GTDB taxonomy): domain Bacteria; phylum Pseudomonadota; class Alphaproteobacteria; order Rhizobiales; family Xanthobacteraceae; genus JAJPKK01. Next base: position 42,240 of record CAWCJX010000030.1, read on the forward strand.
ACCGTGAATTGGCGAACCTCAAGTCGAGCATCGACGGCTCCGCCAAGCAGGCCAACGGCCAGATCGCCAAGATCGCGGATCGCATGGATCGCGCCGAAAAATCCCAGGCCGAGGCCGGCGCCAAGCTGGCACGGACAACCGAGTCGCTCGATCGGCTGGACCACCGCCTCGCCGGCAATGCCGCGGCAGGTGCGGCCGGCGAGATCACCGGATCGATCCCGTCCGGCAGCCTCGCGCAAGGGCCGGGTGATCGCCAGGCCGCGCTGGTCGATCCGAGACGGGCCGGCGCCGCCGCGCCGACCGCGATCCTCGACGGCTGGGTGCTGCGCGACGTCTTCAACGGGGCGGCGATGATCCAGAGCCCCCGCAACGGAATCCTGGAAGTGTTTCCCGGCGACATGCTGCCGGGCGTCGGCCGCATCGAGGGAGTCAAGCGCCAGGATGGCCGCTGGGTCGTGGTGACGAGCCGCGGGCTGATCGTGTCGCGCTGATCGCTTCGCCGATTGACCAAAGCCTTTCGGCATAGGCGATTGACCGACAGGCGATTCGACAAAGCTTGCGCTCCGAACCGGTTTTTGAGCTAAGCTTCGCGAGGTGTCTCACCTCACGGAGCGTTGCATGGCCGCCTTCGCCGCCTTGACGCAACGGCTGGTCCTGGCCGCCGGCCTGATCGGGCTTTTCCTCGCATCGGCCGGGGCTCAGGCGCAGGCTCCCGCGCCCGGCGGCAAGCCGGAGATGCGGGAGAGCTGTCCGGGCCTCATCGCGTCGGATCGCCCGCGCGCGGTTCCCGTCGGTTTCGATCTTGCCGCGCTCGCCGAAGACCAGGTCCGCATCACCTATAGCGGGCATTCGACCTTCCTGCTCCAGAGCCCCAAGCTGGTGCGCATCGCCACCGACTACAACGATTATGTCCGGACCCCGGTGCTGCCCGACATCGTCACCATGAACCACGCCCATTCGACCCACTACACCGACAGGCCCGATCCCGACATCAAGTTCGTGCTGCGCGGCTGGCGCGACGACGGCAGGCCCGCCGGCCACGACGTCGTCGTTCGGCGACGTGCGGGTGCGCAGCGTGTCGACCAACATCCGCAGCTGGAACGGCGGCACCGAATTCAACGGCAATTCGATCTTCGTCTTCGAAATGGCCAACCTGTGCATCGCCCATCTCGGCCATCTCCATCACACCTTGACCCAGCAGCAGCTCGACGAGATGGGCCGCATCGACGTCCTGCTGGTTCCGGTGGATGGCGGCTTCACCATGGACGTCGAAGGCATGATCGAGGTGGTGCAAGCCATCAAGGCGCCGCTGATGGTGCCGATGCATTACTTCAGCGCCTCCACGCTGCATCGGTTCCTCGATCGCGTCAGCCGCAAATACGACGTCGACTACGCCGAGGTGCCGACGTTCGTGGTATCGAAGGCGACGCTGCCGACGAAGCCGAAATTCCTGGTGCTGCCGGGGCATTGAGTGCGCCGCAACGCCGCGGAGAACGACCGGCCCCCCGTTCCTGAGGGATTGTGCCCATGTTGCCCATGCCGATCGTCGATCTGCTCGCCCGCGGCCGCGAGCTTGCCGCCCGCGGCGAGCGCGTTAGCGTGCTGTGGCAGCGGCCGGAATCGCTCGCCTTCGTCGCGCGCGGCCGCGAATACCGCTCGGAGTTTCATATCAATCCGAGCGACGAAGTCATGCTGATGATCCGCGGCGACATGCGCCTGCATTACCGCACCCCCGAGGGCAAGGAGGAGGTCGCCGTGGTCCCCGAGGGCTCGACGATCTATACGCCGGCCGGCACGCCGCATTCGCCCCGCTTCCCGCCCGACGCGTATCTGCTCGTCATCGAGCGCATGCGCTGTGCCGGCGAGGTCGACCGGTTCGTGTGGTTCTGTCCGCGCTGCGACGCCCCGCTTCACGAGGAGACCGCGGAAGTGCGCGACTACCGGGCCGATCCGGTATCGAAGGCCTATGCGCGCTTTTTCGACAGCGAGGAATTTCGCACCTGCAAGGGCTGCGGGCATGTGATGCCGAAGCCGTGACGGCGCGCGCCCTTGGTGCGGGCCCCGTCACTCCGAGGCGCGCGTCTTCGCGCGAACCCGGAATCCAGGCGGTGCAGGCGGCGAAGCCGTCTGGATTCCGGGTTCGCCGCTTGCGCGGCGCCCCGACCGCGTTGATATATTTGGATCGCGGGACCGGACGGTCGCGGGATAGGGCGAATTCGCGCGGCGTCGGACATTAGCAATTCCGAAAGCGGTTCATGGTTATCAATAACCATGTTGCGTATCGGAGCCCTCGTATGGCCGCGTTGGAACAGACCGCTTCCCCGCCGAAGGACACCGTCGCCTTCGCCTTTCTCATCGCCATGATCCTGGTGGCCGCCGTCATGTTCGGCGCCGGCGTGAGCGGGGTCGCGAGCGGCGCCGTGCGCGACATGCTGCGGACGGCCGGATTCGGAGCGAGCGCCGAAATCCGTGCGGAACTCGGCCTGCACCGGGCCGAAATCGCCGACATCGGCGCTTCCCTCGACCGCATCACCGGCGAGGCCGCGACGCTCGACGCACGCACCAACGACCTCATCCGCAGCGACGCTGCCCAAGCCGACCGCGTCGCCAGACTCGATACGGAAGTGGCGATGCTCAAGGCGAAGTTCCACGCGCTGCTCCCCGATGATCCCCTCGAAAGCCTCGCCAATGGCGGCACCGACGCGCTCACCCTGCGCACGACCCTGGACGCCCAGGCCGAGCGCAACCGCCACGAATTCAACGCCCTCAACAAGCGCATCGACCACCTGGAAAACCTGATCGCCACCCCGCCCGATGTCGACGGGGGCGGTGCGCCCGCCGGAAAAGCACAAGCGGCACGGCGCGCATGGGGGTCTGGGGGCGAATACGTCGCGCGGGAATTGATTTTCTCGCCTGCAGGCTCAGCCGAGCGTCTCACCCAGCCCCTTGTAGCGCTGCAGGGTATGCTCTTGCGGCCCATGGCAGAGGTCGGGGGACTTGAGACAGGCCTCCGCCGGCGCCACGCCGGCCATTGCCGGGCCGCAATGTGTATTGCAGAAGCTTTATTTACACATGGCGATGGAGCCGCCGATGCGTACCAATATTGAGATCGATGACGCGCTGATGGGCGGAAGCTCGGAAGGCTTCCGGACATGCGACCAAGAAGCAGACGGTGGAGCAGGCGCTCCGTTTGATGGTCGGCCGCGACGGCGACAAGAGGCCAACGCGGCGTTCGGCAAATACCGCTGGCGCGGCAACCTCGTCCGGAGTCGCGAAGGGCGTCACACCGAGAATGCCCAAGTCGGGGTGCCGCCGGGCAGGAACGATGCTATCAATCGCGCGGTGGCGGAAGGACGCCGGTATGCGACGGAGGCACCCGTGACGACGCATGAGCAAATCGAGATCGATCCAGAGATCATGGGCGGCAAGCCGGTGATCCGGGGGACGCGCGTGCCGGTCGAGACCATCCTGCGCAAGCTGGGAGCCGGCATGACGCCTGAAGCGATCGTGGCTGACCATCCGCGGCTGGCGCCAGACGACATTCGTGCCGCGCAAGCCTTCGCCGCGGACTATTTGGCCGACGAAGCGCTTGTCTATGGCTAGCCGACGTGCGCTGGCTGATTGACGAGTGTGTGGATGCGGATTTGGCTGCGTTGTTGCACCGTGCTGGGCACGACGTTGTCTACATGTCCGACGTCGCGCCACGCGCGGCCGACCCCGGAGGTTATAAATCGTGCGGATCGTGAAGGCCGGCTGCTGCTGACGGAAGACAAGGATTCGGTGACTCGGTCTTTCGGCAAGCGCGGCCGGTGCCCGGCATCGTCCTCCTGCGGATCAACTCATCGCGACGCTTGCGTAAAGGGCCACGATTGCTGGCCGCCGTTTACCAATTCGGCGAGACGTTATTGGGTCGCTATACGGTTATTGAAGACGCCCGATTCCGGTCGCGTCCTCTGCGGTCGGCGTGACTTCACTCCAAGGGGCTGAAGCGAGGGGGTAGCTCTCGCGGAATCGGCGCCATCGGAGGCAATGGCGTATTCCGAAGTGGCGTGCCCGAAGGGATTCGAAATTCCGACCCTCTGGCCCCTGGAGTGCGATGAGCGAGCCCACCGAACGGCGCGAACGCCGGAGAGCTACACGTCCACGCTCGCCGTCAGCGCGTTGTCCTGGATGAATTCGCGGCGCGGTTCGACGACGTCGCCCATCAGCTTGGTGAAGATGTCGTCGGCTCGTCGACCTCCTTGACCTTCACCTGCAGCAGCGGGCGCGCATTGGTGTCGAGCGTCGTCTCCCACAGCTGGCCGGGGTTCATCTCGCCCAGCCCCTTGTAGCGCTGCAGGGTATGCTCTTGCGGCCCCCGGCAGAGGTCGGGGGACTCGAGACAGGGCCTCCGCGGCGCCACGCCGGCTATTGCCGGACCGTAATGTGTATTGTAGAAGCGTATATTTACACATGACGATGGACCAGTCGATGCGTACCAATATCGAGATCGATGATGCGCTGATGGCGGAAGCCCGGAAGGCTTCCGGACACGCGACCAAGAAGCAGACGGTAGAACAGGCACTCCGTTTGATGGTCCGGCTGCGACGGCAACAAGAGGCCGACGCGGCTTTCGGCAAATACCGCTGGCGCGGCAGCCTCGCCCGGAGCCGCAAAGGACGAGGCACCGGGTGATCGTTGTCGACAGCAGCGTCTGGATCGACTTCTTCAAGGGCCGGAATGCGCCCCATGTCCGGCGGTTGCGTGCGCTCCTCGGCACCGACGAGATCATCATCGGCGATCTGATGCTTTGCGAGGTGCTGCAAGGTCTCGACAGCGAGCGCGCGGCTGGGGAAGTCGAGGCCCTGTTGCGCCGCTTCGAAATCGTGCCGATGGTCGGCGCCGCGATCGCCGTCGCTGCGGCCCGCAATTTCCGTTCCTTGCGCAGGCGCGGGATCACCATCCGCAAGACCATCGACCTGCTGATCGGCACCTGGTGCATCGAGAACCGCAGGCCGTTGCTCCACAACGACAGCGATTTTCGTCCGATGGCGCGCCATCTGGGGCTGATCGAGCTGCCGATGACGGCATGAAAGTGGGCGCTGCTCGGATCGGCCGCACCACAGGAGGACGGCTACACGTCCACGCTCGCCGTCAGCGCGTTGTCCTGGATGAACTCGCGGCGCGGCTCGACCACGTCGCCCATCAGCTTGGTGAAGATGTCGTCGGCCTCGTCGACCTCCTTGACCTTCACCTGCAGCAGCGAGCGCGCATTGGTGTCGAGCGTGGTCTCCCACAGCTGGCCGGGGTTCATCTCGCCCAGCCCCTTGTAGCGCTGCAGGGTGATGCTCTTGCGGCCCATGGCGATGACCGCCTCGAACAGGCTGACCGGGCCGTGGATCGCGGTCTCCTCGCCCTTGCGGCGCAGCGTGCCGGGGCGCGGATAGACCTCTTGCAGCGACGGCGCCAATTCGTCGAGCTTGCGGGCGTCGGCGGAGCCGAGCAGCGCGTGGTCGATCACGGCGACCTCCTTGACGCCGCGCACCGTGCGCTCCAGCGCGAAGCCTTCGCCTTCGAGGAAGCGGCCGGCCCAGCCGCGCTCGGTTTCCTCCGACAGCGCGTCGAGGCGGCGGGCGATGTAGGCGGCCGCCTGCCCGCCCTTGTCGGGGTCGTTGAAGATCGCGGCATTGAGCACGCCGGCGATCGCCGCCTGCTCGACGGCCTTGCGGTTGTAGCGGCTGTGCAGTCCGACCAGGATGTTGCGGACGATGCGGGCGTCCTCGACCAGCTTGAGCAGGTCGGCGCCGGCGCGTTCCTCGCCGGAGCTCGGCTTGAACACGGCCTCCTCGATGCCGCCGGCGATGAGGTAGTTCTCCAGCGCCCGCTCGTCCTTGAGATATTGCTCGGACTTGCCGCGCGCGACCTTGTAGAGCGGCGGCTGCGCGATATAGAGATGGCCGCGGTCGATGATCTCGCGCATCTGGCGATAGAAGAACGTCAGCAGCAGGGTGCGGATGTGGGCGCCGTCCACGTCGGCGTCGGTCATGATGATGATCTTGTGGTAGCGCAGCTTGTCGGCGTTGAACTCCTCGCTGATGCCGGCGCCGAGCGCGGTGATCAGGGTGCCGATCTCCTGGCTCGACAGCATCTTGTCCATGCGCACGCGCTCGACATTCAGGATCTTGCCGCGCAGCGGCAGGACGGCCTGGAATTCGCGGTTGCGGCCCTGCTTGGCGGAGCCGCCGGCGGAATCGCCCTCGACGATGAACAGCTCGGATTTGGCGGGATCGCGCTCCTGGCAGTCGGACAGCTTGCCCGGCAGCGACGCCACGCCGAGCGCGCTCTTGCGCGTCATCTCGCGCGCCTTGCGGGCGGCCTCGCGGGCGGCCGCCGCCTGGATGACCTTGCCGACGATGGTCTTGGCTTCGCTCGGATGCTCCTCGAACCAGGCGGCGAGCGCCTCGTTGAGCACGCCCTCGACCACCGGGCGGACCTCGGAGGAGACCAGCTTGTCCTTGGTCTGGGACGAGAATTTGGGGTCCGGCACCTTGATCGAGAGCACCGCGGTCAGGCCCTCGCGGCAGTCGTCGCCGGTGAGCGCGACCTTTTCCTTGCGGGTGATGCCGCTGGCCTCGGCATAGCCCGTCACCTGGCGCGTCAAGGCGCCGCGGAAGCCGGCGAGATGGGTGCCGCCGTCGCGTTGCGGGATGTTGTTGGTGAAGCACAGCACCGCCTCGTGATAGCCGTCGTTCCACCACATCGCGCATTCGACGCCGGTGCCGTCGCGCTCGGCCTTGACCACGATCGGCTTCGGCACCATCGGCGCCTTGTTGCGATCGAGATACCTCACGAACGCCTCGACGCCGCCTTCGTAGATCATCTCCTCGCGCTTCTCGACGGCGTGACGCTGGTCGGACAGCACGATGCGGACGCCGGAATTGAGGAACGCCAGTTCGCGCAGGCGGTGCTCCAGGGTCGCCCAGTCGAATTCCGTCATGGTGAAGGTCTGCTTGGAGGGCAGGAACGTCACCTCGGTGCCGCGCCGATCGTTGGCGGGACCGACATCGGCGAGCGGAGCGACCGCCTCGCCGTCGCGGAACTCGATGATGGATTCGCGGCCGTCGCGCCAGATGGTGAGCTTGAGCGCGCTGGACAGCGCATTGACGACGGAGACGCCGACGCCATGCAGCCCGCCCGACACCTTGTAGGAGTTCTGGTCGAATTTTCCGCCGGCATGGAGCTGGGTCATGATGACTTCGGCCGCCGACACGCCCTTCGCTGTGCATCTCGGTCGGAATGCCGCGGCCGTCGTCGCGCACCGTGCAGGACCCGTCGGGATTGAGGGTGACGGAGACCTCCTTCGCATAGCCCGCGAGCGCCTCGTCGATGGCGTTGTCCACGACCTCGTAGACCATGTGGTGCAGGCCCGAGCCGTCATCGGTGTCGCCGATATACATGCCGGGGCGCTTGCGCACGGCATCGAGGCCCTTGAGGACCTTGATGCTGTCGGCGCCATAGTCGGACGCGTCTGACCTGCGGGCGGGCTCAGCCATGAAAACGGTTTCGAATCGCTGTTGGAATCGCACTTTTTCTCACTGTTCGTGTGACATGAAACGGCACCGTCGTACAGCGCAAAGTGACGTAGATTAAGTGGTTGTTCTCCAAGCGAATTTCAAGGCTGATTTGGCCCTTCAGGGAGGCCTTCGCGGCAACCGGAAAACGGCGTTGCGAGAAGGTTCGCGGCAGGACGTGCGGTGGGATTCCCTTATGCTCGATCCCGGCGTCGCGGCGTTGCCCGCGGGCCCCGGTTCAGGCCCTGCGCGGGGTCGCCCGGCCCGGGCTGACGTCGAAGGTTTCGGCGAAGGCGGCGACATCGGCGAAGGCGGCGGGATCGGCGCCGGTCAGCCAGACCTGGGCGCCGAGCCGCCCGAGCGCGGCGAACAGCGCGGCGCGCCGGGCCGGGTCGAGATGGGCCACCACCTCGTCGAGCAGGATGACCGGCGCGGCGCCGGTCATGTCGGCGACCAGGGCGGCATGGGCGAGCACGAGGCCGATCAGAAGCGCCTTCTGCTCGCCGGTCGAGGCATCGCGCGCCGCGATTCCTTTCGGCTCGTAGTACACGGCGAGGTCGGTGAGGTGGGGTCCGTCGAGGGTGCGCCCGGCGGCGGCGTCGCGGCCGCGATTGTCGCGGAGCACGGCGCGGTAGCGATCCTCGACATCGACTGCCGGCTGGACCAGCACCATCGCCTCCATCCAGCCTTCGAGCGCGATTTCGGCGGCCGGAAAGGCGGTCTCCGCGGTCCGCCGCGCCGCCAGCGCGGCCGCGAGCCGCCGCACCGTCTCCGCGCGAGCCGCCGCGACCGCGACCGCGATCTCCGCGGTCTCGTGCTCGGTCGCGTCGAGCCAATGAACGTCGGGGCGTGGGCTCTCCAGCAGGCGGTTGCGCGAGCGCAGCGCGCGCTCCAGCGCTGATACCCGCGCGGCATGGGCGGCATCGACCGCGAGCACCAGGCGATCGAGGAAGCGCCGCCGTTCCGAGGCGGGGCCGGCGAACAATCCGTCCATCGCCGGAACCAGCCAGATCACCCGCAAATGGTCGGCAAAGGCTGTGGCCGAACCTGCCGGCTCGCGGTCGATGCGGTATTTGCGCAGCGGTACGCCTTCCACGCTGCCGGGCGGTTCGATGCCGGTGCCCAGGGTGGCGACGCCGAGCGCGCCGTCGACCTCGGCCGCCACCGCCCACGACCCGTCGCCCTCATTGAAGGCGAGTTCGCCGAGTTCGGCGCGGCGCAGCCCGCGACCCGGCGACAGCAGCGAGATCGCCTCGAGCAGGTTGGTCTTGCCGGCGCCGTTGGGCCCGACCAGCACGACGAGGTCGCCGGCGACGGCGACGCTCGCGGCGTGATAGCTGCGAAAATTGGCGAGCGTCAGCCGGCAGATGCGGGCGTTCACGAACCGGCCTTTCCTGCCGCGCGCGTTTCGGACTCAATCGGACAATGCTTTCAAGTCTCGGTTTCGACGTCTCGTGTCGATCTGGGGTCCGGTTCGAAAAGTCCGCGACTTTTCGCCATCATCCGCTACACCCGCATCGGCATCAACACGTAGAGTCGCGCCCCTGGGCTCCCTGTCCTGGATCAGGGTGGGGGAGCCGGGATCGGCGAGCTTGAGCACCGCGGCATCGCTTTCGAGTTGGGCGGCGATGTCGAGCAGATAGCGCGAGTTGAAGCCGATATCGAGCGGATCGGCATCATAGCCGACCTCGAGCTCCTCGGTGGCGCTGCCGGAATCCGGATTGGTCACCGAGAGCACCAGCCGCCCCGCCGACAAGCGACAGCTTGACCGCGCGCCCGCGCTCGCTCGCCACCGTGGAGACGCGATCGACCGCCTGCTCGAAGTCGCGCTTGTTGACTTCGAGCTGCTTGTCGTTGCCGACCGGGATCACCCGTCCATAATCCGGGAAGGTGCCGTCGATGAGCTTGGAGGTCAGCACGACGGTGCCGTGGGTAAAGCGAATTTTGGACTGCGACAGCTCGATCGCGATCTCGCCCTCGACGCCGTCGATCAGCCGCTGGACCTCGCCGACGGTCTTGCGCGGCACGATCACCCCCGGCATGCCCTCGGCGCCGGCCGGGGCTTCGAGATCGAACTGGGCCAGGCGATGGCCGTCGGTCGCCACCGCGCGCAGCACCAGCGCTTTGCCGGTTCCCGCGGTGTGGAGAAATATGCCGTTGAGATAGTAGCGGGTCTCCTCGGTCGAGATCGCGAACTGGGTCTTGTCGATCATGCGCTTGAGCGCGGCGGCGGGAAGCATGAACCTGTGGGTCATGTCGCCGGCGGCGAGATCGGGGAAATCGCTCTCCGGCAGGGTCTGCAAAGTGAACTTGGAGCGGCCGGCCCGGATCGACATCACCGCGCGGTCGCCGGCGGCTTCCAGCACGATCTGCGCACCGTCCGGCAGCTTGCGCACGATCTCGTAGAACATGTGCGCCGGCACGGTGGTGACGCCGCCGGGCTCGACCTCCGCGGCGACGGTCTCGATCACCTCGAGGTCGAGATCGGTCGCCTTGAAGGCGAGCTTGGAGCGCTCGGCGCGAAGGAGCACGTTGGCGAGGATCGGGATGGTGTTGCGCCGCTCGACCACGCGATGCACGTGGGACAGCGATCTCAGAAGCTCGGAGCGTTCGACCGTGACCTTCATGGGAAATCCTGCGCGGTATGAGCTTGCCCGGCGAAGAGGGGGACACCGGTTCCAGCGCGCCGTCTGGCTGAGTGGATACCGTTCAGCCGCCCCGACTGCACGCCCGAACCGAAGCTTCGGGCGCACGCAGGACGTCAGACCGGATAGCACTTTTGCGCCGGCCGCGCTCCAGAAAATGCATCAATATCAACAAACCGGCAGTGTCGGCGCCGCCGGCCCGGCGCCACGCTCATTCCTGCAGCTGGCTTTTCAGCGACTCGATTTCGGCGGCCAGAGCGTTGTCGGTGCCGATCAGCCCCTCGATCTTGCGCACCGCATGGAGCACCGTGGTGTGATCGCGCCCGCCAAATCGCCGGCCGATCTCCGGCAGCGAGCGCAGCGTCAGGGTCTTGGCGAGGTACATGGCGATCTGGCGTGGGCGGACCACATTGGCGGTGCGGCGCGACGACAACAGGTCGCTGCGGCTGACATTGTAGTGGCGTGCGACGATGCGCTGGATGTCCTCGATCCGTACCCGCTTGAGTTCCAGCGGCCTGACCAGGTCCCGCAGCTCGCGTTCGGCGAGTTCCATGGTGATGGGGTGGCCGGTGAGCTTGCTGTGAGCAAGCAGCCGGTTGAGCGCGCCTTCGAGGTCGCGCCCGTTGTGGGTGACCGAACGCGAGATATAGGAGAGCACCGGCTCCGGCACGGTGAAACCGGGGTGGTGGGCGCGGGCCGACTGGACCCGGGCGGAGAGGATTTCCAGCCGCAACTCCTCGTCGAGCGCGCCGATCTCCACAGCGAGGCCCCCCGCGAGGCGCGAGCGCATGCGCTCGTCGAGGCTCTCGAGCTCGGTCGGCGGCCGGTCGGCGGCCACCACGACCTGGCGGCCGCCGTCGAGCAGCGAATTGAGGGTATGGGAGAATTCCGCCTGGCTGTTCTTGCCCTGGAGGAACTGGAGGTCGTCGATTACCAGCACCTCGATGCCGCGCAACGCGTCCTTGAAGGCGAGTGCGGTCTGGCTGCGCAGCGCCGACGCGAAGCCGAACATGAAGCGCTCGGCGGTGAGATAGAGCGCCGTGCGCTCGCCGGCGGCGTTGGTCTTCAGGGCGATCGCCTGCAGCAAATGGGTCTTGCCGAGTCCGACCCCGGCGTGGATGAACAGCGGATTGAACATCACCGCGTCGTTGCGCCGCCCGGTCGCCACCTGCTTCGCGGCGGCATGGGCGAGCGTGTTGGAGCGTCCGACCACGAAGGATTCGAATGTCAGCCGGGGATCGAGCGGGGAGCCGCCATGGGAATCAAGGATGGCCCCGATGGGCGAGGCGAGCGCCTTGATGTCGGTCTTGCAGTGGCCGGCATCGCGCTTCTCCGCCGGCGTGGTGTCGGCCGTTGCGGGCGGGGCCGGGATTTTGATGGCCGCTGAGCGGACCGAGAGATCGATGCGGCGCACGGTCGGACGCTCGGCCTGCCAGCAGGCCAGCAGCCGCTCACTGTAATGGGACTGGATCCAGCTCTTGAGGAAGCGGGTGGGAACCGAGATGCGGGCGGTCTCCGGATCGAGGCTCTCGAGTTCCATGCGCGCAAACCAGCTCGTGTAGATGGCCTCGCCGAGTTCGGCGTGGAGCCGCTTCTTCACGCGAGACCAACATTCATCGGGAACGTCTGGCATTGCGACCTTCTCGTCGGAATCTCGGCGTCGATACGGACGCGGCAATTCGTTGATGGGAGACGGCGACGCCAGCCCGTCCGCCAATGCGGACGGCTGACGCCCGGAAATGATGGGGTTCATCGGCCGCAGGAAACGCGGCTTGAACGGTCCGTTCCGACGGCCCTGCACTGGGATCCGCCAGTGGAAGGTTGTGGCGACGAAGCTGTGCGGTACCCGCTCAGCGGGCGAAACGGTGCCGGTACCCCCTGGGCAACACCAAACACCAAATCTTGCCGCGTAAATTTCATCATGGCCCCTTTGCTACCGCAAATATACCCGACAACGTTGCAACCGACCGTTTCGGATATTCGAAAGCTTCCCTAAACTAGATCGAATGCCGCCTTAGGCAACATAAAGACTTAGCACAGATTAAGATCGCCAAAAGTCTCCAAGTGCTCGCGCTATACTTACGATCCACCGGGACAAAGCTTCGCCACCTCATTGTCGATGAGAGCCGAACGCGAACGAATACTAGAGAAAACCCCGAAGCGGAGTGTCATTAGGATACACAACTGGCTCAGGCGTTACAACGGCCTTGATCTCGCCGCGTTTGGCCGTTGTCATTGACACTGCGACGACGGGTTTGCGACCATTTCGCCGCATAAATCCAAGGGCCTGAATTCGCAGTCTTAATTGCCGAAAACCGGCCTTGATGATGCAGTGCTCAACCACCTTCAAGTCTTAACACGGCGGTAACTTTACCATTCGCGTCGCCGTGAATTTCCCAACCGCAGTCCGCCACTATCTCCATAACGCTCTGTTGTGAAAGTCGTTTTGCTGAGCGATTAAGGCGGGTAACCTGACCCCTTGACAGTGTCGAAATCGGGCAGTTGACGAGCGAGCAGCACGTCATGACGCTTTTGCATCAGGCGTGCGACATTTCCGCAACAACTATGTGATGAAATTATCCGGGCCATTCGCGGCAAGAACCGGTACGCGGATGCCATCAAAATCACGCCACAAAGAGCGGAGCAAGCAGGCGATCACTGTCCCCGAACGGGCCGGTCCCGCGAGAGCACAACCCGGGCATCGCGGCTCGACAACCGACCAAACCCCGCTGCGACTCGCGCTGCCGACGTTCAGCCGAGCTTGGCGATCCGGTGGGTGAGACGCGACACTTTCCGGCTCGCCGACTTCTTATGAATGATGCCATTGCGGGCGGCGCGCATCAGCGCCGGCTCGGCGGCGACGAGCGCTGCCCGGGCCGCCGTCTTGTCGCCGCTCGAAATGGCGTCCTCGACGACGCGCAACGAACTGCGCATGCGCGAGCGGCGTGCCTTGTTGATCTCGGTGCGATGCGCGATCTTGCGCGTGGCCTTCTTGGCCGATTTGGTGTTGGCCATTGATGTTCCGTGGCTTCGCCGGTGGCGGAAAAAAACAGCGGCGGCGTGAACCGCCGCCGGATTGGCGATGCTTATAGTGGCGCGGCGAGAAGGCGTCAACGCACTCGTGCGCGCACGCGGGTACACACTCTTCGACGCATGACCCGCGGTGCGCCCCGGCAGCCCCTGAGACGAGGCCCGATCATGCCACCCGCTTGGCCCGCACTCCGTCATAGCCGGCGACCACCGCGGCGCGGTCCGCAGCGGAAAACGGGGCGAGCGGCGGCATCATTTGCGCCCAGGCCTGGTCGCCATGGATATGGCCGAGCAGGGCTTTGACGCCCGCCACCAGCGGTCTTCCGTCGAACAGCTTACGGATGGTGACCGCCGCTTCCAGCGCCGCCGCGTCGTTGTGATGGAAGGCGCGGGCGCACAGGTCGGCATTGACATTGGCGGTCGCCGAAATGCAGCCGGCGAAGGCGCCCGCGCGAGCTTCCAACAGCACCGCCTCGGTCGAGGGAAAGACATGGAAGCCCGGATCGATCGCCGCCGCCTCGCGGGCATAGGCCATGTCGCCGGACGAATCCTTCAGGCCGATTATGCGCGCGCCATGGGCCTCGCGCAGCCGCCGGATCAGGCCGGGGTGCCAGGGCAGGCCGGACAACTGCGGGTAGTGATACAGATAGATCGGAATCGGCCGGTCCGTCGTCGCCGCGACGAGGGCGCCGATATAGGCGGCGAGCCCGTCGTCCGGCACGCCCTTGTAATAGAACGGCGGCAGCACCAGTGCGCCGGCGAAGCCGAGTTCGGCCGCATGGCGGGTCAGCGCCACCGCATCGGCGGTCGCCGCCGCTCCGGTTCCCACCATCATGGCGTCGAGCGGCAGGCCGGCGCCGCGATAGGCGTTCATCACCGTCTTGCGCTGCGCCAGCGAGAAGGACGTCGCCTCGCCGGTGGTGCCGAGCACGTTGAGGCCGTCGCAACCATGGCCGAGGAGGAAATGCGCCAGCGCGGTGGCGCGGCCGCAATCGGGTTCGCCGTTGCCGTCGACCGCGGTCGCAATCGCGGCGATGACCCCTCGCAAGGGCTTTCCTGGTCATGTTCGTCTCCCAACAGCGTCGGCCCGAAAGGTACCGGCCTTTCGGGCAGGATTATTCGCAAATCAAAGAAACGCAGGCTATCCGCTGATGCCATAGGCGGCCAGCGCCGCCATGTTGACGAGGTCGCTGTCCTTGGCCGAGAGGCCGACGATCTGCACCGAACGATCGAGGCCGACCAGCAGCGGGCCGATCACGGTGGCGCCGCCGAGTTCCTGGAGCATCTTGGTGGCGATCGCGGCCGAATGGAAGGCCGGCATGACCAGCACATTGGCCGGACCGGAAAGCCGGCAGAACGGGTAGGCCGCCATCAGCTCCGGATTGAGCGCCACGTCCGCCGCCATCTCGCCGTCATACTCGAAATCGACGCGGCGCTGGTCGAGGATGCGCACCGCCTCCTGCACCCGGGCGGCGCGATCGCCCGGCGGCCGGCCGAAGGTGGCGAAGGCGAGCAATGCCAGCCGCGGCTCGTAGCCGAACTTGCGGGCGACCGCGGCCGCTTCGACGGAAATTGCGGCGAGATCCTCCGCGGTGGGCATCTCGGTGACGGCGGTGTCGGCAACCAGCACGGCGCGCCCGCGCGCCAGCACCAGCGACACCCCCATCACCCGGTGCCCCGGTTTGGGGTCGATGCACTGCCGCACGTCTTCGAGCACCCCCGAGAAACTGCGGGTCACGCCGGTGACCATGGCGTCGGCATCGCCGAGCGACACCATGCAGGCGGCGAAGTGATTGCGGTCCTGGTTGACGAGGCGCTGGCAGTCGCGCGGCAGATAACCCTTGCGCTGCAGCCGTTCGAAGAGCAGCGCGGCATAGGCGGCGTTGCGCTTGGACAGCCGGGCGTTGTGAATTTCGATGCCGTTGCCGAGCTCGATGCCGGCGGTCTTGGCGGTTTCGCGCACGCGGTCCTCGCGCCCCACCAGAATGGCGCTGCCGAGCCCCTGATGGACGAAGCTCGCGGCGGCGCGGATCACCGGCTCTTCCTCGCCTTCGGCGAACACCACGCGCTTGGGCTCGCGCCGCAGCCGCGCGAAGATGCGCGCCAGCACGCCCGCGACCGGATCGCGGCGCGAACGCAATTGCTCGCGATAGGCGGGCATGTCGGTGATCGGCTTGCGCGCCACCCCGGTTTCCATCGCCGCCACCGCGATCGCCGGCGGCACCGCGTAGATGAGCCGCGGATCGAACGGCACCGGAATGATGTAGTCGCGTCCGAACTTCGGCCGCGCGCCATAGGCGGCGGCGACGTCGTCGGGAACGTCCTCGCGGGCGAGATCGGCGAGCGCATGGGCGGCCGCGATCTTCATTTCCATGTTGATGGTGGTCGCGCGCACGTCGAGGGCGCCGCGGAAAATGTAGGGGAACCCGAGCACGTTGTTGATCTGGTTCGGATAGTCCGAACGTCCGGTGGCCATGATGGCGTCGTCGCGGACCTCGGCGACCTCCTCCGGCGTGATCTCCGGATCCGGATTGGCCATGGCGAAGATGATCGGATTGGGCGCCATCGCTTTCACCATCTCCTTGGTGACCGCGCCCTTGACCGACAGTCCGAAGAAGACGTCGGCGCCCGCCATGGCTTCGGCCAGCGTCCGCGCCGCGGTCTTCACGGCGGCGGCGGATTTCCACTGGTTCATGCCCTCGGTGCGGCCTTCATAGATGACGCCCTTGGTGTCGCACAGGATCAGGTTCTCGGGACGGAAGCCGATGGCGCGCAGCAGTTCGAGGCAGGCGATGCCGGCAGCGCCGGCGCCGTTGCACACGAGCCGGGTGGAGGCGATCTCGCGGCCGGTGAGATGGAGCGCATTGAGAAGACCCGCCGAGGCGATGATGGCGGTGCCGTGCTGGTCGTCATGGAACACCGGGATATCGAGCAGTTCGCGCAGCCGCTGCTCGACGATGAAGCACTCCGGCGCCTTGATGTCCTCGAGATTGATGCCGCCCCAGCCCTTGCCCAGCAGCTTGACGCAGTTGATGATCTCGGTCGGATCCTCCGACGAGATTTCGAGGTCGATGGAGTCGATGTCGGCGAACCGCTTGAACAGGACCGCCTTGCCCTCCATCACCGGCTTCGCCGCCAACGCCCCGAGGTTGCCGAGCCCGAGGATGGCGGTGCCGTTGGTGATGACGGCGACGAAATTCCCCTTGGTGGTGTATTCGAAGGCCAGCGCCTCGTCCGCGGCAATCGCGAGTACCGGCACGGCGACGCCCGGCGAATAGGCGAGCGAGAGGTCGCGCTGGGTCGCCATCGGCTTGGTCGCCACCACCTCCAGCTTGCCGGGGCGCGGGTGGCTGTGAAACAGCAAGGCTTCCTGATCGGTGAAGGTCGGCCGATGATTGGCCTTAGGGGGGGTGGCAGCCATTGCTACTCCTAATGCCCGGGTGCGGGCGGGGCGGCGGAACTTACCGGAACCGAAGGCGATTGCTCAAGCGTCTCGAAGGCCTGCGAGGCGGGCTGACGAGGCAACCGAGTTGAACCTTGCGCGGGGTCGGAGTAAGCCGGAGCGGCAATTCCTTCCCTCATCGATTTGCGACGGCCCGCCATGATCCGCTTCTTCTTTCGCATGCTCGGCCTGCTCTCCTTGGCCGTGGGCTTCGTGTTCTTCGTCTATGACGGCACCAAGTCGATTGCCGGCAACAAGCTGTTCTATACGCCGCTGAGCGAAACCTGGAATTCCGTCCATGCCGCGAGCCTGCAGCAGTTGCAGCCGATGATCGAGCGCTACGCCGGAAAGCTCGCCTGGGATCAGGTCGCCGAGTGGCTTCTCAATGCTCCGACCTTCGCCGTTTTCGGCGTGATCGGAGCGCTACTGGTGCTGCTCGGCCGCAAGAAGAAGCCGCTGATCGGCTACGACCGCTGACGCAGCCGACCCGCGCCTGCGCGCTCACTCGATCGCCTCTCGGTAGCGCGGCGTGCCGGGTGGCGCCTGTGCAAAGGCCGGCGCGCCCAGCGTCATCGCCGCCGCGGCCGCCAGCAATCCCGAAACAGCCGATCTGGATGAAACCGATCCGGACATCGACGCCCTCCCGAATTTTTTTGCTTGATGCGCGTGAACCGACGCCGGGCGGAGCATAGGGCGTCAGCCACCGTTCCGAAACAGAAATGTTCACCTCGGAATTGTTCACCTCGACCTCCCGGCGCCGTGACCGCGACCGGGCCGAAACTGGAGCGGATGTGATGTGCACCCGGCTGCGAAATCATGCGGCCGCGCCTATATCTGCGTCATCCGATCGTCAGGAGCCCGACCATGTTCATGTCCAGGAAGAAGCCGGAGATGCCGACCGCCGCGACGGCTCTCGCGGGCCGCGCCGCGCCGATCCCGACGGCGTCCCGGCATTTCGTCAATGGCCGCCCGCTCAAGGGGCCGTGGCCGGAGGGATTGGAAACCGCCATGTTCGGCATGGGATGCTTCTGGGGTGCCGAGCGCAAATTCTGGGAATTGGGCGACGGCATCTACACCACCGCGGTGGGCTATGCCGGCGGTTTTACTCCGAACCCGACCTACCGGGAGGTCTGCAGCGGGGAAACCGGCCACAACGAGGTGGTGCTCGTGGTGTACGACCCTAAGAAGATTTCCTACGAGCGCCTGCTGAAGACGTTCTGGGAAAACCACGATCCGACCCAGGGCATGCGCCAGGGCAACGATGTCGGCACCCAATATCGTTCCGGCATCTATGCCGTCACACCGGCGCAACGGCAGGTCGCGGAGGCGTCCAAGGCGATGTACGAGAAGGCGATCAAGGCCAGCGGCCACGGCGCCATCACCACCGAAATCCTCGACGCGCCGCCGTTCTACTACGCCGAGGACTACCACCAGCAATATCTCGCCAAGAACCCGTTCGGCTATTGCGGCCTCGGCGGCACCGGCGTGAGCTGCCCGATCGGCCTCGGTGCCGCCGCGACGGGGTGAGGTGGCCGCGACCGGCGGGCGCAAAAGAGCGGCGGGACAGCGCCTTCCGCCGCCTATCCAGGAAGGGGCAAATCGTGCTGGCCTGAAGGCGGCGACCAAAGGTGACGCGGGGCATCATGGATAAGGTCATTCGGATCATCGAAGCGGTCATCTTCTACAGCCGGTGGCTGCTGGCGCCGCTCTATCTCGGCCTCGTGGCCGCGCTCCTCATCCTCATGCTGCATTTCTTCAAGGTGTTCGGCCTGTTCGTCGCCGAGCTCCTGTCGGACAGCCCGAACGACGTCATTCTCGGGGTTCTCAGCCTGATCGACGTGGTCTTCACCGCCAATCTCGTGCTCATTGTCATTTTTTCCGGCTACGAGAACTTCGTATCCCAGATCAGTACCGCAGACGGGGAGGCGGATTCGCGGCCGCTGTGGATGTCGCGGGTCGATTTCGGCGGCCTCAAGCAGAAGCTGATCACCTCGATCGTGGCGATCTCGGCGGTCGAGGTGCTGAAGGCCTTCATGAACATCGATCATTACGACACCACCAAGCTCGGCTGGCTGGTGGGCATCCACATCGTTTTCCTCGGCTCCATGCTGGTGGTCGCGCTCGCCGACCGCATGGGTGCAGGCTACAAGTCCGAAGACATCGAGCCGCCGCACGCCGCCCGCTGATCCCGCGCCAAGGCGCTCGCAAGCGGCGCCGGGCAAGACGGGTGGCATGGCGAATCGGCGGCTCCGCAGCGGCGCCCGTCCGATGGGTTCCGAATCGGACCGGGTTCGCCTCGATTTCCCCAGGCGCTGCATTCGGTTAGGGATTATTAACCATAAATCGTTAATCCGGCAGAAGGCCAGTCCAACCCGCCGGATCCCGCATGCGGCATGTCCGCCTCGCTGTTCTCCTCCTCGCCGCCCTGACGGTCGCGGGCTGCGCCCGCACCGTGGTGCCGGCCGCGGTGGCGCCGGACGGGCCCGGCGATATGGTCCGCGGGCCGCCACCTCCGCCTGCCCCGCCTCCGGTCGCGCTGGTGGGCGGCGCGCCGCTGCCGGCCTACACGCTCGATTCCGGCGACCGGCTGCGGGTCGTGGTGTTCGGCCAGGATTCCCTCACCAACAGCTACGCCGTGGACGCCGCCGGGAATATCACCATGCCGCTGATCGGCGCGGTGCATGCGCGCGGCCTGACCATCTCCGAACTCACCGGCGCTATCGCGGGGCGGCTGCGCCAGGGCTTCCTGCGCGAGCCCCATGTGGCGGTGGAGGTCGAGCTTTACCGGCCGTTCTTCATCCTCGGCGAAGTCAATTTTCCCGGCCAATATCCCTATGTGCCGAACATGACGGCCGAGACCGCCGTCGCCATTGCCGGCGGGTTCACGCCGCGCGCCTGGCGCCCCACCATCGTGCTCAGCCGGCCGGTCGACGGCGTGGTGGCGCGTCAGGTGGTGCCGGTCATCACCCAGATGAACCCGGGCGATACCGTGGTGGTGGACGAACGTTGGTTCTGACGCGATCCGTGCCCGCACTTTCGCGGCGACTTGCATCGCTTTAGGTCCGGCGATCGGGGCTAGTCAGGCCGGCGGAGACCCACCGGGTTCCGGGTTCGCCGCCGTTGCGACGCCCCGAAATAAACAACGTTACAACGAGCGCGATGCTCGCGAGCGTCACCCGATATACTTGCCGAGCCAGGCGGTGGTTCGCTCGAGCGCTTCCTGGTGGGCGGCCTCGTCGTAGCTGCTGCGTTCGTCGCAGGAGAAGCCGTGGCCGGCGTGGTAGACGTGGACCTCGACGTCGGGCCGCTTGGCCTTGACGATCTCCACATCGGACAGCGGGATCGAGTGGTCCTGATCGCCGAAATGCAGGAGCGTCGGCACCTTCGGCTTGAGGTCGGCGTTCTTGGCGATGGCGCCGCCGTAATAGCCGACCGCGCAGGCAAGCCCGTCGAGCTTGCAGGCGGCGAGGAAGGCGACGCTGCCGCCCAGGCAGTAGCCGACGATGCCGACCTTGCCGGCGGACCCGGCCGCATCGATCGCGGCGGCGGTGTCGAGCATCATCTTGGCCCAGTCGATCTTCGGAATGAAGGTGCGCGCATGCTCGACCTCGGCCGCCGTGTAGCCGCATTCGAAGTTGGGCTCGATGCGATCGAATACCGCGGGCGCCACGGCGGCATAGCCGAGCGCGGCGAAGCGGTCGCACACATTGCGGACGTGATGGTTGACGCCGAAAATCTCCTGGATCACCACCAGGCCGCCCTTGGGCTTGCCCGGGGGGTCGGCGCGCCAGCCGCCGAGCTTGAATCCGTCCGAAGCGGTGAGTGTGATCTTGGTGCCCAAGGCAAACCTCCCATCAAGCGTTCCATCGCCGGCGACCGGCGGACCTTCTATATTCGCGGCCGGGGCGGCAAGGCAACATTGAGTTGGACAAGCGGGCGCGGCACTTGCTGCTGTCATGCTAGCGCCACCCCTTCTTACTACCGCGCACGTCGTCATGGTAATGAGGTCGCCTCAAATTAAGTGCACTGTCACCGTAATTCCGCTGCCCGTCCTGTCAGGGGCAGCTTATCCATGGTTCGGTCAATGGAGGGGTGGGACCCAGTACCAGACGTTTAGTAGTGTTAGGACACTCATTGAAGGTGGCTATTTAAAATGAACGTAGACGAACTAAAAAATCTTCTCATGGCGCGTGGTTTGAGACCTAATACCGTAAGTTTTTACGGCGGCGTTTTAACAGCGGTGGAGCAGTACGTAATAGAAAAGGAAGGGAGTATGTGGGCCATATACTATTATGAGCGTGGAAATAAAAACGATCTGAGATTGTTCATTGATGAGGCTGGTGCGTGTTCCTATCTTCTGTCAATCCTCGAAAAAGATAGAACGGTCTGGGTCAAGGGGACGTCGCGCGAATAGGTCGGGAATTACGGTGGCAGTGCACTTGATCTCGCACAGCGCATCGTGACTAACGAGGGAATTACGGTGACAGTGCACTTTAATCTCGAATTACCGATAACCCCGCCGGCCTGGGCCGCAGCATCAGCTACACCTCCTACAACCAGCCGAGTTCGATCACGCAGGGCTCGAGCACGCTGTTCTTCTCCCTCGACGTCGACCACCATTCCTGCGCCCGCGCCGCGCCGCCGCCCGTGCATGGCGGCCGCCAGCGCGGCGAGGAGAATGAGCGGCCTCAGGGGCAGGCCCGGCATCCGCTGCGCTCCGTCACGGCAGGGCGAACATCATCAACTCACCGACCGGGGGGCCACCCATGCCGCCCGGCAGGAACGAGCCGCCGCCGACATAGAGGTTCTTGCCGTCGCTGGTGGCGCCGGCGGCATGGCGGCCGCGCGGCATCGGCGCCAGTATGCGCCAGGCATTGGCCTTGATGTCGAAGCCCTCGTTTTCATCGAAGGTGCGTCGTTCCTGCGGAAATTCGCCGCCGAGCACGATCGCCATGCCCTTGTAATAGGTCGAGGCGAGGCCGCTACGCGCGGTCGGCAGCGGCGGCCCGGAGGTCCATGTGTCGGTGGCGGGATCGTAGATGTCGTGCATGTCGGTGCGGTCGGCGGGGCTGGTGAAGCGGCCGCCGATGACATGGATCTTGCCCTCGGCGGCGACCACCGCCGCGTGGTCGCGCGCCTTCGGCAGCGGCGCGAGCGTGGTCCAGGCATTGGTCGCGGGATCGTAGACCTCGTTGGTGGCGACGGTCATGCCGTTCGGCGCGCGCCCGCCGATCGCATAGACCTTGCCGCCGAGCACCGCGACGCCCACGGAGCCGCGGCCTTGCTTCATCGGGGCGAGCGTGCGCCAGGCGTCGACGGCCGGATCGTATTCGAACACCAGCGGCTGGCCGTCCCGGTGCACCGTGGCGACGAAGCCGCCGACGGTGATGATCTTGCCGTTCACCACCGCGACGCCCATGTGGTCGAGCCCGCGCGGCATCGGGTAGCGGCTGCGCCAATGGTCGGTGGCGATGTCGTATTCCTCGTTGTGCGGGACCGAGGTGCCGTTGATGTTGCCGCCGAGGACGTAGATCTTGCCGCCGACCTCGGCGAGCGCAACCTCGCCTCGCGGCGTGATCATCGGCGCCTTCTGGGTCCAGGTGCCGGTCGAGGTGCCGGTCGAGGTGCCATTGGCGGCGGCGCCGGGCGCCGCGGCCTGGCCGTACGCCATCATCGGCATGGCGCCCGCCGCGATGATGAGGGCGCATGCGGCGGCGAGTTGGACGGCTTTCACGGCGGTATCCTCCCTGAACTTTTCCGGCAGTCTAACGCGCGCCAGGAAGCGAAGCCAGCCGACGATCCTGATCCGATGATCTGATCGCGGTGCTGTCGTCAGGGTTGCCGCGGACGATCGCCGGTCGCGGCATTACCGCCTCGGCCCTTCATGCTCGACGACGCGCAGCTTGCGAACCGTCAATTCATCGACCTCCAGCGCGCCGAAGCGCGCCTTCCTGATGGTCAGGCGGCCGACCGCAAGGCGGCCGATCGCCAGCGCACCGATGGCGACCGCACCGACTGCGGCCGCACCCAGCGCAAGCGCCAGCAGGCTGGCGGCGGGACTGGGTTTCGATTGGACCGTTACTTGGCGCGCCATTGGCGGCCTCCATGTTGTCAGGCAGCTCCGATCGACGGAGTGCGGGTCGTACCGTGGGCCTGATGAACCAATTCTAATGGTTCGATCCCACTCTACCGTGTCATGCCGGCGAAAGCGGGCATCCAGTACTCCCCGAACCAGCGATGGGACTCAACTCTGTGCCCATCTTCGACTCCTGCCGGATTGTCGTGCCAGCACGGTTTGCGCGCCTTGTCTTGCACACGCCTTGCTCGATACTGTCTCGAGCGACCGAGTCGCAATCGAACGTCCCTCAAAGGAGGTCGGCCATGCCGAAGCTCGCCTGGATTGTCATGCTCGTAGCGCTCGCAGCCGCGCCTGCGGCGGCGCAGACCGCGGTTCCCGATGTCCGCGGCACCTGGAAGGGCGACAGCGAATCGATCGTCCTCGGCCGCGGAAACGAACATCATGCCGGGCCCCGGTCGGCCCAGCCGCGGCTTTCCTCGATCGCGTTCACGATGACGATCGACAAGCAGGACGGCCGCCGCTTCTCCGGCACGTTCTCGTCGGCAAAGCACAGCGAGTCGATCATCGCCGTCATATCGCATGCCGGCACGATCTACATGGTCGATGATGACGGCTGGACCTCGGGGACGATGCTGGCGCCGGACCAGATGGAGCTTTGCTACATGGCGAGGCTTGCGACCGGTCGCGTCGCCTCCTGCACGGTGATGACCAGGCAGCCATAGCGCGGCCCCATGACGGTACGGATCGGCCCTCGACCTGCGCGATGCCGTCGCGTTGGCCCCACATTGCCCAGGCCTCGGACCACAACCAGCCTCGTGTGCTGCAAAAAATGTTGGGCACCTCGGACATCGGTCCTCCGACGGTCGGTAACGACCCAGAGAATCAGCCCGTCGCGCCCCGGCTAGAGTGGGTCCGATCGAAGTGCGTTCGTCACAGGAAGCAATCCATCACAGGAAGCTCATGGGATCGATGTCGACTTCGAGCTTGATGCCGGTCGCGGGCTTGGGCGCATGCCCGAGCCAGTCGCGCAGATGGGCGGAGAGATCATAGGCGCGCGGCGCCTTGATCAGGACCCGAAACCGGTGGCGGCCGCGCACCACCGCGATCGGGGCCTCCGCCGGGCCGAGCACCCGCACCGTCTCGTCGTGCGGCGCCGCCGCGCACAGCCGCCGGGCAAAGCCCTCGGTCGAGTGACGGTCCGGCCCCGATACCACGATGCTGGCGAGGCGTCCGAACGGAGGATAGTGGCTGCGCTCGCGCGCCGCGATCTCGCTCGCGTAGAATGCCTCGCGGTCGCAGGCGACGAGCGCCCGCATCACCGGATGGTCCGGCTGATGGGTCTGCAGGAACCCGTAGCCGCGCCCGGATTCGCGCCCGGCCCGGCCGGCGACCTGGTGCAGCAGCTGGAAGGTGCGCTCGGACGCGCGGGGATCGCCGTTGCTCAGCCCGAGATCGGCATCGATGATCCCGACCAGGTTGAGCTTGGGAAAATGATGCCCCTTCGCCACCAGCTGGGTGCCGATGACGATGTCCACATGGCCGTCCTCGATCTCCTTGAACTCCTCGCGCATGCGCTCCGCGGTGGCGATCAGGTCGCTGGAGAGCACCATGATCCGCGCGCCCGGGAAAAAGCGCGGCCGCCTCCTCCTCAAGGCGCTCGACACCGGGACCGCAGGCGACGAACGAATTGGCAGCCTGGCATTTCGGGCACGTCGCCGGCCGCGGCGTGAAGAAGCCGCAGTGATGGCACACCAGCTGGCGCTTGAAACGGTGATCGACCAGCCATGCATCGCAATTGGGGCAGGCGAAGCGAAATCCGCAGGCGCGGCACAAGGTGAGCGGCGCATAGCCGCGGCGGTTGAGGAACAGCAGCGCCTGCTGCCCGCGTTCCAGCGCGACCTTGACCGCCCCGGCCAATCGCGGCGCGATGAAGCGGCCGCGCGGCGGGCCCTCGCGGGTGAGATCGATCGCCTCGACGCCGGGCATGTGCTGGCCGCCGAACCGCTGCGGCAGCTGCAGGCGGCGATAGCGCCCGCGCCGCGCATTCACCTCGGTCTCGATCGACGGCGTCGCCGACGCCAGCACCACCGGAAACCCGGCGATGTGGCCGCGCACCACCGCCATGTCGCGGGCGTGATAGTGCACGCCGTCTTCCTGCTTGTAGACCGCGTCATGTTCTTCATCGACGACGATCAGGCCGAGATCGGCGTAGGGCAGGAACAGCGCCGAGCGGGCGCCGACGACGACGCCGACCTCGCCGGCGGCCACCGCATGCCAGGTGCGGGCGCGGATGCGCGGGCTCAGCTCGGAATGCCACTCCGCCGGGCGCACCCCGAATCGCGCCGCGAAACGATCCAGCGATTGCGCGGTGAGCGCGATTTCCGGCATCAGGATCAGGCTCTGGCGGCCGCGCGATATCGCTTCGGCCACCGCCTCGAAATAGACCTCGGTCTTGCCCGAGCCGGTGACGCCGTCGAGCAGGGTGACGGAGTAGCCGCCGGCGCTCACGCGGTCGCGCAGCGCCGCGCCCGCCGCGGCCTGGGCGGGCGAGAAATCGGGAACGGCGTAACCCGGGTCGGGCGGCCGTGCGGCCGGCTCCGCCGGCAGCGCGACGGCCTCCAGCGTGCCTTCGTCGATCAGCCCGTCGAGCACGCCGGCCGAGACGCCCGCTTCGCGCGCCGCATCGCCCTTGGCGCGGGCGAGGCCGTCGGCAAGGAGCGCCAGAACGCGGGCGCGCGCGGCGGTCATGCGCTGCGGCGGCGGGCCGGCGATGCGCACGCCGACCCGCACGCGTTCCGGCCCGAGTTGCTCTCCCATCCGCAACGCCATGCGCAGGACCATGCCGCGCGGGCTCAAAGTGTAGCCCGATACCCATTCGATGAACTTGCGCAGCTCCGGCTTGAGCGGCGGGAATGTCGAGCTTGGCGGCGATATCCTTCAACCGGTTGTCGAGGCGCGGATTGGGCGTCGCGTTGTCCGCCCAGACCACCGCGGTGCATTCGCGCGGACCGAGCGGCACCCGCACGAGGTCGCCGGGGGCGAGCTCGAGCTCCGGCGGCACCCGATAGGAATAGGCCTGATCGAGCGCGACCGGCACCAGCACGTCGACGATGCGCTTTGCCATGGGCCGGCCGCAATTCCCGGGTTTAAGGAAGCTCACACCAAGCGGTGAGATAACCAATATGGTGTCGACGCGAAAGGATCGCAGGCGGGACATGAGCAAGGCCAGACCGGAGCGGAACGGGCAGGAGCAGAGCATAGAGGCGCGCGCCGAGCCTGCCCATGCGGCCCCCGAGACCGCCCGTGAAATCGGCCACTGGCTCTCCTATCTCGGCGCCGAGCGGCGGATGTCCGCGGAAACCGTCGAGGCCTATGAGCGCGACGTCCGCCAGTTCCTCGGCTTCCTGGCGGCCCATTTCGGCGGCCGGGTCACCCTCGCGATGCTGCGGGATCTGGCGCCGCGCGACGTGCGCGCCTTCATGGCGCAGCGCCGCAGCGAAGGGATCGGCGGGCGCTCGCTGATGCGCGGGCTCGCGGGCGCACGTTCGTTCGCCCGTTTCCTGGAACGCCAGGGCAAGGGCAAGGTCGGCGCGCTGTCCGCGATCCGGACGCCGAAAATCGACAAGAGCCTGCCGAAGCCGCTCGCGGTGGCACCGGCCAAACGCCTCGCCGACACGAGCCTGCGCGCCGGAGAGGATCGCGAGCCCTGGGTGCTGGCGCGCGACGCCGCGGTGCTGGCGCTGCTCTACGGCTCGGGCCTGCGCATCTCCGAGGCGCTGGGCCTCAAGACGGGGGACATTCCCGCGCCCGGCGCCGGCGACTCGATCACGGTGATGGGCAAGGGCAGGAAGCCGCGCATGGTGCCGGTGCTCGCCCAGGTGCTGCGCCTCGTCGCCGAATATGTCGCGCTCTGCCCCTATGCGCTCGCGCCGGACCGGCCGGTGTTCGTCGGCGCCAAGGGCGGACCGTTGTCGCCGCGCATCATCCAGCTCGTCATGGAGCGGTTGCGCGGCGCGCTCAATCTGCCGGAGACCGCGACGCCGCACGCGCTGCGGCATTCCTTCGCGACCCACCTGCTGGGACGCGGCGGCGATCTGCGCTCGATCCAGGAACTGCTGGGACATGCATCGTTGTCGACCACGCAGATCTACACCGCCATCGACACCGAACGGCTGCTCGAGGTCTACCGCAACGCCCATCCGCGTGCCTGACCGGGGTGGAATTGGGGCAGGCCGCCGTGCCACGACATGATCGTGCCCCGACGTGATCGCGCCCCGTGATCACACCCACGTCATCTTGCCCATTTGCGCGCCATGCGCCGTTCGACACATGCGCCGTTCGCGGCATGGTCGCTGTCGGGCTCACGCTACAGTCATGATCTTGTATCTCCATTGTTTGAATCCCATGTTGCCATCTCCCGGCTGGCCGGGCGATCCGGCAACCACGAAGCCCCGGTTTGGGGACGTCATGAGTTGCAGCGGTGGTACGGGGATTGCCGGATGCCTCGCCCGCGCGGGGAATGATGCGGAAACTGAATGAACCGTCAAACTCATAACCTGGGGGAAGAGCGATGGCTGAAGCGCATGAGCAGGTCGAACAAGCCGAACACATCGAGCATGCCGCCGGAGCGAACAAGAGGATCGCCCTCGTCATCGCGGTGATGGCGCTGCTTCTCGCGTTTTCCGAGACGCTGGGCAAGAGCGCGCAGACCGAGGCGATGAACCTCAACATCCAGGCCTCGGACCTGTGGAATTTCTTCCAGGCCAAGACCATTCGCAGGACCGTGCTGCTCACCGCCGCCGAAGCGAAGATCGCCGAATCGGAGGCGACCGAGGCCGCCCTCGCCAAGGAGCCGATCGCAAAGCAGATCGCCGAATGGCAGAAGACCGCGGCACGCTATCGCTCGGAGCCCGAGACCAAGGAGGGGACCACCGAGCTTTCCGAGCGCGCCAAGGAAGCCGAGCACGAACGCGACACGCTGCTGGCGCGATATCACAATTACGAGCTCGCCTCCGCCGCGTTCCAGATCGGCATCGTGCTGTGCTCGGCGGCGGTCATCACCGGCATGGTGGTGCTGGCCTGGCTTGCCGGCGGGATCGCCGTCATCGGCATCGGCTTCATGGGGCTCGCGCTGTTCGCGCCCCACGCGTTCCATTTCGCCTGAAAAATTCCTCTCGGTCATTGCGGGGCGGCGCGAAGCACCGGACCCGGAATCCAGACCGCCGCGCCACCGAAACCGTAGAAGCCCTGGATTCCGGGTTCGCACGAAGGCGCGCGCCCCGGAATGACGAATCCGGGCAGCCGCGGCGACCCCGCCGCTACATGCTGATGGCGCGCTTGTCGACCGCGAGCGCGGCTTCCTTGATGGCTTCGCTCAGGGTCGGATGCGCGTGGCAGGTGCGGGCGATGTCCTCCGCGGCGGCGCCGAACTCCATGGCGACCGCCGCCTCCGCGATCATGTTGCCGGCGTCGGCGCCGATGATGTGGACGCCGAGCACGCGGTCGGTCTTGGCGTCGGCGAGTATCTTCACGAAGCCGTCGGTCTGGTGATTGACCTTGGCGCGGCCGTTGGCGGTGAACGGAAACTTGCCGACCTTGTAGGCGATGCCGGCGGCCTTGAGCTCCTCCTCGGTCTTGCCGACCGAGGCCACCTCCGGGAACGTGTAGATGACGTTGGGGATCACGTCGTAGTTCACGTGCCCGGCCTTGCCGGCGATGATCTCGGCGACGGCGACGCCCTCGTCCTCGGCCTTGTGCGCGAGCATCGGGCCGGCGATGACGTCGCCGATGGCGTAGATGCCGGGGACGTTGGTCGCGTAATGCGCGTCGACGACGACGCGGCCGCGATTGTCGCGCGCGACGCCGACGGCGTCGAGGCCGAGCCCTTCGGTGTAGGGCACGCGGCCGATCGCGATCAGCACGACATCGGCCTCGATCGTCCCGGGCGGCGCCGCCGGCGGCCGGCTCGACGCTCGCCTTGAGGCGTGCGCCCGATGAATCGATCGCGGTCACCTTGGACGACGAGCCTGAAGCGTCATGCCCTGCTTCTCCAGGATGCGCTGGAACTGCCGGCGCGACCTCGTTGTCCATGCCCGGCAGGATGCGGTCGAGGAACTCGACCACCGTCGACCTCGGCGCCGAGCCGCCGCCACACCGAGCCGAGCTCGAGCCCGATCACGCCGGCGCCGACCACCAGCAGCCGCTGCGGCACCTTGTCGAAGCACCAGCGCGCCGGTCGAGGACACGATCCGCTTCTCGTCGATCGCGATGCCCTTGAGCCGGGCGACGTCCGAGCCGGTGGCGATCACGATCGCCTTGGTGTCGATCGTGCTGGCCGTGCCGTCGGCGGCCGTGACCTCGATCTTGCCGGGAGCGAGCGATGCGGCCGACGCCGATATGGGCATCGATCTTGTTCTTCTTGAACAGGTAGGCGACGCCCTTGACGTTGCCGTCGACGCCCTCGTCCTTGAACTTCAGCATGGCGGCGAGATCGAGCGCCGGCGCGCCGACCCCGATGCCCATCTTGGCGAAGGCGTGGCCGGCCTCGTCGAACAGCTCGGAGGCATGCAGCAGCGCCTTCGACGGAATGCAGCCGATGTTGAGGCAGGTGCCGCCGAAGGTCTTGTCCTTCTCGACCACCGCGACCTTCATGCCGAGCTGCGCCGCGCGAATGGCGCAGACATAGCCGCCGGGGCCGGTACCGATGACGATGAGATCGTAGGGGGCATGCTCGGACTTTCGGTCGGGTCTGACAGCTCGCGATCGAGCTTGTGAAGTTCGGCTTGCTTTTCGGCGTCACGTCGGAGGCCATCTGCGCCGAGATCGATCTCCCGACCCTTGTCATCGACCCAAAAGACGTGGTGCCCGTATTCTTCGAGCTGAACTTTCGAGAAGTTCTTCGGTTTCTGGAGCCACTTGAAGCACTCGCCCTGCGCAATGATCGGCCTGAGATCGACGACGCCCTCGATAACCATCGGTGAAGACGAGCTTGAGAACGCCATGTATCACCGGCTCTGCGTCACGATTCGAGGCAGCTTCTTCATTCGATCGTTCCCGAAGGCCGAAGCGCTCGCGTATTGCGCCATGCGGCGTGGAGTGCATCCTGGCGCGACGCGGCCCATTCGAGGACACCTCGCAGTTTGTGTTTCGGCAGATCAGCCGTCAATCACTGTGCGCGCCACGGATCTACCTCGATATAGCGCGGATACGTTGCGATGCAAGAAGCGCATGGAAAGTGGGCCGGCGCATGATCATTCCAGTACATGACGATCCTCACGCCATCGACATTCGCGATCGTTGGCACTTCCGTCCTCCGAGCCGTCGAGGCTGGCTGCAGCGACGGGACATCGGGAAAATTCGATCTTGTGAGGTCACGAAGTCGATCAAAGCGATCATTGACCGCCTCTGTGAAAAGCATCCAGCTTCATGTCTACACGCGCGACACCGGCTTTGAGCGACGCAACACCGCTCCTGACTCTGGCGCCGCTCAGCGCGTATCTGGGCCATATCAGATTTCAGCACCGAGCTTGCAAGGCTGCCGTCGACAGCTGCCGCAAGGGCTCGAAAGATCGACCGACAGGGCCGCAACGGTCAAGGCCAGTCACGCTAGATCTCCGACAGTGCGACCCAGGCGCTCATGTCCTCCTACCTCGACGCCGGCCTCACAAATCCAGCACCAGCCGCGACGGATCCTCCAGGCAGCTCCTTCACCCGCACCAGGAAGGTGACGGCCTCGCGGCCGTCGACGATGCGGTGGTCGTAGGAGAGCGCGAGATACATCATCGGCCGGATCTCGACCTTGCCGGCGATCACCACCGGCCGCTCCTGGATCTTGTGCATGCCGAGAATGCCGGACTGCGGCGCGTTGAGGATCGGCGTCGACATCAGCGAGCCGTAGACGCCGCCATTGGTGATGGTGAAGGTGCCGCCCTGCATCTCCTCGATCTTGAGCTGGCCGTCGCGGGCGCGGCGGCCGAAGCCGGCGATCTCCTTCTCGATCTCGGCGAGCGATTTGCGGTCGCAGTCGCGCACCACCGGCACCACCAGGCCCTTGTCGGTGCCGACCGCGATGCCGATGTGATAGTAGTTCTTGTAGACGATGTCGGTGCCGTCGATCTCGGCATTGACCGCCGGTACGTCCTTGAGCGCCTGCACGCAGGCGCGCACGAAGAAGCCCATGAAGCCGAGCTTCACGCCGTGCTTCTTCTCGAACAGGTCCTTGTACTGGTTGCGCAGCGCCATCACGGCGGTCATGTCGACCTCGTTGAAGGTCGTCAGCATGGCGGCGGTGTTCTGGGCATCCTTGAGGCGGCGCGCGATGGTCTGGCGCAGCCGCGTCATCCGCACCCGCTCCTCGCGCGCGGCATCGTCGGCCGGCGACGGCGCGCGGACCTGCACCGAAGCGGCCGGCTGCGGCACCGGCATCGGCGCCATGGCGGCGCGCTCGATCGCGGCGAGCATGTCGCCCTTGGTGACGCGGCCATCCTTGCCGGTGCCGGGCACCGCGGCCGGGTCGATTCCGGTCTCGTCGGCAATGCGGCGCACCGACGGCGCCAGCGGCGCGTCGGCCGCGACCGACTTGGCCGGCGGTTGCGCCGGCATGCGCCGCAGCAGGTGCCACAGCCGGTGCGGGCGCCGCCGCATTCGCAGGCTCGGCCGCTGGCGCGGCGGCGCCGGCACCCGGACCGATCGCGCCCAGCAGCGCACCGACCGCGACGGTCTCGCCGTTCTTGGCGGCGATCTCGGACAGCACGCCGGCGGCGGGCGCCGGCACCTCGATCGTCACCTTGTCGGTTTCGAGCTCGACCAGCGGCTCGTCGACCGCGACGGCTTCGCCCGGCTTCTTGAACCACTTGCCGATGGTCGCTTCGGTCACCGATTCGCCCAGCGTCGGTACCCGGATTTCGGTCATGGCGTCGTGGTCCTGACGAATGCATCATAGCAAGCGCGTCTTCGAGCAGCGCCTTGAGCTGGGCGAGATGCTTGGAGGCGAGGCCGGTGGCGGTGGCCGCAGCCGCCGGACGGCCGGCATAGCGCGGGCGGCGCGCGACGCCGCCGACCTGGTTGAGCACCCATTCGATGTAGGGCTCGACGAAGTGCCAGCCGCCCATGTTGCGCGGCTCCTCCTGGCACCACACCATCTCGGCCTGCTTGAAGCGGCCGAGCTCCTGCACCAGCGCCTTCATCGGGAACGGATAGAGCTGCTCGACCCGCAGCAGATAGACGTCGTCGATGCCGCGCTTCTCGCGCTCCTCGTAGAGATCGAAATAGACCTTGCCCGAGCACAGCACGACGCGGCGGATCTTGCCGTCCGGCACCAGCTTGATCTTCTCGCCGGCGAGCGCCTGGGCATCGTCCCACAGCAGGCGGTGGAACGCGCTGCCGGGACCCATCTCGTCGAGCCGCGAGACCACGCGCTTGTGGCGCAGCAGGCTCTTCGGCGTCATCAGGATCAGCGGCTTGCGGATCTCGCGCTTGAGCTGGCGGCGCAGGATGTGGAAGTAGTTCGCCGGCGTGGTGCAATTGGCGACCTGCATGATTGTCCTCGGCGCACATCTGCAGGAAGCGCTCGAGCCGCGCCGAGGAATGCTCGGGCCCCTGGCCCTCGTAGCCGTGCGGCAGCAGGCAGACGAGCCCCGACATGCGCAGCCATTTGCGCTCGCCCGACGAGATGAACTGGTCGAAGATCACCTGGGCGCCGTTGGCGAAGTCGCCGAACTGCGCCTCCCACATGCGTGAGCGCGTTCGGCTCGGCGAGCGAATAGCCGTATTCGAAGCCGAGCACCGCCTCCTCCGACAGCATCGAATTGACGACCTCGTAGCGCGCCTGGTCGGGGCGGATGTAGTTGAACGGCGTGTAGCGGTTCTCGTTCTCCTGGTCGATCAGCACCGAATGGCGCTGCGAGAAGGTGCCGCGCTCGCTGTCCTGGCCGGACAGCCGCACCCGGTGGCCGTCGAGGAGGAGCGAACAGAACGCCAGCGCCTCCGCCGTCGACCAGTCGATGCCCTCGCCGGTCTCGATCATCTTGCGGCGGGCATCGAGGAAGCGCTGGATGGTGCGGTGGACATGAAAGCCCTGCGGCACGGCCGTGATCTTGGTCGCCGATCTCCTTGAGGGTCTCGATCGCGACGCCGGTGTTGCCGCGGCGCGGATCGTCCGACATCTCGGCGACCTTGAACCCGGCCCAGCGGCCGTCGAGCCAGTCGGCCTTGTTCGACTTGTAGCTCTGGCTGGCTTCGAGCTCGACGTCGAGCCGCGCCCGCCAGTCGCTCTTCATCTTGTCGACTTCGCCCTGGGTGACGACGCCCTCGCCGATCAGCTTCTTCGCATAGATTTCCAGCGTCGACGGGTGGGACTGGATCGCCTTGTACATCAGCGGCTGGGTGAACATGGGCTCGTCGCCCTCGTTGTGGCCGTGCCGCCGGTAGCAGAACATGTCGATGACGACCGGCTTCTGGAATTTCTGCCGGAACTCGGTGGCGATCTTGGCGGCGAACACCACCGCTTCGGGATCGTCGCCGTTGGCGTGGAAGATCGGCGCCTCGATCATCTTGGCGACGTCGGAGGGATAGGGCGAGGAGCGGCTGTAGCGCGGATAGGTGGTGAAGCCGATCTGGTTGTTGACGATGAAATGCACCGAGCCGCCGGTGCGGTGGCCGCGCAGGCCGGACAGGCCGAAGCATTCGGCGATGACGCCCTGGCCGGCGAACGCCGCATCGCCGGAAATCAGGAGCGGCATCGCGCAGGTGCGGTCCTCCGGCGTGGCGCCGAGCTGGTCCTGCTTGGCGCGGGTCTTGCCGAGCACGACGGGATTGACGATCTCGAGATGCGACGGATTGGCGGTGAGCGACAGGTGGACCTTGTTGCCGTCGAACTCGCGGTCCGACGATGCGCCGAGGTGATATTTGACGTCGCCGGAGCCGTCGGCGTCGTCGGGCGACGACGAGCCGCCCTTGAACTCGTGGAAGATCGCGCGGTGGGGCTTCGCCAGCACATGGGCGAGCACGTTGAGCCGGCCGCGATGCGCCATGCCGAGCGCGATGTCCTTCACGCCGAGCGCGCCGCCGCGCTTGATGATCTGCTCCAGCGCCGGAATCATCGATTCGCCGCCGTCGAGGCCGAACCGCTTGGTGCCGGTGAACTTGACGTCGCAGAACTTCTCGAAGCCCTCGGCCTCGACCAGCTTGTTGAGGATCGCGCGCTTGCCTTCGCGGGTGAAGCTGATCTCCTTGTCCGGTCCCTCGATGCGCTCCTGGATCCAGCCCTTCTGCTGGGGGTCGGAGATGTGCATGAACTCGACCCCCAGCGTCTGGCAATAGGTGCGCTGGAGGATCGCCAGAATCTGCCGCAAGGTGCCGAATTCGAGCCCGAGCACGTGGTCGAGGAAGATCGGGCGGTCGAGGTCGCCGTCGCCGAAGCCGTAGCTGCGGGGATCGAGTTCCTCGGGATCCCGGCGCGGCTCGAGGCCGAGCGGATCGAGATTGGCATGCAGATGGCCGCGCATGCGATAGGCGCGGATCAGCATCAGGGCGCGAACCGAATCCCGGGTCGCCTGCTGGACATGGCCGCGGCGCAGTTCGACGCCCTTGGTCTGCGCCTTGGCCTGCAGCTTCTCGCCGACCGCCTTGCCGATCTCGTCCCAGTCGCCGTCGAGCGCGGCGACGAGGTCGCCGCGCGGCAGCGACGGCCAGTCGGCCCGCGCCCAGGAGGCGCCCTGGGCGTTCTGCGCCACGTCCGTCTTGTCGTCCTTCAGGCTCTCGAAGAACGCCCGCCACTGGGCGTCCACCGCCTGGGGATCGGCCTCGTAGCGGGCATAAAGCTCGTCGATGTAGTCGGCATTGCCGCCGTAGAGAAAGGAAGTGCCGGCGAAGGCCGCGTTCGCGTCTTGGCGTGACATGGAGCTATCCTGGACCGTGTGGATGCGGCGACGCCCCAGGCCGGGCGCGCCCTGGTTTACCCGGGCGGACAGCGCACGAATCGTGCCAATCCGGACGGAGCGGGACGTCTGTACACTATTTATGTAGCGCCCTCGGCATAACAATTTAGCGACTGGCTATAATAATTCGCCAATGAATGAAAAGATTCATTCATTCGATCGCGCACGGATGTCCATGCGGCATCAGCCCTTGAGCACCTCGACCAGCGTCTTGCCGAGGCGCGCCGGCGACGGCGATACCCTGATGCCCGGCAGACTCCATGGCGGCGATCTTCGATTCGGCGTCGCCCTTGCCGCCGGAAATGATCGCGCCGGCATGGCCCATGCGGCGGCCCGGCGGAGCGGTGCGCCCGGCGATGAAGCCGACCATCGGCTTCTTGCGCCCGCGCTTCGCCTCGTCCTTGAGGAACTGGGCCGCGTCCTCCTCGGACGAGCCGCCGATCTCGCCGATCATGACGATCGACTTGGTGGCGGGATCGGCGAGGAACATTTCGAGCACGGCGATGAAATCGGTGCCCTTGACGGGATCGCCGCCGATGCCGACCGCGGAGGTCTGGCCGAGCCCTTCCCGAGTGGTCTGGAACACCGCCTCGTAGGTCAGCGTGCCCGACCGCGACACGATGCCGACCGAGCCGGGCTTGAAGATGTTGCCGGGCATGATGCCGATCTTGCATTCGCCCGGCGGTCATGACGCCCGGGCAGTTGGGCCCGATCAGCATCGATTTCGAGCCGCACAGCGCGCGCTTCACCCTGACCATGTCGAGCACCGGAATGCCCTCGGTGATGGCAGATGATGAGCGGGAATTTCCGCCTGGATCGCTTCGGCGATGGCGTCGGCGGCGCCCGCCGGCGGCACATAGATCACGCTGGCGTCGCAGCCGGTCTTCTCGCGCGCCTCGGCGACGGTGTCGAACACCGGCAGGCCGAGATGGGTGGTGCCGCCTTTGCCCGGCGAGGTGCCGCCCACCATCTTGGTGCCGTAGGCGATGGCGGCTTCGGAATGAAAGGTGCCGTTCTTGCCGGTGAAGCCCTGGCAGATGACCTTGGTGTTCTTGTCGATGAGGACGGACATTAGGTCGGCCTTACCGGTTTGACGACCAACATTTGTGTTCAAGGAGCCCACGATGTCGAAGACAAGACCACCCTACACACCGGAATTCCGTCGCCAGATGGTCGAGCTGGTGCGCGCCGGCCGCTCGCCCGAGGAGCTGGCGCAGGAGTTTGAACCGACGGCGCAGTCGATCAGAAACTGGGTCGGCCAGGCCGAGTGCGACGCCGGCCGTGGCGGCAACGGGCTGACGACGGCAGAACGCGAGGAACTCGACCAGCTCCGGCGTGAGAACCGCCAGCTCAGGCTCGAGAGGGATATCCTGTCAAAAGCCGCGGCCTGGTTTGCTCGGGAGACGAACACGATCCCACCGAAGGGTTCCGGTTCGTGAGCGAGAATCAGGCCGAATTCCCGATCGCTACCATGTGCCGGCTGCTGGGTGTCTCCCCCAGCGGCTTTTACGCGTGGACGCAGCGGCAACCGTCGCGGCGTGCCCAGACTGATGCCGCGCTGGTCGCGGAGATCCGGGCCGCGCACGAAGCATCTCGCGGCATTTACGGGGCGCCGCGCATTCATGTCGATCTTGCGGCCAAAGGCATTCGCGTTGGTCGCAAGCGCGTCGCCCGGCTGATGTCGGCAGCAGGTATCGCCGGTGTGAGCCGGCGGAAGTTCGTCACCACCACGGTCAAAGGCAGCGACCGTCAGGCGCCGGACCTGGTCGACCGCAACTTCACCGCAGAGAGGCCGAATCTGCTGTGGGTCGCCGACATCACTTACATTCCGACCTGGGCAGGCTTTCTCTATCTGGCGGTCGTGCTTGATGCCTACAGCCGGCGGATCGTCGGCTGGTCGATGGCTACGACCCTCGCCACCCGGCTGGTGCTGGATGCCTTGAACATGGCGCTTGCGGTACGGCGACCGAAGGGCGTGATCCACCACTCCGACCAGGGCTCGCAATACACGTCCATTGAGTTCGGTCACCGCTGCCGCGAGGCCGGCGTGCGCCCGTCAATGGGCTCGGTTGGCGACGCCTACGATAATGCGATGTGCGAGAGCTTCTTCGCCACGCTGGAATGTGAGCTTCTCGACCGGCGTCGGTTCAAGACGCAGGCCGAGGCGCGGATCGCGGTGTTCGAGTTCGTCGAGGGCTTCTACAACCGGCGCCGCCGTCATTCGTCAATCGGGTATCTCTCCCCGATCGACTACGAGCGTCTTCATGCGGCCAATCCCGACGCACACCAGCCTGCCGTCGTGCTCGCGGCCGTCAAGGACAAGCCCTCCGGGCGGCCCCCAAGTGGGGCCGTCCTTGACCGCCGCTGCGCGCGACGGCCGCACCATCGTGCGGACCGGGATGGAAGAATGGCTCCGCCGGGGACCGAACAAAAGAATGACACCAGACAGGAGGGCAAAATGCCGTCAGACCAGATACCCTGATCCCAAGCTCTCAACCGTCCACGAAACCGGGGCAAGTCCAGACCTTCGATTGTGGAGGGATCCAAGATACCGCCAATCCAGATGTAGACCGGCATCGTGAAAAGGAAAGCAGCGAAGGTCAGAGCGTGAATGATCCATTTGTGCGTTGATATTTTCAGCGTCACAAAGATCGCCAAAAACATGATGATTATTGGCGCGAATGCAACCCAAACGAAAAGAGACAAATAAAAATGGATCAGCGTTTCCATTTAGCTTGACCTCACCGCTTTGACGATCTTCTGGGCGGCGTCGTCGAGATCGTCCGCCGGCAGCACGTTGAGCCCGGATTCACGGATGATCTGCTTGCCGAGGTCGACATTGGTGCCTTCGAGCCGCACCACCAGCGGCACCCGCAGGCCGACATCGCGGACCGCGGCGACCACGCCTTCGGCGATCACGTCGCAGCGCATGATGCCGCCGAAGATGTTGACCAGGATGCCCTTCACGTTGGGGTCCGAGGTGATGATCTTGAACGCCGAGGCGACCTTGTCCTTGGTGGCGCTGCCGCCCACATCGAGGAAGTTGGCCGGCGATTCGCCATACAGCTTGATGATGTCCATGGAGGCCATGGCGAGGCCGGCGCCGTTGACCATGCAGCCGATGGTGCCGTCGAGGGCGATGTAGTTGAGGTCGTATTTCGACGCCTCCAGCTCCTTCTCGTCCTCTTCGGTGACGTCGCGCAACGCGAGGATGTCGGCGTGCCGGTACAGCGCGTTGTCGTCGAGGCCGATCTTGGCGTCGAGGCAGATCAGCTCGCCGGCCTTGGTGACCACCAGCGGGTTGATCTCCAGGAGGCTCATGTCCTTGGCGAGGAAGGCGGCGTAGAGCTGGCCCAGCAGCGCCCCGGCCTGCCTCGCGAGGTCGCCCGACAGGCCGAGCACCTCGGCCAGCAGACGGCCGTGATGGGGCATGACGCCGGTCGCCGGATCGATCGAGAAGCTGACGATCTTTTCGGGCGTCTTGTGGGCGACTTCCTCGATGTCCATGCCGCCTTCGGTCGAGGCGACGAACGCGATCCTGGAGGTGGCGCGGTCGACCAGGGCCGACAGGTAGAACTCCTTGTCGATCAGCGAGCCTTCCTCGATGTAGAGCCGGTTGACCACCTTGCCCTTGGCGCCGGTCTGATGGGTCACCAGCGTCGAACCGAGGATCCGCGCCGCCTCGCGGCTGACGTCCTGGATCGATTTGACGACCTTGACGCCGCCGGCCTTGCCGCGGCCGCCCGCATGGATCTGCGCCTTGACCACCCACACCGGGCCGCCGAGCTGGTGGGCCGCACGCTCGGCCTCCTCGACCGTGAGGGCCGGGATGCCGCGCGGCACCGGCACGCCGAACTCCCGCAGCACCGCCTTGGCCTGGTATTCGTGAATGTTCATGACGCCTGCCTGGAGTTGATGTCTTACCGCCGCTGGAGCACTTTCCGATGCACTGACTCTCTCGATGTCATCGCCCGGCTCGACCGGGCAATCCAGTACGCCCGGCCGGTGTTTACTGAGATCGCCCGGTCGAGCCGGGCGATGACAGCGAAGGGTCTGTCAAACTGAACGTAAAGGACTAAGGACTCGTCCGCCAACAATCGATTCAGTTTTCGTCCCCTCTCCCGCTTGCGGGAGAGGGTCAGGGAGGGGGCAAGACCAGGGCACAAACTCGCTGCGAGAGCCCCCTCCCCAACCCTCCCCCGCAAGCGGGAGAGGGAGTAGAAAAGCGAGGCCATCGCTGCGCCGGTGCGGCCGCGAGACCGATCCGGTCAACCGAGATTTGGCGCGATCTTCACGCAGGCGTCAACCAAGCCGCGGACCGAGTCGACGGATTTCTCGAACATCGAGCGCTCGGAGCCATTGAGCTCGATTTCCACCACCCGCTCGACCCCCTTGGCGCCGATCACCACGGGAACGCCGACATAGAGGTCCTTCACGCCGTATTCGCCGTTGAGATAGGCGGCACACGGCACCACCCGCTTCTTGTCGCGCAGATAGCTCTCCGCCATGGCGATGGCCGACGATGCCGGCGCATAGAAGGCCGACCCGGTCTTGAGCAGGTTGACGATCTCGGCGCCGCCATTGCGGGTGCGGTCGACGATCTCGTCGATCCGGGTCTGGCTCGTCCAGCCCATGCGGATGAGGTCGGGGATCGGAATGCCGGCGACCGCGGAATAGCGCACCAGCGGCACCATGGTGTCGCCATGGCCGCCGAGCACGAAGGCGGTCACGTCCTCCACCGAGACGTTGAAATCGTCGGCCAGGAAGTAGCGAAACCGCGCGGAGTCGAGCACGCCCGCCATGCCCACCACCATGGGCCTGGGCAGGCCGCAATATTTTTGCAGCGCCCACACCATGGCATCGAGCGGATTGGTGATGCAGATGACGAACGCGCCGGGGCAGTATTTCTTGATGCCGGAGCCGACCTGCTCCATGACCTTGAGATTGATGCCGAGAAGGTCGTCGCGGCTCATGCCGGGCTTGCGCGGCACCCCCGCCGTGACGATGCAGACATCGGAGCCGTTCATCGCCTCGTAGGAATTGGCGCCGAGATAGCGGGTGTCGTTGCCCTCGATCGGCGTCGACTGCGCGATGTCGAGCGCCTTGCCCTGGGGAATGCCCTCGGCGATGTCGAACAGCACGACGTCGCCGAGTTCCTTGAGCCCGATCAGGTGAGCGAGGGTGCCACCGATCTGGCCCGCGCCGATCAATGCAATCTTCTTGCGCGCCATGACGACGAATTATCCTTGATGAGCCGCCGGAAGCCGGCCGTATCCGGGTGTTAACGCGTTCCAACCTGCCGTTCAAGTCGACCAAAGGCGATGTCCGGATTGGGCCTCGGCCGCCCCGTCAGGTCTCAGGTTTCGACGATGCCTTCCGCCGAGCCGGTGGCGGCGGGACGGCGGCCATGGGGCAAGGCGAGATACTCGATCGAGCCCATCTCGATAAGCCGGGATACCGTGCGCTTGAACTCGTTGACCTCGTAGCCTTCGCTCGCCTGGTAGAGCGCGCCGGGCTCCGCAGCGGCGGAGGCGATGAGCTTCACGCCGGCGTCATAAAACGTATCGATCAGGGCGATGAAGCGCTTGGCCTCGTTGCGATCGGCAAAGGTCATCGCCGGGACATGGTCGATGATGACGGTATGGAATTCGTGGGCGATGCGGAGGTAATCGATCGCGCCATAGGGCTGCTCGCACAGGTCATGGAAACCAAAGCGCGCGACGCCCATCGCCGCGCTCGGCACATGCAGGTGATGACCCTTGACCACCAGATCGAGCGCCTGGCCGTCCCGTCCGCCGGTGAGGCGCCGCCAGGCGGCATCGATGGCGCGATCCGCCGCCGCGTCCGCGGGCACGTGCCAGACTTTCACGCCGATGAGCTTCTCCATGCGGAAGTCGGTGCGTGCATCGAGCCGCAGCACCTCCATGCGCTGCGTCAGCAGGCCGATGAAGGGCAGGAACAGCGCCCGGTTGAGCCCATCCTGATAGAGTTCGTCGGGCTCCACATTGGAGGTCGCGACCACCACGACCCCGCGCTCGAACATCCGCGTGAACAGGCGGCCGAGGATCATGGCGTCGGCGATGTCGGTCACGTGAAATTCATCGAAGCAGAGCACCCAGGCCTGCTCGGCGAGGTCATCGGCGGTCAGGTGGACCGGGTCGTCCGCGATCGTCTCGCCGTATTTCACCTTGTGGCGATAAGCATTGAGGCGCTCATGGACATCGAGCAGGAACTGGTGGAAATGCGCCCGCCGTTTGCGCTGGACCGGGCAGGCGGCAAAGAACATGTCCATCAGCATGGTCTTGCCGCGCCCGACCTCGCCCCAGATGTAGAGCCCCTTGAGTTCCTGCCCGGGCTCCACGCGCTGGCCGAACAGCCAGCCCAGCGAGGAGGATTTGCGCGCCAGCCGGTGCATGGCGAGCCGTTCGTTGAGGCGCCCGAGCCTCGCCACGACATCCTCCTGGGCGGCATCGCGCTCGATCTCGCCGGCAGCGACGAGGGCCGCATATTGGGCGGTGATGGCAGCGGGCATGGTCAGAGCGGCAATGGGTCCAGGTGGATCCAGGGGGCGGGGACCGCCGGTTACAGGGACGGGGCCGGCGCGGCAACCGATATTTGCCGGACCGGCAATCGCGACACGAAGCCATTTTCATGCCGCCGGCACGACGGCAACCCGCGCCCGCGACGCGGCATGGCTCGCAGCGGCAAAGAGGCTCTGGTCACGAACCGATTTTGTGCGCAATAAGTGCATGATATTAAAGTGTCTTTTATATTTTCTGGAGATGCGCGATCAATTTTATGCTGCGGCGCAGCACAAATTCGTTTGGCGTCGGTTTTTTGCGCTGTCGTATTTTGCTGCGATGCAATATGCTCATTCCCGTTGGACCAATCCGGTCACCGCGGCGGACATAGCCGCGGATCTCACGACAAAAGGTCCGGAGTTCGACCATGAATGATGCGACTGCCGACGGCATTCGTCCGCTATCTGCTGTGGGGTGCGCAAGGCTCTGCGGTGCACCGGCGGCACCCGGTCCCCCGAGAGCGCGAGCATCGATGGAGACGACGGAAATGAACGCGACCGGGGCCGCATCGACCGCCTCCGCATCCCTGCATAGAGGGCACGACAGCGGGTGAGACAACGTCAACGCAACGGGTCGATCAGGCTTGCCCGCCGCGACCAAAAGTGCACAGTCCGACTGAGAGCGTCCGGAGACGCTGCGGGCGGTTCTGCCCAAGAAGTCACCACCGTCGATCGTCATCACAGCCGTGCTCGGAGAGGCTCGCCATGCGAATCGCGTTGCTCCTGGTTTTGGCAGTCTGCGCCGCCCTCCCCGCTTTTGGGCAGCAGGCTGCACCGACCACTGTTCCGGTCGGGGTGGTCAAGGCCGAAAAAAAGCCGATCTCCAAGACGGCGGACTTCGTCGGCCGCGTCGAGGCGATCAACCGGGTTCAGATCAACGCGCGGGTGAAAGGCTTCCTCGAGGAGGTGCTGTTCAAGGAAGGCGACCTGATCAAGGAGGGCGCGGCGCTGTACAAGATCGAGCCGGGCCTCTTCAAGGCCGCCGTCGAGCAGGCGCAGGGCGCGCTCGAGCGCAGCAAGGCCGCCAAGACCCTCACCGAGATCCAGCTGCAGCGCGCCCAGGAGTTGCTGACGCGCCAGGCCGGCACCGCCGTGACGCGCGACCAGGCGCTCGCTGCCGACCAGCAGGCCCAGGGGCAGATCCTGACCGACCAGGCCAATCTGGACACCGCGAACATCAACCTCGGCTACACCGACATCACTTCGCCGATCTCCGGCAAGATCGGCCGCACCAACATCACCAAAGGCAACGTGGTCGACCCGACCAGCGGTCCGCTGACGCTGATCGTCAGCCAGGACCCCATGTACGTGACGTTTCCGGTGAGTGAGCGCGACGTGCTCGAAGCCAGGCGGCAAGGCGGCAATGTCGACAGCATAAAGGTCAAGCTGCGGTTTTCCGACGGCTCCATCTATGACCAGACGGGCGAGATCAATTTCGTCGACGTGACGGTCGATCGCGGCACCGACAGCGTGACCCTGCGCGGGACCATTCCCAATCCGAAGGGCACGCTGATCGACGGCCAGCTGGTGCGGGTCATCCTCCAAAGCGGCACGCCGGTAGAAAAGGTGGTGGTTCCGCAGTCGGCGCTGATCGCCGACCAGGAGGGCGTCTATGTCTTCATCGACGACAACGGCAAGGCCGCGGTGAGGCGTCTCAAGCTCGGCGACGAGAGCGGAACCGACGTCGTCGTGGAATCCGGGCTGTCGGGCGGCGAACTCGTCATCGTCGAGGGGTTGCAGGGCATCCGGCCCGGCGTGCCGGTGCGGGCCAGTCCGATGCCGGCAGCGCCCGGACGGAGTTGAGGCCATGATTTCCGCGCTGTTCGTCGACCGGCCGCGGCTCGCGATCGTCATCTCCGTGGTGCTGACGATTGCCGGCCTGCTGTCGCTGTTGTCCATGCCGATCGCGCAGTACCCCGATATCGTTCCGCCCCAGGTCTCCGTCACCACGTCCTATCCCGGCGCGAACGCCTCGGTAGTGGACGCGACCGTGGCCCAGCCGATCGAAGCGAAGGTCGTCGGCGTCGACAAGATGATCTACATGAAGAGCGTCAGCGGCGACGACGGCAGCTATACGCTCACTGCCTCGTTCGAACTCGGCACCAATCCCGACATCAATACCGTCAACGTCAACAACCGCGTGCAGACCGCGCTGTCCAAGCTGCCGCAGGACGTGCAACGCCAGGGCGTCACAGTGCAGAAGAAGTCCTCGGCGATCCTCGGCGTGATCGCCGTCTATTCGCCGAAACAGACACACGATCCCCTGTTCATCTCCAACTACGTCACCATCAACCTGCTCGATCAGATCAAGAGCACCCCGGGCGTCGGCGACGCATCGCTGTGGGGACCCCAGGACTACGCCATGCGGGCCTGGGTGCGGACCGACCGGCTGACCGGCCTCAACCTGACCACCGGCGACATCATCGCCGCCATCCAGTCGCAGAACGTCCAGGCCGCGGTCGGGCGCATCGGGGCGCGGCCGATCTCCG
Source organism: uncultured Alphaproteobacteria bacterium (assembly GCA_963795865.1). Taxonomy (GTDB): domain Bacteria; phylum Pseudomonadota; class Alphaproteobacteria; order Rhizobiales; family Xanthobacteraceae; genus JAJPKK01. The sequence goes on from CAWCJX010000030.1 coordinate 85,991, forward strand.
ATGACCAGCAGCTGCAGCTCAACCTGCAGACCAAGGGCCGGCTGAGTTCGGTCGCCGAATTCGAGAACATCGTGGTGCGCACCAATCCCGACGGCTCGGTGCTGCGCCTCGGCGACGTGGCGCGGCTGGAGCTGGGCGCCGCGAATCTCGACCGCGAAACCAGGTTCAACGGCAGCCCGGCGTCGGCGATCGCCGTCTATCAGACGCCCGGCGCCAATGCGATCACCACGCTGCAGGCGGTGCGCGACAAGCTGACCGAGCTGCAGAAGCGGTTCCCCGAAGATCTCACCTGGAAGGTGACCTACGATCCCACCAGTTTCGTCAAGGAGACCATCGCCGAGGTCCAGAAGACGCTGATCGAGGCGTTCGTCCTGGTCGTCATCGTGGTCTATCTGTTTCTCGGCAGCATCCGCGCGACGCTGATTCCGACGCTCGCGGTGCCGGTGAGCCTGATCGGCGCCTTCATCGTGCTCTATGCGGTCGGATACTCCGCCAATTCGGTGTCGCTGCTCGCGGTGGTGCTCGCCATCGGCATCGTGGTCGATGACGCCATCGTCGTGGTCGAAAACGTCGAGCGCGTGATGGAGGAGCATCCGGAGCTCACCCCCGCCGAAGCGACCAAGCTGGCGATGCGGGAGATCACCGCGCCCATCATCGCGATCACGCTGGTGCTGCTCTCGGTGTTCGTGCCTATCGCTTTCATCCCCGGCATTTCCGGCGAGCTGTTCCGCCAGTTCGCGGTCACCGTCGCCGTGTCGATGTTCATCTCGGCCATCAATGCGCTGACGCTCTCTCCGGCGCTGTGCGGCGTGTTCCTCCAGCCGCATCACGGCCCGCGCCGCGGCCTGATCGGCAAGGTCATGAACGCGATCGACCGCGTGCGCGATGCCTACGGCGCCGCGGTCGCCCGCATCGTGCGCTTTTCCGTCATCGGGCTGGTGCTGGTCGCGGTCGCGGCGGTCGGCACCTACGGCTTGGCCCGCATCACGCCGACAGGATTCCTGCCCGAGGACGACCAGGGCGGGTTCTTCGTCGTCGTGCAGTTGCCGGGGGGAGCGTCGGTGGAACGGACCGCCGAGGTGGTCAGGCAGGCGGAAGCGATATTGAAGGAGGAACACGCTATCGAGGACGCGACCTCGGTCATCGGTCTGAATTTCATCGACAGCTATTCACAGTCCAACGCCGCGTTCATCGTCGTCACCCTCAAGCCGTTCGAGGAACGCAAGGGTTCCTCGCACGGCGCTGCGGCCGTGATCGCCAATCTCGGCGCCAAGTTCCGCCAGATCCAGGGCGGCGCGGTCATTCCGCTGGCGCCGCCGCCGATCATCGGGCTGGGCACCGGCGGCGGCTTCACCTATGTGCTGCAGGACCTCGCCGGCGGCGATCCCAAGACGCTCGCTCAGGCGTTGCGCGGGCTCCTCGTCGCCGCCAACCAGGACCCGCAATTGAGCCGCGTGTTCAGCACGTTCACCGCGACCAACCCGTCGATCTATCTCGATATCGATCGCGACAAGGCGCAAGTGCTCGGCGTTCCGCTCAACTCCGTTTTCCAGTCGCTCCAGGCCTCGCTCGGCGGATACTACATCAACGACATCAACCTGTTCGGCCGTACCTGGCAGGTCCAGGTCCAGGCCGAAGCCCAGGATCGCGCCAGCATCGACGACATGTATCGTATCAATGTGCGCTCCAACGAGGGGAAGATGATTCCCCTCCGCAGCCTGGTCGAAATCCGTGTGGTGGTCGGGCCGCCGTCGCTGATCCGCTACAACAATCTTCGCGCGGTGACCGTTCAGGGAAACCCCGCGCCGGGGGTCTCGTCCGGCCAGGCGCTCAACGCCATGGAGGCGGTGGCGGCACGCACCTTGCCGCAAGGCTTTGGCGGCTCATGGACCGACACTTCGTTCCAGGAAAAGCGCGCCGAAGGCAAGACCCCGATGATCCTCGGCTTTGCGATCCTGTTCGCCTACCTCTTCCTGGTCGCGCTCTACGAGAGCTGGACCATTCCGGTGCCGGTGCTGCTGTCGGTGACCATCGGCATTGTCGGGGCGTTCGCGGCCATCGTGATCGGAGGGCTGACGCTCGATCTCTATGGCCAGATCGGCATGGTGGTGCTGATCGGGCTCGCCGCGAAGAACGGCATCCTGATCGTGGAATTCGCCAAGGAGCAGCGGGAAAGGGGCGTGCCCCTGCTGGTGGCGGCGACCGAGGGCGCACGGCTGCGGTTTCGTCCGGTGATGATGACGTCCTTCGCGTTCATCCTCGGACTGCTGCCGCTGGTGATCGCCACCGGCGCCTCGCAGCTCGCAAGGCGCAATGTCGGCACCCCAGTGTTCGGAGGAATGATCTTTGCGTCGTTCCTCGGGATTTTCGCGATCCCGCCGCTCTACGTGTTTTTCCAGGCGATCCGGGAACGGGTGCGTCCGTCGACCCGGCCGGCCGAAGCGCCGCCGCCCGCGGCCGCGACCGGCCCGGCACCCCACGAAGCTGCCAAAAGCGCCTGAAGCGGAACGCCTTTTACTCCCTCCCCCGCGTGCGGGGAAGGGTTGGGGAGGGGGTTCTCGCAGCGGAATTTTTGCCGCGCGGAATTTCCCGCTCCTTGAGCCACCCGCACTTCCCCACCGTCAGTCGCGAACTTGCCGTCGCCGCCCTGGAGCAGGCGAAGGCCCACTTGACCGCCGATGCACGTGCTGCTTGACGAGTGCGTTCCACGCGCCCTGCGCAAAGACTTCCCGTTGCGGAGGGCTGGTGTGTAAAATGGCGCCACGCAGCGTGTAAACGCAGATCGACGCAGAAATTAAAGATTTTGGTCAGAATGCGTAATTCAAGCCGAACCGGCTGATGTTCTCCGTCAGGCTATGGCTATGCACGATGGATGCACGCGGAAACTTCGCTGGATTGCTGTTCGTGCTTGTGAAGCTTGCCGTGCCCAGATCGACATAGAGATACTCGGCCTTGACGCTCCAGCGCGGCGCAAAGGCCCATTCTGCTCCTCCGCCCGCGGTCCAACCTCCGCGCATTCCGCTGTTCGACGCTGCGTTCGTCGTGGACGAGAACGGGAAGAATACGAAGTCGGAGAAGCTGACATTCGCCTGCGCCAAGCCGCCAGTCGCGAAAAACAGCCATTGACCGCTGGCGATACCGGCGCGGCCCCGAACAGTCGTCAGCCAATCGCTGCTGAACGTTTCAGTGAACGAATTGCCGACGCGCAACCGGGGAATCGCCCCCGTGTTGGTGGCGTTCAATCCAGTGTATTGGAAATCGCCCTCGGCACCGATCACGAACCAGTCATTGACTTGATAATTGCACCCGCCCTCACCGCCGCCCGCAAAACCCGACGAGGTCATGGTCGCGGGCGTCCCAGCAGCGATAATCGGACCTGATTTGGAAAATCCAGCCGCGCTCGGCGCCCATGAGACATTCGATTTTCCAGATGCCCCACCGGCAGTCACACCAACGTAGCATCGCGTCCATCGGGAGACCGATGTTGGGACCGCGAAATCGGCTGCCAGGGCAGGTGCGATCAACCCGCCAAGTGCCAAACCAGCAAGAAACAGCTTTCTCAAGGGGAGCCCCCGCTGGCCATCCAGGCGATGCTACATCGCCGGGACCGGGAAAGCTGTGGCAACTCGGCAACTCCCTCGCATAAAGTGCAAAATCGTCCCTCTTCCACCGAAAAAGCGACGCCCTGAAAAACCGCCGCACCTCACGCCGCCAGCGGATACTCCGCCTCGACCACATAAGGCCCGCCGCCGACCGAGGCGCGCGAGGAGTACAGCACGAAGCGCGACACCGGAAACGGCGTCGAGCGGAATGGCTGGTGGCTGGCGAGGTAGTCGGCCACCTGCCGGCTCGAGGCGTCGCGCAGCCGGGCGAGGGTCACGTGGGGCTTGTACTTGCGTTCGGGCTCGAGCCCGACGCGCTGCATCAGCCGCTCATGGTCGGCCTGCAGGTCGATCAGCGGACGCACCGGCTGCGCCGCCGCCACCACCGCGCGGGGCTTGTCGCCGCCGAACGAGTCGAGGCCGTCGAGCTGCAGGTCGAAGGCGGGCCGCCTGATCCCCTCCAGCAGGTAGGAGACCTCGCGCGCCAGCGCGTCGTCGACGTCGCCGATGAAACGCAGCGTCAGGTGATAGTTTTCAGGCTCGACCCAGCGTGCGCCGGGCAGCCCGCCGCGCAGCAGCGCCAGCGACCGGCCGACATCGGCGGGAATTTCGAGGGCGGTAAAGATCCGGGGCATGGCAGGACGGCGACAATGGCGAACGGACGCAAACGCAATGTGAGGATTCCGGCGCGCGATGCAACCCGTCTCACGGCGACTTGCGGGCCTTGGTCTCCGCCTGGCCCGCCATTTGGGCCCGCGCCGCCGCCACCAGCCGCTCCACCGCGGGAAGGATGTTCGCGACGATGACATCGACACCGGCCGCGGTCGGGTGCAGCCCGTCGCGCTGGTTGAGCTTCGGGCGCAGTCGCGACCCCGTCGAGGAAGAACGGATAGAGGAGAACCCCGTATTCCCTGGCGAGATCGGGATAGATGGCATCGAAGGCCGCGCCATAATCGGCGCCCAGATTGCGTGGCGCCAGCATGCCGCACAACAGCACGGGGATATGGCGCTCGCGCAGCCGCCGGAGCATTGCGTCCAGCGCCCCGCGGGTCACCTTGGGATCGACCCCGCGCAGCGCGTCATTGGCGCCGAGTTCCAGGATCACCGCCTCGGTGCCGTCCGGAACCGACCAGTCGAGGCGGGCGAGCCCGCCCGAGGTGGTGTCGCCGGACACCCCGGCATTGGCGATCTCGGTGGCGATGCCCCTGGCGGCCAGGGCGCGCTGCAGCCGGACCGGAAACGCCTCATCGGCAGCGAGGCCGTATCCGGCGGTGAGCGAATCCCCGAACGCCACGATCCGGAGCGGACGGTCGGCGGCGCGCGCGGCCGGCCCGGCCAGCGCGTGCGCAAGCATGACAGCGAGTGTGACAGTGGCGAGCCGGCGACCTATCTTCACTCCGGGGGCGAATCCCCCATATGAGCGGAACGGGCAGCTCTTCCAGTTCAGGCGCGGAAACCACATCCACATGGACGATACCTCGGCTATTCTTCGCCCTCTCATACCGGCAATTTCCCTCTCCGGCGTCAACCTTTCGCTCGGCCGCGGCGCCGGGCGGGTCCACATCCTCAAGGACATCGCGCTCAATATAAGGCACGGCGAGGCGGTTGGCCTGGTCGGCCCGTCCGGGTCGGGCAAATCGACGCTGCTGATGGTGATGGCGGGGCTGGAGCGCCCCGATGCCGGCGCGGTCGCGGTCGACGGCGAGGACATCGGCCGGCTGGACGAGGATGCGCTGGCGCGCTTTCGCGGCCGCAGGATCGGCATCGTGTTCCAGTCGTTCCACCTCATTCCGACCATGACGGCGCTGGAAAACGTCGCCACCCCGCTGGAACTCGCCGGCGCCAGCAACGCCTTTGTGCGCGCCGCGGCAGAACTCGACGCGGTCGGTCTAGGCGACCGTCTCGGCCATTATCCGGCCCAGCTCTCCGGCGGCGAGCAGCAGCGGGTGGCGCTGGCGCGCGCTTTGGTCGCGGGCCCCGCGATCCTGGTCGCGGACGAGCCGACCGGCAATCTGGACGAGACCACCGGCCGCCACATCGTCGATCTGATGTTCGCGCGCTATTCGGAACGCGACATGACGCTCGTTCTCGTCACCCATGACGCGTCCCTGGCGGCCCGCTGCGACCGGGTGATCCGGCTGCGCTCCGGACGCATCGAGGAACCGGTGGTGACGGCATGAGCGCGGCGCGGACGGCCGGCGCCGGCCTGACCTTGCGGCTGGCGCTGCGCGAACTGCGCGGCGGCCTGCGCGGTTTCTACGTGTTCATCGCCTGCATCGCCCTCGGCGTGCTGGCGATCGCGGCGGTCGGGTCGTTTGCGCAGAGCCTCGCCGACGGGCTGTCCCGCCAGGGCCGCATGATCCTCGGCGGCGACGTGGCGTTTTCGCTGATACAGCGAGAGGCGACACCTGGCGAACGGACATTCCTCGCCGCCAAGGGCGACGTATCGGCGGTCGCGACGCTGCGCGCGATGGTGCGCACGGCGGACGGGCGGACCGCCCTGGTCGAGGCAAAGGCGGTCGACGCCGCCTACCCGCTCTTCGGCAAGGTCGTTGCCGAACCCGACGGCGAACTCGACGCCCTGCTGGCCCGGCAGGGCGATGCGTTCGGCGCCGTGGTCGACGCCGCGCTGCTGACGCGGCTCGGGCTCCAGCGCGGCGCCCGCGTGACCCTGGGTGCCGCCACCATCGAGCTGCGCGCGGTGCTGGCGAGCGAGCCGGACAAGCTCGCCGGCGGCATCGGCTTCGGCCCGCGCCTGCTCATCAGCGACGCCGCGCTGCGGGCAACCGGGCTGTTGCAGCCCGGCAGCCTGGTGCGATGGAGCTACCGTCTGCGGCTGCCGGCGGCGGCTTCGAGCGACGCCGACGCCGACGCGGTGGTGGACGCCGCCAATGCCGAGAGGCCGGAGGCCGGCTGGGAAATCCGCACCCGCGACAACGCCACTCCGCAGCTCGAGCGCAACATCGAGCGGTTTTCCCAATATCTCACGCTGGTCGGCCTCACCGCCCTGCTGGTCGGCGGCGTCGGGGTCGCCAATTCCGCCAAGCACTATCTCGATGGCAAGCGCGAGGTGATCGCGACCATGAAGTCGCTCGGCGCGACCGGGACGCGGGTGGTCGCGGTCTATTTCATCGAAGTGCTGCTGCTGGCCGGCATCGGCATCGGCATCGGGATCGGGCTGGGCGCGGCGCTGCCGTTCGCGATCGCGTCGATGTTGGGCGACATCATCCCGCTACCGATTGCGCCCGCGCTCTATCCGGGCCAACTCGCTTTGGCGCTCGCCTATGGCGTGCTGACCGCGACGACCTTTGCGCTGTGGCCGCTCGGCCGCGCCCACGACCTGCCGGTCTCGGCGCTGTTTCGCGACGAGATCGCGCCGGAGCGACGGCTGCCGCGACCGCGCTATCTGGTCGCCACCGCGGTGGCTGCGGCGGCGCTGGCGACGCTCGCCGTCGCGGCCGCCTATGACCGCGGCATCGCCGCGATCTTCATCGCGAGCGCCTTGCTCGTCTTCGGCCTGCTGCGCCTGATCGCGAGCCTGGTGATGCTGATCGCGCGGCGCGTGCCGCGGCCGCGGTCGACCGTGCTGCGGCTCGCCGTCGCCAACATCTACCGGCCCGGCGCGCTGACGCCGACGGTCGTGATCTCGCTCGGCCTCGGGCTCGCTTTGCTCGTCACCGTGCTCGAGGTCGATGCCAATCTGCGCCGGCAATTCGCCGCCGCGATTCCGGAACGGGCGCCGTCGTTTTATTTCCTCGACATCCCGCAGCAGGACGCCGACCGTTTCGATGATTTCGTGCGGGCGCAGGCACCGCGCGCCACCCTGGTGCGGGTCCCGATGCTGCGCGGGCGGATCGTCGCCGCGCACGGCACCAGGGCGGAAGACCTCGCGCCCAAGCCCGACGCCGCCTGGGTGCTGCAGAGCGATCGCGGCATCACCTACACGTCCGAACTCCCGGCCGGATCGCGGCTGACCGATGGCGAGTGGTGGGACAAGGATTATGCCGGGCCGACCCTGGTGTCGTTCGAGAAAAAAGTGGCCGAAGGTCTCGGACTGAAGATCGGCGACGATATCACCGTCAACGTGCTCGGCCGCAACATGACGGCCCGCATCGCCAATCTGCGCACCGTCGACTGGCAATCGCTCGGCATCAATTTCGTCATGGTATTTTCGCCGGCCGCCTTCGCCGGGGCGCCGGTGACCGACATCGCGACCGTGACGTTCCCGGGCGGTGGCGAAAACGCAGAGGAAGCCGCGCTGATGAAGGCCGTGAGCGACGGGTTTCCCGGCGTCACCGCCGTGCGCGTCAAGGAAGCGCTCGATGCGATCGGCGCCGTAGTCACCAATCTCGTGCTCGGCGTGCGCGCCGCGAGCGCGATCACGCTGATCGCGGCCGTGCTGGTGCTCGGCGGAGCACTCGCCGCGGGCCATCGCCATCGCGTCTACGATGCCGTCATCCTCAAGACCCTCGGCGCCACCAGGCGCCAGCTGATGACGGCCTATGCCATCGAATATCTGTTGCTGGGAGGTGCCACGGTGGTGTTCGGCGTCGCCGCCGGATCGATCGCCGGCCGCGGCGTCGTCGTCGGTTTCATGGCGCTGCCGTTCCAGTGGCAGGTCGGCCCCGCGCTCGTCGCCGCCGTTTTCGCGGTCCTCCTCACCCTCGTGCTCGGCCTCGTCGGCACCTGGCCGGCGCTCGGCCGCAAACCGGCAGCGGTCTTGCGCAACTTGTGAGCACGGATTCGCGACAATCCGCCGCGCGATGCCAAAGCCGGTTCGGTCCTACGATGCGCTCTGCTATCGTCGTCGCGTCACAGGGCTCGACCAATATGAAACGCGCGGCGGCGAATGGGGGATGGCGGGCGGGAATTTCACGCGCCGAACCGTTCGCCGCGGCGGCTTGGGGGTTTGAGGAATGTCGGATTTGGACCGGATAGCGGGGCGGCCCTTCAGCGGCGCCATGACGAATTCCGAGGCGGCGGCCATCGACGCCGGCCTGCGCGCCCACATGCTGCGCATCTACAATTACATGGTCCTGGGGCTGGCGATCACGGGGATCGCCGCATTCGGCGTCCATGCGCTTTCGGTGACCGGCGATGTGGCGGCGGCGGCGAAGATCACCCATGACGGCATCGACATCCCGATCCGGCTCGCCGGCCTCAACATGTACCTCACGCCGCTCGGCTACGCCCTGTTCGTCGGTCCGTTGAAATGGCCGGTCATCTTGGCGCCACTGGCGCTGGTGTTCGCGCTGAGCTTCGGGATCGAACGCCTGCGCCCGACCATGGCGCAACTGCTGTTCTGGCTGTACGCGGCGCTGGTCGGCCTGTCGCTGGCCTCGATCTTCATGATCTACACGCAGACCTCGGTGGTCCGGGTGTTCTTCATCACGGCCGCGTCGTTCGGCGCCCTGTCATTGTGGGGCTACACGACCCAACGCGATCTTTCCGGCATGGGCTCGTTCCTGGTCATGGGCCTGTTCGGAGTGATCATCGCCGGCATCGTCAATCTTGTTCTCGTCAGTTCGGCGCTGCAATGGACGGTTTCGGTGATCGGCGTGTTGGTGTTTTCCGGCCTGACCGCGTGGGACACCCAGCGCCTCAAGAACGAATACATCTACTTCGCCATGGACGACGCCACCGCGCAACGCTCCGCCGTCATGGGCGCGCTGTCGCTCTATCTCGACTTCATCAACATGTTCATGATGCTGCTGCAGCTTCTGGGCCAGCACGACGATTAGAGCACGTCTCGATTATGCAGGCACGGTGCAGCCTACGGCGCCGTCTTCCTGGCGCCCGCCCGGGCCGACGCCACCGGCCGCGTCGCTGCTTCGATCATCGCCGCGGACAGCAGCTTGGCGAAGCAGTCGTAGCTCCAGTCATTCATGTGAAGCTGGTCGGAAGACAGGAATGCCTCGAACGGGATGGCCTCCTGGTCGTGCCATCCGCGCATCACGGCAAAGCGCGGAAACAGGTCGACGCCCGCCTGCTTGGCCGCGGCGGAGATGAGACGGACCATTTCCCCGGCATCGGGCTTGACGATGACCTTCGGCGCGAATTGAGGATCGATCAGCACCACGTCGGCGCCCAGCGCCTTGATCCGGGCGATGCCCTCATGCACCAGGCGGTCGACCCGGCCGAGCGGATTGTCGCGGAGCAGCGCATTGGTACCGACCTGCCACAGCACGACATCGGGGTGAGCAGCGGCGACGCTGTCATCGAAGCGCGCCAGCATCTCGGCCGCCTCCTCGCCATTGGCGCCGCGATTGAGCACGGTGATCGCCTCACCGGGGAAAGCAGCCTTGAGGTCGACCTCGAGGCGGCTCGGATAGGAGGCCGCCGGTGCGCTCGCTCCGGCCCCCGCGGTCGAAGACGAGCCGAGCGCCACGATGGTCACCGCATGCCCCACCGCGATCCGTCGCGCCATGTGCACCAGCGGGTAGGAAAGCCGCGTCAGCGCATCCTTGTCGGCGCAGGCATAGGTCGCCGCACCGGCCTTGATGGGCACCAGCGCCGTCGCGGCCAAGGCAGCCGCCACGAACGCGATGACTTTCTGAGCGATGGGAAAGCGCGGCGACGGGAGCATCATCAAGGAATGTCTTTTTTGTCGGCGCTTGTCAATTTTGCCGCCTCGACGACGACTTTGGCCAACAGGCGCCCGAGACAGTCATGGACCTGCTCGGCGACATCGGTCTTGCGCGTTGCAGCATAAAGATCGAAAACACCGGCTTCGTTCCACCGCTTCATGATCGCGAGGCGATCGAACAGGACGACTTCCTGCTGCAGTGCAATCATGCGCATCGCGTCGCCATAGGCGCCCACCGCCAGCATGGTTTCGGTGCGCGGGCTGTATTGCATGTTCATGAAGACGGTATCGGCGCCGACCGCCCGGAGCGAATCCACTCCGTCTTCGAGCGCCAGGCGGAAATCATCGGGATCGACGCCGCGGATCGCATCGGCGGTGCCGGTCTGCCAGACCACCAGAGCAGGCTTGGATTGCGCCGCGATCCGCGACAGCTTGCGCTCCATTTCACCCGCAGTTTCCCGCGCCTGCGCATAGGTCGTGACCTTGACGGCGACGCCGGGCAGGAGATTGCCCAGCGCCACCGCAAGACGGGTGGGATAGGCGATGTTGGAGCCGGACGGGCCCGTGAGCTCGGAAGAGGCGCTGCCGATCACCACCACATCGAGCCGCTTCTTGGCGATCGCTGCGGCCACGTGAGGCATGGCAAAATCCGGCGAGACCGCGCCGGCGGCAGCGATGCAGCCCTCGGTGTCCTTGGCGGATGCCCCGCCGCCAATCAGGGCGCAGGCGAGCGCCGCTGCCAACAGTCTCATGACCCTCCTCCCTAGAGGGTAGTGGCGCCTGGCGGTCCAGGCCGCGATCCGGGACTTCGTCCTTCTACCCTCTTGTACCACGAAATCAGAGCGGCTGTCGCAACCATTGCGACGATGCCCAACACGCTGACGGCGATCTGCATCGCAATGCCCTCATTGATCTCGACCATGGCAAAATGGCCGGCGAACGACAGGAAGACGCCCAGGCAGAAGATTTCCAGGGAGTGCTGGCCGCACAGGATCGCCGGCCGCAGCCACAGCGAATTGAGGAACGTCCATTGCTGCGGCACCAGCCGGACGGTCACCAGCGGCGAGCGCCATGAAATGGGCGAACCGCAGCACGTCGAGGTTGGTCTTATCGATCGGATACATCCAGGCTTCGAGCCATTTGGGCACGAAATGGTCGAGTCCGGGGATGTACCAGGTCAACGCGATGGCGCAGGCGAAGACGAGATAGAGCACCGCAACGACAAAGGTGATCGGCGATTCGATCAGAGCGGAGAGGCGTTTCGCCCCGCCGAGCCCGCACCAGGCGCCGAACACGAACAGAAGCTGCCAGGCGAACGGGTTGAACACCCAATATCCGTTCGGATAGGCCGGCAGGTTCCACCCGAAGTTCCAGGTCAGGAGATAGAGCAGCAGCGAAGCGCCGAGGCCTCCGGCGGGAGCCCGCAACAAGATCCACAGCATCGGCGGAAATCCCGCCAGCAGCACGATGTAGAGCGGCAGCACGTCCATGTTGGCCGGCTTGAACTTCAGCAGCAGCGCCTGCACCAGGGTGATGTCCGGCTGACGCAGGAAATCGAAGATCCCCATCTCCTCGCCGTACAGCGGGTTCTCGAAGGTCGCGGCCACGTAGGAGATTTCCGCCATGTAGATCGCGAACAGGAAGATATGGGCGACATAGATCTGCCACGTGCGCTTGAGGATGCGGGCGCTCGCCACCACGACCCCGCGTTCGCGCATCGCGCGGCCGTACACGAACGCCGCGGTGTAACCGGAGATGAAAACGAAGATCTCGGTGGCGTCGGAGAAGCCGTAATTGCGGATCGTGATCCAGTTCACGATGTTGGAGGGGATGTGATCGAGAAAAATGAGCCACAGCGCGAGGCCGCGAAACAGATCCAGGCGCAGATCGCGTTCGCCGGGCGCAGGTAGTGGCATCAGGATTCCTTCGACGGCGGCGGCATCCGGCGCCAGATTTCCCGGCGCCGCGATCGTGCAAGATCAGGGATGCGCGGGCGATGCGACGATAGTATTAATCCACCGCCGCGCCCACGGTTGCGCCCGCGGCGCTGAACCTGTTCACTGCCTCGCAACGATGAAAAGGCTTTCGGACGATTTGAGGACGCCCATGTACCAGACAGTGACCCGCAACATCGAGGTGACGGTGTCGCCCCGCTTCATGCCCGAGAAGTCATCGGTCGAGAAAGGCCTTTATTTCTGGGCCTACACGGTCGGGATTGCGAACCGCGGTCCGGTCACCGTCCAGCTCAAGACCCGCCACTGGCGCATCACCGACGGGTTCGGCCGGCATCCAGGAGGTGCGCGGCGCCGGCGTGGTGGGCGAAGAGCCGGTGCTGGAGCCCGGGGCGTCCTACGAATACACCAGCGGCGTGCCGCTGCCGACCCCGTCCGGAATCATGATGGGAACCTACGGCATGGTCACGACGGATGGCGAGCGCTTCGACATCGACATTCCCGCGTTTTCGCTCGACGGCCCGGAGACCAAGCGCACGCTGAATTAGCGGGCGCCGCCGCCGGGGCGATGCGGCCGGGCCGGCAGCGCAAGCAATCATTTCGACGCTTCACCCGCCACCTCGGCAACTTCGACCTCGGCGGGCGCGAACACGTATCTGCCGTTGCAGAATTCGCAGGTCACTGAGATCACGCCGTCCTGGACCATCTCGGCGCGGTCGGCCTGCGAAAAGCTCTTCAGCATGTTGGTGACGCTGTCGCGCGAGCACGAGCATTTCGCCTCGACCGCGGCGGACTTGAACACCCGCACGCCGTGCTCGTGGAACAGCCGGTAGAGCAGCCGCTCGCTCGACAGCGACGGATCGATCAACTCGATGTCCTCGACGGTGGCGATCAGCGACCGGCCCTCGATCCAGGCCTCGTCCTCCGGAACGTCATGGCGCGCGATGCCCGCCGGGGCGTCGCCGGGATCGAGGTCGGGGCCCCGCATCCGTTCCGCCTTCTTGGGAAGGAATTGCAGCAGCATGCCGCCGGCGCGCCAGCGGTGGCGAGGGCCGCCGGCACCCGCGCTCAGTTCCTCGGCGACCGCGAGCCGAACCCGGGTCGGGATCTGCTCCGAGCGCAGGAAATATTCGTGGGCGGCATCTTCGAGATTGCCGCCGCTCAGCGCCACCAGGCCCTGGTAGCGGCTCATCTCCTGGCCCTGGTCGATGGTCATGGCGAGATGGCCGCGGCCGAGCAGTTCGCCCGCCGATCTGGGCGCGGCGCCCGCCATCGCCGCGGCGTCGAACTGGGCGCAGGCGCGCACCCGCCCGGGACTGCGGTAATCGACCACCAGCATGCGCACGGGACCGTCGGTTTTGGTCTGGAGGATGAAGCGGCCGTCGAATTTGAGCGAAGACCCCAGCAGCACGGTGAGCACGATCGCCTCGCCGAGCAGCTTGGAGATCGCCGCCGGATAGGCGTGCCGGTTCAGGATATCGTCGAGCGCGGGCCCGAGCCGCACGACGCGTCCGCGCAAATCGAGGGTCGCCACCTCGAACGGCAGGATGACGTCGTCGGCCGCATCGGCGGCGGGCGCGCGCGAAGTGGCCTCCAGACCCGTCATCGCGAACTCGTGTTGAAGCACCAGACCAGTATGCCCTTCTGCGCATGGAGGCGGTTTTCGGCTTCGTCGAAGACCGCCGATTGGGGCCCGTCGATGACCTCGTCGGTGACTTCGTCGCCGCGATGCGCCGGCAGGCAATGCAGGAATATGGCGTCCGATTTCGCTTTCGCCATGAGCGCGCCGTTGACCTGGTAGGGGCGCAGCAGATTGTGCCGGCGCGCGCCGTCCTTGTCGCCCATCGAAACCCAGGTGTCGGTGACGACGCAGTCCGCGGATTTCACCGCAAGCTCGGGGTCGTGCCCGATCTCGATCGCGGCGCCGGACGACTTGACCCATTCCAGCACCTTTCGTTTCGGCGCGAGCTCCGGCGGGGTCGCGATCGCCAGCTTGAAATCGAATTGGCGGGCGGCATGCATCCACGACGTCAGCACGTTGTTGGCATCGCCGGTCCATGCCACCTTGCGCCCGCGGATCGGCCCGCGACGCTCTTCGAAAGTCATCACGTCGGCCATGATCTGGCACGGATGCGAGCGCCGCGTCAGCCCGTTGATCACCGGCACGGTGGCATGCTGCGAAAGCTCGATCAGCATGTCGTGCTCGAGGGTCCGGATCATGATGGCGTCGACATACCGCGACAGCACCCGGGCGGTGTCGGCGACGGTCTCGCCACGGCCGAGCTGCATTTCCTGGCCGGTCAGCACGATGGTATCGCCGCCGAGCTGGCGCATCGCGACGTCGAACGAGACCCGCGTGCGGGTCGACGGCTTGTCGAAGATCATCGCCAGCATCTTGCCGGCGATCGGCAGTGCGCCCGGATTGCTGGCGCCCGGATTGCTGGCGCCCGGATTGCCGGCGCCCGACTTCATGGCGCGGCTGTCGTCGATGATGCAACGCAACTCGCCGGGCGCGATGTCGATGAGGTCGAGGAAGTGCCGAGGCCCGGCGCTCATGGCTGCGCCCCGGCGACCTCGGCGGTTTCGTGGCGGCTGCGCGCGATCCGCGTCGCGGCGCTGTCGATGCGATGGATCGCTTCCGCGATCTCGGGCTCGTCGACGATCAGCGGCGGCAGCAAGCGCACCACGTTATCCCCGGCCGCGGCGGCGAGTAGCTTCTCGGCCCGCAACGCCTCGACCAGTTCGCCGTTCGGACCGACGGCGCGAAGGCCGAGCAGCAGGCCTTCGCCGCGCACCTCGGCGATGACGCCGGGGTGGCGGTCCCTGATCTCGGCGAGGCGCTGGCGAAACAGGATCGCGCTACGCTGGACCTTGTCGAGAAACGCCGGAGCGAGCACCAAGTCGAGCACCGCATTGCCGACCGCCATGGCCAGCGGATTGGCGCCGAAGGTCGAGCCGTGGGTACCGGCGGTCATGCCCTTGCCGGCCTCCGCGGTGGTAAGGCAGGCCCCGACCGGAAACCCGCCGCCCAGCGCCTTGGCGACGCCCATAACGTCGGGCGTGACGCCGCAGCGCTGATAGGCGAAGAAGCTGCCGGTACGGCCGATGCCGGTCTGTACCTCGTCGAACACCAGGACCAGCTCGTGCTCGTCGCACAGTTCGCGCAGGCCCTTGAGGAACGGGGTCGGCACCACCCGCACGCCGCCCTCGCCCTGGATCGGCTCGATCAGGATCGCCGCGGTCTCCGGGCCGATGGCGCGCTTGACCGCTTCGAAGTCGCCGAACGGAACCTGGTCGAAGCCCGGCACCACCGGACCGAAACCCTCCAGGTATTTTTTCTGTCCTCCGGCGGCCAGCGTCGCCAAGGTGCGGCCGTGAAAGGCGCCTTCGAACGTGATGATGCGGTAGCGCTCCGGCCGGCCGCTGGCGAACTGGTACTTGCGCGCCACCTTGATGGAGCACTCCATCGCCTCGGCGCCGGAATTGCAGAAGAACACGAGGTCGGCGAAGGTAGCGGCGCACAGCCGCTCGGCCAGCCGCTCGGCTTCCGGGATCCGGAACAGGTTCGACACGTGCCACAGCTTGTGCGCCTGCGCGCTCAGCGCCTCGACCAGATAGGGATGCGCATGCCCCAGCGCATTGACCGCGACGCCGCCGGTAAAATCGAGATAGCGCTCGCCGTCGGTGGAAATCAGCCAGGCCCCCTCGCCCCGCTCGAAGGTGAGGTCGATGCGCGCATAGGTCGGCAATAGGTGCGAGGTCACGACACGGGCTCGTTCGTTGGTTGACCGCAGATCGGGTTGACCACAGATTGGGTGACCGCAGATTGGGCGCAAAATGAAACGTGCCGCCTCTCCGGGCGGCACGTGGATGCATTGTATTTCGCGCCCCGCTCCTGTCAACAAGGCGCGATACCCGCCGGCGCCCGTTTCCCGGATCAGTACCGCATCGCCCCGCCACGAACCAGGGGAAGCAGCTCCTTGCGTTCGAGCTTGCCATTGCGGTTGGTGTCGAGACGGTTGAACTTCCAACTCATGAACCGCAGGAACTCGATTTTAGACACGGTGCCGTTCTTGTTGGTGTCCATCTGATGGAACAGGCTCGCCTGCGCCCAATGCCCCGATTGCGACCCCGCGGCCCGGGCGTCGAGCGATCCGGCCAACAGCATGGCGATCGCTGCCGCCGTCAAAAGGCGTTTCATCCTCACGGTATGTCCTCCCGGCCGCAAACTTCATGACGACGCGACGCCGGAGCGAAGCCGGAAACACGTTCGGTCCGCGTCGGAAGTTTGGCCTTGTCGGCCAAGCTGGCGTGCCCGGAGGATTGTTCATTGATCCAGATCAGATTCGGTCCGTCACGGCGCGCGGCCGGGGAATATTTCCACGCGATCCCCCCTTTCAACCGGCCGGTCGGCGCGATAATATTGCCGTCAGGTCTACCAGAAGCATCTCGGGACATTTTCGGCTGGAAGGGAATCATCCATGAAGACATCGACGATTGTTGCAGTTGCCTTGTCCGGTGCAGTTCTCGGCTTGACCGGCGGTGCGCAGGCTCAGGTCGCTGGCGCCAAGCTGTTCTTCGAAGGCGACATGGTGCGCGGCGCCCAGGCGGGCGCGCCTGGCCCGTTCTGCGTGCTGGACAACCAGTTCAAACACCTCGAAAAAGTCGTCTGGCGCTTCCGTGTGCTCGACCAGAATGGAAAGGTCCTGGACGGAACGGGGCTAAAGAGCCTGGTTGTGGAGCTGCCCGATGGCCAGAAGTTGAATGCGCAATACGGCCCGCATCCTGGCGGCGCCAACCCCACCGATTTCTTCTGGACGGCGATCTGGACCATCCCGTCGAACTATCCGAACGGCACGCTCGTCTATAAGGCGACGGCCACGGATATGCAGGGCCAGACGGCGACCTGGGAGCCGTTCAAGCGCGTGACCTCGCAGTTTCAGGTCGTCGCCGGCGATATCGAGATCAAGAAGCCCTGATCCAACGGAAGGCATTCGTCATGCAGCTTGGCGTCGGACACGGACGGCCGGTGGCGCTTGGCTGCGCGCTCGCCGGGCTTTTGCTCGCATTCCCGCAGCACGGCGTCGCGGCGCCGCGGGCTGCCGAACTCGGCCCCGCCGCGCCGCTCGCCGAGCCGTCGGGCGGCTATGTGGGGCAGATCAGGGTCAGCCCGGCCCATGGTCCGGTCGGGACGCCGGTGACGGTGACCGGCGAAGGCTTCGCCGCCGGGCAGGAATTGGACCTGGTCTGGGGCACCGTGACGGGCAGCTGGAAAGTTTCGAGCGCCGAGTATTTCGGCCGCGAATACACGCCTGCCGCCTATCGGATCGCCACCGTCAGGAGCGACGCTGCCGGCCGCATTGCGGCGACATTCACCGCGCCGGACGATTTCGGCTTCCAGCACGACATCATGCTGCAGCAGGGCAGCCGGCTCCTCACCAAGGACGCCTTCAGCATCGACATGACGGTGGGGCTCCTGGCCGACAACGTTCCGGTCGGCACCCCGATTCCCATCGAGGTCCACGGCATCGGCTGGCGCGAGCTCGAGGGCAGCTGGGTGATGCTCTACGACAACCGCTTCGCGGGCTGGATTTCTACCGTCACCACCGGTGGCACCGCCCGCTTCACGCTGCCGGCCGCAGGCCGGCCGGGACGGCATGTGATCGAGGTGGTGCATTCCGACTTCACCTTCCCCTATCGCAACATGCAGCAGTCCCCGGCACCGGACCGGCCGCAATTCAAGGTGGGCTTCAACATCACGGCGGGAGCGCCGGTGCTGCCGCCGCCGCCGCCCCTGCAGGCCCAGGCGCAGGTGCGCCGGCTGCCGCCCCAGGGCGAGCTCGTAGCGACACCTGCATTCTCCGGCGTCGACCAGCCGGTGGTGGTCAAAGGGTCCGGCTTTGCGCCGGGCGAGACCGCGGCGCTCAACTGGGCGACCGTGACCGGCAATCGCATCAGCGGCGGCGCAGCGGTGAGCACGATTGCTTCGCGAATGACCAGCGGCAGCGGCGACCGTTCCGCCGCGACCGGCGGCTGGGAGGAGCGATCCCGAAAGGTCGCCGAGGCCACCGCGGACGCCGCCGGCAAAGTGGAGTTCCGGTTCAAGGCGCCCGATGATCTCGGCGGCTCCCACGGGCTATGGGCGGACACCGGGACCGGCGAGCGCAAGACCGGGACGTTCTGGGTGGCGCCGACCGCGCTGCCGCTCGACGTCTCCCGGGGACCGGTCGAGACCACGTTCAGGATTCACATCAAGGGCGTGGGCTGGAGCGAGTCCGCCAACATTTACACCGTGGTCTATGATAACGGCCACAGCGGCTATGCCTGCGGCTTCAACAGCCAGGGCGACGTCGAGATCTTGATGCAGGCCACCGGCGAGCCGGGCTGGCACTTCATCGATCTCTATCCGGCGATCTACAAGGGCAAGGAGACGCGGCCGGTGAACTATCGCCTGCCGCAGCTTACCGCCGAGCAGGATCATCCGGGCGAGGACCTGCCGGTGTTCCACTTCGCCTTCGAAGTCACTCCGCCCGGCGCCGGCGCCGCCGGCTCCGAATAGGGAGATGCGGCGCCCTGAATGCGGCCGACGGTCAGAAGTCCGCCTTGTCCGCATGCGGCAGCGGCGCGACTCCGTAGCCGAAGAAGAAGTCGTTGTTCGGCTCGCAAACGTCTTCGATCAGCGGGGTTCGATCTATCCGCCGCCAATGCTGGATCGCCGACCACGGCATGTTGAAGGCGCCCGGATCGTCGACGCTGACGAAAACCTGCAGCGTCTTGCCGCCATCGACCATCTTGAAGCGCTCGACGACATGAATCTGGTCGGTGTGCGGGGTGCGGTAATTGTCGACGAAGGTCCGGTCATTGAGCCCGATCGTGTCGACCACCAGTTCGTCGCCTTCGTAATGGCCCACGGATTCGCCGTACCAGGATGGCGTGACATGCGCGGAATGCGGCACGTCGAGGTAGATGTGGCGGATCTGCCCGTAGAGCTCGTTGATGAACAAGACCTCCTTGGGGGTCTGGACGAAATGGACCGGCTGGCCCCGATTATAGATGTCCAGGCCGGGAACCCCTGCGGGCCAGCATCTCTCCCGGGCGATGAACGGAACTTTTCCGGCGAGCACCTCTTCATTGGCCTTTCGCATCCGCTCCACGACCCAGGGCTTCAGGATCGGATTGGTGAGGTCGGCAATTCGATAGGTCGGCTGACCCTGGCCATTGGGAACATAGGGCCGGGCCTTGTCGGACAGGACCGGGCCGGGCCCGCCGGGCGGCGGCAGGAAATCGTCGCTGGCGGGGCGGTCCGACGTCCAGGCGGTGTTGGGGTCGGGCCCGAAATTCGGCACGCCGTCCTGTTTCGCCCCTTCGGCGAGGACGGGCCATGGAGCCGCGAGAACACACATCACTCCGGCGGTGACGCACAGCGACGAGAGCTTGGACATCGCATTGGCTCCTTTCATCCTGTCAAGGGCTACATCAATTCTTCATGGAAGAACGCTTTGCGCAAGTCAATCACAGCCCGATCTATCGCAGTGCACCAGCCCGGGCCACCGCATCGCGCCGGCCCATGGGTGGCGCGGATATATTGCGAGCCGCGCAGTGGCAGGGGTGAAGGAGGCAGCACGCCGACGCACCGGCCCGTCACCGGCGGTTCTTTCCATCGGCAAGTCGGCGACGCTCGCGTTCGCGAAACGTGCATAGCTGTTTCCTCGACCTCGCTCGCAGCGCGCGCGACCTGCCCGCTGATAGAGGGCCGCCGCGACGACAGAAATTTTTGGCAACTGGTGTTTCCAAAATTCCTGGGGTAAAGTTGTCGCAGGGACACCTCGGATCAGACGCCGTGAATCCCAGCTTGCGGGAAATCCGCCGGCGGATCGGTTCGTTCGGCCGCAAAGGCGGCGGGGGAGCGAGCGGGTTTTGCTGGAAACAAGCTTACAAAAAACATACCCGCGATAGTGAATGCGGTGTAGGGAGGACTTTGAGATGCACCTGATCCCACAATCTTGGTCGCATTTGCACATTCTGGTGAGCGTATTCCCGTCATTCGGGCTTTTGATCGTGCTCGGCTTCTACGTCACCGGTTCCGTCGCGGACAATGACGGCATCAAGCGGACCTGCCTCTTCATGTTTGGCGCGTTGGCCCTGTTGTCGGTGCCGACTTATTTCAGCGGCTCCGGTTCCATGGCGGTGCTGTCCACGACGCCGGGCATTTCCAGGCCGATGATGAACACCCACTACAATTGGGGGATCGCGGCGCTTCTCGCTCTCATCGTGACGGGGGCAGTCGCCTGGGTGGAGCTGTGGCGATCCGGCCGCTCCGGTTCCCCGACCGTCATGACATTCCGTGTGGTTTCGGGCCTCGCAGTCGTCACCCTGGTCCTGATGGCCATAGCGAGTGGCTGGGAAATCAGTCACCGCGAGTTGCAGACAACCGTGGTCATTCCCGACGTGTCGACACCGGCGATTTGGCCGCATGTCCACATGATCCTGAACCACGTTCCCACGGTCGGCTTCGTGTTTGCGATCGCGTTTTTCGTGGTGGGGCTCGTCACCGACAACGATCTCATGAAGCGGGCCACCCTCGTCCTCTTTGTCATCTGCAGCGTCGTCGGCGTCCCCACCTATGTCACCGGCACCGCGACCATGTGGGCTTTGACGCAGCCGGTGATCCCGGAGATTTCCAAGGCCGCGATCAACGCTCATCGCGATATGGCGTTGTTGACGCTGTTTGGCCTCGCATTTACCGGCGCGGCCGCATGGATCGAGCTGTGGCGGTATCGGTATGTGGGACGCTTTTCCAAAGCGTCGCTCACTTTGGTCATGCTGTTCGCGGTGGTCACCCTCGCCATAATGGCGGAAACCGGCCATCGCGGTGGGCAGATCAATCACCCCGAGATCCGCATCGCGACCGAGATAATGCCGACCGATACAGAGGGGACGTCCACTGCGATCGAAGCACTGATGAAGAACATGCTTTGGTTCCTGCCCTGGCAGATCGTGCATTACTTCGGATACTGCCTGATATTCGGCGCGGTGTTTGCGGTCGTGCTGCGGGTGCTGGGCTTCTGGAAATCGGTGTCGTTTGCCGCCGTGCACCGGCTGCTGTTGCTGGGATTTCTGGGAGTGCTGATTAACGTCGTCAGCGGGATGCTGATGATGCTCGCGGATTCCTACCGATACGTGGTGAGCGATTACACGTTCGCACCGAAGATCGCTTTCCTTACGATCGGCGCGATAGCGGTTCTGTATTTCTCGCTGTCCAACCGGGTATGGAACCTCAAACCGGGAGAGGACGCGCCGGTCGTTGCGAAGCTGGTCGCCGTGTTCGTGTTGCTGGCCTGGACCGGGGTGCTGGTGGGCGGCCGTATGCTCGCCTTTCTTTGATCGGGAGGATGGCGTATGGGTGGATTTCAAGTTGTTCTGGCAGTCGTTGCGGTCAATGCGTGTGTGCTTGCGGCTGCCTTCTTCGCTTTGTACTTGTTGAACAACAGCGTGAGGAAAAGCGGCCAATAGCCGTCTCACGCGCGGGGAACAAGTTAATAGAATAAAGGGAGGGTTGAGCGGTGCTTACAGGGTTGGAAAGTTCGCCGTTTGCGGCTTGGGTCCGGGGCGAGTTGGTATGGGGATGGCCGTTCGTGGTCACGCTCCACACGCTCGGGACGGCGGTCATCATCGGCTTGATCTTCGTCATAACGTTGCGACTGCTCGGGCTGTTCGAGACGATTCCCTATACCTCGCTCAAGCGCCTGTTCCCGGTGCTCTGGGTCGCGTTCGTGGTGGAATTCGCGACCGGGTTCGTCCTGTGGGGGACGAAGCCGACGCGTTACGTCGCCGATGGTGCCTTCTTGCTCAAGTCCTTGTTCATCATCGTCGGCGTCGTTCTCACGATCTACCTTTATGGCATAATGAAGCGAGAGGCCGCCTCATGGGAAGCGGCCGGGGCGGTCTCTTCGGACGCGGCCAAGCTCGTTGGGCCCACCCTTTTGGCGTGGTGCGTCGTTCTGGTCGCGGCACGGATGACCGCACTGCTGGGGTCCATCTAGCGAGCATGAGACCCGAAAGGCTTTCAGACCTTCTGAGAGCAGGCGAGCCTAAAGATTGCGGAGCTCCAGGGCGCTGTGCGTTTCGCTCTGAAACGACAGCTCTCCTGAAGCAGCGTGCTTTCTCCTCGAGACCCGGACGCCGCGCCTGCGTGTCTCTGCCGTTTTACGCGGAGAGGCCCGATACCCGCGACCGCCACGCACGCACCTTTATCGGTGCGCGTCGCCTCAAACGTTCTCGGACATGACGACCGCCGCCGGTCTCGGCTCGGCGCGTGACTTGGCCGCGCGCACCAGCGGCGGGCAGCGCTTGTCGTCGTAATATTCGACCTGGCAATCGAGGCACTGAAAGCACTCTGCCGTGACGATCTTGCCGGTTTTCTCGATCGCCCGCACGGGGCACGACCGCTCGCACAGATGACAGGGATTGCCGCATTCGGGACGGCGTTTGAGCAGATCGAGCAGGTGCAGCCGGTCGAGGGTTGCGAGCATGCCGCCCAAGGGGCAGAGGAAACGGCAATAGGCCCGCTCCGAGAACAGCCCGATCGCCAGCAAGGCAGCCGGCATAGAGCACAAACGGCCAGGCGCGAATGAATTTCGAGGTGATCGCCGTCTTGAACGGCTCGATCTCCATCGATTGTCCGGTCGGATCGAGCCCGGTCAGCACCAAGGCCAGCACCGCTGCGGCTGCGATATACTTGCCCATCCACAGGCGCTTCTCCAGCGCAGGTGCGGGGTTCCATTGCGGAACGCCGAGGGCGCGGGACAACTGGCCGAGCAGTTCCTGAAGCGCTCCGAACGGGCACAGCCAGCCGCAAAACACGCCGCGCCCGATCAGCACCACGGAGACCAGGGTGTAGACGGCGATCATGATCATCAGCGGCTCGGCAAGATAGAAACCGAGGTCGACGCCGATGAAAAGTCCCTTCAGATAGTTGACCACATTGACGATCGACAGTTGTGCGCCCACGGTCCAGCCGAGCCAGACGAGAACGACCAGCAGGAACCCGTTGCGCACCAGCCGGTGCGCGAGCCGAAAGCGCGACAGCGTCGCCTGGAATATGAAGATCAAGGTGAGCACCGAGAGGAGCACGGCAAGAATCGCAACATTGACGCGGCCGTCGTGCCAAGCCTCGACCCAAGGGGGGACCGGCGGCGGGTCGGAATCCAGCGCAAAATCGCCGTCCTTACCGTCTGCGACACCGGTTTGATCAGCGACGCGGCCGGGCTGCGACGCTCGCCTTCGTCGAGGCTCGCCAGCGCCTGCGCGTCCGGGACCTTGTAGTCGAGCCCGAATGCGATCGTCACCGGCGCGGCGCCCAGCGCCATTGACCAGGAGTTCCAGCCGCCACGGCTTCAAGGGGTCGAAGCCGGCATCGGCAGGCAGCGCTGAACAGCCCGGCGCTCTGCACCCCGTGGACGCCCTCGGCGGTAAGGGTGGTCCATCGATAGTCGTCCTGCACGAAGCCGAAAGTCTTCCCGTCCTGTACCACCCGAATCCGATCGAAGCGCCGGCCCTCGGAGTCGAGAAAGAATTTGTTGCCGAGAAAATCGTAAGGACCGCTGGAGGCGATGAAGATCGCCTGGGCGCCGCTGGGCAGCTGGCGCTTGTAATCCTCGAAATTCAGCATGCCGATCAGGTTGCCGCCGACGGAGGGCACCGTGAACAGCGCCGTTGCGAATTCGATATAGAGAGCATCGCCGTTGCGGAGGGGCACCTCCAGCTTGGCATCGGACGCGCCGGCCTGGGCAAGGGCCGCCGCAACCTCGTCCGACGTCACCCGCCGATGCACCACGACACCGGCGGCGAGGAGCGAATCCCAGGACGCCAGCTTGAAACTATCGTCGAGGGCCGGAGCCGTCGCGACAGTCCGCGCGGCGCGCGGGCGCAGCACCAGCCCCGCGGTGGTACGGACGGCGGCGCGCATGGCGCGCGCGGTGACGGTCGCACCGGCGACAAAGTCCGCCGGAAGGGCGCTGTCGTCTCCCCCGCGCAAAGGCTTGCCTGCCTCACGCGCAAGAAAAGTATCGAGCTTGGCTTGGCGAATAGGATCGTCAAACACATGGGGCTCGTTGTGGAAAACCACCTTGGCCCCGGTGATGCGGCCGCCGATATCGACGCCGCCGATCACGTCGAACGGCGTCGTCGAATAACCACGCGGGTTGATGATATCGAGGGTGGAAAATACATAGGCGACGATTTTGTCGTCCTTGTACACCGCGATCGCTGGCGGCGATCCTTCCTCGGCCCCGAGCCGATCGAAGCCGCCGGGATAGACAACCGCCATGACCTGGGGCGTGAGCCGTTCGCGCAGCTTTCCCTTTTCAGCCGTGGCAGGGGAGACGAGGACGAGCGCCGTAACCGCGGCGATGCAGGCCCTGCAGACCGACCCGACAAGCCTTGGGAAGTGCATCGACACGGCGCCCAAACAGAGTGATCCGACATTCGAATACTGACGAACGTGCCAAGAAACCAGGAAAACCTGGTTTGAGCAAGGCTCGTCGCAACTCACACCGCGCTACGTTTTGTGGGATATGCCGCGGTTCTAAGCCATGGCCTCCGCCGACCAGGACGGAGCTCGCCGCTTCAGATCTGTCGTTAGATGAAGAGGCGGCGCGGGCCCCTCGAGCACAAGACCGGGTCAACGTCACCCCCGGCGCGACCACGCGCCAGCGCGTTACGCGGCGCTGATTGGCTGCTCGCGCCGTTGCGCTTCCTCGGTGTGCCCACCGGAGGTCAGGCTCAATTGCCCCCCGATTGGTCGGTGGTCACGTACCGCCGGGATTGGGGCAACCCCTGTTGATCCAATCGATGATCGGCTCGACCTGCGCAGCGGTAAAGTATGGCTTGCCCGGTGGGTCCGCGTTGGCGGGCATTTGCGGGAACGCGCCGGCATTACCAAACAGCGGCCCCTTCCCTTGCAGCGCCATCACCAAGTTCGAGTTCGCCCCGTTGCCGACGATGAGGATCCGATACGGCGGGTTTGGTCCGTCTTCCACTCCGGGTACGTTTCCGGTGGTAAACTCTTTGTAGCTCAGCGTGTCCCAGAAATTCCCGTGCGGTGCGTCCGCGACGCCCGTCCGCCAACTGGTTTTGTTTGAGAAGGCCGTTGATGTAGGCGCGCAACGTCAATCCGCTGCCGTTGTACGAATTGATCACGGCGGGGCGCGCTTGGGGGCGCGCTTGCGCCAGCGCCGGTGCAGGCGTCAAAGCGGCCATCAAGCAGATCGCAGCCGCGACGCACGCCCACTTCGTCGAAAGGTTCAAAAGGCCACGAGACCAGCCAAGGATGTTTTTCATGAGCCCCCTCCCGAGGTCCCAATTCAAGCCGAATGGTTGCCTTGCGAAGATGTATTCGGACTACAAGCCAAGCCTAAGTGGCAGAACTTTGGAATGCAATCCAATGTCGAGCTGATCTGCCGCCAAAATGTCATGCCCGCGACAGGCGCGGGCATGACCCTTGTGGCTAGTCAGCCGACAGCTAAGGATATGACTACTCCTGAGTAGCCAAGTCCCCGGCGCGCTGCACGACGACATTGACCCCGGACTTGCTGATCGGGGTGGCGCCCAATTTCAGCAGAAGCTGGGCGACCTCCCCTCTGTATCTACGCGGGATCTGAAGGCGGCGAGCCCCGGCCTCCTTGGTGAGGATGGAAAGCGAAATGCTCAAGGGCGTCTGCCCAAGCTTGTCCTTGGTATCGAGCTTCGCGCCCTTGCTCACCAGGAATTCAATGACGTCAGTCAATCCCTGATAGGCGGCCGCGTGCAGCGGAGTCCAGCCGAACTCCCCGACAGCATTCACGTCGGCGCCATGTTCCACCAGATATTTCGCCGTCCCGAGCGCCAAGTCCCGTTCTTCGACCGCACGTGCCCTTTGCACGTCCGTGCCGGCCCCGGCCGCCAGAATCAGCGGCGTCGAGCCCATCGTGGTCGGAATGTTCGGGTCGGCGCCGGCTGCCACCAACACCTTGATGGCGTCGAGATTATTGACTTCCGCGGCCAGTGCGAGCGGCGTCGCGCCTTCGAACTGAAGCTCGTTCAGAGCGCGCACGGTGGGCTTTTCCTGATGGAGACGCGCATTCGCGTCCGCGCCGTGCGCAAGAAGCACCTTGACGGTCGCTACTGCCCGGGCTCTTTGCGCTGGTTCCTCGCCGTAGTCCGAATCCCGCACGGCGGCATGCAAAGCGGTGAAACTGTTGTTATCCCGGTAGTTGGGATCGGCACCCTTGTTGAGCAGCGCCTCGACAATATCCGCCTGGCCCATGGTGCTGGCGATAATCAGGGCCGTCCCGCCCCAGTCCGGAATCTGCACATTCGGGTCGGCGCCGGCGTTGAGCAGGGTACGGGCGGAGGCCGTATCGCCTCGTGCGGCGAACATCAACGCGGTGGATCCGCCTTTGGAACGGAGGTTGACGTCGGCCTTGTGCTTGCACCAACTCCTCGGTAACCGCGGAGTGGCCACCCGCGATCGCCCACATCAAGGCCGTCTGTCCGGCATTCTTTTCCTTCGCGTTGGGATCCGCGCCACCCTCGAGCAGGGCGCGCACCGTGTCGACGTGGCCCTCGCGGGACGCCACCATGAGCGGCGTTTCGCCTGACCCCAGCGCCGCATTGGGATCGGCCCCAGCCGCCAGGAGCTTCTTGGCCATGGACGGATCGGCATGGTTCGCGGCCGCATAAAGCGCCGTTGCGCTGTATTCGTTGACGGCCTTCGGGTCCGCGCCGGCGCGCAACAGGAGATCGGCCATCTCCAGATCATTGCGGGACGCTGCCCAGATCAACGCGGCCGCGCCCTGGGCGCCGGCGGCATCTTGCTTCGCAGGGCCGTTGAGCAGCGATTGCACCGCGCTACGGTCCCCTTGCTTGGCGGCATTCACCAGCGACTGGTCGCCGGTACCGGCGGCAAGCGCCGCGCCCGCAACGAGCGGCACGCCCAGCACACCCGCCAGAAGAATTGTCCTAATGCTCATCGTCGCTCTCCAACTTGAAGCGGTTTACGTTGCTTTAGAAGCTCTCATCGCCGGGACTGGCCCGGCGATCTGGCCGCTTGAAGGATCTCACCCGCCCAATCTTTGTCGCCGGCGTATTCCGGCGACAAAGACGGTGGCTGGATAACCCCGAACGAAGCCGTCTCAGAGCGCGGCCGACTTGACAGCGGACCCGCTCAAATCGAGCTTTCCGGTGCTGTCGCCCAGCTTCTCCACGTTGGGAACGCCCGCCTTGTCCAGCATGGTGAGCAGCAGATTGGTCAGCGGTGTCCGGGCGGGATATTTGAGGTGCCGTCCGCCCTTGATCCCATTGACGCCGCCGGCAACCAGGAGGATCGACAGATCGTCATATCGATGCAGGTTGGCGTCGCTCAGAGCGGCCCCGTACATGATCATGGAGTGATCGAGCAACGAGCCGTCGCCGTCCGGCGTGTTCTGCAGCTTGTCCAGATAGTACGACATCATCTTCGTATGCAGGGTGTTGATCTGGATGACCTTCGCGATCTTTTCCTGCTCGCCGTGATGATGCGTCTGCGAATGGTGGGAGTCGGTGAATCCGAGCTCGGGATAGGAGCGCAGGCTCATCTCGTGGCCCATCTGGAACGTAATGACGCGCGTCATGTCGGTCTGGCAGGCGAGAACCATCAGATCGGCCATGATCTTGTAGTAGTCCGAGAAGACCGACGGAACTCCGCCGGGCCCTTCCAGCGCCGGGATGTCGCGGTCCTTCTGCGCCTCGGCCCGCTGGATGCGCCGCTCGACATCGCGCACCGCGTCCGTATACTGGTCGATCTTGCCGCGGTCCTTGCCGCCGAGCTTTCCGCGCAGTCGTTTGACATCCGCGTTGACGGCGTCGAGAATGCTGCGGTCCTCCTGCCGGAGGGCTGCCAGCACCTTGGGATCGGTGGTGCCGGCGGCGCCGAACAGCCGCTCGAACAGGGCGCGTGGACGGTGCTCCATCGGGTTCGGCGTGGTTTCGTCGCGCCACGAGATCGTATTGAAATAAGCGCAGCTATAGGCGGCCTCGCAGGAGCCCACCACTTCCGACGACTCCAGCGCGATCTCGAGCGAGGCGAGCTGGGTCTCCTTGCCGAATTCCTCCGCCGCGATCTGGTCGGCGGATTTTCCGGCATGCAGGTCGGCGCCGGCCGTCATCTTCGCGTGAGTTCCCGTCAGCCAGGCGGTGCAAGCGCGCGGATGATCGCCGGCGATTTCGAACCCGAGCCCCGCGGCCTGTTGTGAATCGAGCCCGCCAAACGTGATCATGCGGTCCTTGAAATCGGCGAGCGGCTGGAGAATCGGCGAGATTTGAAGCTCGCCGGCTTCCTTTTGCGAAAACTCGTTCTGCAGGTTCATGATCCCGTTCGGGACCTGGAAGAATGCCATGCGGGTCGGCCGTGCCGCGCCACTGGCGAAGGCCGGTGTCATGGCGTCGAGGAGGGGCAGCGCCATGGCTGCACCCGTGCCGTACAGGAACGCGCGACGGTCGATGGATTTACCGGTGACAAACATTTGCTAGGCTCCTCTCGTCTGAATCATCTGGAAGGACTTGGTCTTGACGATACTGAGAATGATGGACGACCAGCGATAGTCGTCCGGGGCGGCTTCGCGCGAGATCTTGCGGATCACGGGGCGGTCGTACTCCTCGACGCCGCGACCGAGAGAGTAGGTCAGGAGCCGCTCGATGAAGTTTTCCACGAACAGGTCACGCCTGCTCAGCAGCACGTCCCGCAAGCCCGCCGGCCCATTGAACGCGGTGCCGTCCGGCAAAACCCCGGAGGGGTCGATCGGTTCGGTGCCCGAATCCCCGCCCAATTCGCGCCACTTGCCGAGCCCGTCGAAGTTCTCCAGCGCAAAGCCGATCGGGTCCATGATATGATGGCAAACGGCGCACGAGGGAGAGGTCGCGTGCTCGGTCATGCGTTGGCGCATGGACAGCTTCGTATGCGTCGCGTCCTCCTTCAAGAACGGAACATTGGCAGGCGGCGGGGGCGGCGGCGTTCCCAAAATTTGCTCCAGCACCCACTTTCCGCGGATCGTCGGCGCCGTCCGATTCGGGTAGGCAGTCACCGCCATGATGCTGGCTTGTCCAAGCAGGCCCTGGCGGTTCGGGTCGTCCACCGTGACGCGGCGGAACTCGTTGCCGTAAACACCCTTGATCCCGTAGTGCTCAGCCAAGCGCTGATTGACGAAGGTGTAATTCGTCTTCAAGCAGATCGACGACGCTGCGGTCGTCGCGCAACTGGCTATCGAGCCACAGCTCCGTTTCCTTCCCCATCGCCTGGCGCAGGTTCTCGTCGAAGTCCGGGAAGGCCGCCGGATCGGGCTGTACCGCAGGCGACATTGCGCAAGAACAGCCACTGGCCGGCGAAGTTCTTCACCAGCGCCTGCGAGCGCGGATCGGCAAGCATGCGCTCGGACCTGGCTCTCCAGAACCGTCGGATTGCTCAGCTCGCCCCGCTCGGCGACGGCGAGCAGCTCGTCGTCGGGAATGCTGCTCCACAGGAAGAACGACAGGCGCGACGCCAGCTCGACATCGTTGACCTGGCGAACGCGTACCGGGAGGCGTACCCGCCGGATCGAGCTCCATGCGGAAAATGAAGTCGGGCGACACCAGGATCTTCTGCAACGCCAGTCTCACGCCCGCCTCGAACCCGCCGGTCTCGGCGCCCTGCTTATAGAGGGCCATGAGCTCCGGCACATCGTCCGCCGCAACCGGCCGCCGATAGGCGCGGTGCGCAAGGCCGGTGAGAATCTTTTCCGCGCAGGCCTCTTCCTCGGCGGCGGCCGTCGGATGACAGACAAAAATCTTGTCGCGGCTCGGTGTGGCCCCGGGCCCTTGCACATTGTAGGGGCCGGCAACCGAAATGCCGCCCACGCCTTCGAAGTGGGACTGTATGTTGTCGAAGCGTTGCCTGAACAGAATGCCTTCCGGCATCACCGTATCTTTCTGGAACGCCGCGGCAATCGTGTGCGTACCTGCCTTCACCGGCATGCGGATCTTATAACCCGACTCGCGCCTCATGATCTGACGCCCGTGTTTATGTCCGCCCTGCGACCACGCGACGCCGCGAATGGTGAACAGCTTCAGCACTTTGATCGTCGAGCCTCAGATCGAGCGTGCGCTCCCGCCCGTTGCCCAAAACCTCCTGCGGCTCTGCCCCTTTGCAGGTCGACCTGAAATCTCGTATTCGCCGTCGACCGGAAAGCGGTGCTGGATGGTGGTGCCGCCGCGCGAGCCGACCGGCAGGTCGTCGCTCATGCGATCGTCCTGCTTGAGCCCGTGGGGAATCTCATAGGTCTGATAGGTCACGGGCATCTTGGTGTCGCCCACGGCCTGCCGGCTGATCTTGCCGGCTGCCAGCAGATAGCGTTCCAGCAAGCCCGGCGATACCGTCAGCACGTCGCCGATGTTGTCGAAGCCATAGCCGCTGTCGTCGGGCGGCAGCAGTTCCGCAACGTCGATGTCGAGCGCCAGCAAATCGCGAATCGCATTGCCGTATTCCGCCCGGTTGAGACGATGGAGCGTGGGGCGTCCGGGAGTGGGCCTCACGTCCGCCAAGCGATCGCGTTCAGCCGTGATAGACTTGATGAGGGTCTGGAAGGTGGCCTCATCGGGCATCGGCGATCCGGGAGGCGGCATCGTGTGGTTGCGCAGCTTGCGTCAGTATCTTTTCCCAAACGGCGCCGTTGTCGTCGAGATTGGCGAGATCCAAGGCCTCCAGGTTCACTTTCGCCCGTGCCTTGGGACCGATATGGCAGGTGTCGCAATACACCTTCCAGGCCGACCAGACCGAATGTTGATCCAAGGGCGCGCTCTGGGCGCCGGTATCCGCAGTGGCGGACTTTACCGACGGGCTGGTAACCGCAAGCAGGGCAACCGTGCCCGCGAGGAACGCACCGATCGCAGCCAGTGCATGGGTTTGCTTCATACTTCGCTCCCTCACAATGCAAACGACTTATTTTTGGCAGACGGCTTATGGGCTATCGGTCAGGCTACACTAGAATATATCCAACCGCAAGCGCAGATAGAGCCGCCGCATGGCCCATCGGTGCAGAAGTGCCGACAACTTGGGACCGTGCCCCAAGCCGCCTCCCGGCCGCGGATTGGGAGCAGGGATTGGCAGGGATTGACAGGTTTGCGCGCTTGGCGAAGCCGTTGTTTATCTGTATTATTTCGACGATTTATCGGAAACTGCCGTGCCGCAGTCCGCCGCTCCTTAATTCGCTGGGACGCGTTCGATGATCGACATCGCCAGCGGCCATCCCGCCATCGACCGCTACCTCGCCCACAGCTACGAGCGGGTTCGCGGCATGTCCTCTCGCTTCGCCGCCGCCATTTGCGGATACCTGATCCGACGCCAGACGGCGCTCGGCATCGACGGCGACGCGGTCGAAATCGGCACCTTCGAGGGCCGCTTCTTCATCGCCATGGCGCTCGGCCTGGCGCCGGGCGAGAAGGCGATCGGCATCGACCGCTTCGATTGGCCCGACGCCGGGATCGAAGGCCGGTTCCTCGCCAATTGCGCTGCCCACGGCCTCTCGCCGGACCGCTATGTGTGCTGGAAGGCGGACAGCCGCGAGATCGCCGCGGGCGACCTGCACGCCCGCCTCGGCGCCCGGCCGGCCCGCTTCGTTCACGTCGACGGCCACCACTCCCGCGAATGCCTGGCCAATGATCTCGAGCTGATCCATGCCGCGCTGCACCGCGATGGCCTCATCTGCCTCGACGACATGTTGCACCCCGGCTATCCTTTGGTGGTCACGACGGTATTCGACTATCTCGCCCGCCATCCCGAGATGCGCCTGCTCGCCATCATCGACCGCGAAGACATCGTGGCGGCGCCCAAATTCCTGATCTGCCGCGGCGATGCACTCCGCCACTACGAGCAGGACCTGCTGCGCGCATTTTCGCGGTTCCACTTCACCCTCAACGCCGACATGGAGACCTATTTCGCGCTGGTACTGACGCCGCGGCCGCGGCTCGCCGAGGTCGTGTGAACAGATCGATTGCGCCACGCACCGCGGCCTCGCTGCGCGACGCCCGCCTGATCGACCGCGATGAAGCGCGACGGCCGCGATCCTGCAGACAGGGTGAGGTCGCCGGAGAATGGGATATCGGGCGGTCACGCCACCTCGGCCCTGCCCCGTCCCACCGTCTGGCGAACCTCGAACCCCTCGAATTGCGGGTGCCCGAGATAGAGAGGCTTGTTGTCGCCGGCCCGGTGATGGGCGGCCCGGAACGCCTCGGAGTTCGTCCATGCTTCGAAAGCGGCGTGGCTCTCCCAAACCGTGTGGGATGCGTAAAGCGTATGGTCTTCGGCTTCGGGGCCCTTGAGAAGATGAAACTCGACGAAGCCCGGCACCTTGTGGAGATGTGTGTCGCGCGACAGCCAGACATGCTCGAATGCGGCTTCGGACCCCTTGGCGACGCGGAACCGGTTCATGGCGATAAACATGGGCATCTCCTGATCTCATGTGATTCGATCGAACGCTCAGCACGGGTTTGGGCCGGTCAACCGGCAAGCCAGTGCAGCGATTCGACGCCAATATCCGTGCTTGAGCAAGAGCGTTGCGGTCGCAAATTGCCGCCGACGGAAGTGATCCGAGCCTGAATATTTCTTGCTGCAATGCCGCTCCCCGGCTGGGCCCGCGCCGAAAGGCGACCGGGCAGGCCGTGGCGATGAAACCGTTGCGCGTGGAACCGAACTCTGCAACATCCCGTGATGTGGCTGGGCGGGGTCGCGGAGACGACGGCGCTTCGGGTCGAAAATGCCCGCGCCACGGTGCTCGTGACGAGCCCACCCGTCATCGGACCGCATGGACGGCTGGTATTCGAGGAGAGGTTCAATGAAAGTCATTCATGGTGCACTGATCGCCGCCGCGGGCCTGGCCGCGATTGCTTCGGGGGCACCGGCGCAAACGCCCGGCAACCAGCCCGCTTTTGTGGTCACGTATATAGAAGTCACGCCGTCGGTCGGTGCCGAGGCCGCGAATCTTCTCCGCCGGGTTGCCGCCGCGAGCCGCAAGGAAGCCGGAAATCTGCGCTACGAGGTTCTCCAGCAGATCGAGCGGCCCAACCAGTTTGCCATCCTGGAAGCCTGGAACGATGCGAAGGCGTTCGAAGCCCATGGCGGCGGCGCCGCGATGAAACAGTTCCGCGACCAGCTCGACCCGCTGCGCGCCGCCTTTTACGACCAGCGGCTCGAAACCGGCGTCGATGTCGGCCCGGTCGCGGCGCCGGCCGTCAAGGACGCGGTCTACGTGGTCACTCATGTCGACGTGACCGGTCAGTTCAAGGACCCCACCATCGACATGATGAAGAAGGTCGCCGCCGCCACCCGCCGGGAGCCCGGCGCCGCGCGTTACGAAGTCTGGCAGCAGAACAACCGGCTGAACCACTTCACCGTCATCGAGCTTTGGAAGGACCAGCCGGCGCTCGACGCCCATACCCTCGCAGCCGGCACGCGGGAGTTTCGCGAAAAGCTCGGACCGATGATGGGCGCCCTCTACGACGACCGGCGCTACAAGAATCTCGAATGACGTTGCGCCCCGGGGCGCCTTACCATTAGGGCGCGTTACGCCGGCAACCGGCCCGGATGCGCGCCCGATCTCGCGCCGGGCGAACCCGGTGCCCGGGCGGGCGGCAGGCGCGACGGGCACCTGTCGACATCGTTTCGCACGCGCGGCCCGATCTCTTCCGCCAGCGCGCGCGCGAACGGTCAGCACGCCGCCCTGCCGCGATACCTCGAATTCGGCGACGTCGCCTGCTCGCAGCAGCGCAATCCGCGTCCGCTGCCACGGCCGGATGCGCGCAGCGTGCGGTGCTCCCGTACCGCGAAGTCGATACGGCGAACCGGAGCCGAGGGTGAAGCGCTTCACACGGGAGTCATCGAAAGTCGGTTACCAGCATTGGCGCCAGCCTCCAATTACGGAGACGTTTCATGACCAGACTTGTTCTATTGATGTTTCTGGGCACGACCGCCGTGCAGGCGGGAGATACCAGGGATTCGCGGCGCGACGTCGTGGATGTCTGCAATCAGTTCGTCATCGAGGATCCCGCGCCCGGCATCCGCGTCGATTATGGTCACAATGATTGCTTTCTTTACGACGACGTCTTGGACGACCGGGATAATCCCCGGCGCTGACGCATCCGCCGACGCCTGACGAACGGCTTTTTGCTCCCTCTCCCGCTTGCGGGGGAGGGTTGGGGAGGGGGCTCTCGTAGCGAGCTCCGTGCCGTGGTCTTGCCCCCTCCCTGACCCTCCCCCGCAAGCGGGAGAGGGGACGAAAACTAAATCGATTGTTGGCGGACGAGTCCTCAGCCGGCCTCGCTGTGGCCCGCGGCCATGGCGCCGCGCTCCTTGGCGTAGCGAACCAGGGCGAGGAAGCGGTAGATGCCGTGGACGAACTTGCCATAGGGCATGGTGATGAACAGCGCCAACACGACGCCGAGATGGAGCGCGAGCAAGAGGCCCATCGCCGCTTCGTCGCGCAGCGCCAGCAATGCGAGGCCGGTAGCGCTGGTCAGGAACAGCATGACGATGAAGGCCGCGTCCATGCCGAAGCGCGCCTCATCCGCCATTTCGGGATCGCGCCGCCATCTGGCGAGCAGCAGTCCGGCCGGTCCGATCATGAGCCCGATGCCGCCGACGGTGCCGAGCACGACCGGCAGGTCGTACCACGGATAGGGCGCCTCGCGCGCCAGCAGGTAATGATAGAGCGTCGCCACGCAGGTGGCGGCGAAGCACAGCAGAAATCCGTAGAAGGTGAAATGGTGAAACAGCCGGCGGTGATCGGCACGGCTTTCTTCGTCGTTCATGCAGCCGACGCCGCCGCCGCCGAGATAGCGCAACTGGCAGGCGTCCGTGACCGCCTGGCGGAGCGGGCGCGGCTCGGCCAGCGTCGCGAACGGCTCGGCGATGTCGCGCCAGAAATTGCGCGCGCCCAGGGCGAGCGCGACGATCGCGTAGAGGAACGCGGCGCTGAAAACCCACGCCATCGCGCCGTGCGGCATCAGCGCATAGAACGCGCCCGGCCCGCCATGGCTGGCGAACAGGGCCGCCGGATCATCGAGGGCGACGAAGCCGATCGCGAACACCGCGACGCTCAGCGCCGCGATGATGGCGATGGCGCGCCCGTTGCGATCGAACAGGCCCGACAGCGCCGCCGGCCACGTATAGGCGCGGTAGGAATCGGCACGGACCTGGGCGAAGATCTTGGGCACGTTCACATTGAATTCGTGGGGCGGCGAAAACTGGCAGTCGTCGTAACAGGCGCCGCAGCCGTGACAGAGATTGGCGAGGTAGTTGAGATCGCCGTCCGGAAAGGCACGGCGCAATTCCATCGCCGGGAATACCGCGCACAGCCCCTCGCAATAGCGGCAGGAGTTGCACACCACCATCAGCCGGTCGGCCTCGGCGAGCGCCTTAGTTCCGTGCATTGGCGGCGGCCTCCCGTCCCGCGATGCGGCCGAACACGCTGCCGATGGTCATGCCGATGCCGGCGGCATAGCCGCGGCCGAGCACGTTGCCCGCCATGATCTCGCCGGCGGCGAACATGTTGGACGAAGGCCTGCCGTCTTTCATCAGCATGCGCGCTTCCTTGTTCACGCGGGTCCCGAGATAGGTGAAGGTGATGCCGGGGCGCACCGGATAGGCATAGAATGGCGGGGTCTTGATGCGCCGCGCCCAGTGGCTCTTGGGCGGCGTGATTCCTTCGGTGCGGCAATCGTCGAGCACGGTGTGGTCGAAGGTTCCCGGGCGCACCGCGGCGTTGAAGTCCGTCACCGTCTTCACCAGGGCCTCGGGATCGAGCCCGAGCGTGCCGGCGAGTTCGCGGATCGACAATGCCCGCAGCGGCGGGAACAGCGACGGCATGAACATCTCGAGCGACGACGAATCGAAGATGATGTAGGCGATCTGGTCGGGCTGGCCGGCGACGAGGCGGCCCCAGATCGCATAGCGCTTCGGCCACATGTCCTCGCCTTCGTCGTAGAAGCGCGCGGCGTTCTTGTTGACGACGATGCCGAACACGACGCAGTCGAGCCTGGTGATGATGCCGCCGTCGTATTTCGGCGCCCGCGCGTCGATCGCGACCGCATGGCACTGGGTGGGATCGCCGACTTCTCCGACGCCCTTGTCGAGCAGCAGCTTGAGCACGGTGCCGCGATTGTTGCGGGTGCCGCGCACCAGGAAATTATCGGCGGGCTCGCCCCAATATTGCTTCATCCATTCGATGTTCGCCTCGAAGCCGCCGGCGGCGGCGACCAGCGTGCTCGCATAGACGACGACGCGCCCGAAGCCGGCCAGATCGCTGCGCACCGCCGTGGCGGACAGGAACATGCCGTTTTCGATCTCGAGATCGACGACTTCGGTCTGGTAGGCGACCTCGACGCCGAGTTGCTCGGCGGTCCGGTACAGCGCATTGAGCATCGCCCGGCCGCCGCCCAGGAAGAAGGAATTGGTGCGGCCGAGGCTGAGCGTCCCGCCGAGCGAAGGCTGGAAACGCACGCCTTGCGCGGCGATCCAATCGAGCATCGCCTTCGATTCGCGGATCATGTGGCGGGCCAGCGGCTCGTCGGTGTTGCCGCCGGTCACCCGCATGAGATCGTCGAAGAATTCGTCCTCGGTGTAGGGACCGGTCAGCTCCTTGGTGGCGGCGTCGTGGGCGCAGCGCATGTTGCGGGTGTGCCGGGTGTTGCCGCCGCGGTAGAATTTCGACGCGATTTCAAGCACCAGCACCGAGGCGCCGGCCCGCCGCGCGCTGATGGCGGCGCACAGCGCGGCATTGCCGCCGCCCACCACCAGCACGTCGTATTTTTTGGTCAGATCCGCCATCTCCCCTCCCCATTAGAGCATGATCCCAAGAAGTGGCAGGCCTTTCGGACCAGACCATGCAAAAATCGACGACTTCGGGGCGCCACGCGATTCAATCCGAAGCGACAGCGCTCGCGGCGACGCGTTCGGATGCATTCGGACCGCCTAATAAGGCGTCACGTCGTCGACCGTCATGCCATCGCCGGGGCCTTCGCCACCGCCGATGCCGTTGCCGGCGTCGTCGCCGCAGCCGGCGGGTTGGTGCGGTAGAACGCCGCCGTCGCCATGATGCTGCAATAGGCCGCGAACATCAGCCAGTATCCCGGCGAGGCGCGGTCTCCGCTCGCATTGATGAGGAAGGTCGACGCCAGCGGCGTGAAGGTCCCGAACAGCGCCGCGGCGAGGCTGAAGGCGAGCGAGAAGCCGGACGCCCGCACATGCGGCGGCACGACCTCAGACAACGCCGCAACCATGGCGCCATTGTACATCCCGAAGTAGAACGAGAACACGAGCTCGACCGCGAGCATGTTGCCGAAGCTCGGATTGGCCACCAGCCAGCGCAGCGCCGGATAAGCGGTGACGAGGGCCATGAGAGCGATGGTCAGCAGCACCGTCTTGCGCCCGATGCGGTCGGAGACCGCGCCGCCGATCGGCAGCCAGATGAAGTTGGTGATGGCGACGCAGACGGTGACGAGGAGGCTGTCGAATTCCGAAAGCTTGAGCACGCTCTTGCCGAAGGTCGGCGTGTAGACGGTGATGAAATAGAACATCACCGTGGTCAGCGCGACGAGGTTCATGCCGAGAAACACGGTCTGCCAGTTCGCCACCATCGAGCTAAGCACCTCCGACGAGGTCGGCGGCTTCTTCTGGGCGAGGAACTCCGGCGTCTCTTCCAGCGAGCTGCGGATCACGAAGATGAACGGCACGATCAGGCAGCCGATGAAGAAGGGGATGCGCCAGCCCCAGTCGCCGATCTGGGTCGGACTCAGCGACTGGTTGAGCGCAAAGCCGATGATGGCCGCAACGAAGATCGCGACCTGCTGGCTCGCCGACTGGAACGAGGTGAAGAACCCCTTGTTTCCGGGCGTCGCGATCTCGAACAGGTAGATCGACACGCCGCCCAGTTCGACGCCGGCGGAGAATCCCTGCAGCAGGCGGCCGATCAGCACCAGGACCGGGGCGAGAATACCGATGGTCGCATAGGCCGGCGCAAAAGCGATGGTGATGGTGCCGATCGCCATGATCGACAGCGTCACGATCAGGCCCTTGCGGCGGCCCATTTCGTCGAGATAGGCACCGAGCACGATCGCGCCGACCGGCCGCATCAGCGCGCCGAGCCAGAACGTCGTGAAGGTCAGCAGCAGCTCGGTCACCTCGTTGCCGGTGGGAAAGAACGCCTTGGAAATCGGCCCGGCATAGAATCCGAACAGGAAGAAGTCGAACTGCTCCAGGAAATTGCCGCTGGTGGAGCGGAGAATGGCGCCGATGCGCGATTTCACCTGTGGGGATTCCAACATCTCATGAACTCCCTGTAAGTCCGGTTCTTGGTCCGCCGCCGGCTGCGGGCGATCATAGGGGAGAGTGGCGGCGGAATGAAACCAGGGCAGTCCAAGGCTTCACCTGCCGTCGGGGCGGCCGCCGCGGCCTAGGTCCCGGCCTCGTTGATCGCGACGGCAAGCGCATAACCGGCCCACACTGCGATGAGGCACAGCAGCACCGATGCCAGGACATAGGCGCCGCCGCGCCCCCACGCGCCTTCCTGGAACAGCGAAAGCGTCTGCAGGCTGAACGCGGAGAAGGTGGTGTAGCCGCCGCAGATGCCGGTCATGACGAACAGCCGCGCGTTGAGCGGGGTTTCGTCGAACCGGCCCTCGGGACCGGTGAGGGCGAAGAAAAAACCGATCACGAACGATCCGAGGATATTGATGAACAGGGTGCCCCAGGGAAACCGGGCGCCCAGCCATGCGGTCGCCACCATCGTGCACCAGTGGCGCGCCATGCCGCCGAGCGCACTGCCGATCGCGATCCAGACATAGGCCATCATGGCAGCCAACCTACCGCTTGGCGACCGGCAGGGACTCGCGCGAACAGGCCGCGGCCGGCAGGTCATCACTGGAAAACAAGAAGGGAACTCCGAGCCGTGGCATCGCCCCAGCTGCAAACCCGCGATGCCGCCGCGCCGACCGGACGGCCTCGCGTGCGACGCCCCCCATACTGCGGTGCAATGGTGGACCGGGCCCGGACCGTAGGCAAGCCCGCGCGCGGCCGGCGCGATCCCGCGAATGCAACCGGGGAAACCCGCGGCTGGATTGCGGCGCCTCCGGCCAAAGCCCTGTATCATTGGCCTTATTGTGTGAGCCGCCGCGCTCGCCCCATCGGGACAGAAGGGAGCTTCGCCATGGCATGTCGCACCGCCGCCCGCTTGCTTTGCTGCGCCGTAGCCTCGCTGGCGTCCTGGACCGGCATCGGTTCCGCCACGGCGCAATCCGACGCCTGCATTCTCAGCCCCGACAAGAACAACCCGAACGAACAGATCCTGCGCTGCGGCACCGAACTCACGATCACGCCCGCGCCGGGAACGGTCTATCATCCGGCCGCTGCCGGCGAAGACGGGCTGCCGCCATCAGTTCAACTCGACAGCGGCGCGCTGCTCATCGAATTTCACGCCAAGGACACCGCCAAGGACACCGGGAAGCCGCGCCACGACTTCCAGATCGTGACGCCCCAGGTGGTCGCCTCCGTGCATGGCACCAAATGGCTGATGGAGGTCAAGCCGGGCCAGACGTCCGCAGTGGTGCTGCTGGGGCAGGTCGCCATCGCCCGCAAGGATGCGGCCAATGCGGTCATGGTCGGCCCCGGCCGGGGCGTCGACGTCGCCGCCGCAGATGCCGGAAAGACGACCAAGTCGAAGAGCGGCAGCAGCGAGCCCGCGCCGATCGCGGTCAAGCGATGGGCCCCCGCCCGGGTCAAGGCGCTGCTCGCGCGGTTTGGTCAATGATCGCAAACCGCGTCCGTCGCCGCGGCGCCGCACCTGCTTCGCGTCCCGGATGGAAATTCGCGCCGCCGGTGCCCACATGGATGGGTGCCCTGACGCCCCACCTGCCTTCGGAGCCCCTTCGATGCCCGCGCCCCTGATCGTTTCCGTTCCCCACCGGCTCGGACGGGAGGAGGCGACGCGGCGGCTGAAATCCGGACTGGAGACGGCGCGAACCAAGCTGGCGCAGGTCTTCACCATCGAGGAGGAGACCTGGACCGACAGCCGCCTGCAATTCCGCGTCAGGGCGCTCGGCCAGCCGGCGAGCGGAACCATCGATGTGGCGGAAGATCACGCACGCCTGGAGGTGACGCTGCCGTGGCCGCTGGCCCAGATCGCCGAAAAGATCCAGCGCGCCGTGCAGAGCCAGGGCACGACCATGCTGGAGAAGAAATAGTGGGGGCGCCTCACGAGCCGTTGTGGCGCGCCGACAGGCCGGCCCGGTCGAGCCGGGTCTCGATGAAGCGCTTGTAGATGTTGGCGCGCTCCAGGCTCTGCTTCAGGACATCGAGCATCCGGGCGACCATCGGCGCGGCGGCGCCCTCCCCCGAGAGCCGCCGTAACGCATCGTTCTGGGCCGAGATCTTGGTTTCGAGCTCGGTAATGTGGCGGTTGGCCTTTTCCAGCTGAGCATTCCAATCGGTCAACGCGGCACCTCGATGGCTGTGGCCTCGCCCCATCCTATCCCGATGAGACATGCCCAAGGAACCATCGCGTTTGGGGAATAGTTAAGGCGGCTCCCCGCATTGTCCCCGCCAATCCGACCCCTATTCGATGGGTGCCGTTTTTGCGGACCGGACGGCCCGGTTGTGGAACGCTGCCGTGCGAGCCATATTCGGCGGGGCCGGCCGGCGGACTCGGCCCCGTCGTCAGAGCGACGCGTATCCGGCTGTCCCGGCAGGCAAATTGCGCCCTGACGTCACAGCCGCCCGCCGCCAACTTCTGCGCTGAAAGGCAACTTCTGCGCTGAAAGGAACGATCAAATGGACCAGAACCGCTCTCGGCCGGAAGCCCAGTCGCCCAAGGAACCCAAAGCGGCCTCGGTCGGCGAATTGCTCGCCCGCGGCAAGGATGCCATCGGCGCCGCCGCCAGCGAGGCCATGACCGCAGCCGCCTCCGACTTGCAGGCGATCCGGACCGACCTCAACAATCTCAAGGACACGCTGGCCAGGTTCATGGCCCAGGCGACCAATGAGGCGGCGAAGTCGGCGCGCGAAGTGTCGGGGAGCGTCGCCGCACAGGTGCAGCACGTGGTGAAAGACGCGGTCGGGGACACCGTCGGAGATGTCGCCGGCGGCCTTGCCGACCAGGGCGCCCAATTGGCCTCGACGGCCGGCGAACAGGTAAAATCCTTCGCCGGCGAGCTCGAGGCGCTGGCGCGCCGCAATCCGCTCGGCGCTTTGGCGGGCGCGGCCGCCATCGGCTTCCTGATCGGCGTGTGGGGACGGCGAAGCTGATGCTGTTCAATATCCTGAAGCTGCTCGGGCTCGACGTCCGCGCCGAGATCGCGGCGGTGAAGGGCGAGATCGAGCAGCGCGTCGACGAGGTGACCGTCCGCGCCAGGCGGGCGGCGCTGACCGCCGCCGTCATCGTCGCCTTGTCGACCTTCGCCGGCCTGCTCTGCACCATGGCCATGGGCGTCGGCCTGGTCGCGCTCTACCGCGCCGAGGCGGCGACCTACGGGGTCGATGTCGCCCTCGCCGTCGTCGCCACCGTCCTCGTCGCCGCGGCGCTGATCCTGATCGGCGTCGCATGGACGATCGGAAGATCCCTGTCCGGCGCACCGCCCCCCGACAATGCGGGGGATCTTGCCGCGGCTGCGGCCGCAAAAGTGCCCCCGTCCGCGGCGGCAGCGTCGCCGCCGGCAGCCGCCGGCGACATTACGGAGCCCCTGGCCTTCCTGCTGGCGCTGTTGACCAGGGAACCGGGGCTCGGGCATCCGGCGCTGGACGAACTCGTCGGCAAATTGCGGACGCCGGCGGGCGGCAAGGCGGACGAGGCCGTAGGGCAGGCCCTCAATCTGGTTCGCAATGGCGACCGCACCCAGCTTGCCGTCATGCTCGGCGCCGCCGCGCTGGCCGGCTGGCTGCTGGCGCGCAGCCGCCCGGACCCGGCGCCGCCGAAATAAAGCCCGAAGAGAGTTTTGCTGCGGACCGATTACCTCTCCCCGCAAGCGGCTATCACACATCGCGAGACGGATGAAATTACCTCTCCCCGCGCGCGGGGAGAGGTCGGATCGCGTAGCGATCCGGGGAGGGGGCCTCTGCTGCGATTCTGAGCAGCACATTTTACGCTCAGAATCGTGGATGGGCCCCCTCACCCCGACCCTCTCCCCGCAAGCGGGGCGAGGGAGAGCGCCGCTCACATCCACGGCAGCAGCGAGACGTGGATCACGTCCTTGGCGCCCTCGCCGCCGACCGACTTGATGGCGTAGTCGGCATCCTTGAGGCCGAAAGTGTGGGTCGTCACCAGTTCCAGCGGGAACCGGTGGGAGGCGAGTTGCGCCAGCGCGAGTTCGCAGGCCTTGAAGCTGTGGCCGCGCGCGCTCTTGATGGTGATGTATTTCACCGTCACCCGGCCGATCGGGAAATTGGGGAAATCCGCCATTTCGCCCTGGACCACGATGGTCCCGGCCTTGCGCTTGAGCGCCTCGACCCCGAGCAGCACCGGCAACGTGCCGGCGCCGGCGGTGCAGTCGAGCACGACATCGACGCCCTTGCCTCCCGTGATTTCCATGATCCGGGCCAGCGGGTCTTCCTTCTGGACATCGATCACATGGTCGGCGCCGAGCTTCTTGGCGACCGCCATGCGCGCGGCGTCCTTGGACGTGCCGGTGACGATGATGAGGGACGCGCCCGCCTGCTTGCAGATCACCGTCTGGGACAGGCCCTGCTGGCCGGGGCCCTGGATCAGCACCTTGGAATCGTAGCCGACGCCGCCCTCGAACAGCGACCACTCGATGCCGTTGGCCATCGGCGTGACGATGCCGGCGAGCTCCGGGGTCACGTTCTTCGGCACGTGGTGGAGCACCGCGTTCCACGGCAGATAGACGTATTGGCCGAAGCCGCCCCACAGATGCGGCGCCCGTTCCGCCGAGGTGTAGCCGTAGCGGATGGCATCGGGATTGTAGCGCCAGTCGGTGTTCTCGCAGTGGCGGTACTGGCCGAGATGACACCACTCGCATTTGCCGCAGGCGACGTAGTGCTCCACGAACACGACCTAATACACGAGTTGGTTTTAGGCATGACGTACCTCGTGCTGAGCCGTTACACGACCTCTTGGGCGATGACGGCAATCCTTGCTCTAATCTTGACAATCGTAATTTCGAAATGTTCCTGGGAATATTTTGAAAAGCCGTTCGTGAGATTGGGTCATCGAGAGCACTATCAGCCTGCCAGCGTTCCATCAGGCAAAGGCAGTGCGCAGAGCGGTACACGGATTGGTGTCAGCGCTGATTCATAAGGGATTGGTGAAGAGAAAATTTAGACTAAATCGCCACGCTTGAAAACCACAAGCTCGGGCATCCAAAAAGCCCTGCCAAGCACGTTGTCAGCCTTCGGTTAGACGACGGTGCTGCTCGCCACGAGAATCGGTCAGAATCTACCGACATTGCATGCTAGCTGACGTTTCAGTTCACACTGTTTGATGGAAGCGCACGAATCGCTCGATTCGACCTCCGAGGACTCGA
This sequence comes from uncultured Alphaproteobacteria bacterium, assembly GCA_963795865.1. Classification (GTDB taxonomy): domain Bacteria; phylum Pseudomonadota; class Alphaproteobacteria; order Rhizobiales; family Xanthobacteraceae; genus JAJPKK01. Next base: position 129,700 of record CAWCJX010000030.1, read on the forward strand.
TTACCACAGCCGAAGGCGCGCGCGATCGCCTCGGCGTCTAACGGGAAAGGCCGTGTTCGGAAATACGGAATGGCTGGCTATTTGCTCCGCCAATCGTAAAATCACACCGCTTACGCCAAATTGGAGTTCGCGCCGACAGCTTCCGTTTTCTCCTTCATCAAGCCCGGAGAGAAAAGTGCGAAGAACGCCGCAAGTCCATAGAACATCGCGGCCAACAACAGCAAAGCCTTCAGCCCAATCACAAATGACAGGTTTTGGGCCAGCCCGCCTGCAACCGCTCCGATAATATTGCTGCCGAAAGCCGCGGACTTGTTCGGGCTCGCGCGAAAAGTGTCCGCGAAGATTACTCCCGCAACAAAGATCGGAATGCAGTAGGCGCCTGCCAGCAACGTCCCGGTAGCGCGCGCTCCAAGGGGAATCGAGTCCCAGGGCGCAAAGTAGATTCCGAGCAAAGCCAGAATCAAGAACGCATATAGCCAACCCAGTGGAAAGACGGGAAATTTCTGGGCGAGCATGTTGGAGAGGAGCAGAACGCCAAGAATCGCCGTCAAGACGACACAGTTAACTTGCCAGGTGGACCCAAAATAAAGCGCCAGCCGGCTGATCATCTGTGTTTCCAGCAGCAGAAATCCCGCGCCCAGGAAAAAGAAATACCAGGTGGATGATTTTCCGGGTTCCAGGCTTTTGCGCGTGGCAAGGAAAGCGAAAACCAAGAGAATGAGCGAAACCGTTAGATAAGTGCGCGGAACGGTGTGGCCACGCAGGTACACGTAGGGCCAGTCGTCCGTGACTGGAGGCGGCGCTCCTTCCGCTCCCAGGGCGAACGGCACAGGACTTGCCTTCACGAAGGCGGCAAGATTAGGCTGCGCAGCACGGTCCCAAAGCGCACCATCTTTCGAGGCCATGTACACGGTGCCCTCGAGCAAGCCGCCAACTTGCGGCCGGTAGAAAGTAATCGGCGGGCGCTCAAAAACATCGTTGAACATCGTATAAAAGCGCTGTCCCATCCAATTCCAGGGAGGATGCACAAAGAATCTCACGACCAGAACGCCCGAAGGCTTCAGCAGGCGCTTCGCCTCGCCCAGCGATTGCTCCGTGTACACATAATTATCGATTCGCATATTGGTGTAGCTGGAAGACTGCGTGTGCGAATCGAGGAGCCCAAAAATAATCACGTCATAAGACACCTGGTTTCGCGCAGGTAGGCGCGGGCATCGTCCAGAATCACGTGGACTTGGGCGGAGTCATATGGCCGATCGGGGTGCAAGCGCTTGCCGAGGGCGTAAATTTCCGGGTCGATTTCCACGGCGTCGATTTGGCGGGCCCCATTGCGCAGCGCGGCATCGGCGTCATTCCCTGC
>CAWCJX010000031.1:0-11547 GCA_963795865.1 uncultured Alphaproteobacteria bacterium
GATCCGAAAGGAAGCACTCGCAATTGCGCTTCTCGCGCTGACTGGCCTCGCGACAGCGCCGTGCGCCGCGCAGACCGAGCACCTCACGAGCGGCAACTGGTCGGGGTATCTCTTCCGAAGCACGCCCGTCGGTCAATTGCCCCCGCAAACGGCCTTCACGTTTGTGAGGGCACGCTGGCAACAACCGACAGTGTCCTGCACAGTGCCCAACGCGAGAACCTCCATCTGGGTTGGCCTGGACGGCACTGGAGAGCCGCATTCAACCGCCACCGTCGAGCAACTCGGAACGACAGCGAAATGCGGGCCCACCGCCGGGGCCGCTCCCTCCTACGAGACTTGGTGGGAAATGAAGGCCGAGTCAACGATCATCAATGAATATAGCGCTGGCGGGACTATGTTCGACGTATCTCCCGGCGATTACATAGAGGCTGCGGTGACCTACACGGAGGCCGGAACCTTCGTGCTGTACCTTAGAGATTTGACCACGCATCAAGAGTTTTCGACCACGCAGACCTGCAATCCCAACCGCACCTGCTACCGCAATTCCGCTGAATTCATCGTCGAGCGCCCCGGTGACCCGACATCCTTTCCGCTCGGCGACTACGGTAGGGTAGTCTTCACCGAGATGGCGGTGACCGCCTCCAGCAACGAGAATTTCCAGCGTGCCGACGTGACCATGCGTCAGGCGAATACGACCACGATTTTGTCCTCATGCGGGGGCATCGTTCTTCCGCCACCGTCGCGTGGCGACCGCCTGGAAATGCCTGCAGAAGTTCTCTGCAAATGGTACGCAGCAACTCCCTAGTCGCCCGCTTCAGCCGACCCCTTCACTTTGAATGAAGCTACCGACTACGCCCGTGCACCGATCTTCGGCTCGGTTCCCGCCATCAGCCGCGCGATGTTGGCGCGGTGGGTGATCCATATCGCCGCCGCCAGCACCGCGAACAGCGCCGCCGGCGCGCCGTCGCCGAAGCCCCATAGCAGCAGCGGGGTAGCGGCGCAGGCCATGAGCGCCGCCAGCGAGGAGTAGCGGGTGAGATAGGCGACGGCGAGCCACACCGCGCCGAAGCCGAGCACGGCGGGCCAGGCGAAGGCGAGCGCGAGGCCGATGAAGGTGGCGACGCCCTTGCCGCCGTGGAATCCGAGCCAGACCGGAAACAGGTGGCCGAGGAAGGCGCCGAGCCCGGCGACGATGGCGAGTTCGGGGCCGCCGAGATAACGGGTCGCGAGCACCGCCAGGGTGCCCTTGAGCGCATCGCACACGAGCGTCGCCGCGGCGAGCTCCTTGCGCCCGGTGCGCAGCACATTGGTGGCGCCGATATTGCCGGAGCCGATGGCGCGGATGTCGTCCATCCCCGCCAGCCGCGTGATCAGCAGCCCGAACGGAATCGAGCCCGCGAGATAGCCGAAGCCCAGCGCCGCCGCGCCGGCGGGCAGGGCGCCCAAGAACTCTCCGGGATCGGCCATCTTCCCTCTCCCGTTGCGGCGCCGCGGGCCGCGGCCACTTCTCCCCTCCTGGAGCTACGGGGTGGACACACATTGCTCTGCTTTGGCACGGCGGCTGCTCCCTCTCCCCGCGTGCGGGGAGAGGGTCGGGGTGAGGGCGTTTCCACGATTCTGAGCTTTCCGGCTTGATGCCCAAACTCGTGGAAACGCCCCCTAGCCGGATCGCTGCGCGATCCGACCTCTCCCACGCGGGGAGAGGTACAGCCGTGCCGTCCAAAGATGTGTCCACCCTGTTGCTTCCGGACAGGTGTCCGGAGATGGGAGGTTGGTTTGCGTCGATTTTGCTGGCGTCGCGGCAGCCGCAGCATGCCGGTTTGTCCGCGGGGCACCCGTGTGGTGATGACCGTCTAGAAATCCGGATGGTCCGCCTTGGGCAAGCCGATCCACTCGTCCTTGTAGTGTTCCATCGGGTTGTCTGCGCAGACCTGTTCCTGCCATTGCGTGGTCAGGCGCCGGTAGGTGACGAGGGCGGTCAAAGGTGCGGTAAACACCTTCGGGTCCTCCATGGTCACTTCGAGCTGCAATCCCTTCAGACTGGTATCCGGGGTGTAACCCGCGACGCGGCCTCCGCCGCCGACGGTGCCCTCGCGCTGTCTCGTAGGCCTCCTGTGCCGCCTTGGCCACCGGCCCGTCGACCAGACGATAGCGCTCGACCACGTGCATCGCATCGCTCTGCGGCGTGCCGAAGCGGTCTACCGAGGTGAAGGCATCGACCTTCACGCCCACGGTGTCGATGACCAGCGTGTCGCCTTCCCAATGTCCGACCGAGTGGCCCATGGACGACGGCACCAGCTTCGCGGGATGCGTGGCGTTCATGCGAATGTGGCGCACATTGGAGTTCTGATCGTAGACAATGGCGATATCGCCTTCCTTCGTCGGCAGCATCTCGAAGCCGAGCTGCATCGCGAATGTGAAGGGCGGCGCAATCGCCCGGCACTGGTCCTGCGAATTGGCAAAGCCCTTGCCCGCGATGGCGAGCTCGCCCTTTTGCTTCACCACGGCCGCGGCTTCGGGGGTGAGAATCGGATTGCGATAATCGCCGACCAATTGGCCGGCATTGCTGAGGCCGTTCGGGAGGCGGCTCAAATTCCGCAACGGTTGCGGACCCGACGGCATTCCCTCGAAGTTGAAGGCGTTCTTGCCCCAGCGAAGCTCCATCATCCCCGACGCGCCTTCCCCGGCAAATGCAGGCACGGCGAGCGATCCCCGCCGTGAACATGCTGAACAACAGAACCTGGCATTTCATCTAAGATCTCCCTCTCTTCCGCTTATTCCGCGTTTTCAAAATCCGGGCCGTCGGCCTGCATCAGAAATCGGGCACGACCGCCTGCGGTATCGGCAGGGCGGCCACGCCCGGAAAAAAGGAGTTCGGATTCTCGGCGCAGATGATCTCCCTCAGGGGGCCTTCCGGCGCGCTCGCCAACTGGGCAAGGCGTTCGATGGGTACCTTGCGCACGGCAGCCTCGTATTGGCGGAACCGCTGGATGGCGTCCCAGGGCATCGTGAAGGCACCGGGGTCCTCGACGTGCAGGTTCGCTTCCAGCACCGTGCCGTCCTCGATCAGGTGAAAGCGCTCGATGACGTGAAGCTGATTGGTGTGCGGCGTTCCGAATCCGTCGACGGGCGCCCTCTCGTCGAGTCCGATGGTGTCGACGACGAGCGTATCGCCTTCGTAGCGGCCGATGGATTCGCCGTACCAGGACGTCTTCACGTTCGCAGAATGCTTGTCCGCCAGGTGGATGTGGCGAACGTCGCTAAAGCTCGACAATATCATCAGCACTTCCTTCGGCCCTTGCACGAAGTACATCGGCTGGGTCATGGGCGAGAGCAGGAATCCGAGAACGCCCTTCGGCCAGCAGCTCGCGGTCGGGGAGGGGACGGACTTTCCGGAGAGGACGAGTTCGTTGCGCTTGCGCACCACGTCCCTCGCCCAGGGCTGGAGGATGGGATTGTCGAGATCGGCCACGCGTTCGGTCGGCTGCCGTCCGGTCACCCGGAACTCGTCATTGGAAACGTAGGGATGCGCGGGGTCCTGCTGCAGCGGGCCGGCACCGCTCGCCGGCGGCATGAACAGGCGGTTATAGGCGTACCACCCGATACTCGGATTGGGCGCGAAATCGGGCGGAGCGCCCTCGGCCATCGCCGAAATGCTCAAGCTGCCGGCCAGGCAGACCACGCCGGCGAGAACGCCTGTTGTGAAGTTTCCTGTATGCCGGGACATCGGATCCTCCTCTGCGACACGGTTGGCCGAGATCGAAAGATAGAGTTACACGAATATTACCAATATCGGCACCAGGATTCGAGCGCGGCGAGGACATGCTCAGGACATGCCGTGCCTCGGTGCGCCGCGACAACCGCGCAAGCCTGCGCTCGCCAATCGTGCCGCGAAGTCGTGCCGAGCGGTCGAGCGGATGTCGCCTCGGTGTTCAGGAGCGCCGGACCAGCGGGAGGCGGACCATGTCCGCATAACCTCCAACCGCGGCACTCCGACCGCGGCAGGTTTCACTACGGGCCGGTCCGCGATAGGCTGGCCGAAGCTGCGCAGGAGGCCAGTGATGCGACGGCGGGAGTTCATTGCGGTACTCGGGACCACGGCGTCTTGGGCGCTCTTGGCGATGATCGGCGGCTTCGCGTGGGTGCAATGGGGGCAGGCGGATCGGGCCAAGTCGGAGACGGAAGCCGCGATCAGGAGTCTGCGGCATCGAAGGGCTGGAGTTGGCGCGCACGCAGCGCAACGAATCGCGATTTCTGGCGGACCTCGCCCGCCAGCATCAAATGCGGGGCGACGCCGCAACCGCGCTGCTGCTGGCCCTGGAAGGCTTGTCGGCCGGCACCGATAGCGCGCCCGAGGGCGCCGAGCAATCGACGGTTGGCGTCGACGGTGGCACGGATGGCCTCGATCGGGCCTACGTGCCGGAATCGGAATTGCAACTCGACAGCGCCTGGCGGGCATTACGCGAGCGGCACATTCTCATCGGACATCAGTATGCGGTGAACGGCGCCGCATTCAGCCCCGACGGCAAGCAAGTCGTCACCGCATCCACGGACAAGACCGCGCGGCTCTGGGATGCGGCGACCGGGGAGCCGATCGGCATGCCGCTCACCGGTCATGCCGATCGGGTGACGAGCGCGGCATTCAGCCCGGACGGCGCGCTCATCGTCACCGCATCGGCCGACCGGACCGCGCGGTTGTGGGACGCCGAGACCGGCCGGGAGATCGTACGGTTCGCAGGCCACACGGACCTCGTGAACAGCGCGGCATTCAGCCCGGACGGTACACGCATCGTCACCGCGTCCAGGGATGAGACTGTGCGGTTGTGGGACGCGGCCACCGGCCGGCCGATCGGCCCACCGCTGGCGCATTCGCTGGGCAATGTGCGGATCGCGGTGTTCAGCCCCGACGGCAAGCGCATCTTGACCGCCTCGAACGACAAGACCGCACGGCTGTGGGACGCCGAAACCGGAAGGCCCGTCGGCGAACCGCTCACCGGCCATGCCGATCGCGTGACCGGCGCCGCATTCAGCCGCGACGGCACCCGCATCATCACGGCGTCCTGGGACAAGACGGTTCGATTGTGGGATGCCGAGACCGGCCGGCAGATCGGCGGCCCGTTCCCTTGCGAGGATCGCCTCCTGGGCGCGGCGTTCAGCCCCGACGGCGGGCGCTTCATCACGGCGTCCTTGGACGGTACCGCCCGCATCCGGGACGCCGCGACCGGCCGGCAAATCGGCGCGCCGCTCCTGGGCCATGCCGGCATCGTGAACAGCGCCGTGTTCAGCCCCGACGGCACCCGCATCGTCACCGCATCGCCGGACGGAACGGCGCGACTGTGGGATACCGCGCCCGACGCGCAAATCGGCACGCCGCTGTTCGGCCATGAGGGCCTCGTGAGCAGCGCGGCGTTCAGCCCCGATGGCAAGCGCATCGTGACCGCCTCGACCGACAAGACCGCGCGGCTGTGGGATGCAGCAACCGGCGAGCCGGTCGGCGAGCCGCTCACGGGTCACGAGGGTGTGGTGTCGAGCGCGGCGTTCAGCCCGGACGGCAAACGAATCGTGACCGCATCCGGCGACGCGACCGCACGGTTGTGGGACGCCGACAGCGGCCGGGAGATCCGCGTATTGTACGCGTTCCGCCCGGCTCGCGTGAACAGCGCGGCGTTCAGCCCCGATGGCAAGCTCATCGTCACGGCGGCAGACGACGCCACGGCGCAACGTTGGGACGCCGAAACCGGCCGGCCCGTCGGCGCGCCGCTCATCGGCCATACCGATCGCGTGACCAGCGCCGCATTCAGCCCCGACGGCACGCGCATCGTCACGGCGTCCAATGACAAGACGGTGCGGCTGTGGGATGCCGCAACCGGCGAGCCGATCGGCATCCCGCTCGCCGGCCACACGGATTATGTGGCCGGCGCGACGTTCAGCCCCGATGGCAAGCGTATTCTCAGCTGTCTCGGCGGACAAGACCGCGCGGCTGTGGGATGCCGAGACCGGCGAGCAAATCGGTCTGCCGCTCACCGGTCACACGGGCGTCGTGAGCGGCGTGGCGTTCAGCTCCGATGGCAGGCGGATCGTCACCGCGTCCTGGGACAAGACCGTGCGGCTGTGGGACACCAATGCCCGCGGTTCGATCGCCCTCCTGGGCCATCCGGATCGAGTGATGAGTGCGGCATTGAGCCCCGACGGCCGCCGCGTCGTGACCGGATCCAGCGACGGGACCGTGCGCCTATGGGACGTCTTTGCCGACACCCAGGAATTGATATCGCAGGCCAAGATGGCTGTCGCCGCGCTGCCTGACCGCCGAACAACGCGAGGCGTCCTATTTCCTCGCCCGCCGAGCCGCCGGCTTGGTGCATCAAGATGGCGAAGTGGCCGTATCAAACGGCCGCATGGAAGGCACGGCTGTTCGACGAAAGCGCCGGCAAAATCCGCCGCTGCAGGCTGCGCGATAACGGCTACGCCCGAGTCGAGCGTCGAATTCTTTTCCGGGAAGCCTGAGCATCGCCTCACACGTATTCGTAGACGGTCCGCCCGGCAACGATGGTGCGGACCACGCGGCCCTGAAGCCGCGCCTCGTCGAACGGCGTGTTCTTGCACTTCGACTTGAGCGTCGTCGGGTCGAGCACCCAGGGCGCGTCGAGGTCGATCACGATGACGTCGGCGGGGCTGCCGGGCCGCAGCGTGCCGCCGGCGAGGCCGAGCAGCTCGGCCGGCCGCGTCGACATCGCCTTGAGCAAGCGCCGGCAGCGGTGATGTCGCCGCCGTGGACGAGGCGCAGGCCGCCGCGCAGCATGGTCTCGATGCCGATCGCGCCGGGCGCGGCTTCGGCGAACGGCAGGCGCTTGGTCTCGACGTCCTGCGGATTGTGGTCGGACATCACGACGTCGATCAGGCCGGAGGCGAGCGCCGCGACGAGCGCCGTGCGGTCGGCTTCGCCGCGCAGCGGCGGCGTGAGCTTGCAGAAGGTGCGGTAGGAGCCGACGTCGATCTCGTTCAGGGTGAGATGATTGATCGAGGCCGCGGCGGTGACCGGGAGCCCGGCATCCTTGGCGCGGCGCAGCACCTCGAGCGATTCCGCGCAGGTGACCGAGGCCGCGTGGTAGCGCGCTGCGTCAGCGCCGACGAGGCGCATGTCGCGCTCCAGCATGATCGTCTCGGCGGCGTTGGGCACGCCGATCAGGCCGAGGCGCGCGGCGAACTCGCCCTCGTTCATCACGCCTTCGCCGACGAGATCGGGATCCTCGGTGTGGTGCACGATGAGCGCGTCGAAGTCGCGCGCATAGGTCAGCGCGCGGCGCATCACCTGGGCGTTGGTGACGCTCTTGGCGCCGTCGGTGAAGGCGACCGCGCCGGCGGCCTTGAGCAGGCCGATCTCGGTCATCTCCTCGCCCTCGATGCCCTTGGTCAGCGCCGCCATCGGATGGACGTGGACGATCGCGGTGTCGCGGGCGCGGCGCAGCACGAAATCGACCATCGCCGGCTCGTCGATCGCCGGGCTGGTGTCGGGCTGGCACACGATGGTGGTGACGCCGCCGGCGGCCGCGGCCTGGCTCGCCGAGGCGAAGGTCTCGCGGTATTCGGCGCCGGGCTCGCCGACGAAGGCGCGCATGTCGATCAGGCCGGGCGCCACGACCTTGCCGCGGCAGTCGACGATCTCGGTGCCCTCCGGGCACGCCGGCGGCGCCGATGCCGCGCTGGGCGTCGCGGATGACGCCGTCGGCGATCAGGAGGTCGCCGGCGATGTCGAGGTCGCGCGACGGATCGACGATCCGCGCATTGGTGAGCAGGATCGGGCGGCGGTCGGACAGCATCCGCTTACTCCGGCGCGGGCGGCGCGGTCACGCATTGGGCAGGTTGCGCGACAGCGCCTCGAGCACGGCCATGCGCACCGCGACCCCCATCTCGACCTGCTCGCGGATCAGCGACTGGGCGCCGTCGGCGACGCTGGAATCGATCTCGACGCCGCGGTTCATCGGGCCCGGATGCATCACCAGCGCGTCGGGCTTCGCGTAGGCGAGCTTCTTCGCGTCGAGGCCGAAATAGGCGAAGTATTCCTGGGTCGACGGCACGAACGAGCCGTTCATGCGCTCGCGCTGCAGGCGCAGCATCATGACGATGTCGGCGTTGCGCAGGCCCTCGCGCATGTCGCGGCAGACCTCGACGCCGAAGCGCTCGATGCCGGGCGGCAGCAGCGTCGAGGGCGCGACGACGCGCACGCGCGCGCCCAGCGCGTTGAGCAGGATGATGTTGGAGCGCGCCACCCGCGAATGCAGGATGTCGCCGCAGATGGCGACGGTGAGCGCTTCGATCGGGCCCTTGTTGCGGCGGATGGTGAGCGCGTCGAGCAGCGCCTGGGTCGGATGCTCGTGGGCGCCGTCGCCGGCATTGATCACCGAGCAGTCGACCTTGCGGGCCAGCAGCTCCACCGCGCCCGAGGCGTGATGGCGCACCACCAGGATGTCGGGGTGCATGGCGTTGAGCGTGATCGCGGTGTCGATCAGCGTCTCGCCCTTGCGCATCGAGGAGGACGACGACCGACATGTTCATGACGTCGGCGCCGAGCCGCTTGCCGGCGAGCTCGAACGAGGACTGGGTGCGGGTCGAGGCCTCGAAGAACAGGTTGATCTGGGTGCGGCCGCGCAGCGAGGTCCGCTTCTTCTCGATCTGGCGGTTGAGATCGACGAATTCCTCGGCGAGATCGAGCAGACCGACGATCTCGTCGCGCGAAAGGCCTTCGATCCCCAACAGGTGGCGGTGGTTGAGGACGAACGAGGATTTCGGCGCGATGTTCATTAAAGCGGCACTTATAGGCGGAAGTCGGCGGCCTCGGCAAGGGCGGGCTGGCCGGTCCCCAGGCTTCGGGAGCAGCTTTTCGCGATCTTGGGTGGCGGCACCGCCCCCCACTGCGGGGAGAGATGCTTGCACACCGGTGCGCGACGTGTGAATCCGATGGCCGCAAGCGGGCGAGGGAGATTACGGCATGACCCGCCGCAGCCGGTCGAGCGCGCCCTGCAGGATGTAGATCGCGGCGTGCTGGTCGATCACCGCCTTGCGCCTGGCGCGGCTGGCATCGGCAGCGATCAGTTCGCGCTCGACCGCGGCGGTGGAGAGACGCTCGTCCCACAGGGCGATCGGCAGTTCGGTCAGCCTCGCGAGGTTGCGGGCGAAGGCGCGGGTCGATTGCGCGCGCGGGCCCTCGCTGCCGTCCATGTTGATGGGCAGGCCGAGCACGAAGCCCGCGGCCTTGCGTTCCGCGGCCAGCGCCAGCAGCCGTCCGGCGTCGGCGGGAAAGCGGGTGCGCGCCATCGTTTCGACGCCGGTGGCGACCCGCCGGTCGGGATCGCTGGCGGCGACGCCGATGGTCTTGGTGCCGAGGTCGAGCCCGATCAGCGCGCCCCGGGCCGGCAGATGGGGCGACAGCTCGGCGACGGGAACGATGGCGGCGGTCATGCCCCGTGCTAGCACGCCGGGCGCGCACCGGCCAAACGACGCCGGGTGAACGATCCGAATGCGTTGATCTCTGCACGGCGCGAGCTATGTTCCCGGCCCCGATCCCCGTCGAGGCAAAGGACGCCCACCATGCAGATCACCTGGTTCGGCCATTCCGCGTTCCGGCTCGATGTCGCCGGCCATGTGGTGCTGATCGATCCCTTCTTCACCGGAAATCCGGCCTTCGTCACGGACAAGGGGGCGGCGATCAAGGGCGTCACCCGCATCGTGCTGACCCACGGCCATGGCGACCATGTCGGGGACACCCTCCAGATCGCCGAGGCGACCGGCGCCCCCGTGGTGGCCAATTACGACCTCTGCATGTGGCTCGCCGGCAAGGGCTTGCGGAAATTCGATCCCATGAACACCGGCGGCACCACCGACCAGGGCGGCTTTACCGTCACCCTGGTGCGCGCCGATCATTCGTCGGGCGACATCGTGAGCGGCATGCCGATCTACCTCGGCAATCCCTGCGGCGTCGTCATCAAGGCGTCCGGCGAGCCGACCGTCTATCATATGGGCGATACCGACATCTTTTCCGACATGGGCCTGATCGCGGAAATCCATGCACCTGACATCGCGATGGTGCCGATCGGCGACCGATTCACCATGAGCCCGAAGACCGCGGCGCTGGCGGTCAAGCGTTTCTTCAAGCTCAAGAAGGTGATTCCCTGCCACTACGGCTCGTTCCCCATCATCGAGCCCAATGCGGACAAGTTCATCGCCGAGATGAAGGGCCACGCCACCGCGGTGGTCGTTCCGGAAAAAGGCAAGCCAGTCAGCGCGTAGCCCGCTTTTGTCAGAGCAAGATCGCGCGCAGTCGGGAGGCGTTGACTGGCAGACCTCAGTCGCAGCATTTTCGCATCGGGTCGCGCAACATCAAAGACTGCAAAACCAAAGATTTCAATGCGCTGTCCGATTTGGTTGAAACGACGGTGCTGCGAAGGCACGGCGCAAACCCGGTCCACGTGCCGGGCCGAGCTCGCTTGCAGTGGGGCACTGCGGGGCGCGTCCCGGGCAACCAGAACCGGTCCGCCTACCTCCGTCCCCCGATCACGCCGCTCGCGACCAGGCGGTTCCAGATGAACAGCACGATGATCGCGCCGACCGTCGCGCCGATGAAACCAGCGCCCTGATCCAGCCGGTACCAACCGATCGCCTGGCCGATGAAGGTGGCGAGGAACGCGCCAGCAACGCCGAGCACGGCGGTCAGGATGAAACCCGACGGATTGTTCGGGCCCGGAGACAGCAACTTGGCGACGAATCCGGCGACCAAGCCGATGATGATGACCCAAACAATGCCCACTCGCGCCTCCTTGGCCAATTGAGGAAATGACCGGCGGTCAAGCACCGCGGCCTGCTTGTGCGCCGGCCATATGACAGAGCTATTTCAGCTGCTTTTCGATAGCGGCGATGACGCGGGCATCGGTCGGCTCGATCTCGGAGGCGAAGCTCGCGGCGATCAGGCCGTCACGGCCGATCAGGTACTTATGGAAATTCCACCGCGGCGGATCGAGCGGCCGCTGGCCGATCGCCCATTTGTAGAACGGATGGGAATTGGGGCCGCGAACCTCGGCCTTTGCCGTGATGGGGAAGCTGGCGCCAATTGGTGCTGCGCGGTCTCCGCGATATCGGTGGCCGGTACCGGGCTCCTGACCGCCGAAATCGTTCGACGGCACGCCGACGATCAGCAGGCCGCGGTCGCGGTAGCGTGTCCACAGCTCCTGCAGCCCCGCATATTGCGGGGTGTAGCCGCATTGCGAGGCGGTGTTGACGATCAGGATCGGCTTGCCGGTATTCCGGCGCAGCTGGATGTCGCCGCCCGCAAGCCGGCGAAATGAAAGGCGAAGGCGGTGATCGGGCTCATTCCCTGGATTGCGCCCCCTGGGCATGCGCGCGGCCGGGCGCGAGCGGGCCGGCCACGGTCATCGCGCCAGCAGGGCCAGGAAGATGCGTCGATCTTCGAGCATGGGGGTGCCTCCATGTTCATCTCGTCACTATAGCCGGGAAGCCGCGCCGCTTCCACTTGTGAGTTCGTGGCGGCGCGGCTAA
>CAWCJX010000032.1:0-186833 GCA_963795865.1 uncultured Alphaproteobacteria bacterium
CCCGCTCACCGACCCGACCGCGCACGGCGGCTCCGCCGGGGACGCGTTCGACCTCGTGATGCCGTCCATACCCGGCTACGGCTTCTCCGCCGAGCCGGCCGAGGTCGGCTGGAACGTCGGCCGCGTCGCCGGCGCCTGGGCGGAGCTGATGCACCGCCTGGGCTACACCCGCTACGTCGCCCAGGGCGGCGACGTGGGCGCCGCCGTCACTGACGCGATGGGCCGTCAGGCGCCCGAGGGGCTGCTCGGCATCCACATGAACCTGCTCCTGGCGGGGCTCGGCGGCGGCTTCCCGTCGGCGGACCCGTCCGACGAGGAACGCGCGGCGCTCGACGCGATCGCCACCTTCAGGACGAGTGGCAACGGCTACCTGATCGAGCAGGACACGCGACCGCAGACGATCGGCTACGCCCTGCTGGATTCACCGGTCGCCCTAGCGGCCTGGATGCTTGACCACGACACCGACGCCTACTACAAGATCTCCCGCGCCTTTGTCGATAGGCAGCCCTCGGGCGGCCTGACCCGGGACCACATCCTCGACAACATCACGCTGTACTGGCTGACGGGCACCGGGGCCTCGGCGGCCCGGTCGTACTGGGAGAAGCCACTATCTTCGCCGGGATTGTACCCGCCTTCCACCCCCGAGAGGCCCCTCATGACGGCGACCCACGGCTTCAAGCTCATCCGCGAACAGAAAGTGCCGGAAATCAATTCCTTGGCGCGGCACTACCGTCACGACGGTACCGGGGCAGAGCTGCTTTCGCTCCTCAACAACGATGAAAACAAGGTGTTCGGCGTCAGCTTCGCCACGCCGCCCGGCGACTCCACCGGCGTCGCCCACATCCTCGAGCACTCGGTGCTGTGCGGATCGCGCAAATATCCGATCAAGGAGCCGTTCGTGGAGCTGATGAAGAGCTCCCTCAACACGTTTCTCAATGCGATGACGTTTCCCGACAAGACCTGCTATCCGGTCGCGAGCCAGAACGTCCAGGATTTCTATAATCTGGTCGACGTCTACCTCGATGCGGTGTTCTTCCCGCGCCTGACCCCGCAGATATTCCAGCAGGAGGGCTGGCATTACGAGCTCGACGCGCCCGACGCGCCGCTGATCTACAAGGGCGTGGTGTTCAACGAGATGAAGGGGAATTATTCATCCCCCGACAGCATGTTGCGCGAGCTGTCGCAACGCTCGCTGTATCCCGACATCACCTATGGCATGGATTCCGGCGGCGACCCCAGGCACATCCCGGACCTCACCTATCAGGAGCTCAAGGCGTTCCATGAGCGCCATTATCACCCCTCCAATGCGAAGTTTTTCTTCTATGGCGACGACGATCCCGAAGAGCGCCTGCGCCTTCTCGGCGCCCGCCTCGCCGAATTCAGCGGGATCGAGGTCGATTTCGAAGTTCCCTTGCAGCCGCGTTTCACCGCGCCGAAGCACCTCACGCGCACCTATGCGGCCGGCAACGAGGACGACGGGGGACCGGGCGCCAAGGAGGCGCCCAAGGAGACGATGGTGACGGTGAACTGGATGTTCGACGAGCCCGCCGACATCGAGATGGCGCTGGCCTTCGACATCCTGGAGCACATCCTCGTCGGCACGCCGGCCGCGCCCCTCTACAAGGCGCTGATCGATTCCGGATTGGGCGAGGCCCTCGCCGGTACCGGTCTCGACGACGGGCTGCGCCAGCCGATGTTTTCGATCGGGCTCAAGGGCATCGATGCCGCCGATGCCGACAAGGTGGAACGCCTGATCATCGGGACTATCGCGGCGCCTGGCCGACCAGGGGATCGATCCGCCGACGCTGGAGGCCGCGCTCAACACCGTCGAATTTCACCTGCGCGAGAACAACACCGGCGCGTTCCCACGCGGCATCGTCTTCATGCTGCGCTCGTTGCGTTCGTGGCTGCATGGGCGCGATCCGCTGTCGCCGCTCGCCTTCGAGGCGCCGCTCGCCGCCATCAAGGCGCGCGTTGCGGCCGGTGACCGCTATTTCGAAAACCTCATCCGCCGCCAGTTCATCGCCAGCCCGCACCGCACCGTCCTCGTCCTGCGGCCGGACCGGGACCAGGCCGAGCGCGAGGCCGGGGAGGAAGCGGCGCGGCTCGCCAAGGCGCGCGCCGCCATGAGCAAGGCCGATATCGAGGCCGTGGTCGAGGCCACCCACACCCTCAAGCTGATGCAGGAGCGGCCCGATCCGCCCGAGGCGCTGGCCACCATCCCCACCCTCAAGCTCGCCGACCTGCCGCGGAAGAACAAGCTCATCCCGATCGAGGCGACGACGCTGCGCGACACCCGCGTCCTCTACCACGATCTCTTCACCAACGGGGTCGTCTATCTCGACATCGGCTTCGACCTGCACACGCTGCCGGCCGACCTGCTTTCCTATGTGCCCCTGTTCAGCCGCGCCCTGCTCGAGACCGGGGTCGGCAATGACGACTTCGTGCGGCTGTCGCAGCGGATCGGCCGGTCGACCGGCGGCATCCGGCCGCAGCGTTGGACGTCGGCGGTTCCCGGCCGCCCGACCTGCACGTCCTGGCTCAATCTGCGCGGCAAGGCGTTGCCGGAGCAGACCGGCGAACTGCTTTCGATCCTGCACGACATTCTCGCCCGCGCGCGGCTCGACAACCGCGAACGCTTCCGGCAACTGGCGCTGGAGGAGAAGGCAGCGGTCGAATCCCGGCTGGTGCCCGGCGGCTCGAGCTATGTGGACCGGCGGCTGCGCGCCAATTTCTTCGAAGGCGACTGGGCCGACGAGCAGATGGGCGGCGTCAGCTACCTGTTCTTCCTGCGCAAGCTCGTCGACGAGGTCGAAACCGGCTGGGAGGGCGTCCTTGCCGCGCTCGAGCGCATCCGCGCAACGCTGTTCAACCGCGCCGCCATGCTGTGCAATGTCACCGCTGCGGGCTCCGACTGGAGCCGCGTCCAGCCGCAGCTCGCCGATTTTCTCGGCGCTCTTGCGCACACTCCGGCGAAGGCCGCGCCGTGGCGGGTCGCCGACACGCCGCGCGCCGAGGGGCTCATCATTCCGGCCAAGGTCAATTATGTCGGCAAGGGCGCCGACCTCTATCGCGCCGGCGTCAAGCCGAGCGGTGCCCATATCGTGACCCGCCGCTATCTGCGCACGACCTGGCTGTGGGACAAGATCCGGGTGCAGGGCGGCGCCTATGGCGGGCAATGCATGTTCGACCGCTACTCCGGCGGCTTCACCTTCGTGTCCTACCGCGACCCCAACCTGCTGGCCACCCTCGACACCTATGACCGCACCGCGGATTTCCTCGCGGCCGCGAAGCTCGACGACGCCGAGCTGACGCGCAACATCATCGGCACCATCGGCGAGGTCGACACCTACCGGCTGCCCGACGCCAAGGGCTTCGCCTCGATGCAGCGCCATCTGATCGGCGATACCGACGAGGCGCGCCAGCAGATGCGCGAAGAGATCCTGTCGACCACCGCCGCCGACCTGAGGAACTTCGCCGGCGCCATGGCGGAGGTGGCGGCGCATGGCCGCATTGCCGTGATCGGTTCGGAGCAGGCGATCGAGGGCGCCAACAAGGAGCGGCCGGGCCTGCTCAGCGTGTCGCGGCTGCTATGAGGGCAGGGCGGCCCCTTCCACACCATGGTGAACTTGATATAGCTTGGTGGTCACGGGCCTGGAGCGATGAAAATTGCGCGGCGTGAATTTCCTCATCTGGCGGCGGGCTCGGCTTCCCGGGCGCCTCGCGGATCGCAAGGGCGTCGGCCTATCCGTTACGGCCGGCGCCTATCCCTCATCGCTAATCCCACGATCCGTCGATCGATCGATGCCTGCCAGGGGTGACAAAGATGCAAAAGCGATCGTCCTTTCTGCTCACGACATTGATCAGCATGAGCATTGTCGCGCTCGCCGGCGAAAGCGGCGCGCAAAACAGCGGCGGGACGCGCGCCGAAGACCGGCACCCGTCTCATCACATTGGGGACCAGGGGCGGTCCGATCCCGATGGTGGGGCGGGCGCAGTCGTCGAACATTCTGATCGTCAACGGCGCACTCTATGTCGTGGATGCCGGTGAAGGCGTCACCCGTCGCCTGACGCGTGCCGGCATCGCGCTGCGCGACATCGACAATATCTTCATCACCCATCCGCACAGCGACCACACCGGCGGTCTGGGCGGGTTGCTCTCCAGCGAATATGATTCCAATCGAACCAAGCCGGTCAACATCTACGGCCCGCCCGGAACGGATGCGAGCGTCAAGGCTCTGGTGCGGTTCCTCACGGTGAGCGCGGACATCAGGATCAGCGAGGGTATGCGGACGGTTCCCGCGGCCAAGATTTTCTTCGGTCACGATACCGGTACCGGCGTGATCTACCAGGACGCCAATGTCAAAGTCACGGCCGCCGAAAACTCCCATTTCAATTTTTCGCCCGGGACCCCGGCCTACGGCAAGTACAAGTCGTATTCATACCGCTTCGAAACAGCCGACCGTGTCGTCGTGTTCTCCGGCGACACCGGCCCCAGCGCGGCTTTCACCGAACTGGCCAGAGACGCCGATCTTCTGGTCACCGAGGTGATGTCGCTCGAGGAGTGGAAGGAGCAGCAGATCAAGACCGGCCGTTGGCAGTCGATGACGCCGGAGCAGCAGGCGCGCGCCCTTCGCCGTCAGGTCGTAGAGCACATCACCCCGGACGAGATCGGAAAAATGGCGACGAATGCCAACGTCAAGACCGTCGTGCTGTCGCATTTTCTGCCCGCGACCGACCCAAAAGACGATTACGAACGCTTGGGTGAGCAGGTGAGCAGGCATTTCTCCGGTAAGGTTCTGGTCGCCAAGGACCTCATGGAATTTTGACGCGCTTCTCGAAACGGGTGTGAGTCACTGGGGGGCAATTCCACGGCACGGACTCGCCGCGAGCGCCCTCCCCAACCCTCCCCCGCAAGCGGGAGAGGGAGTAAGAAAGCCATTTGATCGCGCGATTTGAAGCGATAATTCGCGGACGGGTCCTTGATGGCCCGCCGCGGTGTCGCGAACGGCTCAGAAGTCCGGCTTGTTCGCGACCGGGATGTGATAGTCGAACAAATGCTGGTTGTTCTCGGCGCAGATTTCCTCGTCCATCGGACGCCGAACCAGATCATAACGCTGTATCACCGACCATGGCGCGTTGAAGGCATCGGGATCTTCGAAGGTGATGTTCACCTGCATCGCCTTGCCGCCGTCGACGAGCTTGAAGCGCTCGACCACATGCAGCTTGTCGGTATGGGGCGTGCGGAAATTGTCGACGAAAGTCTTGTCGTTCAATCCGATCGTGTCGACCACCAGCGTATCGCCTTCGTAATGGCCGACCAACTCGCCGTACCAGGACGGCTTCGGATTGGCCGAATGGGGCACGTCGAGATAGATGCGCCGGACCTCCTCGTTGCCGGGATGGATCATCACGACTTCCTTGGGCGTCTGGATGAAGTAGAGCGGCTGGAAACCGTACAGATGAAAGCCGGGGACGCCGGCCGGCATGCAGCTGGAGCGCGGCGTAAAGCCGATCTTGCCCGCCAGGACCTCGGCGTTGTCCTTCTTCATGCGCTCCACGACCCAGGGCTTCAAGACGGTGTTGTTGCTGAGGTCGGCGATGAAGTAGTTCGGTTGCTTGCCGGTTGCCGCGGCCTCCTGGTTGCTGACGCGGGGATGGGCGGGATCGTTTCGCAACGGGCCGGTGCCGCCGGGAACGATCGAAAAATCCACAAAGAAGGTCAGCCACCCGGCATTGCCCGACGAAAAATCCGGTGGCGACGCCTGCTGTTGCGCCGCGGCCCCGGCGGTCAGCGCGGTTGCGGCGAAGCCGGTCAATACGCCGCCGGCGAGCCATTTTGCTGTCGAAGCGAATATGGACATTTGTCTGTTCCCTTGCATGCTCGGTTCCGCGCAAGAAGCGGTTCGCGTGAGCGAGTGTTCGATGCGCCAACATTATCGCGGCTGCAGAGCCACATTTTATAGCGTTTCGGTTCGCCGGTCACGTTGCGATATGCGCGGTCGGGGCGCCGGTCGGCGCCCTCGGTCTGACGCCGCGCAACTCTGCCCCGGCCGCAGCTTCGGGCGTAGGCAGGAATTGGCATCCGCGGCGGGTTGAGATTCGATCGCGGTTCCGCTAGCTTCCGCGCCCCGGTCCGTGCGCAAAGGTGCGCGCGGCGCCGGTCGGCGTGGCTTTCCCCGGCGCCGCATCGCTTGCAATGACGGGCGCCGCCCGTCCGCGCCATCTGCGCGCCAACCCGGCGTCGACACCATCATGATCGGCCGTCCCAAATTCGTTCTCGCCTCCGGCTCGCCGCGCCGCGTCAGCCTGATCAACCAGGCCGGCATCGAGCCCGACGAGCTGCGCCCGGCGAATATCGACGAAACCCCGCTGCGGGGCGAGCTGCCGCGCGTCTGCGCCAACCGGCTCGCCCACGCCAAGGCCGAGGCCGCGCTTGCGGGCATCAGTGCGGGCGACGAGGTCTATGGCGCCTATGTCCTCGCGGCCGATACGGTGGTCGCGGTCGGCCGCCGCATCCTGCCCAAGACCGAGCTGATCGACGAGGCGGCCCAGTGCCTGCGGCTGCTCTCGGGGCGCAATCACAAGGTCTACACCGCGCTGTGCCTGGTGACGCCGAAGCGGAAATTCCGCCAGCGCGTGGTGGAAACCCGGGTGCGGTTCAAGCGCATCTCCGGCGACGAGCTCGAGGCCTATCTCGGCTCCGGCGAATGGCGCGGCAAGGCCGGCGGCTACGCCGCCCAGGGCCTCGCCGGCGCCTTCATCGTCAAGCTGGTCGGCTCCTATACCAACGTGGTCGGCCTGCCGCTCTATGAAACCGTGACCCTGCTCGCCGGCGAGGGATTTCCCACCCATCTCGGCTGGACCACCACGCTGTGAGTTCAACCCGGTCATTGCGGGTGCGTTTTCCGCCACGGCCTCAACGAACTCACGTCTCGCCATGGGCTCGCTGCCTCGAACGGGCTCGGAGCCGCTTGGAGGGGAAGGGGGGCCGTTTTCAATTTATGAAAAACAACCCCATGCAAAGTAGCATGCCGGCGACGGCCGCAGGCTTCCTGCCGGCGCAAATGCCTTATCTTCGTGGTCTTTTGCCTTCGTGGCCTCAGGTCTCGATCTCGCGGAACACGTCGACCTCGACCGTGCCCGGGAACAACGCCCGCCAGCCCTGCAGGAAGGCCTGCAACCGGGGGTCGCCGGCGAGCTGCTGGCGGTTGGTTTCGAACGATTCGTGCACCTCGTAATCGATGATCTGGATGAACTGGGCGGGCTGGTCGACGTTCTGCAGCAGGCGCACCTGCTTGCCGCCGAACAGCTCGTAATAGGGTTCCGCCGCCTTGATGAACGCCACGAACTGGGTCGGCTCGGTGGTCGGCAGGGTGAACTTGAACTGCAATACGCGCCGGATCGTTGTTCCGTTGTCCATCGGCGTTGTCTATCCTCATGGAGCCGGCGGGAAAGCTGCGGCGGGGTGTCGGACATGCCGCGGGGGCTGCCGGCGCCCGCCGTCGGTGCCACATTTCTATATGAAAAGCGCGGGGACGGGGAGGCCGGATAGTCGGGGTGGGCCAGGGTGGCGACGGGTTCGGGGCCACGCGGGGAGGGCGGCTCCGGGAGCGTAGCGAGGTTTGGGGGCACGCTGGATCGGTAAAGCAGGGTCCGGCCGCGAAGTTTCGGCGTGTCGGCGGAGGCGCAGACAGCGGCAACACCACGGACGGCCTGATCGCATCGCGGTCGCAATCTCCGCCCGGCATGCCTACATCCAACCGATGTCGACGGCTCCCCTGACGAAACCCTGCGTCATCTGCGGCAAGCCGCAGGGCGAGCGCTTCAGCCCGTTTTGCTCCAAGCGCTGCGCCGATGTCGACCTCCACCGCTGGCTGGCCGGGGTCTATGCGATCCCCGCCGAGGAGGAAGACCCCGACGATCCCCCGGGTGGACCTGCCCGGGACGCCGGGGATACCTGACCGTTCGCCGCGGCCCGGCCCCGCTCGGCGGCACCCGCCCGCAGGCGCATCCCGCGCCATTTGCGGGACCTGCGCCGGCGGTCGTTGTGTCAGCGCCTTGCGGTGGGCCGTTGTGGACAGCGCGCGGCCGAGCCTCTATAACCCGCCGCGCTCGCCTTTCGGCCTCGCGTTGCGAGCCCGGCGCCCAGGTAGCTCAGTTGGTAGAGCACGTGACTGAAAATCACGGTGTCGGTGGTTCGATTCCGCCCCTGGGCACCAGTCGTTTCAAATACTTACGTTCATATCGCGGACCCGGAATTGCCGTGTATGATGAGCGCAATTACAGGCGATGCCAACGAGGGCCGCCCATGATGGGCAGCGTTGCCGGATGTTGCCGTCAGCGTTCCCTGTGGTGTCCAGTGCCGATCCATGCGGGAAACGGCGACGGTGACGCTGGTCTCTTGCCACGCTCTGCGCAAGCGGCAGCGGGAGTCCCTGTATGATGTCTTTGGCCTAGGCTATGAAACCGGTCTACGACACCATCCACTTCTCCCAGAAGCGGCCCCCCTTCCACCCATTGGCACGCTGCGACACGATGGGCGCTCATGGACCGTCAGGTTGATCGTTGGAGTTTTCTATGGATCGATGGTTGCGGGCCGCCATCAACTCGTGGAATGGGCTGGTCGCGGCGACGCGCAGCGAGGTCGCATTGCGCCAAGAACTGGTCGCACTCGCGCTCGCAGTGCCGTTGGCCTTTGTGGTCGCGACGGACTCGTGGAAGCGCCTCGCGTTGATTGCCGTCGTTCTGCTGCTCATCGTCGTCGAGTTGCTCAACACCGCCATCGAGAAGCTCGCGGATCATGTCACCCCCAAGGTCCACCCCGGGATCGGCCGGATCAAGGACATTGGATCCGCCGCCGTCGGCATGGCGCTGCTCGTCGCCGGGGCGATCTGGCTGGTCGCGATCGGCGAACGCTTCGCCCTCCTATAAGCCCTGGCGGCCCCCAGACGGCAGGCCGTGGGCACGAGCCCTCATCGGCACAGGGCGTCATGCGCAAGACCGTCATGCGCGCTTGCCGGAGATGCCCCCTCCATGTCATATTTCTGTCATATGCATTTCGAGGGGGTGGGCGACTATGGGTTCAGGGGGCCGCGAAGCATCCAATCCGGCTTCCTCTGATGCGGTCGAGTTCAACGGCGGACTTGCCGGCTGGGTACCGGCCTCGGGGCGGCGGCTTAACCTGCGGCGCCTGCTGCTTGCGCCGGACGGTGCCCTGAGCCGAGGCCTTGTTCTCAGTGTAGCCGCGCTTTTCGCTGTACCCACCGCGCTCTATTTCTGGAAATATGAGGGCGGCGCCGCAAACCGATTCTTCGTGTCATCGGTCACGCTGACGTTGGCCGCCTGCATGGTGCTCGCGGTTCGCAGGGTCCTGGTCGCCTCGGTTCTGGTCAACGCGCTCGTCGGCATCGTGGCGACCGTGGCATGGGCGAAGCACCAGACCATGGATATGGTGCTCCACGCCTATGACATCGTCTTCTACCTGAGTTCGGCGTCGACGATCGCCTTTCTTTGGCGCGATTTCCGGATTTACATTATCGCGCTCTTCGCCGTCGTGCTGGCCACCGCCATTGCCGCTGCCATCGCCTATTGGTTCGATGCCGGAACGGTGCGCCGCAGGACTGCACTCGTGGCGGCGGTCCTGCTCGCGTTCCTCTCCGTCGTCGCCGCCGAGGTGAAGGGAGAGCGCCGCCACGCCCAGTATTATCTGGACGGTCTTTACCTGTCCTCGTTTTATTCGTCCTGGGCCGAGACGATCGAAGCTTTGTGGCGCGGCCAATTGATCGAAGCGGCCAATTCGGCGCCCGGCGCTCATTTTGCGATGCCGAGCGAGTGCATCACCGCGACAAAGCCTCCGCACATCATTCTTATCCACGAAGAATTGGTGGTGCCGCCCGAATACTTCCCAACGCTCCAGTACGACCACCGTGTCGACCGGCTGTTCGCCTCCCATGACGGCAAGGTGCACCGCCTGCGGGTGGAGACCTATGGCGGGGCATCCTGGCTGACCGAGTTCGCCGTCCTGACCGGCCTCTCGACACGCTCCTTCGGCGGCATGCAGCAGTTTGTCCAGCCCCTGATGGCGGGGAAGTTGCGCGATACCTTGCCGGAAACGCTTGGCCGCTGCGGCTACCGGAATGTCGTGTTCTATCCGCTCACGCGTAATTTTGTTTCGAATGCCAAATTTTACGCCTCTGTCGGCATCAAAGAGATGTTCGACGCCGAGGATCAGGGCGCCCAGACCTACAATGAGCGCGACCGCTTCTATTTCGGCAACGCTCTCGACGAGATTGCGCGCCACCTGAAACGGTCGCGCCAGCCGCTCTTCACCATGATCTTTACCATGGGAACGCACAGTCCTTATGACACGACCTACATGCCGGAGGTCGACGTGCCGGGAGGCGGTCCGGGCACCGATCTGGAGATGAGCGAATATCTGCGGCGGCTCGCCATGGCCAGGATCGACTACGAGGAGTTGCGCGGCGAGATCGCCCGCCGGTTCCCAGGCGAACGGTTCCTGATCGTGCACTACGGCGATCACCATCCGATCGCGACCCGCAGCCTCCTCGGGTTCAACGACAAACTCGATGCCGAGGACATATCGTTACCGCTGGAGTCGCTGGGCTTCATTACCTACTACGCCGTCGAGGGCATCAACTACCAGCCGCCTCCGCTTCCCGAGGTCGAGACGCTGGACGTGCCCTACATTCCGCTTGTGATCCTCAATGCGGCGGGGTTGCCGCTCTCGGATTCGTTTCGGGCGCGGCAGCGGATCCTGGCCGCCTGCAACGGGCGCTATTACACGTGCGCACCACGCGATACCATCCTGGCGTTCCATCGCCGCCTGATCGATTCCGGCCTCATCGACGCGCATTGATCCGCGGCAGCAGCGACCGATGGCGCGGTCCGCCGATGGCGCGGTGTGCCGTAGGCGGATGCGCCGATCGCCGGCCGCTTCGAGAACGCAAGCCTGACCATGCAGCCGCACTCTGCCGGTGGGTCGATGCGCGGCAAATCTGGGGTGCGGGAGCCGTGAACCGTGCCGACCGCTAGGTTTGCGTCCCTGGCCGCACGACGGTCGGTGCCGACATTCGGGCCGCGGATGGTTTGCGTGAAATGCGAAACCGTCGGCGCCGATGTATCAAACCGGAAGCGACGAAGCCGATTAGTCCTATTCAGAAATCCGACTTGGACGTTTGTGGAATAGGGACTTTAAAACCAAGGAAATCTTGGGCGTTGTTCTCCGCACAGATGACTTCCAGGAGCGGTTGCTGCACACGCCGCCAGCGCTGCAGGCCTCGCCAGGGCATTGTAAAGACCCCCGGGTCATCGATGTCGACCGAGACATCGACAAAGTTTCCGTCGGCTGACAATTTCCAGCGTTCGATCACATGCATCTGAGTGGTATGCGGCGTGCGGTAATTGTCGGCAAAGGTCCTGTCGGTTTGGCCGATGGTATCGATGACGAGGGTGTCCCCGCCTTCGTAATGGCCGACCGATTCTCCGTACCAGGACGGCTTAACGTTGGCCGAATGCGGCACGTTCAGGTAGATATGGCGCACTTCCGGCCCGGACTCCATGATGACCACAATCTCATCTGGCCGTTGATAGATGAAAAGTGGCGCGCCCACGACGTCGGTATCAAAAGTCGGAACACCGGCCGGCCAGCAACGTTCATGGGCACGGTAGGCCACTCCGCCGGCGAGCACCTCGTCGTTCGCTTTTTTCATCCCCGGCTTCACCCAGTCCTGCAGAATCGGATTGGAGAGATCGGCGACGCGGTAGGTTGGAACCCCGCGACCGGGAGGCACGTAAGGATGGGCTTTATCGAAGGTGACGGGCCCCCCGGGCCCGCCCCCCGGTACCGCGATCAGGTCGTCGACACCAAAGGTGCGGTCAAGCTGCCAACCGGTGCTGTCGTCCGTGGCGAATGTCGGAATGGCCGAATTCCGAACGGCATCGACCGCCAAGCCGGCACCCGTCGTCGACAGGAAGGCCATCAAGCATGTCAAACTCAATCTGGTCATGTTTCCCCACAGAGCTGAACTCCGTCCCGGACTAGGATAAACGTACTCAGACGACGGTTCAATCGGCCGAACACCCAACACCTCCACGCCATTAAGCTCGGTCTCAACTGGCATTTCCGGACTACGGCGCTGCGCTATTGTGACCCCGTTGCAGGACTGGACGACCCCAACATGAGCCTGCTCAAGCTTCACGAGGAAGCTGCAATTCCGACGCATGCAACTCGGCGCTCGGCATGGCCGGTGGCGACAGGTGCTCCTCGATAACCGGACCCCGCTTGCCGGTGAGCCTGGAATGAGCGGGCGCAGCCGCGCCAGGGAAGCCTGTTGGCGCACCGTCGGGTGGGCGTCACAAGTGCGGGCCCGGCGTCCGCCGTTTTCTGCCTTATGCGCGCGGCCTGGACCGGCCGGTAGCGTGCCCTTCGTCCCCAGCCGCGTCTGGAGACCGCCCGCTCCGGGTCCAGGCGGAGGCGCGACGGCTCGCAAACACATTCCTGCATGCGCTTGAAATGACATATAGACTGCTGTGGTCCGGTCGATCGTGGCCGGAACCAAGACGCGGAGGGCATCGTGCGGCACCTTTCAATTCTTGCCTGGACCGGCATCCTGAGCATCGGCTTGGCCGGGTTCGGCTCGCAAGGGACGGCGCAGACCCTCGGGGGCGCGGCGGCAAAGACGGCAACGCGAGTGATCACGCTCGGCACCAGGAGCGGTCCAGCCCCGACCGTCGGCCGGGCGCAGTCGTCGAACCTCCTGATCGTCAACGGGGCGATGTATCTGATCGACAGCGGCGCCGGAGTGACGCGGCGGCTGACCCGGTTCGGCGCCAACTTCCGAAACATCGACAATATCTTCATTACCCACCCGCACAGCGACCATACCGGCGGACTGGGCGGCTTGATGGGGGTGATCTATGACGCCAATCGCATCAAGCCGGTCAGCATCATGGGGCCGCCCGGCACCGACGCCAGCGTGAAAGGGCTGCTGCAGTTTCTCACCGTGAGTTCGGAGATCAGGATCAGCGACGGCGGAAAGATCATTCCGGTGACCAAGATATTCTCCAGCCGGGACCTGCCGACCGGGCCGGTGTTCGAGGACGCCAACGTCAAGGTCACGGCGGTCGAGAACAGCCACTTCAACTTCCCGCCCGGCAGTCCGGGCTATGGAAAGTACAAGTCCTATGCCTACCGGTTCGACACGCCGGATCGATCCATCGTGTTCACCGGCGACACCGGGCCGAGCGAGGCGGTCGCAACGCTCGCCCGCGGAGCCGACCTCTTGATCTCCGAGGTCACTTCGGTCGATGAGTGGAAAGCGCAGCAGATCGCCAGCGGACGCTGGCAGACCATGAATGCGGCGCAGCAGGCAGGTTCGCTCCGGCACATGAACGAGGAGCACCTCACGCCGGAAGAAGTCGGCAGGATGGCGGCCCGCGCCAGCGTCAAGACAGTCGTCCTCAGTCACATCCCCGCGACGACCAATCCGAACGACGACTACCTGCGCTTTGGCGAAAAGGTGAGGCAGCATTTCTCCGGTCAGGTTTTCATTGCCGACGACCTCGAGGAGTTCTGATCAGCCGGGCCACCGGGGAGGGCGGTTTGCGTCTGTTCGGTGGACGCGCGGCTATAGCGCGGACTTGGAGAGCACGGACTTGGAGAGCACGACTTGGAGAACTCGCACTCGCAACTCGCACTTGGAGAACTCGCACTTGGAGAAAATGCCCATGAAGACGTTTCTTGTCTTGATTATCTTCGGTGCGGTTCTCGCTGCACCGGCTTTCGCCCAGCATGATCCGAACGCCGGCCGCCGTGGCCGCACGTCGGAACCGCAACGTCCGTCAACGGTCCCGCCCGGTGGCATCTATTATTACAAGCACAATGCGCATCATCGATCGGGCGGGTCCGGGTCGAAACGAACGGCCACGAAGTCGGGCCGCGATCGGGTACGGACCGGCGGATCCGGGG
Organism: uncultured Alphaproteobacteria bacterium; assembly: GCA_963795865.1. Taxonomy (GTDB): domain Bacteria; phylum Pseudomonadota; class Alphaproteobacteria; order Rhizobiales; family Xanthobacteraceae; genus JAJPKK01. The sequence goes on from CAWCJX010000032.1 coordinate 13,991, forward strand.
CGGCCAAGTGAGCGAAGCCGCGAGCTGGCGCCCGGGCTGAGAACAGGCGCGGCGCCGCCGGCGTTTTTCCGCTACCGGATTTGCCTGATTTCCCGGGACGGGGCGAAGTCCTGATCTTCGGCTGCGTCCTCCTCCCGCGATGCGCGAGCCAGGAGGTCGGTCAGCCACGTGTCGCGGCGTAGCGCGGAATTGGCTTCGTGCGGGAAAGGGTTGAACAGCGAAGCGCCGGCGCCCGCGACGCGTTCAGCGCCAAGGGCGTCGTTTCCCCCTCCGCGGATGACCCGGGTCCAAAGTCGCGCCAGGGGACCGGGCCGGTGCTCGCCATTGTGGTTCGCCGGGCGGTGCGGCGGCGGGCCCGGGGCCGCAACGACGCCGGCGCGCGGCAAGGCGGCCGGTGGGGGTTGTATCGCCTCGTAAGCGTTCGCGAATTCGGCGTCCTCGTCGGGTTCGGCGTCCGCCTCGATCTTCAGGATCGCCCGTTCCAGGGATGCCTGTGCGACCAGGATATCCGCCTCGTCCAGCGCGTTCTCGGCGCTGCGCATTTCCGCAACCAGGGCGACGCGCGCGCGCTCATAGAGCCGCCGGCGCGCCGCGCCGGTGTTCGGATCGAGCCCGCCTACGGCCCTGGCTATGATCGAATAATAGTCAGCCATCCCGGGAACGAATGTCGTCCATTCTGAGACCTCTGACCAGCAGCCTAAGATGTCAACTACAGAAAAATTAAGGCATAGTTACCACGCGATGTCCCGGGGCCTGGCCGCGCCGGCGGCTGCGATGACGCCGCGGGCCTCTATTCCGGTCCGGTCGGGAAAAACCTCAATTCCATCAAATTGAATCGTTACGGCGTCCGCTGCGGCGAAAACTCGGCCAATTCGCCGGTCATCGCCGATCACGGCCGATCATGGGGGGACGCTTGACAAACTCTCCAGCCTAAATTATGAGAGTGAACGTTCGCTCTCGTTTACTGCAGCGCAAGATGCTGCAACGTAATAGACTGCAACGCCATATGGAGAGGGGGGTCTCCTGTGCGCCGCGCCAACGTCCAGCTTCGCTATGATCGCCGGGACGAAATCCTGGCTGCAGCGCAGCGTTGTTTCGTGCGCTCGGGCTTCCACGGCGCCTCGATGCAGGACATCTGCGCCGAAGCGGGCATGAGCCCGGGCAATCTCTACCGCTATTTTCCGTCGAAAGAGGCGCTCGTCGCCGGCATCGCCGAGCGCGACCGCGCCGAGGTCGCGCAGCAGTTCGCCAGCGTCGACCTCTCCCACGGCCTGTTCGCCGTCCTGGAAGGCATGGCGCATCATCATTTCGCCGAGAAGCCCACCGAGCAGGTGCTGCTGTGCACCGAGGTGATGGCCGAGGCGCGCCGCAATCCCGATATCGCCCGCATCTCCGCCGCATTCGACGTCGACGTGAAGAAATGGCTCGGCGACCTGCTGCGCGCCGCGGTCGAGCGCGGCGACATTCCTGCCGACCTCGATCTCGACGGCGTCGTGACCATGCTGATGATCATCGCCGACGGGGTGTGGTGGCGGCGCGCGCTCGATCCCGCTTTCGATCCGGCATCGGTGCTTCCGGTCTTCATGGACATCACCCGCCACATGCTCCGCGCCGGCGCGGCGCGCACCGGCGCGAACGAGGAGGCCTCCCAATGAAAGCAAGCCGCATCACCGCACTCGGCCTCGTCGCCGCGGCGGGCCTGTGGATCGCCTCGGGGCACCTGCTGCCGCGCGACAGCGCCGAAAGCCATGCCGCCATTCGCACCCCGCGAAGCGGCCAAGAAGCCGTTCCGGGTCGCGGTGGTCGAGAGCTTCGCGGTGCCGCACAGCCGCAAGCTCACCATTTCCGGACGCACCGAGGCCGACAAGCACGTCACCGTGTCTGCGCGCACCGGCGGCATCGTGACCGAGCTCAAGATCAAGCGCGGCATGCGGGTGAAGGAGGGCGACGTCATCGCCGTGCTCTCCGACGATGCGCGCGCGGCCCAGGTGGCCCAGGGGGAATCGCTGGTGATCCAGCGTCGCACCGAGCTCGAGGCGAAGCGCAAGCTGATCGCCTCCGGCGCCCTCCCGAAGCTCGACCTCGTCAATCTCGAAGCCGTGCTCAAGGCCGCGGAGGGGGCGCTCGCGGCGGCGGAAGCCGAGCGCGATCGCGGCGTGGTGCTCGCGCCGTGGACGGGCGTCGTCAACGAGGTCATGGTCGAAGTCGGCGAGGCCGCGTTCTCGTTCCAGGGCCGCGAGATCGCGAAGATCGTCGCGCTCGATCCCATGCTCGCGGTGGTCGAGGTCGCCGAGCGCAAGCTCGCCGGCATCAAGGTCGGCGACAACGCCGCAGGTGCGGCTGGTCACCGGCGAGGTCGCGAGCGGCCGAATTCGTTTCGTCGCCAAGACCGCGAGCCCGTCGACCCGCACCTACCGGGTCGAGGTCGAGCTGCCGAATGCGGACGGCGCCATTCCCGACGGCATCACCGCGGAGGTTTCGGTCCAGCTCGCCCAGGTGGCGGCGACGCGGGTGCCGCGCTCGGCCCTGACCATCGCCTCGAACGGCGACGTCGGCGTGCGCAGTGTCGGCGCCGGCGACACGGTCGGCTTCCTCCCGGTCAGCGTGATCGAGGACGAGCAGTCGCAGATGTGGGTCGCCGGCATTCCCGACGGCGCCCGGGTGATCGTGCGCGGCCAGGACTTCGTGCGCGAAGGCCAGCAGGTCGAGGCGGTCGAGGCCGAAGAACTGACGGCGACCGTGAAGTAGCGCGGTCGCCGTGCGGTCGGGGGTTAACGGAGTGGGGGGCTGACATGTCAGGGTTCATCGACTACGCCATCGATCATGCGCGGCTCACCGTCGCGACGCTCGTCTTTCTCCTGACCGCCGGGCTCGTCGCCTATGTGACGATCCCGAAGGAGGCGGAGCCGGACGTCAAGATTCCGATCATCTACGTCCAGCTCGCCCAGCGCGGCATCAGCCCGGAAGATGCCGAGCGGCTGCTGCTGCGTCCGGTCGAGACCCAGCTCAAGTCGGTCGGCAACGTCAAGGAGATGCGCTCGACCGCGTTCGAGGGCGGCGGCTTCGTGCTGCTCGAGTTCGAGGCGGGCTTCGATTCCAAGTCGGCGCTGGCCGACGTGCGCGCCAAGGTCGACCAGGCCAAGCACGACCTGCCGCGCGACGTCGACGAGCCGCAGGTGCAGGAGGTCAATCTCTCGCTCTATCCGGTGCTGGTGGTCGGGCTGGCCGGCGACGTGCCGGAACGCACGCTGCTGCGGATGGCGCGGGCCGCCAAGAACGCCATCGAGCAGGCGCCCGGCGTGCTGGCGGCGGAGCTGCGCGGCGCGCGCGACGAGGCGGTCGAGATCATCGTCGAGCCGACGCTGATCAAGAGCTACGGCATCTCGCTCGACCAGCTCGGGCAGCTCACCTCGAGCTTCAACACGCTGATCGCGGCCGGCGCGCTCGAGGGCGAGTCCGGCCGCTTCGCCGTCAAGGTGCCGTCCCTGTTCGAGAAGCCGCAGGACATCCTCAAGGTGCCGGTGATCGCGTCGTCGGGCGCTGCGGTGACGCTCGTCCGACGTGGCGCAGATCAGGCCGACCTTCAAGGACGCCACCTCGGTGACGCGGGTCAACGGCCGCCCCGCCATGACCATCGAGGTGTCGAAGCGCACCGGCGCCAACCTGATCGAGGTGGTCGATGCAGTGAAGGCGATCGTCGCCGAGCTGCAGAAGACCTGGCCGGACGCCGTCCATGTCACCTTCACCCAGGACAAGTCGAAGATCATCCGCCAGATGCTGGCCGATCTGCAGAACTCGGTGCTCACCGGCGTGCTGCTGGTCGTCGGTGGTGATCCTGTTCGCGCTCGGCTTCCGCGCCTCGCTGTTCATCGGCATCGCCATTCCGGCCTCGTTCCTCGCCGGCGTGCTCGGGCTGCAGCTCGCCGGGCTCACCGTGAACATCGTCGTGCTGTTCTCGCTGATCCTCGCCGTCGGCATGCTGGTCGACGACGCCATCATCGTGTCCGAATTCGCCGAGCGCCGGATGTCGGAGGGCATGACGCCGCGGGACGGCCTATGCGCTCGCGGCCAAGCGCATGTCCGGGCCGGTGATCGCGGCCACCGCGACCCGCATCGCGGCGTTCTCGCCGCTGCTGTTCTGGCCCGGCGTCGTCGGGCAGTTCATGAAATACATGCCGATCACGCTGATCGCGACGCTGTCGGCGTCGCTCGTGGTGGCGCTGTTCTTCACCCCGACGCTCGGCGCGCTGCTCGGCCGCGCGGCGGCGGTGCCCCATGACGAGCGCACCAGCGACCGCGGCCCCTATATGCGCACGGTGCGGCTGGCGCTGCGCCATCCCGGCCTGACGCTGGGGCTCGCGGTGCTGCTGCTGTTCGCGGTGCAGACCGACCTATGGCAGGTTCGGCCACGGGGTCGAGTTCTTCCCCAGCGTCGAGCCCGATTACGGCCAGGTCATCGTGCATGCGCCGCGGCAATCTTTCGCTCGACGAGAAGGACCGCGCGGTCGGCGAGGTCGAAAAGCGCGTGCTCGACCTTCGACGGCCTCAAGACCGTCTATTCGCGCATCGGCGAGCAGCCGCGCGGCATGAGCGACATCACCGAGGACACCATCGGCGTCATCCAGTTCGAGTTCGCCGACTGGCGCGACGCGGCCGCCGGCCCATGAGATCATGGACGCGATCCGCGACAAGACCGCGGACATCCCCGGCATCCTGGTCGAGGTGACGGCGCCGCGCGCCGGGCCCGCCCACCGGCAAGCCGATCCAGATCCAGATCGCGGCGCTCGATCCCGACGGCGCTGACCGACCGCGGCGAAGAAGGTCGCCGCCGTCCTGGCGCAAGCGCCGCCGACATCCGCGACCTCGACGACGGCCAGCCGCTGCCCGGCATCGACTGGAAGATCGAGGTCGACAATGGCCGAGGCCGCCAAGTACGGCGCCGGCGTCGAGCACGGTCGGCAGTGCCGTCCAGCTCGTCACCAACGGGCTCAAGGCGACCGAATACCGCCCCGTCGACAGCGACAAGGCGGTCGACATCCTGGTGCGGTTCCCGCCCGACCGGCGCAGCCTCGACCAGATCGACGATCTGCGGGTGCAGACCCAGGCCGGCCACGTGCCGATCGGCAATTTCGTGACGCGGGTGCCGGCGCAGCGCGTCGGCTACATCAACCGGGTCAACGCCAACCGCGTGATGACGGTGTCGGCGAACGTCGCCGAAGGCGTGCAGACCGCCGTGGTGCAGGAGGACATCGCGCGCGAACTCGCCCAGACCGATCTCGGGCCGGGCGTCGGATTCAAGCTCAAGGGCGAGGACGAGGAGCGCGCCAAGGCGTGGCGCCTTTCTGCTCAAGGCGTTCGGCACCGCGATCTTCCTGATCTTCGCGATCCTGCTGGCGCAGTTCAACCGGCTCACCTCGGTCGCCCTGGTGCTGACCGCGGTGGTGCTGTCGACCTTCGGGGTGCTGCTCGGCCTCATGTTCATGGGCCAGCCGTTCGGGGTGGTGATGACCGGCATCGGCGTGATCGCCAATGCCGGCGTGATCGTGAACAACAATATCGTGCTGATCGACACCTATGACCGGCTGCGGCGCGAGGGCGTCGCCGCCTATGACGCCATCCTCGAGACCTGCCGCGAGCGCGCGCGGCCGGTGGTGCTCACGGCGGTGACCGCGATCCTCGGCGTGCTGCCGATCGCCTTCGGCGTCAATGTGGAGTTCCTGTCGCGCGAGCGTCACGGTCGGCGCGCCGGCGACGCAATGGTGGATCAACCTCTCGACCGCGATCGTGTTCGGGCTCGGCTTCGCGACCGTGCTGACCCTGGTGGTGACGCCCGCCGCGCTGATGGCGATCGAGAACCTGCGGCTGATGCGGCTGCGCTGGTTCGCGCGGTTCTCGGCGGCGCGGTTGCGCCGTCCGCTTTCGCAGTCTGCACGCACCTGACATGATGCCTTCACGACGGGTGATTAAGCTCGACCCGCGGGCATGCGGATATTTTCACGTTTTGTTAGACTTGATTCCGGCGTGCCCACATGATTACGCGGCGGTCACAATTCAACTGGGCATTGCATCATGACAAAGTAACATATTGCGAGCATTCTGGGTTCGGTTCCTGCTTTAGCCAGAGCTTCCGCAAGGTCCATGGAAACGCTCCTCCTCAAGATCTTCGCCACCGCCCTCGCTCTCAGTCAGGTGATGACCGCGCCCGACGCCGTGAAAACGCAATTCGACCGCGTCGGGGATCAGCCGGAGGTCGCGCGGCTCCTCCATGCCGGCTGCACCCACATGGTCAAGGCGTTCGAGCTCGAGGACATCAATATCGACGACCTGATCGCGACCGCCATGGAAGATCCGCAGGCGATCAGCGGGAGCAAGGCGTTGCGCGGGATCGATTTTGCCGACCTGCAGACGGCGTACCGCCAGTTCTGCAAGAACGAGACGGTCGCGCGATCGGCCGTCGATCTCGGCGAGGTCATCGACTTCTACAACAGGGCGGCGGCCAACCTGCCGGACCATAGCGGGCTCAAGGGCCTCAAGCTTCCGGGTGCGAGCGTCGTGCTCGACCGCAAGGGCGCGCCATTCGCAGAAGTGTTCGAAGACAACCAGCGCCGCATCTGGGTGCCGCTTGCGGAAATCCCGCGGCAGGTGCGCAATGCCTTCTTGGCCGCGGAGGACAAGCGCTTCTACGAGCACAAGGGGATCGACGAGCATGGCTTGATACGCGCCTTCGTCGGCAACCTCGCCCGCTCCGGGCGCCCGCAGGGCGGCTCGACCATCACCCAGCAGGTCGCCAAGAACCTCCTGGTGGGCGAGGAGCTCAGCTATGAGCGCAAGATCCGCGAAATGATCGTGGCGGCGCGGATCGAAGCCACGCTCGGCAAGGACGAGATCCTCGAGATCTATCTCAATTCGGTCTATCTCGGCCGCAGCTCCTGGGGCGTCGAGATGGCGGCGCGCAGCTATTTCGGCAAGCCGGCGAAGCAACTCACCGTGACGGAAGGCGCTTTGCTTGCGGCCCTCACCAAGGGCCCGCGATATCTCAGTCCGGATCGGCAACCCGCGCGCGCGCAGGAGCGGCTCGCCTACGTGCTCGACCGGATGCGGGAGGCCGGGATGCTCGGGGCGGGTGACGAGGAATCCGGCCGGGGATTGCCCGCCTTGCCGGCCATGGCGAAGCTCGAACGGCCACGGCGCGACATCGGATTCCACTTCATCGACCAGGTCGCCCGCGAGGCCAAATCGGTGGCCGGCCTCGACGCGCTCACCGCCAGCTCCTACACGGTGCGCTCCACCATCGATCCGCATTTACAGCGCGCGGTGGAGGAGGCGCTGCAGGAAGGCCTGTCGCGCTACGAACGCGGCGCCGGCCGCGTGCAATTCCTCGGCGCCGAGGCGAACCTCGCGGCAGCCATCCAGAAGATCGAGGCCGGCGGCAAGCGAACCGACAAGCGGCCTTATTGGCAGCAGGCGCTCGCCGAGGCTCGCCTGCCGCTCTATGACGTCCATTGGACCCCGGCCGCGGTGGTGGAGAGGCCGGGAGCAAAGCGGGGCGACGCTTGGCGCGTCGGGCTCGCGGACGGGCGCATCCTGCCGCTCGCGGTCGACAATGCGGCTGCACAGCGCCGACTCGCGCTCTACGATGTCGTGCTGGTCAGCGTGACCGAGGGCAAAGGCAAGGCGGCTGCCCGCGCGGCATTGCGGGTGCGCCCCGTGGCCCAGGGCGCCGTGGTGGCCCTGGAAAACAAGACCGGCCGCATCCTCGCGATGTCGGGCGGATTTTCCTATCCGCTCAGCCAGCTCAACCGCGCGACCCAGGCGGTGCGGCAGCCCGGTTCGGCCATCAAGCCACTGAGCTATCTGGCGGCGCTGGGCAAGGGCCTGCAGCCCAATACGCTGATCAGCGACAGCGCGATCACGTTCCCGCCGATCAAGCGAGGCCGCGCCAAGGAGCAGGACTACTGGTCGCCGAAGAATTACGACGGTGGCGGCGGCGGCACCCTGACTTTGCGCCGGGCGCTGGAGAATTCGCGCAATCTCGCCACCGCGCACCTGCTCCAAGGCGGCATCGAGGACAAGCCGGAAGCGAGCCTCGACCGCCTGTGCCGGCTCGCATTGGAAGCGCAGATCTATCATGAATGCGTGCGGTTCTATCCGTTCGTGCTCGGCGCCCAACCGGTGCGGCCGGTCGATCTCGCGGCCTTCTATGCGGCTATCGCCAACGAAGGGCTGCGGCCGTCGCCCCACGTCATCGATACGATCGAGCGCGACGGTCGCGTCGTCTACCGCTTCGATCCGAAATCGTCGACCGCGATCACCTCGATCGACCACGCGGCCTTTTATCAGCTCAAGACCATGATGCAGGGCGTGCTGGCGCGGGGTACCGCGCGGGCGATCGCGGACCTGTCGCCTTACGTCGCCGGCAAGACCGGAACCTCCGACGACGAGAACGACGCCTGGTTCGTCGGCTTCACCAATGACGTGACCGTCGCGGTATGGATCGGCTACGACAATGCCGACGGCACCCGCCGCACCCTGGGCGGCGGCTCGACCGGTGGCGGCGTGGCGGTGCCGATCTTCGAGCCGGTCATCGAGGCGGCATGGACCAGCATCGCCCCCCGGACGGCGCTCGCTCCGCCGTCGCCCGAGGCCAGGCGCCAACTCTCGTGCAAATCGGTCGATCTCGAATCGGGCGAGGCGAAAGAGCGGGGCGGCAAGGTGATCACCGAATGCTTCCGGGTGGATGCCAAGGGCAGGATCATCGATACCCAGACCCGGCTGGTGTCCGGCGAGAGCGCGCGCGCCGGACGCGACCGTGACGACGACGATACCGCGCCTCGACGCCGGCTCGGCACAGCCGCCTACGATCAGCGTTATGCGCATGCCCGCCTGCATCCGCGGCGGCCGACGGTTGCCGTGCAAGCCGTGCCGCAATGGGGTGGGCAGCAGCAATGGGGCGGGCAGTTTTGGGGGGCGCAGCAATGGGGTGGCGCCCAGTGGGGACAACGCTGACGGAAGCCAGTGCCGGCCAAATCGACTTCGCCGTGGGCTGGCCGGAATTTGCCGGTCGGCCTGCAGGACACGCCACCGCGGCTTTGCATCGGCAATCGGTCGCGTGGTTCGCGGGCGGACTTGTTCGTGGGTAGACTTGCCGTTGTCGGTTCGCCGGTCTAGTAACGACCCGCACCTTTGTGCCAATGCCGAACGGCAACGCCACGAAGCGTCAAGTGGCGACTGCGATCCGGCCTGCGGGTGCGGCCGGAATGTGGCTATCAAAACCGCGAGCGAGGCGATACGATGCCGGCAAAAATGCGGTGTCGTAAACCCGGTGTGGTAGAAAACGAGGAGGAGGACAATGAAGCATCGTTGGTTGTTGGGATTAGGCGTGGCGATGGTTGCGCCGATCGCTGCTCCCGCCCTGGCACAGGAAAGCGTGCCGCAAATCCCCTTCGAGTCCGTGGCGAATTTCCTGAAGCTTCCCGGCGACACGAATCTCGGTGAAGCCGCGGGCGTCGCGGTCAATTCGAAGGGCCATGTGTTCGTGTATTCGCGCAGCGGCAGCAGCCTCGGCCCCGCCTATGGCAACGCCGCCTCGCAGCTCCTGGAATTCACCCAGGACGGCAAGTTCGTGCGCGAAATCGGGCGCAATCTCTACGCCTGGTCGTTCGCCCACACGGTGCGGATCGACAAGGACGACAACATCTGGGCCACCGACAAGGGCTCGGACATGATCATCAAGTTCAACGACAAAGACGGCAAGGTGATGATGGTGCTGGGTCGCAAGTCGGAATCCTCCGACTCGGATGCCCACCCGCTCGAGCACCCCAAGCCGCCGTTGCCGGCGGTCGACGGCCGCTTCCGTCAGCCCACCGACGTCACCTGGGATCCCGAGGGCAACATCTATATCAGCGACGGTTACATCAATTCCCGCGTCGCCAAGTTCGACAAGAACGGCCAATGGGTGAAGCAGTGGGGCGGCCCGGGCGCCGGACCCGGACAGTTCAACACGGTGCACTCGATCGCGTCCGATGCGAAGGGCAACATCTATGTCGCCGACCGCGCCAACCGGCGCATCCAGGTGTACGACGGCGGCGGCACCCTCCAGAACTCCTTCAAGATCGACGTGCCATTCGATCCGAACACCGTCCCGGTGATCGGCAACAAGCCCGATCTCACCAATTACCAGCAGACCGGCGGCACTTTCGCGCCGGGCGCTCCATGGGCGCTCTGCATCACGCCGCCGCCGAACCAGGTGCTCTACGCCGCGGACGCCTATCCGGGCCGCGTCTACAAGATGAGCCTCGACGGCAAGGTGCTCGGCGTGCTCGGCAAATCCGGCCGGCAGTTGAAGCAGTTCGGATGGGTCCATGAAATCGCATGCCCGTCGGAGAACGTCCTGTTCGTCGCCGAGATCATCAACTGGCGCATCCAGAAGCTGCTGCTGCATCCCGAGCAGAAGAAGCAGGCGAGCCGATAGGCCGGCCGCTTGCGTCACTCAAAGTGCCCGCAGGGGAAACCTTGCGGGCATTTTCTTTTCATTTATCGTCGCTGCTGTGGCGCAGCGGCACGACGCCCGCGATTCTATGCACATGCCAAAGCCGAAAAGAGGGTAGATCTTCACTACACGCGTTTCCGCCTCATCGCCCCTTGAAGAGATTCAGCTTTTGGCGACAAAATTCCAAAATCGGGGCGCCAGCTGGGAAAGTTGGGCTAGAGTCGCCAGCCAAGGTCTGAAAGGAGCCCAGCTCGCCTTGGAGCTACACGAGCTACACCCAAGGCTGGCCGGGATCGTTGTCTTCAGTTGATTGATCCAGGCCTTTGCAGCTTAAGGAACGAGTCCGACGGGGAACTGGAACATCTCCATCAAATCGCCGATTGCCGGGCTGTTGCGCGGAAAATACGGCTCCCAGGGTAATGCGACGGGATTTGGCAGATTGTCGCGGCTGCGAGCTGACAGCGGCTTCAGGCCCCAGTTGCGCTCGATGAACTTTATGATCGAAGCATGGTCGGTATAGGTGTGATCGACGAAGCCCGTCTTGGCGAAAGGCGACACTGCGATCAGCACCGTGCGCGGCCCGTCTCCGAAAAAGTCGATCGGCTGGATATAGCCGGAATCATAGTAGCCGCCCAACTCGTCGAAGGTGATCAGGATTGCGGTATCCTGCCACAATGAGGGGTTCTGTTGGACCGCCTGGATGATGTTCTTCGTGAATGCCTCGAACAGCGGCGGTGTCGAGGTTCCCGGATGGCTGTCGAGGAGGATATCGGGCTTGACGAATGAGACAGCCGGCAGCGTGCCGCCGCTCACGTCCGTGAAGAACGACGGGAGGTCTTGCAGGTTGCTCTTCAGCGGGCCGGTCATGATTGAACGCGAATACTGAAAGCCGTTGCAGATTGTGCAATAGAGCTGGTTCGAAAGAGGCTGATCGGCCACCTGACTGAAGCCCTCGCCGTAGTATTTCCACGAAATATTCGCGGCGGAGAGGGAATCGCCGATCGTTGGGATCGTCTGCGGACCAATCGCAAAGGTCGGGCCGGCGGGAAATTCGTTGCCTTGCTAAATCACGCCGCCCAAGTGATCGTAATAGGGATACTCGTTGTCCACTTGGTAGAAATGACCGGACGCACAGTTACCTTTGTTAAAAGGCCGATAGGGCAGAGACTTGAGATAGTTCTGGATCGCCGCCACGCCCGGCTGGGTCGGATCGGAGCAATTCACGAGGCCGCCGGTGCTGGTGTTTCCGGAGTCGGCGGTGCTCGTGGTGGGTAATGTTATGTTGGGACTGGCGTACGTGTAGAAATTGTTGCTGTTCGGCCGGGGATCGGGATTTTCTATCAAATCGGCCGGAGGCGTCGTCGCGTTGCCTTCGCTATCGGCGTAATAAAAGACGTCGCCGGTCATCAGGAACTGCGAGTTCGGCCCTGTCCCTCCCATGACGGGCTGATGATAATTGTCGCTGATCGCGAATTGTCGAGCGAGCGACTGAAAATAGGGATAGTCGCCGGCCGCCATGTTGTAGAAACCCATGGCTATTCCACCTTGGAATGTGCCTTGATCGTTGGTTGGCGGGTTTCCATCCTGCGTAATCTGCCACCCGACGGTGGTAGCGACCCAAGTATAAAGATCGTGGAGGCATCCGCTCGGATTCAGAGGAGACCTCGAACTGTGACTACAATCGTTTTGCTGCCACATCTGGAAGAATCGATGCACGGGATCGCCGACATTGTCGCTGAATACGGTCGGCGTGATCGCATTTTTCAAATTCAAAAACGGATCCGGACAATTGTTCAGTTTAGAGGCGCCTATCAGAGAATAGGGTGCATTCGGCAAGTTGGAGGGATATCTGCAATCCGGCACCGGATAAACACTGAGGCTCGGAAAATAGAAAGATTGGCCGGTTCCTCCCGTAGAAAGCAAGGATTGGTCGGCGGGGAGCAGCCCGATATCGCTGCAAAACGATATGTTTGAAGGGTTTTGCCCGAACGTATGGAGCACCGCCGCCAGCAAGCAAGGCGAGGCCGGGAACGCATTGAGCGTGGTGCTCGGCTGCGGCAGAGTGGAAAACGCGCCGGTTATCGACGGAGCCAGCTGGTATGTGACCTGGTCGGTCGCCTGTCGTTGCAACGCCCTTGCCGCAATTAACCCGGGCGCGCCCATTTTATTGACGATCCCCAGCGACAACAAATTCCACACCCACTGCCTCGGATCGGAAGGGACATAGGTTGCGAAGACATTGTCGAAGCTGTGATTTTCGCCGATCACGACAATCAGATGTTTGATCGGGGTGCGGGTGTTCGACGGGTTGGATATCTGGGCTTCGGCTGCGGCGATCGGGGCAAGCACGTTCGCCGTCATGGCGCCGAGCGCCACGTACGAAAGCAGCCTATGTCTGAGAGTTTTGCTTCTGTTGTCGGGGCGCATGGAAAGGCTCGCGAATGAAAGTTCGGCGTCAGAATGCAGGTGGCAGACGCAAGCGGTAGGAGAGCCGTTGCCCCCACCTCAATTTGCTAAAGATAGTTTACTCACCGACTCGGGCCTTTGACTGTAGTATTCAGGTGACATTCTAGATTTTGTTGTATTGGTGATTGCGAGATGAAACGGCGCCGCCGAATCGGTACGGCCACACGCGGCACTTCCGCCGCGGGTCGGTCAGAGACGCCAAAACATGTCGGCGATGGCCCCGTTCCCTATATCGCGCCCGAATACGAGCAAGCTCTGAGGCAGGCGGCCGCGGCGTGCCTTTGCCGGATGACCCGACACGGCATCGGCGGCGATCGATCCGGAGCGGCCGTATCCCGCGGCTTCCGGCGACAGAACTCGCCCGTGTCCGGCCGGTGAAGCGTCACCCGCGATAGACCGGCGCCGGCTGCGCGAAGAAGCTCAGCAGGATATGCAGAGCGAGCTCATAATTCTTGCCTTGGAAGCTCGCGTGCGAGATGCCCGGCATGACCGTGAACTGCTTGTCTGGGTTGGGCAGCAGCCGGAAGAACTCCAGCAGGTCCTCGATGCTGGCGATGCCGTCCCATTGTCCGCGCATGATGATGGTGGGCACCGTGATCCTGGTGGGGTCGCACACCGGCAGGTTGGCGCACATGTCCACATAGGTGCCGTTCGGGATGGAATCGTCGAGCGCCAGGATCGCATCGGCGAAGGCGTCGATCACCTTGTCGTCGGCGGAGCCGGGATGGTCGCGATTGAAGATCGAATGCACGAAGGCGCGGTCGATCGGACGCCGGTTCCTGGCGCGGAACTCCGGCAGCTTCCTGGCGCGTTCCGCCAGCGTCGGGCTGCCCGTTCCGGTCCACACCATGGCGTCGAGGGCGAGCCGGGCGACCATCTCGGGATGGTTCTGCGCGAACAGCGCCGCGCGCAATGCGCCCGAGGAGATGCCGTAGACCAGCAGCGGACGCCTGCCGCGCAGGCCCTGGATATAGGCCGCGGCGCAGCGGCAGTCTTCGGCGCCGTAGGCGATCGGGGCGTTGTTGTCGCGGGTCTTGGTGGAGCGGCCGTAACCCTCCATGTCCACCGACCAGGTGTCATAGCCGTGGCGGGCGAAGAACTCCATCGCCGAGGAGTCCGGCCGCCCGGGCACGTCGAGGTCGAAGGTCGGCTGCGAGGCCATCGAGGAGCCGTGGACGAACAGGATCGTCGCCCTCGCCTTGGCGGGATCGCCGGCGCACTTATTCCACAGGAAGAGCCTCACCTCGCCCTTGCTGGTCCAATGTTCCGTGCCGCTCAGGCGGTGCTGCAGGCTCGTTTCGTTCATGAGCTGGCCTTTCCCGAAAGGATGATCCCCGTGGGTTGCGGGACTTGTCCGACAAGACCATGCGCGCTGTCAAAGGGATCGGACCACCATTTCGGGGCATGAAACCGGCGCAATAATGTGTGCATGTCACACTCGCGGGCTACCATTGGCGAGACGAAAGGCGTAAGGGCGACCGCTCGGCAAAGGTGGGAAGATTGCGCACGGGCATCGGGTGCGAACATCGGCTTGCCACCCATGCTGCGCTGCGCTAAGCCTCGACCGTTTCCCACCCCGGTGGTGCGACCCGAACAGATGGTTCCCATCTGTTTGGGCAAGTCGCTCCATCACTTCAACGAGTGAGTGGGCCGACCCCGCCATTTGGGATGCAAATGTCGGGGGCAGACCGCTGGAATCGATCCGGGCTTGCTTGATTCCGGCGGTACTTGCTGCGGTCGGGCCGGGACCAGGTGGGATCAAGCGGACTGTCCATCGGTCCGCGAAAGAGGGTGAAGATGAACGCGTTGCTGCAGGAATATCTTCCGCTCGTCATCTTCATCGGCGTTTCCCTGGTGATCGGGCTGGTGCTGCTGATCGCGCCCTTCATCGTCGCCTACCGCCAGCCCGACCCGGAAAAGCTCTCCGCATACGAATGCGGCTTCAACGCCTTCGACGATGCGCGGATGAAATTCGACGTCAGATTCTACCTGGTCGCCATCCTCTTCATCATCTTCGATCTCGAAGTGTCGTTCCTGTTTCCGTGGGCGGTGGCCTTCGGCCAGCTCGGAGCGTTCGGATTCTGGTCGATGATGGTGTTCCTTGCGGTGCTCACGGTCGGATTTGCCTACGAGTGGAAGAAGGGAGCGCTCGAATGGGATTGAGCGAGCGAACTCCGCAGGTGGCGCCGGCGGCGTCCGGCCTGCTCGACCCCCGCACCGGCCGGCCGGTCGGCGCCGACGATCCCTTTTATGCCGGCCTGAACAACGAGCTCGCCGACAAGGGCTTCCTGGTCGCCGCGGCCGACGACCTGATCATTTGGGCGCGCACCGGCTCGCTGATGTGGATGACGTTCGGGCTCGCCTGCTGCGCGGTCGAGATGATGCAGATGTCGATGCCGCGTTACGACGCCGAGCGGTTCGGCTTCGCGCCGCGCGCATCGCCGCGGCAATCCGACGTGATGATCGTGGCGGGAACTCTGACCAACAAGATGGCGCCGGCGCTGCGCAAGGTCTACGACCAGATGCCGGAGCCGCGCTACGTGATCTCCATGGGCTCCTGCGCCAATGGCGGCGGCTACTACCACTATTCCTACGCGGTGGTGCGCGGTTGCGACCGCATCGTGCCGGTGGATATCTACGTGCCGGGCTGCCCGCCGACGGCGGAAGCGCTGCTTTACGGGGTGCTGCTGCTGCAGAAGAAAATCCGGCGGACCGGGACGATCGAGCGGTGACGATGACAAACGAGCAGCTCGAATCCCTCGGTCAGGCCGTGGCGGGGGCGCTACCGCAGGCGGTGACGGGCTTCACCGTCACGCCTTATGCCGACACGGTGGGCGAACTGACGGTCCGCGCCAATGCCGAGGATATCGTCGCGGTGATGAAGCACCTGCGCGACGATCCCTCCTGCGCGTTCAAGGCCTTCGTCGACATCACCGCCGTCGACTGGCCGCAGCGCGAGCACCGCTTCGACATCGTCTATCATCTGCTGTCGCCGACCCGGAATGCCCGCATCCGCGTCAAGATCGAGGTCGGCGAGACCACGCCGGTCGCCTCCATCATCGACGTGTTCCGCGGCGCCGACTGGTTCGAGCGCGAGGTCTACGACCTCTATGGCGTGGTGTTCACCGGCCATCCGGACATGCGCCGGATCCTCACCGATTACGGCTTCGAGGGCCACCCGCTGCGCAAGGACTTTCCGCTGACCGGCTTCGTCGAGGTGCGCTGGGACGACGAGCAGAAGCGCGTGGTCTACAGCCCCGTGCAACTGGCCCAGGAGTTCCGCAACTTCGACTTCCTGTCGCCGTGGGAGGGGCCGGACTATCCGCTGCCCGGCGACGAGAAGGCCGGGAAGGCGGGCTGAGCGCGATGAGCGAGGTCCGCAACTTCACCATCAATTTCGGGCCGCAGCATCCGGCCGCCCACGGCGTGCTGCGTCTCGTGCTCGAACTCGACGGCGAGGTGGTCGAGCGCGTCGATCCGCATATCGGCCTGCTTCACCGCGGCACCGAGAAGCTGATCGAGCACAAGACCTATCAGCAGGCGATCCCGTATTTCGACCGCCTCGACTATGTCGCGCCGATGAACCAGGAGCACGCCTTCTGCCTCGCGGCGGAGAAGCTGCTCGGCCTCGCGGTGCCGCGCCGCGCCCAGCTCATTCGCGTGCTCTATGCCGAGATCGGCCGGCTGCTGTCCCATCTCCTCAATGTCACCACGCAGGCGATGGATGTCGGCGCGCTGACGCCGCCGCTGTGGGGCTTCGAGGAGCGCGAGAAGCTGATGGTGTTCTATGAGCGCGCCTCCGGCAGCCGCATGCATGCGGCCTATTTCCGGGTCGGCGGCGTGCACCAGGACCTGCCGCCCAAGCTGATCGACGACATCGAGGGCTTCTGCGATCCGTTCCTGCTTGTGTGCGACGACCTGGAATCGCTGCTCACCGACAACCGCATCTTCAAGCAGCGCAATGTCGATATCGCTGTCGTCAAGCTGGAGGACGCCTGGGCCTGGGGCTTTTCCGGGGTGATGGTGCGCGGCTCCGGCGCCGCCTGGGACCTGCGCAAGGCGCAGCCCTACGAGGTCTATTCCGAGCTCGATTTCGACATCCCCGTCGGCAAGAACGGCGATTGCTTCGACCGCTACTGCATCCGCATGGAAGAGATGCGGCAGTCGGTGCGCATCATGAAGCAGTGCATCGCCAAGCTGCGGGAGCCCGAGGGGCAGGGGCCGGTCAGCGTCGCCGACAACAAGATCGTGCCGCCGCGGCGCGAGGAGATGAAGCGCTCGATGGAGGCGCTGATCCATCATTTCAAGCTCTATACCGAGGGCTACCACGTGCCGGCCGGCGAGGTCTATGCCGCGGTCGAGGCACCCAAGGGCGAGTTCGGCGTCTATCTCGTCGCCGACGGCACCAACAAGCCCTACAGGTGCAAGATCCGCGCGCCGGGCTTTGCCCATCTCCAGGCGATGGATTTCCTCTGCCGCGGCCACATGCTGGCCGACGTCTCCGCCATCCTCGGCTCGATCGACATCGTGTTCGGCGAGGTCGACCGATGAATGCGCCTGATAAAGGTATGAGCGACGGCGGGCGCTTCACCTCCCCCTGCAAGGGGGAGGTCGGACGCGAAGCGTCCGGGAGGGGGTCTGCGGCCTCTCGATTTGCGCGGAAGCCTGAAATGGTCGCGAAGGCACGCCGGTTGCGCGGTGAGCTGTCCGACGCTGAACAGAGACTTTGGCGTGCGATGCGTCGCGATCAGATCAGTGGCCTGGGCTTCCGCCGACAGCATGCAATTGGCCGATATGTTCTAGATTTTTATTGCCCATCTATTCGTCTCGCGATCGAGGTCGATGGCGGTCAGCACAACTTTGCTATGGAACGAAAGCAGGATCAGGATCGCACAAAGTGGCTCGAGGCAAACGGAATTCACCTCATCCGGTTCTGGAACAACGACGTCCTGGGAAATTTGAACGGCGTGCTGAGCGAGATCGCGCGAGTTTCCGAGACATTGTGCTCGCGGCGGGCGACCCCCACCCTGACCCTCCCCCTTTCAGGGGGAGGGGAGTGTTCGCCATGCGCGCCAAAGTCGTGGGAAGAGTAAGATATGTCCGTTCGCCGCCTCGCCCCCGCCGATGTTCAGCCGAAGGAGTTTTCCTTCACGGCGGAAAATCTCGACTGGGCCAGGCGCCAGATCGCGAAATATCCGGAGGGACGTGCGGCGTCCGCGGTGCTGCCGGTGCTGTGGCGGGCGCAGGAGCAGGCCGGCGGCTGGCTGCCGCAGAAGGCGATCGAATGCGTCGCCGACCTGCTCGGCATGGCGAACATCCGCGTGCTGGAGGTCGCGACCTTCTACACCATGTTCCTGCTCCAGCCGGTCGGCCGCAAGGCCCATGTGCAGTGGTGCGGCACCACGCCGTGCCTGCTGCGCGGCGGCGAAGACATCAAAAAGGTGTGCGAGCGGCGGATCAATCACGAACAATTCCACGTGTCCGCCGACGGCGATTTCTCCTGGGAGGAGGTCGAGTGCCTGGGCGCCTGCGTCAATGCTCCGATGGTGCTGATCGGCAAGGACACCTATGAGGACCTGACGCCGGAAACGTTCGAGAAGGTGCTCGATGCGCTCGCCCGCGGCGAGACGCCGAAGCCCGGTCCGCAGAACGGGCGGCAGTTCTCCGCCCCGCTCGGCGGCGACACCACGCTGACGGAAGCCCCCGGCGGTGCCCCGCAACGGGCGCCGCAAGGCCCGCATCCCGCCACCGAGGCCGAACCCAAACGTCCGGCCGAGCCCGCCGACATCCGCGATGCGCCGGCCCCGACAGCGGTCAGTCCGGCGGCCGGCAGCACGGCCGACGCTGCGGCGCCGCCGAACGAGCCGACGCCCGCGAAGGATGCGGAAGCGCTCGCCGAGGCCGAGGCGGCCGAGATCGACGCCAGGCTCGCCAAGCTCGGCAAGGAGGCGACGCCGGAGCAGAAGGCGGATGCGGTCGGCACCAGGCCGCAGGGCCTCGCCGCGCCCCGCCAGGACCAGCGCGACAATCTTCAGCGCATCAAGGGGATCGGCCGCGTGAACGAGCAAAAGCTCAATGCGCTCGGCATCTTCCACTTCGACCAGATCGCCGGATGGGGCCGGCCGGAAATCCGCTGGGTCGGAACCTACCTTGCCTTTCCGGGCCGGATCGATCGCGAAAGCTGGGTCGCCCAGGCGGGCAAGCTCGCGGCCGGCGAGGACAATCCCGACAAGCCAATCAAGGCGTAACCGATGCTCCAGGGCTAACCGATGCTCGAGGACAAGGACCGCATCTTCAGGAACCTCTATGGCCGCCACGACTGGGGCCTCGAGGGCGCACGTGCGCGCGGCGGCTGGGACGGCACCAAGGCGATCCTCGAAAAGGGCCGCGACGCGCATCATCGACGGAGGTCAAGGCGTCGGGCCTGCGCGGCCGCGGCGGCGCCGGGTTTCCGACCGGCCTCAAATGGTCGTTCATGCCGAAGCAGGTCGGCGAGCGTCCTCATTACCTCGTGGTCAACGCCGACGAGTCCGAGCCCGGCACCTGCAAGGACCGCGAGATCATGCGGCACGATCCGCATCTGCTGGTCGAGGGCTGCCTGATCGCGAGCTTCGCCATGGGGGCGCACGCCTGCTACGTCTATGTGCGCGGCGAATTCATCCGCGAGCGCGAGCACCTGCAGGCCGCGGTCGACCAGGCCTACGAGGCCAGGCTGATCGGCAAGAACAACCTCAACGGCTGGGATTTCGACCTCTACGTCCATCACGGCGCCGGCGCCTATATCTGCGGCGAGGAAACCGCGCTGCTGGAAAGCCTGGAGGGCAAGAAGGGGCATGCCGCGGCTCAAGCCGCCGTTCCCGGCCAATATGGGCCTCTACGGCTGCCCGACCACCGTCAACAACGTCGAGTCGATCGCCGTCGTGCCCGACATCATGCGGCGCGGCGCCGGCTGGTTCGCCGGCATCGGCCGGCCCAACAACACCGGCACCAAGCTGTTCTGCATCTCCGGCCATGTGAACCGGCCGTGCAACGTGGAAGAGGCGATGGGCATTCCGCTGCGCGAGCTCATGGACAAGCATGCCGGCGGCGTGCGCGGCGGCTGGGACAATCTGCTCGCCGTCATCCCCGGCGGCTCCTCGATGCCGCTGGTTCCGGCCGCGCAATGCGTGCCGCTGCCGATGGATTTCGACGGCACCAAGGAGGTCAAGTCGGCGCTCGGCACCGCGGCCGTCATCGTGATGGACAAGTCGACCGATATCATCCGGGCCATGGCCCGCATCTCCTACTTCTACAAGCACGAGAGCTGCGGCCAGTGCACCCCTTGCCGCGAGGGCATGGGCTGGATGTGGCGCGTGCTGATGCGCATGGCGGAAGGCCGCGCCCACAAGCGCGAGATCGACATGCTGATGGAAGTCACCCAGCAGATCGAGGGCCACACCATCTGCGCCTTCGGCGACGGCGCCGCCTGGCCGGTGCAGGGCCTGCTGCGGAATTTCCGTCACGAGATCGAGCGGCGCATCGACGAATATGCCGCCAATCCGCACCCGGATCCGGTGCGGGTGGCGGCGGAGTAGCGGAGGCAGAGATGCCGGACGAGCGCCAAAGTATCGTTATTCGCGCAAAGCAAGGCGAGCACTCGGCGCAGTTCGAGCAGATTGAAGCGCGATTGGGCGACGTCGAGAAGCAGCTTGACGATCATAAGAAGATCGGCACCGAGTGGGGAGCACGATGACCAAGATCATCGTCGACGGCAACGAGATCGACGTTCCGCCGGAATACACGCTGCTGCAGGCCTGCGAGGCCGGCGGGGCGGAGATTCCGCGGTTCTGCTTTCATGAGCGCCTGTCGATCGCCGGCAATTGCCGCATGTGCCTGGTCGAGCTGGTGGGGTCGCCGAAACCGGTCGCGAGTTGCGCCTGGGGCGTGCGCGACTGCCGTCCCGGCCCCAAGGGCGAGCCGCCCGAGGTTCGCACCCGCTCGCCCATGGTCAGGAAGGCCCGCGAAGGCGTGATGGAGTTCCTGCTCATCAATCACCCCCTGGATTGCCCGATCTGCGACCAGGGCGGCGAATGCGACCTGCAGGACCAGGCCATGGCCTATGGCGTCGACACCTCGCGCTTCCAGGAGAACAAGCGCGCGGTCGAGGACAAATATCTGGGCGTCCTCGTCAAGACGTCGATGAACCGCTGCATCCAGTGCACCCGCTGCGTGCGGTTCGCCACCGAGGTCGCCGGCGTGCCCGAGCTCGGCGCCACCGGGCGCGGCGAGGACATGGAGATCACCACCTATCTGTCCCAGGCGATGACGTCGGAGCTGCAGGGCAATGTGGTCGATCTCTGCCCGGTGGGCGCGCTCACCGCCAAGCCCTACGCCTTCGTCGCCCGGCCCTGGGAACTGGTCAAGACCGAGTCGGTCGACGTCCAGGACGCCGTCGGCTCGGCCATCCGTGTCGACACCCGCGGTCGCGAGGTGATGCGAATCCTGCCGCGCGTCAACGAGGACGTGAACGAGGAATGGATCTCCGACAAGACCCGGCATGTCGTCGACGGGTTGCGGGTGCAGCGGCTCGACCAGCCCTATGTGCGGGTCGGCGGACGCCTGCAGCCGGCGTCATGGTCGGAGGCGTTCCGGGCGATCGCCGCGCGGATGAAGACGACGCGGCGCGGCGGCATCGGCGCCATCGCCGGCGATCTCTGCGCGGTCGAGGAGATGTTCGCCCTCAAGCAGCTGATCGGGCGGCTCGGCTCGCCCCATCTCGACTGCCGCCAGGACGGCACCGCGCTCGATCCCAAATGGGGCCGCGCCAGCTACCTCTTCAACGCGACCATCGCCGGGATCGACGAGGCCGACGGCCTCATGATCATCGGGTCCAATCCGCGCAAGGAAGCCCCGGTGCTCAATGCCCGCATTCGCAAGCGCTGGCGCGCCGGCGGCTTCAAGATCGGGGTCATCGGCGAGCATGCCGATCTCACCTACGATTACGCCTATCTCGGCGCCGGTACGGACACGCTGGCCGCGTTCCTCGACCACCAGCCGGCCGCGCTGAAGCGGCAGATCTGGCTGGTCGGGCAGGGCGCGCTGGCGCGGCCCGACGGCGCCGCCGTGCTCTCGGCGGCGGCCAAGGCCGCGGTCGCGGTCGGTGCGCTGGCCGACGGCTGGAACGGCTTTTGCGTCCTTCACACCGCGGCGGCGCGGGTCGGCGGCCTCGACATCGGCTTCGTTCCCGGCGAGGACGGCCTCACGGCGGAGGCGATGGCGCAGGGCGGCGTCGATCTCCTGTTCCTGCTCGGCGCCGACGAGGTCGAGGTCGAGCCCGGCGCGTTCGTGATCTATATCGGCACCCATGGCGACCGCGGCGCCCAGCGCGCCGACGTCGTCCTGCCCGGCGCGACCTATACCGAGAAGTCCGGCATCCTCGTCAACACCGAAGGCCGCGTGCAGATGGCGGGGCGCGCCGCCTTCCCGCCCGGCGATGCGCGCGAGGACTGGTCGATCCTGCGCGCGCTGTCCGACGTCCTCGGCGTCAAGCTGCCCTACGATTCGTTCGGCGCAGCTGCGAGCCGCCTTGTTCAAGGCGCATCCGCACCTCGCCCTGACCGATACCGTCACGCCGGGCAGCGCCGACGACGTTCGCGCTCTCGCCGCCATGGGCGGCAGCCTCGACAAGGCGGCGTTCCGCTCTCCGGTCGAGGATTTCTACCTCACCAATCCGATCGCGCGCGCCTCCGCGGTGATGGCCGAGTGCTCGGCGCTCGCCGAGCATGCGGCGGCGGCGGCCGAGTAGGAAACGCAAGGCATGATGGAGCTTTGGACCGATTACCTCTGGCCGCTGGTCGTCATGCTCGCCGAGAGCGTGCTGATGCTCGTGGTGCTGCTGATCGCGGTCGCCTATGTGCTCCTGGCCGACCGCAAGATCTGGGCGGCGGTGCAGATCAGGCGCGGCCCCAATGTGGTGGGCCCGTGGGGGCTGCTGCAGAGCTTCGCCGATCTCCTGAAATTCATGCTCAAGGAGCCGATCATTCCGGCCGGCGCCAACAAGGGCGTGTTCCTGCTGGCGCCGCTGGTCACCTGCGTGCTGGCGCTCGCGGCCTGGGCGGTGATCCCGGTCAGCGCCGGGTGGATGATCTCGAACATCAATGTCGGCATCCTCTACATCTTCGCGATCTCCTCGCTCGGGGTGTACGGCATCATCATGGCGCGGCTGGGCCTCGAACTCGAAATATCCGTTCCTGTCGGCACTGCGCTCGGCCGCGCAGATGGTGTCCTACGAGGTCTCGATCGGCTTCGTGATCATCACCGTGCTGCTGTGCGTGGGCTCGCTCAACCTGACCGCGATCGTCGCCGCGCAGGAAACCGCGGTCTCGCGAACCTGCTCGGCGTGCCCTGGTTCACCATGCTGAACTGGTTCTGGCTGCCGCTGTTTCCCATGTACATCGTGTTCTTCATCTCGGCGCTCGCCGAGACCAACCGGCCGCCGTTCGACCTGGTGGAGGCGGAATCCGAGCTGGTCGCGGGCTTCATGGTCGAGTACGGCTCGACGCCGTACATGATGTTCATGCTCGGCGAATACGTGGCGATCGCCACCATGTGCGCCATGACCACGATCCTGTTCCTGGGCGGCTGGCTGCCGCCTTTCGCGGTGGAACCCTTTACCCTGGTGCCCGGCATCGTCTGGTTCGTGCTCAAGGCGGGGTTCGTGTTCTTCATGTTCGCCTTGGTGAAAGCCTTCGTTCCGCGCTATCGGTACGACCAGTTGATGCGGCTCGGCTGGAAGGTGTTCCTGCCGCTGTCGCTCGCCATGGTCGCGATCGTCGCCGCGTTCCTGCAGTTCACCGGGCTGGCGCCACAATGAGGATCATCCGATGAGGCTCGATCAGGCGGCCAAATCACTGTTCCTGGCGGAGTTCGTCGGCGCCATCGTGCTGTCGATGCGCTACTTCTTCAAGCCCAAGGCGACCTTGAACTATCCGTTCGAAAAGGGCCCGATCTCGCCGCGCTTTCGCGGCGAGCATGCGCTGCGCCGCTATCCCAATGGCGAGGAGCGCTGCATCGCCTGCAAGCTGTGCGAAGCGATCTGCCCGGCCCAGGCGATCACCATCGAGGCCGGTCCGCGCCGCAACGACGGCACCCGCCGCACCACCCGGTACGACATCGACATGGTGAAATGCATCTATTGCGGGCTGTGCCAGGAGGCCTGCCCGGTCGACGCCATCGTCGAGGGGCCGAACTTCGAGTTCGCCACCGAGACCCGCGAGGAGCTCTACTACGACAAGGAGCGCCTGCTCGCCAATGGCGACCGCTGGGAACGCGAGATCGCGAAGAACATCGCGCTCGATGCGCCCTACCGGTGACGTGAAGCCATGATCATCGCAGCGCTGTTCTTCTACCTGTTCGCCGGCACCTGCGTCGCCTCGGCGGTGATGGTCATCGCGTCGAAGAATCCGGTGCATTCGGTGCTGTTCCTGATCCTCGCCTTCGTCAATGCGGCCGGCCTGTTCGTGCTCATGGGCGCCGAGTTCCTGGCGATGATCCTGATCGTGGTCTATGTCGGCGCGGTGGCGGTGCTGTTCCTGTTCGTCGTCATGATGCTGGACGTCGACTTCGCCGAGCTGCGCCAGGGCTTCCTCAATTATCTTCCGGTCGGCGGCCTCATCGCCTTCATATTCCTGACCGAGCTGTTGCTGGTGCTGGGCGCCTGGGTGGTCGGCCCGGAAGTCGCCAAGACCATCACCGCCCCGATCCCGAACATAGATACGCTGTCGAACACCGCCGCGCTGGGGCACGTGCTGTATACCCGCTACGTCTACTATTTCCAGGCGGCCGGCCTGGTGCTGC
The DNA here is from genome assembly GCA_963795865.1 of uncultured Alphaproteobacteria bacterium. Taxonomy (GTDB): domain Bacteria; phylum Pseudomonadota; class Alphaproteobacteria; order Rhizobiales; family Xanthobacteraceae; genus JAJPKK01. Next base: position 38,781 of record CAWCJX010000032.1, read on the forward strand.
TCGTCGCCATGATCGGCGCCATCGTCCTGACCTTGCGCCACAAGCCCAATGTCAAGCGCCAGAACGTCGCCGACCAGGTCGCCCGCACCAGGGCGACCGCGATCGAAATCCGCCGAGGTGCGTCCGGGGCAGGGGATCTAGGGGAGCGGCAATGATCATCGGGCTGGGCCACTATCTCGTCGTCGCCGCGATCCTGTTCACGCTCGGAATCTTCGGCATCTTCATCAACCGCAAGAACGTCATCGTCATCCTGATGTCGATCGAGCTGATCCTGCTGGCGGTGAACATCAATCTGGTGGCGTTCTCGACCCATCTCGGCGATCTCGTCGGCCAGGTCTATGCGCTGTTCGTGCTGACGGTGGCGGCGGCGGAAGCCGCAATCGGGCTCGCCATCCTGGTCGCCTTCTATCGCAATCGCGGCTCCATCGCCGTCGAAGACATCAATCTGATGAAGGGCTGAGCCGAACGATGTATCAAGCCATCGTCTTTCTCCCTCTGCTGGGCGCGGTCCTGGCCGGGATCATCGCGCTGGTCGGCGCCCATGCGCGCTTTCCGGGCGGCCCGCCACCGCCCGCGGCCGAGGGTCTTGGCGACGCCCATGCGATTGCACATTCAGGCGCGGCGGCCGGTCACGGCGCCGGCGGCACCGTCCATCACGCCCACAGCGAGCCACCCGAGCCCGAGCCGGCGGCGATAGGCTCGCGCACGGTGGAACTGATCACCACCACGCTCCTGTTCATCACCATGGTGCTGTCGTGGATCGCGCTGTGGCGGGTCGGCTTCGGGCATCAGGATTCCCGCGATGCCGTGCTGCCGTTCATCGTCTCCGGCGACCTCAGGGCGGAGTGGGCGATCCGCGTCGATGCGCTGACTGCGGTGATGCTGGTGGTGGTGACGACGGTGTCAGCCTTCGTTCATCTCTACTCGATCGGGTACATGGAGGAGGATCCGTACCGGCCGCGGTTCTTCGGCTACCTCTCGATGTTCACCTTCGCGATGCTGATGCTGGTGACCGCCGACAATCTCGTGCAGATGTTCTTCGGCTGGGAGGGCGTCGGGCTCGCCAGCTATCTGCTGATCGGCTTCTGGTACCACAAGCCGGAGGCGAATGCGGCCGCGATCAAGGCCTTCATCGTCAATCGCATCGGCGATTTCGGCTTCGCGCTCGGCATTTTCGCCGTGTTCTACGATGACCGGCGCGGTCGACTTCGACACCATCTTCGCCGCAGGCGCCGGCACTGACCGGCAAGACCATTCATCTATTGTACTGGAACATCGATGCGCTCACCCTGATCTGCCTGTTGCTGTTCATGGGCGCGATGGGCAAGTCGGCGCAGTTCCTGCTGCACACCTGGCTGCCGGACGCGATGGAAGGCCCGACCCCGGTGTCGGCGCTGATCCACGCCGCCACCATGGTGACCGCCGGGGTGTTCATGGTGGCGCGGCTGTCGCCGCTGTTCGAGCTCGCCCGACGACGCCAGGGCGTTCGTGACCTTCATCGGCGCCACCACCGCGATGTTCGCCGCCACCGTCGCGCCTGGTGCAGAACGACATCAAGCGGATCGTCGCCTATTCGACCTGCTCGCAGCTCGGCTACATGTTCGTCGCCATGGGCGTCGGCGCCTATTCGGTCGGCATGTTCCACCTCTTCACCCACGCCTTCTTCAAGGCGCTGCTGTTCCTCGGCTCCGGCTCGGTGATCACCGCGATGCACCACGAGCAGGACATCCGCATGATGGGCGGCCTGCGCACCAGGATTCCCGTTCACCTATGCGATGATGGTGGTCGGTACGCTGGCGCTGACCGGCTTTCCCGCTCACCGCCGGATATTTCTCCAAGGACGCGATCATCGAGGCGGCCTATGCGAGCACAGAATCCGATCGGCGCTCTACGCCTTCATGATGACGCTCGCGGCGGCCGGCCTGACCTCGTTCTATTCCTGGCGGCTGATGCTTCAAGACCTTCCACGGCCGTCCGCACGACACGCGCGCATTTCGAGGCCGCCCATGAAAGTCCGCGCTCCGATGCTGATTCCGCTGTTCGTGCTGGCGCTCGGATCGATCCTGGCCGGACTGTCCGTTCTACCGGATCTTTCGCCGGCGCGGATGTCGAGGAGCTTCTTCCGGGAATCGCTGCAAGCTTCGAGACACCGAGATTCTCGAGGACATGCACCACACCGATGCCGTGATCTGGTCAGCTGCTGCCGACCGTCATGATGGCGGTCGGCTTTGCGGTGGCGTGGCTGTTCTACATCCGGCGCCCAGACCTGCCGGCCGAGCTCGCGCGCCAGCACGAGGTGCTCTACAAGTTCCTGCTCAACAAGTGGTATTTCGACGAGATCTACGACCGCCTCGTCGTGCGTCCGACGCTGTGGCTCGGCCGCCTGTTGTGGAAGGGCGGCGACGGCTGGCTGATCGACGGCTTCGGTCCCGACGGCGTTTCGGCGCGGGTGATCGACGTCACCCGCAACGTCGTGCGGCTGCAGACCGGCTACATGTATCACTACGCTTTCGCCATGCTGATCGGCGTCGCCGCCTTCATCACCTGGTTCATGTTCGCGGCGGGAGGCCACTGATGGCAAGCTGGCCGATCCTGTCCGTCACCACCTTCCTGCCGCTGCTCGGCGCGCTGCATCATCATGCTCATGCGCGACCGAGGACGCCTCGGTCGAACGCGCAATGCCCGCTGGATCGCGCTGTGGACGACGCTGATCACCTTCGGCGTCTCGCTGATCCTGGTTTGGCGCTTCGATCCGAGCTCGTCCGGAGTTCCAGTTCGTCGAGCGACAAGCCCTGGCTCGCCGGCACCATCAGCTACCACATGGGCGTCGACGGCATCTCGCTGCCGTTCGTGATCCTCACCACGGCGCTGATGCCGATCTGCATCATCGCGAGCTGGCTGCCGATCCAGCGCCGGGTGCAAGGAATACATGGTCGCCTTCCTGGTGCTGGAGACGCTGATGGTCGGCACCTTCTGCGCGCTCGACCTCGTCCTGTTCTACCTGTTCTTCGAGGGCGGCCTGATCCCGATGTTCCTCATCATCGGGATCTGGGGCGGCCCGCGCCGGGTCTATGCGAGCTTCAAGTTCTTCCTCTACACCTTCCTCGGCTCGGTGCTGATGCTGCTCGCCATCATGGCGATGTACTGGGACGCCGGCACCACCGACATCCCGACGCTGCTCCGGCACGGCTTCCCGCGCGTCGCTGCAGACCTGGGCCTGGCTCGCCTTCTTCGCCTCCTTCGCGGTGAAGATGCCGATGTGGCCGGTTCACACCTGGCTGCCCGACGCCCATGTCGAGGCGCCGACCGCGGGCTCGGTGATCCTCGCCGCCATCCTCCTGAAGATGGGCGGCTACGGCTTCCTGCGCTTCTCGCTGCCGATGTTCCCGGCCGCCTCGCGTCGAATTCGCGCCGCTCGATCTTCACGCTGTCGGTGGTCGCCATCGTCTACACCTCGCTGGTGGCGCTGGTGCAGGAGGACATGAAGAAGCTCATCGCCTATTCGTCGGTCGCGCATATGGGCTTCGTCACCATGGGCATCTTCGCCGCGCACCACCCAGGGCGTCGCCGGCGGCATCTTCCAGATGATCTCCCACGGCATCGTGTCGGGCGCGCTGTTCCTGTGCGTCGGCGTCGTCTACGACCGCATGCACACCCGCGAGATCGCCGCCTATGGCGGCCTCGTCAACCGCATGCCGCTCTATGCGGCGGCGTTCATGGTGTTCACGCTCGCCAATGTCGGGCTGCCCGGCACCTCGGGCTTCATCGGCGAGTTCCTGACCCTGATCGGCACCTTCCGCGGTCAACACGTCGGTCGCGTTCTTCGCGACGCTCGGCATCATCCTGTCCGCCGCCTATGCGCTGTGGCTCTATCGCAAGGTGATCTTCGGCACGCTCAAGCCGACGCTCGCCGTCATCACCGATCTCGACGGGCGCGAGATCCTGACCCTCACGCCGCTCGTCGTGCTCACCATCCTGATCGGCATCTATCCGAAGCCGGTCCTCGACATGTCGGCGGCTTCGGTGACGGCGCTGCTGGACAGTTTCCATCAGGCGCTCGGTGCGGCGAAGGCGGCCGCGCTCGGCGCAATAAGGCGTTCCGCGATGACCGAAGGACTTCAACTTCGCCGCCGTCTATCCCGTGCTGCCGGAGCTCGTGCTCGCCGTCGGCGCCATGGCGCTGCTGATGATCGGCGCCTTGCGCGGCGATCAGACCACGCCGGCCTCTGCGTGGGCTCGCCGTGATGCTGCTCATCGTCGCCGGCGTGCTGATCGCTGCCGATGCCCGGCGACAAGGCTGTCGCCTTCGGCGGCAGCTTCGTGGTCGACCGCTTCGCCCGGTTCCTCAAGCTGCTGGTGCTGGTCGGCTCGATCGGCGCCATCCTGCTGTCGGTCGAGTTCCTGCGCGCGACATCGACGCGCCGGAGGTTCGAGTATCCGATCCTGATCCTGCTCTCGACCACCGGCATGCTGCTGCTGATCTCGGCCGCCGACCTGATCGCGCTCTATCTCGGCTTCGAGCTGATGAGCCTCGCGCTCTACGTGATGGCGGCGATCGACCGCGACGATGCGCGCTCGACCGAGGCGGGCCTCAAATACTTCGTCCTCGGCGCGCTGTCGTCGGGCATGCTGCTCTACGGCGCCTCGCTGATCTACGGATTCACCGGCACGGTGAGCTTCGCCGGGATCGCCCAGGCGGCCGGTGACGGCGGGCTCGGGCTCATCTTCGGGCTCGTCTTCCTGTTCGCCGGCCTGTGCTTCAAGGTCTCGGCGGTGCCGTTCCACATGTGGACGCCCGACGTCTACCAGGGCGCGCCGACGCCGGTGACCGCGTTCTTCGCCGCCGCGCCCAAGGTGGCGGGGATCGCGATCTTCATGCGGGTGTCGGTCGGCGCCTTTCCTGCCATCGCATCGCAGTGGCAGCAGATCATCGTTTTCGTGTCGATCGCCTCGATGGCGCTCGGCTCCTTCGCCGCCATCGGGCAACGCAACATCAAGCGGCTGATGGCCTATTCCTCGATCGGTCACATGGGTTTCGCGCTGGTCGGGCTCGCCGCCGGCACCAGCGAGGGCATCCAGGGCGTGCTCGTCTACATGGCGATCTATCGTGGCGATGACGTCGGCCTCGGCGTCTTCGCCTGCATCCTCTCGATGCGCCACCAGGGCAAGGCCGTCGAGGACATTTCCGATCTCGCCGGGCTCGCCCGCACCAAGCCGACGATGGCGTTTTTCTTCGCCATTCTGCTGTTCTCGATGGCCGGCGTGCCGCCGCTGGCGGGCTTCTTCGCCAAGTTCTACGTGTTTCTCGCCGCGGTCCAGGCGGGGCTTTGCCCGCTCGCCGTGCTCGGCGTGCTCACCAGCGTGGTGGGGGCGTATTATTATCTGGTGATCGTCAAGCTCATGTATTTCGACGAGCCCGCCGAGGCGTTCGATCCGATGGCCGGCGAACTGGGCACTGTGCTCGGCCTCTGCGGCCTCGCCGTGCTTCTGTTCTTCGTCTATCCGGGCCTGCTCGTCGACGCCGCCGGCGTTGCCGCCAAGTCGTTGTTCTAGCAAGTCGCTGTTCTAGGATGTCCCAGAGCACCCGGCCTGGACGGGGAAGCGCCGGTCGCCTTCCTGGACGAGGTCGAACTCCACCAATGCGGAGGCGCTGCGGCGCGCCCGCGCCGGCGCGCGCGGCCCGCTGTGGATCGCCGCCGCGCAGCAGACCGGCCGGGCGCGGCCGGCGCGGCCGCGCCTGGATATCTCCGCCGGGCAACCTTCATGCGAGCCTGCTGCTGACCGATCCCGCGCCTTCGGCCGCGGCGCCGCAACTCGCCTTCGTCGCTGCGCTCGCCGTCCACGACGCCTGCGGCGCGCTGGCGCCCGGCCTCGCCGCCCATCTCGCGCTCAAATGGCCGAACGACGTGCTGTGCCGCGGCGCCAAGATCGCCGGCATCCTGATCGAGGGAGAGGGCGAGCCCGTGACCGTCGCCATCGGCATCGGCGTGAATTGCCGCCATCACCCCTCCGCGGTCGAGCATACGGCGACGGATTTTGCCGAACAGGGCGCGGCGGTCGCTGCCCCCGCGCTGCTGGGGGCCTTGCGCCAGGCCATGGCGACACGCCTGCGCCAATGGGACCGCGGCGCCGGATTTGCGGCGATCCGCGCCGGCTGGCTGGCGCGGGCCGGCGGCATCGGCCGCGCCATCCGGGTTCGGCTGACCGAACGCGAGGCCAGCGGGCATTTCGAGGCGATCGACGAGGCCGGCCGCCTGATCCTGCGGCTCGGCGACGGAAGGCGCGAGGCCATTTCGGCGGGAGAGGTGTTTCCCGTCCTCGAGGATTGGCCTTCGGCAGCGCCGGGCTTGACCCCGGCCGGTCCGGGTGCACCATTGCCGAGATGATCTCAGCGAAGGAAGAACTCGTCTTTGCGCCGCTCGGCGGGGTCGGCGAGATCGGCATGAATTTGTCGCTCTACGGGCTCGGCTCCGGACCCAAGAAGGCTTGGCTCGCCATCGATCTCGGCGTCGCTTTCGCCGGCGATGACCTGCCCGGCATCGATCTCATCATGCCCGACATCCGCTTTCTGGTGGAGGAGCGGCGCAATCTGGTCGGGCTGGTGCTCACCCATGCCCATGAGGACCATTTCGGCGCCTTGCTCGACCTGTGGCCGCGGCTGAAGGTGCCGGTCTATGCGACGCCGTTCACGGCGGCGCTGCTCGAGGCCAAGCGCCAGTCCGAGCCCGGCGCGCCGCGACATTCCGGTGCAGGTGGTGCCGCTCGGCGGCCGCATCACGCTCGGGCCGTTCGACATCGAGTTCGTGTCGGTCGCCCATTCGATCCCGGAATCGAACGCGCTGATCATCCGCACCAGCGCTCGGCGCCGTGCTCCACACCGGCGACTGGAAGCTCGATCCGACCCCCGTGATCGGACCGCCGACCGACGAGGCCAAGCTGCGCGCGCTCGGCGATGCCGGCTGCCTCGCCGTGGTCGGAGATTCGACCAATGCCGTGCGGGAAGGCCGCTCGCCCTCGGAGACCGACGTGGCGAAGTCGCTCAGGGAGCTGATCGCCAATGCGCCCGCACGGGTCGCGGTCACCACCTTCGCCTCCAATGTCGCGCGGCTGCGCGCCGTCGCCGACGCCGCCCGGGACTGCGACCGCGAAGTCGTGGTGGTCGGCCGCGCCATGGACCGGATCGCCCAGGTCGCGCGGGAAACCGGCTATCTCGAGGGGGTGCAGGAGTTTCGCGGCACCGACACCTACGGCTATCTGCCCCGCGACAAGGTGGTCGCGCTGTGCACCGGCAGCCAGGGCGAGCCGCGGGCGGCGCTGTCGCGCATCGCCATGGACGAGCATCCCGACGTCACCCTCGCCGCCGGCGACCGCGTGATCTTTTCCTCGCGCACCATCCCCGGCAACGAAAAGGCGGTCGGCCGCGTGATCAACGGCCTGGTCGGACAGGGCATCGAGATCATCACCGACCGCACCCATCTCGTGCATGTGTCCGGCCATCCGCGGCGCGCCGAGCTGGCGGACCTCTACAGCTGGGTGCGGCCGCGCATCGCCGTTCCCGTCCATGGCGAGGCGCTCCATCTTGCCGAGCACGCGGCGCTGGCGCGCAAGGTGGGGGTGCCGCATGCGGTCGTCTGCAGGAACGGCGACGTGGTGCGGCTGGCGCCGGGACCGGCGAGCGTAGTCGACGAGGTGCCGCAAGGCCGGCTCTACAAGGACGGCCGCCTCATCATCGATGCGCAAGGCCGCACCGTCGCCGACCGCAGGCGGCTCGCCTTCGTGGGCGTCGTCTCGGTGGCGGTGGCGCTGGACGACCACGGCGCAATGGAAGGCGACCCGACCGTCGAATTGATCGGCATCCCCGAAACCGGCCCCGACGGCGCGTCGTTTCACGACGTTGCCCTCGATGCCGTGGTCGACACCATCAAGCAGTTGCCGCGGGCGCGGCGGCGCGATCCGGATGCGGTCGCCGAGGCGGTCAAGCGGGCGGTGCGCTCCGCCATTGCCTCCAATTGGGGCAAGAAGCCGCTGTGCCTCGTGCATATATTGGCGATATGATGCGACCGGAATCATGGAGCGGAAGCACGACGATGATCGGCAGGCTCAACCATGTCGCCATCGCGGTGCGCGACATTGCTGCGGCGAGCAGGCTCTATCGCGACACCCTCGGCGCCGACGTCTCGGCGGCGGTGCCGCAGGCCGAGCACGGGGTGACGACGGTGTTCATCACCCTGCCCAACACCAAGATCGAACTGCTGGAGCCGCTGGGCGCCGGCTCTCCGATCGCGAAATTCCTCGACCGCAATCCCGACGGCGGCATCCACCACGTCTGCTACGAGGTCGACGACATCATCGCGGTGCGCGACCGGCTCAAGGCCGACGGCGCCCGAGTGCTCGGCGACGGCGAGCCCAAGACCGGCGCCCACGGCAAGCGCGTCCTGTTCCTCCACCCCAAGGACTTCCTCGGCACCCTGGTCGAGCTCGAAGAGGCCTAGCCGGTGGCCTGGACCACGATCGCGGCGATCTACTTCATCATCTGGTGGCTGGTGCTGTTCACGGTGTTGCCGTGGGGCGTGCATTCCCAGGACGAGCATGGCGAGGTCTCGCCCGGAACCGACCCGGGTGCGCCGGCGATCCACGGCCTGGGCAAGAAGATGATGTGGACCACGGTGGTCGCGACCATCGTGTTCGGGCTGTTCTATTGGGCCTTCGTAACCCGGGCCGTCGCCCTCGAGGACCTCGTGACGCTGTGGGGCCTGCTCAAGCCTTCTGCTCCTTCCCCTTGAAAAGCGGGCCGTAGCCCGGGGCGGCGCCGCCAAGTGCGCAAGGCGGCGACACCCGCCTCCGATTTCAGCGATCGTCTTCGCGGTGCACGTCGTGGACGACGATGCCGGCGCCGAGGGGCGGCCTCGACAGCCAGTCCTTGCGGCGCAGCGCACGCTTGGTGTCCTCGTAGCCGCTCTGCCAGTGCTCGCGCATCGAGGTGCCGGAGAATTCGTGGTCCTTGGCGTGGCCTTCATAGGCCTTCTGCTGGTAGATCATCTGCAGGATGGTGATCTCCGGCATGTGGGCGAGCTCTTCCTTGAGCTTGCGCTCCTCATCGGAGAGCCGGTCTTCCGGGATCTTGTCCAGCGCGAGATGGAGCCGCTTCTTCCAGGTGTGAATGCGCCGGAACACGTCGGTGTTGTAGCGGGTGCGCGAGGAATACATGATGTCCTTGTGGCGCGCGAGCACGTCCTGGATGTCGCGCGGCAGCACGCCGCGCGCGCTGAACAGGTCGATCTGGAAGATCAGCGTGTTGATGCGGTCGTCCTGGTCGAGCAGGTGCTGCAGCGGCGTGTTGGAGACGATGCCGCCGTCCCAGAAATGATCGGTGCCGATCTTGATCATGGGCAACGCCGGCGGCAGCGCGCCGCTCGCCATCACGTGTTCCGGACCGATGATTTCGGTCGCGTTGTCGAAATAGACGAAATTGCCGCTCAGTACGTTGACCGCGCCGACCGAAAAGCGGACGGCTCTTTCGTTGATCATGCGAGAAATCGACGAGGTCCTCCAGCGTCTCGCGCAACGGCGCGGTGTCGTAATAGCTGGTCGCGGTCTGGGCGCCGGCAAGGCTCAGCCAGGGATTGGGATTGCGCGGCGTGAAGAAGCCGGGCTGGCCCTGCATCATGGTCATCCAGGAGCTCGCGACGTTGCGCGCCTTGCGGAACGACGTCGCCGTCGGGCGTATAGCTGCCAGATCTTGCGGTCGGTGATGAGCTCCCAGAAGGTTCGCAGCGGTCGAGCCGCCGGCGCCGGCGAATTGCCGGCGATGATCGCGGAATTGATCGCGCCGATCGAGACGCCGGACACCCAGTCCGGCTCGATGTTCGGCCTCGTGCAGCGCCTGGTAGACGCCGGCCTGGTAGGCGCCGAGCGCGCCGCCGCCCTGCAGCACCAGCGCGATCCGCTCGCAGCCGTCCGGCCGCCAGGTCCGCGGATGTCGATGATCGTGGAATTCGTCGGTGGTGCGCATCCATGGCGCAAACTCCAGCCCGCAGGAACCTGATTCGGCGGGGCATGACGGCGTCATGACACGGCTGCGACCGCCGCGGTCGCGAGTCGATGTCATCGATCAGCAGGCTCAGTTTCACGGGATTGTCAGATGCAATCTGGGATGGTCAGCCTGCAATATCGGCGTCCGGCCGGAGCGAACGAGCGCGGCTCGCAACGTTCCCTTTAGAGATCGCCGAGCCATCGAATGCTATTTCGGAACATCGAACCATGCCAGGTCGATCACCGGCGCCATATGGGTGGCCGACGGCGGCCAAGCTGCACAGCGACGGGAAGCGGGACATACACCATGCGCAAGGAAGAGGTTCTCAAGCTCCCGTCGATGCCGGCGGCGGGGCCGAGCTATCCGGCCGGTCCCTACCGATTCATCGATCGCGAATTCCTGGTCATCACCTACGAGACCGATCCTGAGCTGATCCGGCGAGCAACTGCCGGAGCCGCTGGAGCCGATCGAGCAGCCGCTGGTGCATTACGAATGGATCAAGATGCCGGACAGCTCCGGGCTTCGGCAGCTATACCGAATCCGGCATGGTGATCCCGGCGCGGCTGCGCGGCGAGGAGGTCAATTTCGTCTCCCAGATGTATCTCGACGACGATCCGCCGATCGCGGCCGGGCGCGAGATCTGGGGCTTTCCCAAGAAGTACGCCCATCCCACGCTCGAGATCGTCAAGGACACCCTGACCGGCACGCTGTCCTATGCCGGCCAGCTCGTCGCCATGGGCACCATGGGCTACAAGCACGAGAGCATGGCCGGCAATGGCGAGCGCACCCGCGCGACGCTGTCGAAGACGCAGATCAATCTGAAGCTCATTCCCGGCGTCACCGGCCACCCGGAAATCTGCCAGCTCGTCGCGATCAACCTGACCGACATCGTCGTGAAGGGATCATGGATCGGTCCGGGCCGCCTTCATCTGGTGCCCCACGTCAACGCGCCGGTCGCCGACCTGCCGGTGCGCCGGATCGTCGGCGCCCATCATTTCCTCGCCGACCTCACGTTGCCCTACGGCCGCGTGGTCTACGATTACAACAAGCAGGATTTTGTCGCCCCCCGGCACTGAAGCGGAAAGAGGACCGTATTCGCCAGGTGGCGCCCATTCGCCGGCACCAATCTTACCCGCCTGTGCTCTGCTACATCCCAGTACGGATTAGCCGCCAGCTATCGAACTCTGAAATAATCGAAGAAGCTGCGCGGCTCGATCCGCGCCTGACGTCGTTCGCTCGCCGGACGGGGCCGAGGCAGCGGGACGGATGCAGGCCGCGTCGGCGGCAGAGGCACGATTTCGGCCACCGTAGCAGGAGCCGGAGGCGAAGCCGGCACAATTTCCGGCTGTTGCGATACAATTTCCGGCTGCGGCCCCGGCTCCGCGGGCAGCAGATCGACGGGGCGGGACTCCAAATCCGTCGCAGCGGTCTTTATCGGGACAGCTTCTTCAAGGCGCGGGATATCGGGCCAAGGCGCTGTGGGGACGGAAAACGCAGCCGTGAGCAGCCAACCCGCCGTGAATCCTGCAGCGATTCCAATGCAGACGGAGGCCAGCTGATGGCGCCATGAAGGCGGCGTTTGTGGAGGCGAATTTTTCATTCCATCCGACCGCTGTGTATTCCGCCTTGCAGAACTGGAACTCCACCTTCGGCGACGATAGCGGCAGCAGCGCGGCCGCAACGGGCATCGGGTCGTGACGTCTGCCCGGGAGGGGAAAGCGGCGGGACAAAGGCGACTGTCACAGCCCCCCGCACAAGCGGTCCCTGCCGCCACACTCCAGCCGCGCCACATCGCTTCATCGGTGCTTCATCGGTCACCTTTGATTGCATCGGGGCGGGGTGGGGCTTATGCTTATTCCAAAGGTACCCGTGATGAGCGAACTGACGGCCGCGGAGGTTCGCAGCCTGCTCGCGCTCGAGCCCAACGCCACCTGCGGCTTCGTGCGGGTGACGTTCGTGAGCCGCCGGTCGATCACCGCTGGCGGACTGCCGCCGCCGTTCGAGCAGGGGCGGCCGGTGGGGTCCGCGCTTTACTTCATGGTCGCGCCCAACGCCCCCGTGCGGCTGCACCGCATCCGCAACGACCAGCTCTACCACTATTACCTCGGCGATCCCCTCGAAGTGTTCCTCTTGCACGCCGACGGCACGATCGAGCGGGTGATCGTGGGACCGGATTTGCGCAGCGGACAGCGTGTGCAGTTGCTGATCCCCGGTGGCACCTTCCACACCGCAAGGCTGATCGGACGTGGCCGGTGGTTTCTGGGCGCGAGCACCGAGTGGCCCGGCGTGGCGCCGGCAGACGTCGAAATCGGCGATGTCGACGAGATGGCCGGGAAATATCCGGCCATCGCCGCCGATCTCCACGCCATTGCCGCCGCGGCGGGCGTCGGGTCAAGCGGCTGATGAATCAGTGGCGATGCAGCCGAATGTGCTGCGTTGCGGGATTTGGTGCTTCGCTATCAACCCTGAAGGCTGGCGGAGCTGGAGCGCAGTTTTTGCTGCCGCTGGACAATGCCCAAAAAGAAAGCAGGGCCAAAGCCCTGCTCCAAAGCGCTCATAAAGTGCCGGTCAACTCCCTTTGGTATTTTTATGGAGTGGCCGCGATTTTTCGCGCCGCCGGTTTTCCTCCCACAGACTTGGACCGCAACCTTCGGAGCGCAAGATTATTGCGGAGACACGCTCCATTCAGCGGATAAGTTACTCATACCTTATTCCGGTCCAATTTGTCACCATGGTTGTCGTGCACTGCACCATAACTCAGCAGGGCCTGTCGGAGCGGGGTGTTCGGCGATTTCGGGTGGGAGAACCCGTTGAATCGATTGCCGTGCTTGTATTTCGCGGAGTGATCCGGTTTCACTGCGTCCGACGCTCGTTTCCCCGAATCATGCGCGGAGCCCATGCGACTGTCTCGTTTTTTTCTGCCGATCCTGCGCGAGACCCCGAAGGAGGCGGAGATCGTCTCGCACCGGCTGATGCTGCGCGCCGGCATGGTCCGCCAGGAAGCGGCCGGCATCTACGCGTTTCTGCCGCTCGGCTTGCGGGTGCTGCAGAAGGTCTGCAAGATCGTGCGCGAGGAGCAGGACCGCGCCGGCGCCATCGAGATGCTGATGCCGACGATCCAGTCGGCCGATCTGTGGCGCGAGAGCGGGCGCTACGACGACTACGGCAAGGAGATGCTGCGCATCAAGGATCGCCACGAGCGCGACGTGCTGTACGGGCCGACCAACGAGGAGATGATCACCGAGATCTTCCGCGCCTATGTGCGCTCCTACAAGGATCTCCCGCTCAATCTCTATCACCTCCAATGGAAGTTCCGCGACGAGGTGCGGCCGCGCTTCGGCACCATGCGGTCGCGCGAATTCCTGATGAAGGACGCCTATTCCTTCGACCTCGACTTCGCCGGCGCCAGGCACTCCTACAACCGCATGTTCGTCGCCTATCTGCGCACCTTCGCGCGCATGGGATTGCGGGCGATCCCGATGGTCGCCGACACCGGGCCGATCGGCGGCAATCTCAGCCATGAATTCATCATCCTCGCCTCGACCGGGGAGAGCGAGGTCTACTGCCACCGCGACTATCTCGACTTCGCGATCCCCGAGGCGGACGTGAATTTCGACGACGTCGAGGCGATGCAGCGCATCGTCGACACCTGGACCTCGCGCTATGCGGCGACCTCCGAGAAGCACGAGGCGGCCGTGTTCGACGCGTTGCCCGGCGATGCGCAGGATGTCGGCGCGCGGCATCGAGGTCGGCCATATCTTCTATTTCGGCACCAAATATTCCGCGCCGATGAAGGCGGTGGTGGCCGGACCCGACGGCGGCGAGCACCCCGTCCACATGGGCTCCTACGGCATCGGCCCGACCCGGCTGGTCGCCGCCATCATCGAGGCGTTCCACGACGATGCCGGCATCAAATGGCCGGAGGCGGTGGCGCCGTTCAAGGTCGCGATCCTCAATCTCAAGCAGGGCGACTGCGGCGACCGATGCGGCGAGCGAGAGCGCTCTACCGGCAGCTCTCCGGCGAAGGGCGTCGAGGTGCTCTACAACGATCTCGACGAACGGCCCGGGCTCGAAATTCGCCGCGACCGACCTGATCGGCATTCCCTGGCAGATCCTGGTCGGGCCCAAGGGCCTCGCCGAGGGCAAGATCGAGCTCAAGTGCCGCGCCGACGGCAGCCGCCAGCTGATGACGCCGGCGCGATGCGATCGAGCGCCTGGCGCGATGAACCTGTGCGCGACTGCCGGCGCGACCATAAAGGCAGTGGCGCATGAGCGCCAGAATCTGATGAAATCGGGGGCGGAGCACGGGAATCTGAAACCGCGGGCAGGGAACGGAACTCCATGAGCGAACCCAACGCGACGGCGCCCTTTGCCCGCTTCGAATGGATGTTGTCGCTGCGCTATCTGCGGGCGCGGCGGCGCGAGGGCTTCATCTCGGTCATCGCCGGGTTCTCCTTCCTCGGCATCATGCTCGGGCGTCGCGACCCTCATCATCGTGATGGCGGTGATGAACGGCTTCCGCAAGGAACTGCTCGACAAGATCCTCGGGCTCAACGGCCATCTGCTGATCCAGCCGCTCGATTCGCCGCTCACCGATTGGGAAGCGGTCGCCGGCCGCATCGCCATGGTGCCGGGCGTGCGACTGGCGGCGCCGGTGGTCGAGGGCCAGGCGCTGGCGTCGTCGCCGTTCAACGCCAACGGCGTGCTGGTCCGCGGCATCCGCGGCCCCGACCTGGCGCGGCTCGGCTCGATCGCCAACAACATCCAGCAGGGCACGCTGGAAGGCTTCGACGAAGGGCAGGGCGATCGCCATCGGCAGCCGGCTCGCCGAGCAGCTGTCGGTGCATGCCGGCGACAACATCACGCTGGTATCGCCGCGCGGCGCGGTGACGCCCATGGGCACGACGCCGCGCATCAAGCCCTACAAGGTGGCGGCGGTCTTCAAGATCGGCATGTCCGAATACGACGCCGCCTTCGTCTACATGCCGCTGCCGGAGGCGCAGGCCTATTTCAATCGCAACGGCGACGTCACCGCGATCGAGGTCTATGTCGACGATCCCGACCGCATCGACCGCTTCCGCAAGGCGATCTCCGACGCGGCGCAGCGGCCGATCTACATGATCGACTGGCGCCAGCGCAACGCCACCTTCTTCAATGCGCTGCAGGTCGAACGCAACGTCATGTTCCTGATCCTGACGCTGATCGTGCTGGTGGCGGCGCTCAACATCGTGTCGGGCCTGATCATGCTGGTGAAGGACAAGGGCCAGGACATCGCGGTGATGCGCACCATGGGCGCGACCCAGGGCGCGATCATGCGCATCTTCCTCATCACCGGCGCCTCGATCGGCGTCGTCGGCACGCTGATCGGCTTCCTGGTCGGCACGCTGGTCTGCCTCAACGTCGAGTCGATCCGGCAGTTCCTGTCCTGGGTCACCAGCACCGAGCTGTTCTCGCCCGAACTCTACTTCCTGTCCCGGCTGCCGGCCGACATGGACGTCGGCGAGACCACGGCGGTCGTCATCATGGCGCTGACGCTGTCCTTCCTGGCGACGCTTTATCCGTCCTGGCGCGCCGCCCGGCTCGATCCGGTCGAGGCGCTGCGCTACGAGTGACGCAGATGGCCGACGAAACACCGGTGATCTACCTGAACGGCATCGAGCGCCACTACAAGCAGGGCGACGCGACGCTCGATATCCTGAGCGGGGTCGAGCTCGCGGTGTGGGCCGGCCAGTCGGTGGCGCTGATCGCGCCGTCCGGCGCCGGCAAGTCGACGCTGCTGCACATCGCCGGCCTGCTGGAGCACCAGGACGCCGGCGAGGTCTTCATCAACGATGCGCCGACCTCGTCGCTCGAACGACGCCGCGCGCACCAAGCTGCGGCGCACCGATATCGGCTTCGTCTACCAGGCCCATCACCTGCTGACCGGAATTCACCGCGCTCGAGAACGTGATGCTGCCGCAGATGGTGCGCGGCCTGCGCAAGGGCGACGCCGACCGCCGCGCCCGCGAGCTGCTCGGCTATCTCGGCCTCAAGGAGCGCGTCGAGCACCGCCCGACCGAGCTCTCCGGCGGCGAGCAGCAGCGGGTCGCGATCGCCCGCGCGGTCGCCAATGCGCCGCGCATCCTGCTCGCCGACGAGCCGACCGGCAATCTCGACCCGCGCACCTCCGAGCGGGTGTTCTCGGCGCTGACCCAGCTCGTGCGCGCCTCCGGCCTCGCCGCCATCATCGCCACCCACAACATGGACCTCGCCGCCCGCATGGACCGCCGGGTGACGCTGCGCGACGGCAAGCTGGTGGAGATGGAGTAGGTGTTTCTCCAGTGTCCCGGTTTGAATTCTGACGGGGAAAGTAATGGCGGACTTCCATGTTGTGCCCTACAGCCCAGAGTATTTCTACGGCGTCAAAACACTCTGGCAGGAAGCCTTTCCTGATGACCCGCCGTGGAACAAAGTTGAAGTCGCCATCCCTGCGAAACTGGTTGTACAACCCGAGCTGTTCCTCGTCGCTCTGGATGGAGATCTGGTGATTGGGTCCATCATGGCCGGCTACGACGGACATCGAGGTTGGCTTTATGCAGTTGCCGTTCTGAATTCTCACCGCCGACGGGGTGTCGGAGCCGCACTCGTGCGTGGAGCGGAGGACCGTCTTCGGTCAATGGGGTGCGGCAAGATCAACCTGCAGGTCAGGGCCTCGAACGCCACCGTTGTCGAATTTTACCAGCGGCTCGGGTACATGATCGAGGAGCGCACGAGCATGGGCAAGCGGGTAGCCTGATTGCTCCGACGACGCCTCACCGAAATTAACCGTGACCACTATCTCGTATTTGACATTGAACATAACATGAACTATGTTCCCTCTATGTTCTGGAAGAGGGGGATGCATCATGTTCCGCGCCGTCGTCGAGGAAGCCGCCGCACTCGCATCGATTACCCTGTTCGTGGGGATGATCGTGGTCTGGGCCCAGGTTCTGGCGGTGCTGTAGCGGGAAACCGTCGCGTATCCTGTGCACGGCGCCGGCAGCGTGGCCGTGACGCTGGACAGGCCGGCGGCGACTTCGCAGGATCGCCTCGCCGGTCGAATTGGCCGCAGGGGCGCCGCTGTAGCGGTTCCCTCGGTGCGCGCCTGAGACGGGCGCGCTCCAGGAACAGGCGATCATGGTCGGATTCGTCCATCTTCACGTGCATTCGTCCTATTCGCTGCTCGAAGGCGCGCTGCCGATCGCGCGGCTCGCCGAGCTCGCCAAGGCCGACCACCAGCCGGCGCTGGCGCTCACCGACACCAACAACATGTTCGGTGCGCTCGAATTCTCCGACAAGATGGCGGGCTCGGGCATCCAGCCGATCATCGGCTGCGCGCTCTCGATCGATTGCGGCGACCAGGACAACCAGATGCGTCCGGGCGGCGGCGGGCTCGCCGCCAGCGCCCAGTCGCTGCCGCGGCTCGTGCTGCTCGCCGCGACCGAGGCCGGCTACCGCAACCTCCTGCATCTCAATTCCCGCGCCTTTCTCGACCATCCCGGCAACGAGCCGCCCCACATCAAGCTCGCCTGGCTCGACGGCCATGCGGACGGGCTGATCGCGCTCACCGGCGGCCCGGACGGGCCGATCGACCGCGTCGTCCGTCGCCGGCCAGCCGCATCTCGCCGCCGTCGCGCTGGACGCGCTGCTCGCCGCCGTTCGGCGACCGGCTCTATGTCGAGTTGCAGCGCCACGGCCTCGCCCAGGAGCGCACGGTCGAGCCGGCGCTCATCGATCTCGCCTACGCCAAGGGCATTCCGCTGGTCGCCACCAACGAGCCTTCTTCGCCACCGTCGACGACTACGAGGCCCATGACGCGCTCCTGTGCATCGCCGAGGGGCGCGTGCTGGGCGAGGCCGATCGCCGCCAGCTCACCATCGAGCATCGCTTCAAGACCCGCGCCGAGATGTCTGGCGCAATTTGCCGACCTGCCGGAGGCGCTGGCCTCCACGGTCGAGATCGCGCAGCGCTGCTCGTTCCGCCCGGTGGCGCGCAAGCCGATCCTGCCGCGGTTTTCGCTCGCCGGCCACGAAGCGGTCGACGAAGCGCGCGAGCTGCGCAAGCAGGCCGAAGCGGGGCTCGCCCGCCGCATCGCCGAACACGGCGTGGCGGACGGCACCAGCCGCGAGCACTATCGACGAGCGGCTCGCCTTCGAGCTCGGCGTCATCGAGCGGATGAACTATTCCGGCTACTTCCTCATCGTCGCCGATTTCATCCAATGGGCGAAGTCGCAGGGCATCCCGGTCGGGCCCGGGCGCGGCTCGGGCGCGGGCTCGCTGGTGGCTTCTGCGCTCACCATCACCGATCTCGACCCGATCCGCTTCGGCCTCATCTTCGAGCGCTTCCTCAACCCCGACCGGGTGTCGATGCCGGACTTCGACATCGACTTCTGCCAGAACCGGCGCGACGAGGTGATCCGCTACGTGCAGGAGCCGCTACGGCCGCGATCAGGTGGCGCAGATCATCACCTTCGGCAGCCTGCAGGCGCGCGGCGTGCTGCGCGACGTCGGCCGCGTGCTCGAAATGCCGTACGGGCAGGTCGACAAGCTGTGCAAGCTGGTGCCGCAGAATCCGGCCGCGCCGGTGACGCTGTCGCGCCGCCATTGCCGACGAGCCGCGGCTGCAGGCGGAGCGCGACAGCGAGCCGATCGTGGCGCGCGCCTTCGCCATCGCCCAGAAGCTCGAAGGCCTCTACCGCCACGCCTCGACCCACGCCGCCGGCATCGTGATCGGCGACCGGCCGCTGTCGGAACTGGTGCCGCTCTACCGCGACCCCAAGTCCGACATGCCGGTGACCCAGTTCAACATGAAGTGGGTGGAGCAGGCGGGCCTGGTCAAATTCGACTTCCTCGGCCTCAAGACGCTGACCGTGCTGGAGACGGCGGTGAAGCTCGTCGCCGCCCGCGGCGTCGCCATCAATCTGACCCGCATCCCGCTCGACGACGCCAAGACCTATGAGAGCCTGGCCCGCGGCGAGACCGTCGGGGTGTTCCAGGTGGAAAGCCAGGGCATGCGCCGCGCCCTGGTCGAAATGCGGCCGGACCGCTTCGAGGACCTGATCGCGCTGGTCGCGCTCTACCGTCCCGGGCCGATGGCGAACATCCCCACCTATTGCGCCCGCAAGCTCGGCCGCGAGGCGATCGAATACCTGCACCCCAGGCTCGAGCCGATCCTCGCGCCCACCTACGGCATCATCACCTATCAGGAGCAGGTGCAGCAGATCGCCCGCGATCTCGCCGGCTATCAGCCTTGCCGAGGCCGACCTGCTGCGCCGCGCCATGGGCAAGAAGATCAAGGCCGAGATGGCGGCGCAGCGCGGCCGGTTTCTCGCCGGCGCCGTCGAGCGCGGGGTCGACAAGGCGACCGCCGAGACGATCTTCGACGCCTGCGCCAAGTTCGCCGAATACGGCTTCAACAAGTCGCACTCGGCGCCCTATGCCTTCATCACCTACCAGACCGCCTATATGAAGGCGAACCACCCGGTCGAGTTCCTGGCGGCGTCGATGACGCTCGACATGGGCAATACCGACAAGCTCGTCGGAATTCCGCGCCGAGGCGCAGCGGCTCGGCATCAAGGTGCAGCCGCCCTCGGTGAACCGCTCCGGCGTCGATTTCGACGTCGCCGGCGACGACCATCCATTATGCGCTGGCCGCGCTCAAGGGCGTCGGGCGGGCCGCGGTGGAGGCCATCGTGTCGGCGCGCGGCGAGCGCGCCTTCGCCGATTTTTCCGACTTCGCCCGGCGGATCAATCCGCGCGCGGTCAACAAGCGGGTGCTGGAAAGCCTGGCCGCAGCCGGCGCCTTCGACGACATCGAGCGCGACCGCGCCCGCGCCGTCGCCGCGATGGACGCGGTGCTGGCGACCGCGCAGCGCACCTTCGAGGCCGCTGCGCTCGGCCAGAGCGAATTGTTCGGCGGCCCGGCGGCGCCCGAGAAGCTCGTCCTGCCGGACGTCCCGACGTGGCTGCCGGCGGAACGCCTGCAGCGCGAATACGACGCCATCGGCTTCTTCCTGTCCGGCCACCCGCTCGACGATTACGCCGGCGTCCTCAAGAACATGCGGGTGCCGTCCTGGGCGGAATTCTCGCGCCAGGTGAAGTCCGGCGTGACCGCCGGCAAGGTGGCCGCCACCGTGGTGTCGCGGGCGGAGCGGCGCACCAAGACCGGCAACAAGATGGGGATCATCGGCCTGTCGGACCCGTCGGGACACTACGAGGCGGTGATCTTCGCAGAGGGGCTGCAGCAGTTTCGCGACCTGCTGGAACCCGGCCGTCCGGTGCTGCTGGTGATGACCGCGGAGGCCCAGGGCGACGAGGTGCGCGCACGCATCCAGAGCGTCGAGACGCTCGATGCCGCCGCCGCCAGGGTGCAGAAGGGGCTGCGCATCTTCCTGCGCGACGGGCTTCCGCTCGACGCCGTGGCCAGGCGCCTGGACGGCAAGGGCGACGGCGAGGTCAATGTCGTCCTGCTGCTCGAGGCCGGCGCCGAGGTCGAGGTCAGGCTGCCGGGGCGCTACAAGGTCTCCCCGCAGATCGCCGGGGCCATCAAGGCGGTGCCCGGCGTCGTCGAAGTCCAGGCGATGTAGCGCTTGTTCCCCTGAAGTCCGTCACATAGGGGCCGGCTCGGGGATCGCTGAATTCTTGATTTCCGGATGTCGGACCCCAATTGAGCCGCGGTGCCGCGAAGGCGGCGAAGGGATCCGGGTGCGGCTGTTGTCCGTCGCCTTTTGCCTGTCGCCTTTGCCTTGCATCCCTCGACTTCGCCTCGTTATAAGCCGCCCATCTCACACGCGGATCTTGGCCAAAAGCCGTCCGGTGGCCGACCGGCGACCGCAAGGTCGTGGTTACGCTCACGGGTCCGCGGCGGAACAACCGGAGAAGAACCATGGCGCTGCCTGATTATTCGATGCGCCAGCTGCTCGAAGCTGGCGTGCATTTCGGTCATCAATCCCATCGCTGGAACCCGAAGATGGGGCATTTCATCTTCGGCGCCCGCAACAACATCCACATCATCGACCTCGCCCAGACGGTGCCGCTGCTCCACCGCGCGCTCGAGGCGGTGAGCGACACCGTGGCCAAGGGCGGGCGCATCCTGTTCGTCGGCACCAAGCGGCAGGCCCAGGACGCGGTCGCCGCGGCGGCCAAGAAGTCGGCGCAGTACTACGTCAATTCGCGCTGGCTCGGCGGCACGCTGACCAATTGGAAGACGATCTCCGAATCGATCAAGCGCCTGCGCAAGCTCGACGAGATGCTCGGCTCCGGCGAGGCCCAGGCCTACACCAAGAAGGAGCGCCTGACGCTGACCCGCGAGCGCGACAAGCTCGACCGCGCGCTCGGCGGCATCAAGGACATGGGCGGGCTTCCCGACCTCGTGTTCGTGATCGACACCAACAAGGAAGACATCGCCATCAAGGAGGCGCGGCGGCTCAACATCCCGGTCGCGGCGGTGGTCGATACCAACTGCGATCCCGACGGCATCACCTTCGTGGTGCCGGGCAATGACGATGCCGGCCGCGCCATCACGCTCTATTGCGATCTCATCGCCAAGGCGGCGATCGACGGGATTTCCCGCGCCCAGGGCGAGCATGGCATCGACGTCGGCGCCGCCGAGCGAGCCGATTGCTCGAGGACGTCCCGGCCGAGGCGACCGACGGGCTCGGCTTCGAGGCGCTGTCCGGACCGCGCGGCGTCGCCGACGACCTCAAGAAGCTGCCGGGCGTGTCGCCGGCGATCGAGAAGAAGCTCAACGACCTCGGCATCTTCCATTATTGGCAGATCGCCGGCCTCGGTCCGACGGCGTCCCACAATGTCGGCGAAGAAGTCGGCCTGCCCGGCCGCGTCGACAGCTGGATCGCCCAGGCCAAGGAACTCGGCGCCGAGTAGCTGATCGCGCGGCGCTGGCCGTCGCGAGATCGGCCGTCGGGACGGTGCCGCGGCCGATCGCGTCGTGTTGCCCGGTGCCCTCCCGGGAGGGAATGGCAATTCGTTGCGGCCGATGCAGACAGGATTCCCACGATGGCGAATATCTCCGCTCAGATGGTCAAGGAACTCCGCGACAAGACCGGCGCGGGCATGATGGATTGCAAGGCGGCGCTCGGCGGACACCGAGGGCGACCTGGAGGGTGCGGTCGACTGGCTGCGCAAGAAGGGCCTCGCCAAGGCCGCCAAGAAGGCCGGGCGCGTCGCCGCCGAGGGCCTGATCGGCGTCGCCGTCGCGCGGCACGAAGGGCGTGGTGGTCGAGGTCAATTCGGAAACCGATTTCGTCGCCCGCAACGAGCAGTTCCAGGGCCTGGTGCGCATGATCGCCGACATCGCGCTCGACGTCGGGACCGACGTCGAGAAGATCAAGGCGGCCAAGGTCGGCGGCGTCACCGTCAACGACGCGATCAATTCGGCGATCGCCACCATCGGCGAGAACATGACGCTGCGCCGCGCCGCGCGAGGTTGCGGTGGGCGCACGGCGCGATCGGCGAGCTATGTGCACAATGCCGTGACCGAAGGGCTCGGCAAGATCGGCGTGATCGTCGGCGCTGGAATCGTCGGGCCAGGCCGACGAGCTGGCCGCGCTCGGGCGCCAGGTCGCGATGCATGTCGCGGCGTCCAATCCCCAGGCCGTCGACCCTGCGGGGCTCGACCCGCCAGGTGGTCGCGCGCGAGAAGGACATTCTGGCCGACAAGTTCCGCGCCCAGGGCAAGCCGGAGGCAATGATCGCCAAGATCGTCGAGTCCGGCCTCAAGACCTTCTACAAGGAGGTCTGCCTGCTGGATCAGCCCTACATCCACGACCCCGACAAGACGGTCGCGCAGGCGCTCAAGGAGGCGGAGGGCAAGGTCGGCGGGCCGATCAAGGTCACCGGGCTTCGTCCGTTACGCCCTCGGCGAGGGGATCGATCGGCACGGACCGGATTTCGCTGCCGAGGTCGCCGCCGCGGCCGGGCACTGACGCGTGATCACGGTGCCGGCGGGCCGTCGTTCGCCGGTATCTCGGCAGGAGAGGATCGCGGGATGGCCGTGCCGATCTATCGTCGCGTCATCGTCAAGCTGTCCGGGCGAGGCGCTCAGCGGCCCCGAAGGGTTCGGCATCCATCAGCCGACGCTCGACCGCTACGCCGCCGACATCGTCGCCGCCCGCGCCATCGGCGTCACCATCGGCGTCGTGGTCGGCGGCGGCAACGTGCTGCGTGGCGTCGGAGATCGCGGCGCAGGGCGTGTCGCGGCCGACCGCCGACGCCATGGGCATGCTGGCGACGGTGATGAATGCCCTGGTGCTGGAGGCCGCGATCGAGCGCGCCGGCGCCTCGGCGCGCACGATGTCGGCGCTGGCGATGCCCCAGGTGTGCGAGACCTACGAGCGCCAGCGCGCGCTGCGCCATCTCGACTGACGATCGGGTGGTGGTGTTCGCCGGCGGCACCGGCAATCCGTTCTTCACCACCGATACCACCGCCGTGCTGCGCGCCGCCGAGATGCGCTGCGACGCCGTTCTCAAGGCCACCAATGTCGACGGCGTCTATACCGCCGATCCCAAGAAGGATCCGACGGCGCAAGCGCTATCGAGCGCCTGACGCCATCACGAGGCCTTCACGCGGGAACTGAAGGTCATGGACGCGACCGCGTTTGCCCTTGCCCGCGAAAACCGTATGCCTATCATAGTGTTCTCGATCCTCGAGCCGGGCGCGATCACGGCCGGTGCTGGGCGGGACCGCGCGAGCGACCGTGGTCGGCGAGTGAAGGCTGTAGGCGCGGCGCCCGGCGCGGGCGCTCGCGACGAACGGAGCAGGCCGCGTCCGGGATCGCCGCGCGGCCATGGTATTCGGGAGACGCGTGATGGCTACCGCGACCTACGACCTCAACGAAATCAAGCGCCGCATGCACGGCGCCACCCAGGTCCTCAAGCAGGAACTGGGCGGCCTGCGCACCGGACGGGCCTCGGCGAGCCTGCTCGAGCCGGTGCAGGTCGAAGCCTACGGCACCCACATGCCGCTGAACCAGCTCGCCACCGTCAGCGTGCCGGAGCCGCGCCTGCTCAGCGTGCAGGTCTGGGACCGCTCCATGGTGCACGCGGTCGAGAAGGCGATCATCAATTCCAATCTCGGCCTCAGTCCTTCGACCGAAGGCCAGGTGCTGCGGCTGCGGATACCCGAGCTGAACCAGGACCGCCGCAAGGAAATGGTCAAGGTCGCCCACAAATATGCCGAAGCGGCGCGCGTCGCCGTGCGCCACGTGCGCCGTGATGCGCTCGATCTCCTGAAGAAGCTTGAAAAAGACGGAAAGGTCAGCGAAGACGATCACGTCCGCATGGCCGCCGAAGTGCAGAAGGCGACCGATGCGATCATCAGCGAAGTCGATCAGTCGCTCGCTTCCAAAGAAAAAGAGATAATGACCATCTGAGTCGTTTCACTGTGCGACTGGAGAAACGCGATGCCCGAAATGGCGGTATTGCCGAGAACGCCCGATTCGGGCTTCGAGCCGCTGCGCCACGTCGCCATCATCATGGACGGAAACGGCCGCTGGGCCGCCGAGCGCGGGCTGCCGCGCGGCGAGGGCCACCGGCGCGGTGTCGACGCGCTGCGCCGCACGGTGCGTGCCGTCGGCGAACTCGGCATCGAGATCCTCACCCTGTTCTCGTTCAGCTCGGAGAACTGGTCGCGACCGGCGGCCGAAATCCGCGACCTGATGGGGCTGCTGCGCCGCTTCGTGCGCAACGATCTCGCCGAGCTGCATCAGAACAACGTGCGGGTGCGGATCATCGGCGAGCGCGACGGGCTCGATCCCGACATCGACCGGCTGCTCCAGGAAGCGGAGGACCTGACCCGCGCCAATACCGGGCTGCTTCTCGTGGTCGCCTTCAATTACGGCGGCCGCCAGGAAATCGCCCGTGCCGCGCAGCGCGTCGCCCGGCAGGTGGCGAGCGGCACGCTCGCGCCGAGCGATGTCACCGCGGACCTCCTCGGCAAGCATCTCGACGCGCCCGACCTGCCGGATCCCGATCTCATCATCCGCACCAGCGGCGAGCAGCGCCTGTCGAACTTCCTGATGTGGCAGTCCGCCTACAGCGAGCTGGTCTTCGTCCCGACCTACTGGCCCGATTTCGACCGCGCGACGTTCGAGACGGCGATCGCCGAATATTGGCGGCGCGAGCGCCGGTTCGGCGGTCTGGTGGCGCGGACCGGATCCTGACGCCGTGAACGACCGGGCGCCACTCCCGCGATCTTTCAGGCCGGCCGCCCCCGCCGCTTCGTCGGCGATCTCTCCAAGCGGGTCGCCTCGTCCGTCGTCCTGGCGGCACTCGCCATCATCACGACGGCGGTCGGCGGGTGGCCGTTCGTGGTATTGTGGGGGGCGGCCGCCATCGTGGTTTACTGGGAATGGAGCTCGATGGTTGCAAGGCAGGGAAAGGTGACCCTGCTGGCGGGAGGCATGGCGCTCGTGTTCGCAGCCGCCGAATCGGGGTCGGGCCATGCGGCTTATGCCACCGCCGCGCGTGGCGGCGGGTGCAATCATCGTCGCGGCCCTTGCCCGGCGGCGGCGCCTCTGGTGCGCCGGCGGCGTGATCTACGCCGGCGTCCTGGCGGTGGCGCCGGTGGTGCTTCGTCTGGACCGGCCATATGGCGCGGTCGCGGTGTTCTTCCTGTTCGCAGTGGTGTGGACGACCGACATTTTCGGCTATTTTATTGGGCGACTGGTCGGCGGGCCCAAACTTACGGTTCGTATCAGTCCGAAGAAGACCTGGGCCGGGGCGCTCGGTGGCGCTGCGGGTGCCATGGTGGCGGGAGTTGGGTTCATGTCGGCCGTGGGCTATGCAGGGCTCGGCTTTCCGGCGTCGACGGCGCTCGTGCTGTCGATCGTCTCGCAATGCGGCGATCTCCTGGAGTCCGCCGTCAAGCGCCGCTTTGGAGTGAAGGATGCCAGCCATGTCATTCCCGGCCACGGCGGATTGATGGACCGCCTGGATGGTTTTCTCGCCGCCGTCGGCGCGGCGGCCTTGATCGGGGTGGTGCGCAACGGCCCCGACGCCGCGGCTCACGGACTGTTGCTATGGGAGCCATGGTGAGCCGATGACCGTCGTACCCTTTGGCCAGGCGGAATCCGGTTCCCGGGCCGACGAGTTGTCGATCACGCTGCTCGGCGCGACCGGCTCGATCGGCTCGAGCACTCTCGATCTCGTGCGCAGGAATCGCGAGTCGGTTCCGGGTCGAGGCCGTCACCGCCCAGCGCAACGCCGCTGCGCTTGCGCAGCTTGCCAGGGAAGTCGGTGCGCGCCTTGCCGTCGTCGGCGACCATGGCTGCTATGGCGAACTCAAGGACGCCCTGGCGAATTCCGGGATCGAGGCAGCTGCCGGGGAGGACGCGGTCGTCGACGCCGCATGCCGCCCGGCCCAATGGGTCATGGCCGCGATCACCGGGGCGGCCGGCCTGCGCCCCACCATGACGGCGCTCGAGCGCGGTGCCACCATCGCGCTCGCCAACAAGGAATGCCTGGTGTGCGCCGGCGCATTGTTCATGCGGCGTGCCCAGGAAACCGGCGCCGTGGTTCTTCCGGTCGACTCCGAGCACAATGCGATCTTTCAGGCGCTGTCGGCGGGGCGGCGGGCGGATGTGAGCCGCATTATCCTGACTGCGTCCGGAGGACCGTTCCGCTCCGCATCGCTCGATCAGATGCGCGCCGCCACGGTGCAGCAGGCGCTTCGTCATCCCAATTGGTCGATGGGCGCCAAGGTCACCATCGACTCCGCGACCATGATGAACAAAGGCCTGGAACTGATCGAGGCCCATCACTTGTTCGGCTTCGGGTCAGACCAGATCGATATCATCGTCCATCCGCAGTCGATCGTACATGGCATCGTCGAGTATCGCGACGGCTCCCTCATCGCCCAGCTCGGGCCGCCCGACATGCGGGTTCCGATCGCGAACTGCCTCGCCTGGCCCGAGCGCATGGCGGGCGCCGCGCGCCTCGATTTCGCCCAGATGGCGACCTTGACCTTCGAGGCGCCGGACCCGGTGCGGTTCCCGGCGCTCGCCCTCGCGCGCCACGCCTTGCGGACCGGCAACGGCGTTCCGACCGTCCTCAATGCCGCCAATGAGATCGCCGTTCACGAGTTCATCGGCGGTCGTCTTGGTTTCGCCGGAATTGCCGCGCTCGTTGATGCCACCATCGATGCGGCAGGGGGACGGGGCATCATGCGGGAACCGACGAGCGTCGACGACGCAATTGCCGTTGACCATATTTCGAGATCTTTGGCCCGCAGCCTCTTGCCGGAAATCGCCGTAAAAGCATTTTAATAAAGCTTTAGTATCTTGGGTCGCAGGCAACGAGGTCATGATGAGTAGCAACGCCCTTTCGACTCTCGCTGCGCTGGTCGGGAGCTATACCGGCTGGATCGTGCCGTTTCTGTTCACGCTGACAATTATCGTTTTCTTTCACGAACTCGGCCATTTCCTGGTGGCCCGCTGGTGCGGCATCCGGGTGCTGGTGTTCTCGATCGGGTTCGGGCCGGAACTGGCCGGCTTCAATGACCGCCACGGCACCCGGTGGAAGCTCTCCGCTCATCCCGCTCGGCGGCTATGTCAAGTTCTTCGGCGACGACAATGAGGCGAGCGTGCCCGATCCGGCGGTCGCTCGCCGCGATGTCCGAGGAGGATCGCAAGCGCAGCTTCTTCGGCCAGTCGGTCGGCCGCCGGGCGGCCGTGGTCGTTGCCGGCCCGCTGACCAATTTCATCCTGGCAATCGTGATTTTTGCCGGCGTTTTCATGATGTTCGGCAAGCCGACCGCGGTGCCGCGGGTGGCTTCGGTCGAGCCTAACAGCGCGGCCGCCGCGGCCGGGTTTCAGCCGGGCGACCTCGTGACTGCGATTGATGGTCGCAAGATCGACAATTTCGTCGACATGCAGCGGATCGTCGGATTTTCCGGCGGCCATCCCCTCACCATCGTGGTCGATCGCGGCGGCGTTCCGGTCACGCTGACCGCGACGCCCGAGATCAAGAACGGCAGCGGGGTTCTCGGGTGTCACCCGGTCAAACCAACCCGGCGATGTCAACGTCGAATCGGTCGCTCCGCTCGATGCAGTGAAACTCGGGGTCGAGAAGACCTGGTTCATCGTCGAAACCACGCTGACCTACATCCGGGACGTGTTCGTCGGCCGCCAGTCGGCCGACCAGATCGGCGGTCCGATCGGAATCGCCCGGATCTCCGGTCAGGTCGCCGAGCTCGGATGGGGTGCGCTGTTCGACTTCGTCGGGGTGATTTCCGTGTCTCGATCGGCCTGCTCAATCTGTTTCCGGTGCCGCTGCTCGATGGCGGTCACCTTTTGTTCTACTCGATCGAGGCGGTGCGCGGGCGGCCGCTGTCGGAACGCGCCCAGGAGGTCGGGTTCCGGATCGGCCTTGCAATAGTCGTAATGTTGATGATTTTTGCGACGGTCAATGACATCCTGCATCTGCGGGCATCGTGAGCTGTAGCTTGGGGAGCGACGCTCTGATCCCGACGACAAATATACGAGGTATTGCAGGCTGCAGGCGCGGGGGAAGTCGATAGGCGGTTGGGGGTTCCGTGTCCCGAGGCGAACGGGCCGGAGTTGGGGGCGCATTTGGGATGGGAATGAGCGTAAAGTTCCTGCGGGGGATCGGGGTCGCTGTTGCCCTGTTCGGCTTGAGTGTTTTTCGGCCCGATCGTCGCAACGATGGGGACCGTTGGCGTTGCTGTCGCGCAAACTGCGGTCCGGATCGACGTCGAGGGAAATCGCCGGGTCGAGCCGGAAACCATCCGCTCCTATTTTCGAGTCAGCCCCGGCGAGCGGCTCGATGCCGCCAAGATCGATTCGGCATTCAAGGGGCTCTATGCCACCGGCCTGTTCCAGGACGTGCGGATCACGCCCGGCGCCGGACGGATTCTCGTCACGGTGGTGGAGAATCCGGTGATCAACCGGGTGGCGTTCGAAGGCAACAAGAAAGCCAAGGACGAGCAGCTGGGCCAGGAAGTTCAGTCCAAGCCGCGCGGCACCTTCTCGCGCCACCGTGCAGGCGGACGTGCAGCGCATCATCGAGGTCTATCAGCGCAGCGGTCGCTATGACGTCCGGGTCGTGCCGAAGATCGTCGAATTGCCGAACGGGCGCGTCGATCTCATCTTCGAGATCGACGAAGGCGTGAAGACCGGAGTCGCCAAGATCATCTTCGTCGGCAACAAGGCATTTTCCGACCAACGCCTCAAGGACGTGATCAAGACCGGCGAGACCAATTGGCTGAGCTTCTTGAAGTCGAACGACATCTACGATCCCGACCGGGTCGAGGTCGACCGCGACCTGCTGCGGCGGCACTATCTCAAATACGGCTATGTCGACGTCCGCATCGTTTCCGCCACCGGAGAATACGACCCCAATCAGAAGGGGTTCATCATCACCTTCACCATCGAGGAAGGCGATCAGTACCGTTTCGGCATCGTCGATATCCAGTCGAATATACCCGAGGTTCCGCCGGATACCCTACGCAGCCTGTTGCGGGTCGAATCGGGGCGCATCTACAACGCCGACGCGGTCGAGAAATCGTCGGAGTTCCTGACCGTGGAGGTCGCCAAGCGCGGCTATCCGTTCGCTGCCGCGCGTCCGCGCGGCGACCGCATTCCCTCGCAGCGAGTGGTGAACGTGGTCTTCGTGGTCGAGGAAGGCCCGCACACCTACATCGAACGCATCAATGTCCGCGGCAATACGCGCACGCGCGACTACGTCATCCGACGCGAATTCGATATCGTCGAGGGCGATCCCTATAATCGCGCGCTGGTCGATCGCGCCGAGCGCCGGCTGAAAAATCTCGGCTACTTCAAGGTCGTGAAGATCACGACGGAGCCGGGGTCGGCGCCCGATCGCATCATCATCGATGTCGATCTCGAAGAGCAGTCGACCGGCGAATTCTCGGTTGCCGGCGGATATTCGACTTCGGACGGCGCCATCGCCGAAGTCTCGATCGGCGAGAGAAATCTCCTCGGCACCGGCCAGGTGGCGAAGGCTTCGGTTCAGTACGGACAGCGGGCTCGCGGCTTCGAATCTGAATTTCATCGAGCCTTACATCCTCGACACACGGTTGGCGCTCGGTTTCGATGTCTTCGCCAAGCAGACCGACGTCGAGCCAGTACACGACCTACCTGACGCGGACGATCGGCGGCGACATCAAGACCGGCCTTCCGATCACCGAGAACTTCTCGACCCAGCTGCGGTACACGGTCTATCAGCAGGAAATCACGCTGCCTTCGGTTCTGGACAGCTGTAACAACCTCGCCCCGAACTTCATAACCACGTTCCCGACGCCGGCGGCATGGGCCACCGGCAATTACGACAGCGCCTGGGACAAAGCGGGCCAACCGGCGCAGACCAATTGCTATCAGTATGGGCAAGCCTCGCTCGCGGTACGCAAGGAGCTGGCCGCGGGTCCGGTGATCGCTTCGGTCGTGGGCTACACGCTCGCCTACAATACATTGGATAACAACCGTGCCCCCACCCAGGGCGTGCTGGTCGAGTTCAAGCAGGACCTCGCCGGCGTCGGTGGCGATGTGCACAACGTGAAGCAGACCATCGACGCCCGCATGTACAATGAGTTGTTCCCCGAATTCGTCGGCGTGCTTCGCGGTCAGGCCGGCTATGCCGTCGGCTGGAATGGCGCCATACGCATGCTGGATGAATTCCAGGCCGGCCCATCGCTGGTGCGCGGCTTCCAGCCCGCCGGCTTCGGGCCGCGCGACATCAGCCAGATCATTTATGGCTATGGCGGCACCCAGGATGCGCTCGGCGGCTCGCTCTACTGGGCCGGCTCGCTGGAGTTCCAGACCCCGTTGCCGTTCGTGCCGAAGGACTTCGGAATGAAACTGGCGCTGTTCTCCGACGCCGGATTGTTGTGGGACTATCAAGGCCCGACCTATTGGAACCAGACTGGCGAGACGATGACGCTCAACGAATCCAACATCGTCCGGTCATCGGTCGGTGCCGGCCTGATCTGGGATTCGCCGTTCGGTCCGTTGCGGTTCGACCTCGCCTACGCCCTCACCAAGGGGCCTTATGACAAGACCCAGCTGTTCCGGTTCGGCGGCGGAACCCGCTTTTAGCGCAGACCCGAGCGGACAGGGCCGGGTCGCGGGCTCGCTGCCCGCGTCGGGATTGCAGCACCTGCAGCGGCACTTGGTATTGGATCGCGGACCGTTACTGGGGTATTGCTTCCGCTCCGCGGCAATCCGCAGCCTGTCGCGGACGGATTTGAATTTTGCCGCGAATGCGCACGGGTGGGATGACCGAGCCGCAATTCTTCAAGAGCGCAAAATCTCTGACGATTGCCGAGATTGCCGCGCTCACCGGCGCCGAGCCAGGGCCGCAGGCGCCGCTCGGACCGCCGCATCTCCGGCGTGGCGCCGCTCGATACGGCGACGCCGCGCGATCTCGCCTTCCTCGACAATCCCAGATACGCTCGATCAGATCGCCTCGACGCGGGCCGGCGCCTGTCTCGGTGGCGCCGCGCTTTCTCGCGACGGCGCCCCGCCCATGTGGCGGTGCTGCGGGTGCGCGATCCCTACCGGGCCTTCGTCGCGGTCGCGCGCGCACTGTTCCCGCAGGCCTTGCGGCCGTCGTCGCTGTTCGCGGCGGAAGGCATTGCGCCGGGCGCGACCGTTCACGCGTCGGCGCGGCTCGAGAGCGGGGTCGTGCTCGATCCCGGCGTCGTCATCGGACCGGGCGCCGAGATCGGCACCGGCACGGTGGTCGGCGCCAATGCCGTCATCGGTCCCGGAGTGCGCATCGGGCGCAATTGCTCGATCGGGCCGGGCGCTTCGCTGATGAATGCGCTGGTCGGCGACCGGGTCATCATCCATCCCGGCGTCCGCATCGGCCAGGACGGCTTCGGCTTCGTGATGGGACCGTCGGGACATCTCAAGGTGCCGCAGATCGGCCGCGTCATCATCCAGGACGACGTCGAGATCGGCGCCGGCACGACGATCGATCGTGGCGGCACCCGCGATACCGTGATCGGCGAGGGCACCAAGATCGACAACTTGGTGCAGATCGGCCACAATGTCAGCATCGGCCGCCACTGCGTGCTCGTCGCGCAGACCGGAATATCGGGCAGCGTGATGCTCGAGGATTTCGTCGTGCTCGGCGCGCGGGTCGGGGTGAACAATCACGTCACCATCGGGGAGGGCGCGCAGATCGCGGCGACCAGCATCGTCCATGGCGACGTGCCGCCCGGCGCGCGCTGGGGCGGAACGCCGGCCAAGCCTGCCAAGCAGTGGTTCCGCGAGATGAAGACGCTGGAGCGACTGGCCGGGCGCCAGGCGCCCAGGAAGCGGCGGATGACAAGCCGCCGACGGAGTGGCCGACGACCAGCCCACGACGACCGGGAGCACCGATGAAGGCTGAGGCGCTGTCATGAACGAGATCGCAACCACGATCGAAGCGATCGAGATCGCGACCATCCTGAAATCGCTTCCCCATCGCTACCCGTTCCTGATGGTCGATCGCATCGTCGACATGCGCGGCGACGATTTCGCCATCGGCATCAAGAACGTGACCTTCAACGAGCCGCAGTTTCTCGGGCATTTTCCGGAACAATCCGGTGTTTCCCGGCGTGCTGATGATCGAGGGCATGGCGCAGACCGCGGGCGTCATCTGCATGCTCTCGACTCGGCCGCAAGGAAAAGGACAGCTCGTCTACTTCCTCACCATCGACAAGGCGAAGTTTCGCAAGCCCGTGATTCCCGGCGACACCATCGAATATCACATGACCAAGATCGCCAAGCGCAAGACCATGTGGTGGTTTCGCGGCGAGGCGAAGGTCGCGGGCGTGATCGTCGCCGAGGCCGAAGTCGGCGCCATGATCGCGACGGCGTGAGCGATGACGTCGATCGACTCCGACCGCCCGCGTCGCTGCGGGCGCGAAGATCGCTGCCGGCGCGGCGATCGGGCCCTATTGCATCATCGGACCCGACGTCGTCATCGGCGAGGGCTGCCGGCTCGTCGCCCATGTCCACGTCACCGGCCACACCACGATCGGGCCGCGCACCGTGATCTATCCGTTCGCCTCGCTCGGCACGCCGCCGCAATCGGTCAAATACCGCGGCGGACCGACCCGGCTCATCATCGGTACCGGACTGCGACATCCGCGAGAACGTCACCGTCAATACCGGCACCGAGGACGATCGCGGCATTACCGAGATCGGCGATCATTGCTTCCTGATGGCGGGATCGCATGTCGCCCATGACTGCAAGGTCGGCAATCACGTCGTCATGGCCAACAATGCCGTGCTCGGCGGCCATGCGAGCGTCGGCGACAACAGCTTTCTCGGCGGCCAGGCGGCGGTGCGCCAGTTCGTGCGCATCGGCGAGGGCGCGATGATCGTCGGGCCTGAGCGGCATCCGTGCCGACATCATCCCCTGGGGAATGGCGCAGGGCCCGCTCGCCAATCTCGTCGGCCTCAATGTGGTCGGCCTGCGCCGGCGCGGCTATTGCCAAGGCCGACATCCATCGCCTGCGCAGCGCCTACAAGGATCTGTTCCTCGGCGAGGGCGTGTTCCGCGACCGTCTCGCGCAGGTCGAAGACGGCTCATGCGGGCGTGCCGCTGATCGAAAGCGTGTTCGCCTTCATCCGCGGCGGCAAGCGGCCGCTCAGCACCGCCATCCGCCGGGGAGGCGACGGCGGCCGGACGACGAGGACCATGACGGGACTGACGCATCGCGGCGACCGACGAGGGGCCGCTCGGCATCATTTGCGGCGGCGGCGCCATTCCGCTCGCGGTCGCGCAGGCCGCGATCCGCGCCGCGGCCGCCGGGTCGTGCTGTTCCCGCTGCGCGGCTTCGTCGATGCCCGATGCCGTCGCGGCTTATCCGCATTGCTGGATCGCGGTCGGCCAGTTCGGGCGGTTTCTGCCGGCTGGCGCGCGCCGAAGGTTGCCGCGACCTCGTCCTGGTCGGCGGATTGGTACGCCCGTCGATCCGCCAGGTGCGGCTCGATTGGGCGACGCTCTGGTCGCGATGCCGCGCATCATCCGCGCCTTTCGCGGCGGCGACGATCATCTTCTGACCGGCATCGGCCGCATCTTCGAAGGCGAGGGTTTCCGCCTGCTCGGCGCCCATGAGGTGGCGCCGGACATCGTCGCGCCCGGCGGGCGCGCTCGGGCGCCATCGGCCCGATGCCGACGCCGCTCGCGACATCGCTCGCGGGTTCGAGCTGCTGGCGGCGCTGAGCCCGTTCGATGTCGGACAGGCCGCGGTGATCGGAAGGGGGCACGGTGCTCGCGGTCGAGGCGGCGGAGGGCACCGACGCCATGCTGCAGCGCGATCGTGGCGCTGCGCGAGGCGGGACGCATCGGCGTTGCCGCGCGGCGTCGGCGTGCTCGTCAAGGCGCCGAAGCCGCGCCAGGACCGCCGCTTCGATCTGCCCTCGATCGGGCCGGACACCGTGCTGAATGCGTCGCGCGGCCGGGCTCGCCGGCGTCGCGGTCGTCGCCGGCGGCACCATCATCGCCGAACCGCAGCGCCTCGTCGAAGCCGCCGACTGCCAGCGGCCTGTTCGTGCTGGGACGTCCCGACCGCGAGGCGACGTGATGGGTCCGATGCCGTCATCGTCATCATCGTCATCGTCCGATCACCGGCAGCGTGCGATCTTTGAACCTCTTCGTCATCGCCGGGGAGGAATCCGGCGATCGGCTCGGCGCGCCGCTGATGGCCGCGATCGCGGCCCAGGCCGGCCGGCCGGTGGTGTTCACGGGCGTCGGCGGACGCGAGATGGCCGAGCAGGGGCTCGACAGCCTCGTCCCGATCGCCGACCTCGCGGTCAATGGCTTTGCCGCGATCCCGGCGCGGCTGCCGACCATCCTGCGCCATCTGCGAACCGCGACGCCGCCGCCGTCGATCGCCGCGCGGCCCGATGCGCTCGTCATCATCGACAGTCCCGATTTCACCCACCGGGTGGCGCGACGCGTGCGTGCGGCGGCACCGTCGATCCCGATCATCGACTACGTCTCGCCGACGGTGTGGGCGTGGCGGCCGGGACGGGCGGAAGTCGATGCGGCGCTATGTCGATCATGTGCTCGCGCTGCTGCCGTTCGAGCCGGATGCCCATCGGCGACTC
This sequence comes from uncultured Alphaproteobacteria bacterium, assembly GCA_963795865.1. Taxonomy (GTDB): domain Bacteria; phylum Pseudomonadota; class Alphaproteobacteria; order Rhizobiales; family Xanthobacteraceae; genus JAJPKK01. Next base: position 73,932 of record CAWCJX010000032.1, read on the forward strand.
GGCGGCCCGCCCTGCACCTATGTCGGACATCCGCTTGATCGAGCAGGTGGCGACGCTGCGCCCCGAGTGCGCGACGAGGCCGCACGGCGCGATGCCGCCCCGCCGGTCGTGCTCGTCCTGCCGGGGAGCCGCCGCGGCGAGGTGCGGCGGCACATCGGCGTGTTCGGCGCGGCGATGGCCGCGGTGGCGACACGAGATCGGCGCGGTCGAGATCGTGCTGCCGACCGTGCCGCATCTCGTCGACGAGGTGACGCAGGCGACCCGCGCTGGGCCGACGACGCCGCGCATCGTCGTCGATGCGGCGGAGAAATGGGCGGCGTTCCGCCAGGCGCGGGCGGCGCTCGCGGCCTCCGGGAACGGTGACGCTCGAACTCGCGCTCGCCGGTGTTCCGACCGTGCTCGCCTATCGCGTCTCGCTCTTCGAGGAGACTGATCGCCCGCGCGCTCATCACCACCGACATGGTCGGGCTCGCCAACCTCATTCTCGGCGAGAAGGTGATGCCGGAGTTGCTGCAGCGGGACGCCACGCCGGAGAAGCTCGCCGCCGCATCTCGTGCCACTCATCGGCGATACGCCGGAGCGCCGACGCCAGTGCGCGGCGCTCGCGCGGCTCGATGCCGTCATGGAAGTCGGTGCGCCGCGCCGAGCGCGCGCGCCGCCGCGATCGTGCTCGCCCTGGCCGGCCGGGCGTCCGGCGAAGCCGTGCGGTTTCATCGTCGGATGCGAGCGTGCTAACAGGGACAATGACAAGGATCGCCCCAGCGACATGAACGATAAGCCCGAGACAAGGCCCCCGAGCATGATCCGCGCGGCGATCACCGGGGTGCACGGTTCACTGCCGGACTATGTTCTCACCAATGCGGAACTCGCCGCGATGGTCGACACCACCGATTCCTGGATCGTCGAGCGCACCGGCATCCAGGGAGCGACGCATCCTCAAGGGGAGGGGCTCGGCACCTCGCACATGGCGAGCGGCGCGGTGAAGGGGCTCCTCGAGAAGACGCGCACCGCGCCCGCCGAGGTCGATCTGCTGATCTGCGCGACGACGACGCCGGACATGGTGTTCCCGTCGACGGCGAATCTCGTCTGCGACATGGTCGGCATCCGCAATATCGGCAGCTTCGACGTGCAGGCGGCGTGCTCGGGCTTCATCTACGCGCTGACCATCGCCGCCCAGTTCGTCGAGACCGGACGCGCGCGCAAGGTCGTCGTGGTCGGCGCCGACAAGATGTCGGCGATCATCGACTACACCGACCGCGCCACCTGCGTGTTGTTCGGCGACGGCGCCGGCGCGGTGATGGTCGAGCCGTCCGCGACGAGCACGGCATCGTCGACATGCTGATCCGCTCCGACGGCGCCGGCATGCCGTTCCTGCACCAGAAGGCGGGCGGCAGCCGGATGCCGCCGACCGCGGAGACCGTCGCCGAAGCGGCTCCATTACGTCCACCAGGAGGGCGCGGCGGTCTACAAATTCGCCGTCGCCAGGATGGCGGAGGTCGCAGGCCGAGCTGATGAAGCGCAACGCAACTCACCGCGGCCGACATCGCCTGGCTGGTGCCACACCAGGCCAACCGGCGGATCATCGAAGCGACCGCCGAACGCATGGGCGTGCCGCTCGATCGCGTGATGATCACAATCCAGAAATACGGCAATACCACCGCGGCCACGATTCCGCTGTGCCTGTGGGATTACGAGAGCCGCCTCAAGCCGGGCGACAAGCTGATCATGGCGGCTTTCGGCGGCGGCTTCACCTGGGCGGGCGCTTACGTGACCTGGGGCGGCGGGCGGCGGTGAGCTGAACTGCACGGCGGCTCGCTTGAGCGGGCGGGGCGAGGAGGCCACACCCCGCTCCGTGCCGCGTCGAGACGTGTGCGCAGCCGCGGTAGGAACCGGTTAACCACCGGCGGAATTGGCGTCGGGCGGCGTAAATCCGACCCACACGGCCGCGTGATATGTCGGAGCGCGCCCATCGGGGACGACGCGATGAAATCGACGATCATTCGCACCGGCTTCGATACGCTCTATTTCAGCGGCGCCTGCACACTCTGCTGCGGCCGCTTCTTCGAAGGAGTCGGCGCGATCCTGATGCTCCATCACGTGCGGCCGCCGCGAGGCGACGCGTTCCAGCCCAACCAGGGACTCGAGGTGTCGCCCGAGTTCCTGTCGCAGACGATCGAATGGCTGCGCAGCGAGGCCATCGACATCGTCTCGCTCGACGAGATGCATCGACGCCTGACCGAACGCGACTTTGCGCCGCCGCTTCGCCTGCATCACCTTCGACGACGGCTATCGCGACAACAAGCTGTGGGCCTATCCGATCCTCAAGGCGCAGCAGGCGCCGTTCGCGATCTACATCCCGACCAGCTTTCCCGGACCGCCGCGGCAAGCTGTGGTGGCTCGCGCTGGAGACGGTGATCGCCGACAATGACAGCATCGTGGTGACGATCGACGGCCGCGAGCAGCCGGCTACGCCTGCGCCAGCGCCGCGCAGAAGCGCGACGTCTACGAGACCATCTATTGGTGGCTGCGCGGATTGGCCGAGGAAGTCGATATTCACGCCTTCGTCGAAGCCCTGGCGGCGCGCTACGGCGTCGACATGGCGCCAGTCGGCGATGCGCTGTGCATGACCTGGGACGAGATCCGCGAGCTCGCAGCCGATCCGCTGGTCACCATCGGCGCCCATACCGTCAACCATGTCATGCTCGGCAAGGCGAGCGAGGCGACGGCACACGCCGAACTCGAGGCCAGCCGCGAAGTCATCGCGGCGGCGCTGGGAAAGCCGGTCGACCATTTCGCCTATCCCTATGGCGGCAGCGATCTCGTCGGCAAGCGCGAGTTCCGCCTTGCCGCGGACGTCGGATACAGGACTGCGGTGACGACGCGTCCCGGCGTGCTGTTTCCCGAGCATGCCGCGCACCTGACGGCGCTGCCGCGGCTGTCCCTCAACGGCGAATACCAGGACGCGCGATACCTCAAGGTGCTGATGTCGGGGACGGCGACGGCGCTGTTCAACCGCTTCCGCCGGGTCAGCGCCGCGTAGGGGGATGTGTCATTTGGCTTGCATGGTTACGGCGGCGTAAACTTATTTCAGTTACAGGACGCAGCCGGGTTACGTCGAAGCGCGCCGTCGCCACCACGTCTCGTTCAGATTGCGTCCGCAATGGCGGCGTCGGTAGCTTCGCAATCGCGCGTAAAAGGCATCTAGTCCCCGGAGATTCGAATGCCTGCGGGCGAAGTGGTCCTTCTGGTCGTCGACAACAACCTCTGCCGCATTGCCGCGTGCAGGCTCGCGACCAAGTTTCCCGACCTGACGATCATCGTCGAGGACCATGTTGCGCGGCTGTCGCTGGTGCGCGGTCGGATCAAGCGGTTCGGCATCGCTCACACGGTCGGACAGTTGGCCTTCATCGTCTACTCGCGGCTTCTCCGCCGCGCCGCCGCCGGGCGCATCGCGGAGATCATCGCCGCGGCGGGATTGGAGGCGCGCTGGCCGACGGAATCGAATTGATCAAGGTCACCTCGGTCAATGCGCCGGAAACGATCGCGCGGCTGCGGCAACTGCGGCCGAAGGCCGTGCTCGTCGTCGGGACCCGGATCATCAGCCGCAAGGTGCTGTCCTCGATCGCGGCGCCGTTCATCAATTATCATGACGGAATCACGCCGAAATATCGCGGCATCCATGGCGGCTACTGGGCCAAGGCGCAGGACGATCTCGCCAATTTCGGCGTCACCGTGCACCTCGTCGACCCCGGCATCGACACCGGCGACGTGCTCTACCAGGCGCGGATCGAGCCGTCCGGCCGGGACAATTACGCGACCTTCTCCTATCTGCAGATCGCCGCTGCCATGCCGCTGCTGGAGCGGGCCGCGCGGGACGCTATCGCCGGGAACGCTGACGCCGCTGAAGATCGACCTGCCGTCGCGGCTGTGGTCGCATCCGACCCTATGGGGTTACGTCGCGGCCGGACTGCGACGCGGCGCGTGGTGAACCTCAGCCTCGCGCTATTTCCGCCGCGAGATCGGCTGGTAGTCGCGCGGCGTCGGTCCCGGTGTAGAGCTGGCGCGGACGGCCGATCTTCTGGCTCGGGTCCTCGATCATCTCCTTCCACTGGGCGATCCAGCCGACGGTGCGGGCGACCGCGAACAGCACCGTGAACATGGTGGTCGGGAAGCCCATCGCCTTGAGGGTGATGCCGGAATAGAAGTCGATGTTGGGGTAGAGCTTCTTCTCGATGAAGTAGTCGTCGTGCAGCGCGATGCGCTCGAGCTCGAGGGCGACGTCGAGCAGCGGGTCGTCCTTGATGCCCATTTCGCTGAGCACCTCGTGGCAGGTCTTCTGCATGATCTTGGCGCGCGGGTCGTAGTTCTTGTAGACCCGGTGGCCGAAGCCCATGAGCCGGAAGGGATCGTTCTTGTCCTTGGCGCGCTTGATGAATTCGGGGATGCGGCCGACCGAGCCGATTTCGGAGAGCATCTTGAGCGCGGCTTCGTTGGCGCCGCCATGGGCCGGGCCCCACAGGCAGGCGCAGCCGGCGGCGATGCAGGCGAACGGATTGGCGCCGGAGGAACCCGACAGCCGCACCGTCGAGGTCGAGGCGTTCTGCTCGTGGTCGGCGTGCAGGATGAAGATGCGGTCCATCGCCCGCGCCAGCACCGGGTTGGGCTGGTACTCCTCGCACGGCACCGCGTAGCACATGCGCAGGAAGTTCGACGCGTAGTCGAGTTCGTTCTTCGGATAGACGAACGGCTGGCCGATCGAATATTTGTAGGCCATCGCGGCGAGCGTCGGCATCTTGGCGATCATGCGGATCGACGCGATGTCGCGCTGGACCGGGTCGGAGATGTCGGTGGAGTCGTGATAGAACGCCGACAGCGCGCCGACCGAGCCGACCATCACCGCCATCGGATGGGCGTCGCGACGGAAGCCCTGGAAGAACCGGCTCATCTGCTCGTGCACCATCGTGTGGCGGGTCACGATGTAATCGAACTCGGCCTTCTGGGCGGCGGTCGGCAGTTCGCCGTAGAGCAGGAGATAGCAGGTCTCGAGGAAATCGCCGTGCTCGGCGAGCTGCTGGATCGGGTAGCCGCGATAGAGCAGGACGCCCTCGTCGCCGTCGATATAGGTGATTTTCGACTCGCAGCTCGCCGTCGAGGTGAAGCCGGGATCGTAGGTGAAGATGCCGGCCTGGTTGTAGAGCTTGGAGATGTCGAGCACCTCCGGACCGATGGTGCCTTCGTAGAGCGGGAACTTGTAGTTCTTGTCGCCGAGGGTCAGGGTGCCGCTCTTGGTGTTCGCACCGGACGACGCATCCATGCTCGTATCCTCGCTCATATTGCGCTGCAGTGCGCTGCCGAACCGGCCTGCTTGGAGACGGTTATCGCTTGCTCCGCCGGGCATACGCGCATTCCCAGCCATCATTTGCTAGCGCATGTCGAGTGTGCGCTGCAAGATACGGTCTGCCTCTTATTAAGTCGCTGCCTCGTCGCCATGCAAGGGTGCGACCGAGAGAGGCAATCGGGCGTCGCAAACCGCCGCGGCTTCAGGCGGCGCCGTGCGTCTGGTCGGCCAAGGCGGGCGAGGCTCTCCTGCTTGCCGAGCACCTGCAGCACGTCGAAAATGCCGGGCGAGGTCGGGCGCCCGGTCAGCGCCGCGCGCAGCGGCTGGGCGACTGCGCCGAGCTTGATTTCCTTGCGCTCGGCGAAGGCGCGAACGGTGTTCTCGGTCGCGGCCGCCGTCCAGGGCTCGACGCTCGACGAGGTCGGTCATCAGTTCGGCGAGGATGGCGCAGGCCTCGGGATTGAGCAGCGACCCTGGCCTTGTCGTCGATCGCGATCGGCCGATCGGCATAGAGAAACCGCGCGCTCTCGATCGAGTTCGACCAGGTTCTTCGCACGCTCTTTCAGCCCCGGCATGGCCGCCGCAAGCTGCGCCTTGAGGTCCGGCGTCAACTTCTGCCGCGAGCGCGGCGTCCGTTGGCGAGATGCGGCAGCAGCCGCTCGATGGCATCGACGAGGTCGGCGTCGCTGGCTTGGCGGATGTAATGCCCGTTGAGGCTTTCGAGCTTGGCGAAATCGAACCGCGCCGGCGATCGGCCGATCTGCGGCAAGTCGAATGCGGCGACCATCTCCTGCGGTGGAGAAGATTTCCTGGTCGCCGTGGCTCCAGCCGAGCCGGACCAGATAGTTGCGCATCGCCGCCGGCAGGTAGCCCATGGCGCGATAGGCATCGACGCCGAGCGCGCCGTGGCGCTTGGAGAGCTTGGAGCCGTCCGGGCCGTGGATCAGCGGGATGTGGGCCATGACCGGCACCGTCCAGCCGAGCGCGTTGTAGATCTGGGTCTGCCGGGCGGCGTTGGTGAGGTGATCGTCGCCGCGGATGATGTGGGTGATGCCCATGTCGTGGTCGTCGACCACGACGGCGAGCATGTAGGTCGGCGTGCCGTCCGAGCGCAGCAGCACGAGGTCGTCGAGGTTCTCGTTCTGCCAGACGACGCGGCCCTGAACCTGGTCCTCGATCACGGTCTCGCCGGTGAGCGGCGCCTGCAGCCGGATCACCGGCTTGACGCCGGGCGGCGCCTCGGCGGGATCGCGGTCGCGCCAGCGCCCGTCATAGAGCTTGGAGCGACCCTCGCTGCGCGCCTTCTCGCGCATCTCGTCGAGTTCCTGCTGGGAGGCGTAGCAGCGATAGGCCTGGCCGGCGGCCAGCAGTTGCTCGGCGACCTCGCGGTGGCGGGCGGCGCGGGCGAACTGGTAGATGACGTCGCCGTCCCAATCGATGCCGAGCCAGGTGAGCCCGTCGAGGATCGCGTCGATCGCCGCCTTGGTCGAGCGCTCGCGGTCGGTGTCCTCGATCCGCAGCAGCATCTTGCCGCCGCGGCCGCGCGCATAGAGCCAGTTGAACAGCGCGGTGCGCGCGCCGCCGATGTGCAGGAAGCCGGTCGGCGAGGGGGCAAAACGGGTGACGACATCTGGTCGGTCATGAACGGGGAACAACACCTCACGGGGTTCGAGACTTGCGGCCCGTGTAACATAGGTCGGGCGGAAGACAATAGGGCTCCGCCCGGCGCCAACGGCGAATTGGCCGCCGGGGAACGTTCAGTGTCCAAGAGCGATGTCACGCCAGAAGTCGGCGCTCCGCAGCCGCATTGTCGCGCAGCGGAAATGCGAGACCGCCGGTAGGGATTTCGTGTGCGGGCCATCCGGGCAACTCGCCGTTGCTGCTCGCCACTCCCTGCCGGGGCGAGAACCGCGTGCATACACGGGTCGAAGGGTACTTCTGGGAGCAATGACCGCAGCCGAAACCACAGAAGCAGGTCGCGACTTCATCCGCGACATCGTCGAGGCCGATCTCGCCGAGCGGCCGCTACCCGCAAGATCGTCACCCGGTTTCCGCCGGAGCCGAACGGCTATCTCCATATCGGCCACGCCAAGTCGATCTGCCTGAATTTCGGCATCGCCCAGGAGTTCGGCGGCCACTGCAATCTGCGCTTCGACGACACCAATCCGACCAAGGAGGAGCAGGAATACATCGACGCCATCAAGCGCGACGTGCACTGGCTCGGCTTCGACTGGGGCGAGCATCTCTACCACGCCTCCGACTATTTCGAGCAGCTCTATGCCTGGGCCGAGCACCTCATCCGCGCCGGCAAGGCCTATGTGGACGACCAGTCCCAGGACGAGATGCGGGCCAGTCGCGGCACCCTGACCGAGCCCGGCCGCAACAGCCCGTTCCGCGAGCGCTCGGTGGAGGAGAACCTCGATTTGTTCCGCCGCATGCGCGCCGGCGAGTTCCCCAACGGCGCGCGGGTGCTGCGCGCCCGAAGATCGACATGGCGTCCGGCAACATCAACCTGCGCGACCCCGTGCTCTACCGCATCCTCCATGCGCAGCCATCCGCGCACCGGCACCGCGTGGTCGATCTATCCGAGCTACGACTTCGCCCACGGCCAGTCCGATGCCATCGAGGGCGTCACCCATTCGATCTGCACCCTGGAGTTCGAGGACCACCGCCCGCTCTACGACTGGTTCCTCGACAACCTGCCGGTGCCCTCGCATCCCGCATCAGTACGAGTTCGCCCGCCTCAATCTCAGCTACACCGTGCTGTCGAAGCGCGTGCTCACCGAGCTGGTGCGCGGCGGCCATGTCGGCGGGCTGGGACGATCCGCGCATGCCGACGCTCGCCGGCGCTGCGGCGACGCGGCGTTCCGCCGGAGGCGCTGCGCGAATTCGTGCGCCAGATCGGCGTCGCCAAGGCCAACAGCATTGTCGATGTCGCCATGTTCGAGCATGCCGTCCGCGACGTGCTCAATCGCACTGCGCTGCGGCGCATGGCGGTGCTGCGCCCCCTCAAGGTGGTGATCACCAACTATCCGGAAGGGCAGGGCGAGGAGCTCGATGCGGTCAACCATCCCGACGATCCCGACGCCGGCGCGCGGCGGGTGCGGTTCGGCCGCGAGCTCTATGTCGAGCGCGACGACTTCATGGAGAACCCGCCGAAGAAGTTCTTCCGCCTGTCGCCCGGGCGCGAGGTGCGGCTGCGCTACGCCTATTTCATCACCTGCCGCGAGGTGGTGAAGGACGCCGCCGGCGAGCCGGTCGAGCTGCGCTGCACCTACGATCCCGCGACCCGCGGCGGCAATGCGCCGGACGGGCGCAAGGTGCAGGCGACGCTGCACTGGGTCGGCGCCGCCGACGCCGTGCCGGCCGAGGTGCGGCTCTACAATCCGCTGTTCGCCAAGCCCGACCCCGACGCCGGCAACTTCGCAGCCGATCTCAATCCGGATTCGCTCGAGGTGCTGGGCGACGCCATGGTCGAACCGGCGCTTGCCGGCGACAACTCCGACGCCCCGGTGCAGTTCGAGCGCCAGGGCTATTTCATCCGCGACCGCGACTCCCAGCCCGGCCGCTGGTGTTCAACCGCACGGTCGGCCTGCGCGACAGCTGGGTGAAGGTGAAGGGGGCGCCGTGACGGGAAGCTAGAACATATTTCGGTCGAGGTGAATCGGAGGGATTCCCAAAGGCTTAATGATGAGCGAGCGAACGCGCCCCAAGCTGTTGACGCAGCAGGGCGACTTTACCAAACCGATGAGAATCATCAATTCGGGTCGCCCCATGGCGAGCTTGATGGGCACGGCGCACATGCAGTCCCGGCTTTTTGTCGTGAGACGCCGCCCGCGGCTGGCGGCGATCAAGGCCCATCCGGAGATGGATTTTGCCGACTACGAGCGGCGCCTGGCGTCGTTGCAGCAGACGCTGCAACTCATCCAGCAGGCCTATCTCGGGACCTCGGAACGTGCGCTTCTCGTGCTCGAGGGGTGGGATACGGCCGGCAAGGGCGGCATCGTCCGCCGTCTCGGCTGGGCGCTCGATCCCCGCAGCTTCAAGGTGCACCCGATCGCCGCGCCGGATCAGCATGAGCACGCCCAGCACTACCTCCAGCGCTTCTGGTGCCGGCTGCCGGAGCAGGGGCAGATCGTCACCTTCGATCGCTCGTGGTATGGGCGCGTTCTGGTGGAGCGCGTCGAAGGGTTTGCTACCGGCAAGGAATGGCGGCGCGCCTATCGCGAGATCAACGAGTTCGAGCGGATGCTGGTCGACTCCGGCGTCCGCCTCGTCAAGCTCTTCCTGCACATCACCCCCGACGAGCAGGTCCGCCGCTTCCGCGACCGGCTCGTCGATCCGCTGAAGCGGTGGAAACTGTCCTACGAGGATTTCCGCAACCGCGCCCGCTGGTCCGACTATGAGACGGCGATCGAGGACATGATGGAGGAAACCGCGACCAAACACGCGCCGTGGCATCTGATTCCGGCCAATAACAAGCCGTACGGGCGGATCGCGGCATTGCGCATCCTGGTCGACCGGTTGGGCAAGGACGTGCCGCTGGAGCCGCGCCCGATCGATCCCGGAATCCTCAAGCAGGCCAAGCGGTCGCTTCGCCTGTCAGCCGCGGATATCAGGCGCGCCTCGCAGCCGGGCAAGCGCAAGGTCAGAACAAGGCGGAACGCGTCGAAGAGCTGATCGTGGCCCAGCGCCGCCGCAGGCGCGTGACTTCCCGGCCGAGACGAGATCGGTGCTGATTGAGTTGAAGGTCGCCTTCAACTGGGAACCGAGCGTGTTGACGACGGTGATGATGGCAACGGAAATGCCGGCAGCGATCAGCCCATATTCGATGGCAGTGGCACCAGATTCATCCCGAAGCGCTTCAAGGCGCTCATGTCTCTCCCATCGCAGCCCGCCGCCCTGGCGATGGCCATTTGGGTTCGCCGACGTTCAGATAATGGTGCACGCATTCCCGAGCAGTGGCCGAGGCGGTCCAAGCCTCGGCGGAATGCTCGCGCAGCTTTATGCGCAGAATCTTTCGCGTCTGCTGATGCAGTGCGCCAGAAATCGGGGCAATCGGTGCAGACGCGGTCACGCCGAAGGAGTTGCAGCACTGGTGCCAGGCTGTGGCGACGCCGGGGTCGCCGCCGCGGCCCGCCCGGCCAAGGCCTCGCGGAGAGCGGCCTCTTTGGTCTCGTCGAACGACGTGCGCATCACCGTCCCGCCGATCCCCCTGAGGTCGGCGAGGACCTTGTCCGTCGTCATCTTGCGGACCAGCAGGAACAGGCCCGCTGTGCCGGGCTGCAGTGCGCCAGCCGCTTCCTTCATGAAATCGTCGTTGATGCCGACGTCGGTCAGGCTGCCTCCGAGCGCGCCCGAGGCGGCGCCGAGCGCGGTGCCGAGCAGGGGGTTGAGAAAGATCAGGCCGATCAGCGTGCCCCAGAACGCCCCCGAAATTGCGCCGGTGGCGGTCGTGTTCACCAGCTGGTTCAGCTTTATGCGGCCACTGGAATCCTTCACTGCGACTACCGCATCGCCCAGCTCGATGAGGTATTCCTTCTGCATCTCCAGGACCTTATCGCGCACCTCTTCAGCTTTTTGTTCGGACGGGAAGGCGATGAAAACGAGGTCACTCATGTTACGTATTCCTTTCCATATGTTGAGCCCCCTACGTCTGCGTCGCCCAGCCGCGAGCCGTGATCACGTGCATTCGGGCCGCAGGTTTCGCGTTCAATTTCCGATCTGCTCCAGGTTCACGCCGGTGGTCTCGATGCGAAACAGCCAAGTGACGATGGCGCCGATCAGCGACGTGCCGACCAGGATGAAAAGCAGCGCCTGCGTTCCGATATCGGCCAGCAGCAGCGGGAACAGGAAGGCGGTTGCGACCGCGCCGATCTTCGCGAACGCCGCCGCGAAGCCGGCGCCCATGCCGCGGACGCGGTTGGAAACACTTCGCCGGCGAGCAAGATAGGTCTGCGCATTCGGTCCGAGGTTGGTCATGAAGTTGAACAGCATGAAGCCGACGAAGATCAGCAGCATCCGAGTCCCACCGGTGGCGAAAGCCCGAGACAGCGGCGATCGTGAGGCCCGCGGCGCAGCCGATAAAGCCGAATATCTGCAGTCGGATGCTGCCGATTTTGTCGACCAGAATGATAGCGCAGACGATGCCCACGATCAGCAGCACGTCGATCAGGGCTGCTCCACGGGCCGCCAGTTCGTCATTGCTGATGAGGTCGGCGAGGTTGCGTATATGGGCGGTCTTGTGCCCGATCGAGGCGGCGAGGATGGTCGGGGTAAAGATGCCGATGCCATAGGTTCCGAGATCCTGGAGAAACCATGGCGCGGCGGCGAGGATGGTGGCGCGGCGGTTTGCCTTGTTGAACAGCGCCAGAAAGCTCTGCCGCGACCGGACCACGGTGGCGGCGGCGAATTCGACGACCTTCGGATAGACGGGCTCGCGCGCCAGTAGGCGCGTCATCTCGGCGCGCGCATCGTTGATGCCGGCCACGGACCAGAAGCCAATGGGCGCTTTCGGTGATGGAGAAGCGGCCGATCGTGACGAGCAAAGCGGGAATCACGGCGGTGGCATACATCCAGCGCCAGGCGCCGATTTCCGGAATGTTCTTGAGCACGAGATAGCCCACGATCGTCCCGGTGAGTGCCCCCACCGCCTGGAAACCGAACGCCGCCAGCACCAAGCGTCCGCGCGCGCTCGTCGGAATGCTCTCGGAAATGATCAGGTGGGCGGTCGGATAGTCGCAACCCAGCGCGAGCCCGAGCCCGAACAGGAACACGACCAGCCAGAAGTAGCTGGGGCTTGCCACCAGCAACACCAGGAAGACCATGAAGATGATCATCTCGACGATGAACATGAACTTGCGGCCGAAATAATCCGACAGGCCGCCGAGGCCGACGGCGCCGATCAGGATGCCGAACAGGCTCGCCGCCCCGATCACCCCGTGCTGGGCCCTGGTGATGTCGAATTCTTGCGCGATCAGCGGCAGGGCGACGCCGGTCATGAACACGACGAGGCCCTCGAAGAACTTGCCGGCCGCGGCGAGCGTCCAGATGCGCCATTGCATGGCCGTCATGGGCGCCCACAGCAGCGCCGTCCCGTCCGACCAGACCGGCGTTTCGTCGATATAGGACTGGACCGATCTTTGGCGTGGCGACGCAGCTTCGGGCGCGGCAGAAGCGTCGACACTCATGACGTTGAGCCTCCCACCGAAGCCTGCCGATGCAACGCGATCCCGGCCAACGCCCCGGAGCGGCTGGGCCGCATCGGTGCTCACTGAGCACGGACAAGTTACATGCCGACGACGTCGACTGATCGGCCGCGCGCGCCCCGCCGAAAGCTCAGAAATCCGACTTATTTGCAATCGGAGTGTGGTAGCCGAACTGAAGGTTATTCTCGGCGCAGACCTCTTCGAGCCATGGGCGCTGCACCTGCCGGTATCGCTGGATCGCCGACCACGGCGCATTGAAAGTGCCGGGGTCCTCAATCCTGATGTTCACTTCCAGCACCTTGCCGCCTTCGGCAAGTTTCCAGTATTCCGTGACATGCAACTGCTTGGTGTGGGGCGTCCGGAAATTGTCAATGGTCGTGCGGTCGTTCAATCCGATGGTATCGATCAACAGCGTATCGCCCTCGTAATGGCCGACCGACTCGCCATACCAGGACGGCGTCGGGTTCTCCGAATGGGGCACGTCGAGGTAGATGTGCCGGACCTGCTCGTCGCCCACATAGATCATCACCACTTGCTTGGGCGATTGGATGAAATAGACCGGGGCTTCGACGAACATCATGAAGCCCGGAACGCCTCCCGGCATACAAATTGAACGCGCCGTATAGCCGATCCCGCCGGCAAGAACCTTCTCGTTCTCCCGTCTCATGATGTCCTTGGCCCAGGGCTTCAGATTGGGATTGGTGAGATCGGCGACCCGGAACGTTGGTTTGCTTGGCACATAGGGATGAGCCGGATCGTCGGCGACGGGGCGAGGACTGCCCGAGACGGCGGCGAAGTCGCGGTTGATTGCAATCCACCCGACTCCATTCGAGGACAAATCGGGCACCGGTGCCTGCGCCTCCGCAGACACCGCCGCGCAGATCAGGCCGGCCAAAACGCCAGACATAAGAAGCGTCTCTCTGACATGAGCGGCCATCGCTGGTCTCCAATGTTTTTCGTCCAGTTACAACCAATCTGTCCGCCCTCGGACCTGCCCGCCGGGCCCGTCACTGAGATTAATTGGTTTACAACGCGCGGTCCATTCGTGAACCGATCGTGCCGCAAGCGCCCGGGGACAGAGGCTCACTCCAGGGCGCAAACGAATCGCGGCTGTCGTTCTCGACGATTGCGAGCTTGATCGAACGAGCCGCCCGGAACAATTCCAGAGCGCGGGCACGCCGCCGCCCGCTCGTGCACAAAATCCTGGCGGAAGGAGTGGGATTCGAACCCACGAGGGAGCGGAACCCCCTGCTGGTTTTCAAGACCAGTGCCTTAAACCACTCGGCCATCCTTCCTTCGTAGTGAAATCAATCGCTTACCGAAATATTCTGGGGAAGCGCATCGGCCCCCCTCGTCCCGGACCCATCTCCGAGCAACCCCTCGCTCCCGCCACCCTGCAGAAGGTCGCTTCTATGAACCCGGCCGCCCATGTCCGGAACGGAATGCCTGTAGACGCCGAACCGGTCGACGGCGAGCCCTAATCGCCGACTCAAGGTGACAACGTCAAGCCCGGATGCGATGCGGCGATGCGACTGCGGCTGTGATGGCAGGATGCGGTGATGGTCGAGGCGGAAGGAAACCGCTCGTGCTTTGTCTTCGGCGACTTGAAAAGCTTGGTCTGCTTGATCGGGGCAACAATCTCGCGGCGCCCCCCGGACCCCGTGTGATAAAACGGGGCGGCGAGTAGGGCTTCCATTCGGGAGGTTTCAAATGCGCTGGCCAATCTTTTCGCTTTTTCTGATTGCCGTCGCTCTCGTCGGTGAAATCCGGGCGGGATCGGCGCAATCGCCCACCAGCTATCCGTGGTGCGCCAGAGTCGGCCAAAGGGACGGCCCGACATCGTGCTATTACAAGAGCTATGAGCAGTGCATGACGACGCTGTCCGGCATTGGCGGGTATTGTTACAAAAGCCCATATTACCACCCAGCGCCGCCGCGCGAGCGCCGCCGCCGGCAGAACTGATACCAGCGGGGCATTGCCGTCGCCGAAGGGCGCCACGGCCCCGGCTTGCCGTTTCAGCCCGTTGCAACGCCAGGGTTAACGAAGCGGTCTTCTTTTTGCTTTATTTACGCGACCATTCTGCTCGGGTTCCGTTCGTCGAGGAACGGCGCTGTGGTTTACGCAGAGCCGCCGTGCAAAGGTGCTGACGGTTGCAAAGCGGGGGAGGCCGGCTCGGGGGAGTTCGGCCGCAACGGGGGTCCCTGAGATTGACGAGACTGGGGGAGCAGCGGGGAGCCATCGATCGCCGGCGGCTGGGCGCGATTGCGGCGTTTTGCCTGCTGCTCGCCAATTGCTCAAGTTCGAGCCCATTCGGCTCGCTCGATCCCCGCTACGGCGTTTCGAGCAGCGCGCGCGTCGTTGCTCCCGGCGAACCGGTCCCCAAGGGCGGCGGCAGCTACCGCGTCGGGGCGCCCTATACCGTGGCGGGATTGACCTATACGCCGGAAGAAAATCCCAATTATCGCGCCGAGGGCGTGGCGTCCTGGTATGGCGCCGATTTCCATGGCCGCCTGACCGCCAATGGCGAAGTGTTCGACATGCATTCCATGTCGGCGGCCCATCCCACCATGCCGCTGCCGTCCTATGCGCGGGTCACCAATCTCTCCAACCACAAGTCCGTCATCGTCCGGGTCAATGACCGCGGGCCCTATAGCGGCAATCGCCTCATCGACGTGTCGGTGCGTGCGGCGAATCTCCTGGGCTTCTACGGCAGCGGCCTGGCGCCGGTGCGGGTGGAATATATCGGCCGCGCGCCCCTCGAAGGTTCCGACGACAACATGCTGATGGCGACGCTGCGGCAGGGCGAGCCGGCGCCGTCGCCGTCGCTGGTGCGGGTCGCCTCGATCAAGCCGTTCGTGCCGGCCTCGGCTTCGCGCGTGGCCCTGCGGGATGTGCCGACGCCGCCCGACCGTCCCTATACGCTCGGTGACGGGCAGGGGGTCTCGAACTACCGTCCGGGCCTGGAGTCGCAACGGGTTCCGACCACCGCGGTGGCGCGGGCGCCCGATCCGCCGGTGCGTGCGGTGTCGGCCTATGCACCGGCGCGGCCCGACGTCCAGGGCGGCGGCGACGCTCCCTATGGCAGCGTCATGCGTGGCCTGTATTGAGTCTCGGGGCGTTTTCTCGGTGCGTTTTCCGGGGCGCTCCGGCGCCCACCGCAGCGATTTTGTCGCAATTGCGTGCCAACAAAGCAGCTGGATTGTGTCGCTGCTGTTGGCCTGCTACTTGGAGGCGGGGCACGTGAAGCATAGGGTATTCGAGGTGGGAACTTCGCAAGGGAGGCGGCCCCTTGACCGTGCGTGGGCAGGTGGCTGCGGCGGCATCGTGAATTCGTCTCTCGGCACATGGTTGAGGCAGGCACCTGGGATCTGGCGCGGCATCGTCGCGCTGGGGCTCGTCGGCTCGACGCTGGCCGCCCTGGCTGCGCCGGCCAATATCGGGCTCGTGGGCGCTGGCAAGAAGGAAGAGTTCCAGACCACCGCCCCCTACGTCATCCTGCTCGATGCCGCGACCGGCACCGTGCTGTTCGAGAAGTCGGCCGACATCCCGACACCGCCGTCCAGCATGGCCAAGCTGATGACGTCGGAGTTGGTATTCAACGAGCTCAAGCAGGGCCGCATCACGCTCGACACCGAATATCTCGTCAGCGAGGACGCCTGGCGCCGCGGCGGCGCGCCCTCCCACACCTCGAGTATGTTCGCGGCGATCCACAGCCGGGTCAGGGTCGAGGACCTGATCCAGGGGGCGGTGGTGCAGTCCGGCAACGACGCCTGCATCACGCTCGCCGAAGGGATCGCCGGCAACGAGCATGCCTTCGTCGAGATGATGAACAAGCGGGCGCGCGAGCTCGGCTTGGACGAAGTCCTACTTCACCAACTCGACCGGCCTGCCCGACCCCGCCCAGAAGGTGACGGTGCGTGAACTCGGCCGGCTGGCCCGCCACATCATCCGCACCTACCCGGAATACTACCGCTATTACGGCGAGCATGAATTCGCCTGGAACCGGATCAAGCAGCCGAACCGCAACCCGCTGCTGGCCATGAATCTCGGCGCCGACGGGCTCAAGACCGGGTTCACCAATGACGGCGGCTACGGCATGGTCGGATCGGCGGTGCAGAACGGGATGCGCCTGATCGTCGTGGTCAACGGCCTCAAATCCGCGAAGGAGCGCGGCGACGAGGCGAAGCGGCTGCTGGAATTCGGCTTCCGCGGCTTCGATGCCCGTCCCCTGTTCAATGACGGCCAGATCATAGGGACCGCCAAGCTGTTCGGCGGCGCTTCGGGCTCGGTCCCGTTGCTCTCGCAGGGCCCGATCAGCGTGCTGGTGCCGAAGAATTCGGGCGACCGTATTTCCGCGAAGATCGTCTATGCCGGACCGGTGCCGGCGCCGGTCGCGCTTGGCCAGCAGGTCGCGAATTTGAACGTCTACCGGGGTGACAACCTCGTGCTCGAGGTCCCGCTCTATGCCGCCGAGAGCGTCGAGCGCGGCAACCTCAGGCAGCGGGCCTTCGATGCCGCCGCTGAACTCGTCATCGGCCTGTTCCGCATGGGGACAAAGAAGATATAGAGCGTTGCTCCCTCCCCCGCCTGCGGGGGAGGGTTGGGGAGGGGGCTCTCGCAGCGGAGTCTGTGCCGCGTCGAATTGCCCCCTCCCTGACCCCCCTGACCCTCCCGCGCTTGCGGGCGAGGGAACCAAAGCTGAATCGATCATTGGCAGAAGGCACCGATCAGGCGGCGAGAAACATGGCGGGACGTTTCATCACCTTGGAAGGCGGGGAGGGCACCGGCAAGTCCACCCAGGCGGCGACCCTGGCGCGCCGGCTCGGCACCTTCGGCATCGGCGTCGTGCTCACCCGCGAGCCCGGCGGATCGCCGGGCGCCGAGATCGTGCGCCACGTGGTGCTGTCGGGCGCGGCACGGCCGCTCGGCCCGGTGGCGGAAGCCATGCTGTTCGCGGCCGCGCGCCGCGACCATCTGGAAAACCTCATCAAGCCCGCGCTGAGCCGCGGCAAGTGGGTCGTCTGCGACCGCTTTCTCAACTCGACGCGGGTTTACCAGGGCATCCTCGGCGAGGCCGGCCGTCCCTTTGTGAAAGGCCTCGAAAAGCTCACCGTCGGCGATGCGATGCCCGACATCACTTTCATTCTCGACATTCCCGCCGACATCGGCCTCGCCCGCGCCCGCGAACGGCGGGCTGGAGGCAAGCCGGACCGGTTCGAGCGCGAGGACCTCGGCTTCCACGAGAGGCTCAATGCGGCGTTCCGCGACATCGCCAAGGAAGAGCCCAATCGCTGCGTGCTGATCAACGCCAACCGCACCAAGGACCAGGTCGCCGCCGAAATCTGGATGCATGTGAAGAAGCGCCTGGCGCCGGAATCCGCGCCCCTGTCGGTCGAGGAATTGCTGTGAGCCGGGCGCCGGGCCGGGCCAGAGGAACATCATCGGAACGCGACAATGACATTGACACCGACGCTCCGCTGCCGCGGGAGACCACGGTGCTGTTCGGCCATCAGGCCGCCGAACAGGCGTTGCTGTCGAGCTATCGCAGCGGCCGCATCCCCCATTCCTGGCTGATCAGCGGCGAGGCCGGCATCGGCAAGGCGACGCTCGCCTATCGGATGGCGCGCTTCGTGCTCGCCCACCCGGATCCCGCTTCCGGCCCGGTGCAATCGGCCACCTCGCTCGCGCTCGATCCGTCGCATCCGACGGTGCGGCGCATCGCCGGCAATGCCCATAGCGATCTCCTGGTGCTGGAGCGCATTCCCGGCGACACCGGGACGCTGCGCACGGTGATCACGGTCGACCAGGTCCGGCGCATCATCAGCTTCTTCGGCTCGACCGCCGGGGAGGGGGGCTGGCGGGTCTGCATCGTCGACAGTGCCGACGAGCTCCAATACCCGCAGGCATCCAATGCATTGCTCAAGATGCTGGAAGAACCGCCGGCGCGCGCGCTGTTCCTCCTGGTCAGCCATTCGCCCGGACGGCTGTTGCCGACCATCCGCTCGCGCTGCCGAAAATTGATTCTCAAGCCCCTCGAGACCGCCGAAGTCGTCGCCGCCGCGCGGCGGCACTCGGCACCGAAGCCGACCCGGCCGGCCTTGCCGCCGCGGCGCAGGCAGCCGGCGGCAGCGTGGCGCGAGCCATCGCGCTCGCCGGCGGGCCGCTGCTGGCGCTGCGCCAGCGGGTCGAGGCGATGCTCGACGCGCTGCCCGCCACCGATCCCAACGCGCTCCACGCGCTGGGCGACCAGCTCGATCGCGATCGCAGCCTGCTCGACGCCTTCGTCGGCGCGGTGCGCGACTGGCTGTTGCGCCGCCTCGACGCCGAGGTGAGGGGGACAAGGCCCGACCTTGCACGCATGGCTGGGACCGCCGATCTGTGGGACCGGCTCAACCGGTCGGCGCGGGACGTCGAGATCTATAATCTCGAAAAAAAGCCGCTGGTGTTCACGATTTTCGGCCTGCTTGCCGAGGCGTCCCGCGGTTGATACCAACCGGCTACTCCCTCCCCCGCGTGCGGGGGAGGGGACTGAAACCCCAACCCGCATGCGGTCAATGGCAGACAAGCCCCATTTCTACATCACCACGGCGATCTCCTACCCCAACGGGGCGCCCCATATCGGGCATGCCTATGAGGCGATCGCCACCGACGCCATCGCCCGCTTCATGCGGCTCGACGGCTATGACGTCTATTTCCAGACCGGGACCGACGAGCACGGCATCAAGATGCTGCAGACCGCCGCCCGCGACGGCATCACGCCGCGAGAATTGACGGAACGCAACGTGCCGCGCTTCCAGGCCATGGTGAAACGGCTCGACTGCTCCAATGACGACTTCATCCGTACCACCGAGGAACGCCATTACCGCTCCTCGCAGGCGATCTGGAAACTGATGGATAAGGCCGGCGACATCTACCTGTCGAAATATACCGGCTGGTACTCGGTGCGGGACGAAGGCTACTACGACGAGGATGAAACCACTGTCGGCGAGGACAAGGTGCGCCGTGCGCCGAGCGGCGCTCCGGTGGAGTGGGTGGAGGAGGAGAGCTACTTCTTCCGCCTGTCCAAGTACCAGGGCAAGCTGCTCGACCTCTACGCGACGGTGCCCGACTTCATGCTGCCGCGCGAACGCCTCAACGAGGTCGCGAGCTTCGTGCGCGGCGGTCTGCAGGATCTTTCGATCTCGCGGACCACCTTCACCTGGGGCATCCCGGTGCCGGGCGATCCCCGCCACGTCATGTATGTGTGGGTCGACGCGCTGATCAATTACATCACCGGGGTCGGCTTTCCCGACACCGAAAGCGCGAGGTTCCAGCGCTACTGGCCGGCCGACCTGCATGTGATCGGCAAGGACATCGTGCGCTTCCATGCGGTGTACTGGCCGGCCTTCCTGATGTCGGCGGGTATCGCGCTGCCGCGCCACATCTTCAGCCACGGCTTCCTGTTCAACCGCGGCGAGAAAATGTCGAAGTCGGTCGGCAACGTGATCGACCCGTTCGCGCTCGCCGACGCCTATGGGGTCGATCCGCTGCGCTTCTTCTTCCTGCGCGAGGTGCCGTTCGGACAGGACGGCAATTACAGCCACGAAGCCATCGTCGCCCGCATCAATGCCGATCTCGCCAATGACCTCGGCAATTTGGCGCAGCGCTCGCTGACCATGATCGCGCGCAATTTCGGCGGCATGCTGCCGGCGCCGGGAGCGCTGAGCGCCAGCGACACCGCCATGCTCGCCGCCGCCGACGCCATGATCGGCAAGGCGCGCGAGGCGATGAAGACGCGCCAGCTGCACCAGGTGCTCAACGCGGTGTGGGCGGTGGTCGCCGACGCCAACCGCTATTTCGCCGGCGAGGCGCCGTGGGCGCTCGCCAAGACCGACCCGGTGCGCCAGGGCACGGTGCTCCACACCACCGCCGAGGTGATCCGGCAGGTCGCGATCCTGGCGCAGCCCTTCATGCCGAAATCGGCGGCGCAGATGCTCGACCTGCTGGCCATCCCGCCCGGCGAGCGCGACTTTGCCGCGCTGGGCGGGGCTAAGCGCATCGCCGCGGGATCGAAACTGCCGGCGCCGGCGCCGGTGTTTCCGCGCTATGTCGAGCCGACCGGGGAGGCGGGACGTTGAACATGCTCGTCGACAGCCATTGCCACCTGGATTTTCCCGACTTCGCCGACGACCTCGACGCGATCGTCGATCGCGCCGGGGCGGCCGGGGTAGGGCGCATGGTCACCATCTCGACCCGGGTGCGCCAGTTCGAACGCCTGCTGGCCATCACCGAGCAGATTCTCCAATGTCTACTGCTCGATAGGGACGCATCCTCACAATGCACATGAGGAACTCGACCTCTCGGTGGAGGATCTCGTCGCGCGCAGCCGCCATCCCAAGGTGGTGGCGCTCGGCGAGGCCGGGCTCGACTATCATTACGATCTCAGCCCGCGCGACGCCCAGGAGACCGGCTTCCGCCGCCACATCGCGGCGGCGCGCCAGACCGGCCTGCCGCTGGTGATCCATTCGCGCGAAGCCGATGCCGACATGGCGCGCATCCTGACCGAGGAGACAGGGAAGGGCGCCTTCCCCGCCGTGCTGCACTGCTTCACCGCCGGCCCCGAGCTCGCCCGCACTGCCATCGCACTTGGGCTCCATATCTCGTTCACGGGGATCCTGACCTTCAAGCGCTCCGACGAGCTGCGCGCCATCGCCGCCTCGCTGCCGGCGGATCGCATCCTGGTCGAGACCGACTCGCCTTATCTCGCCCCCGGCAAGTTCCGCGGCAAGCGCAACGAGCCCGCCTATGTGGTCGAGGTCGCAAATGTGCTGGCGGCGACGCGCGGCGTTTCCACCGACGCGATCGCGTCCCAGACGACGGAGAACTTCTTCCGCCTGTTCAACAAGGTGCCGCGGAGCTCGGCCGCGGCGGCATGACGCTTTTCCGTCACCATCCTGGGCTGCGGCTTTTCCGGCGGGGTGCCGCGTCCGGGGCTCGGCTGGGGCCATTGCGACCCCGCCAATCCGAAGAACCGGCGCCGGCGCTGCTCCATTCTGGTGGAACGCGCCGCCGCCGACGGCCGCCGGACCCGCGTCCTCGTCGACACCTCGCCGGACCTGCGCGAGCAGCTGCTCGACGCCGGCGTCGATTGGCTCGACGGCGTGCTCTACACCCATGAGCATGCCGACCACACCCATGGGATCGACGACCTGCGCGGGCTGTTCATCGGCAACCGCCGGCGGGTCGACATCTATGCGGACGAGCCGACCTGGCGGGTGCTGGCGCTGCGGTTCGGCTACTGTTTCGTCACGCCGCCCGGCAGCAATTACCCGCCGATCGCGAACCACCATCCGATCGGGCCGGGCAAGCCCGTCACCGTCGCCGGGCCCGGCGGCGCGGTCACGGCGATGCCGCTGCTCCAGGACCATGGCGATATCGCCTCGCTCGGCTTCCGGTTCGGCTCCATGGCCTATTCGAGCGACCTGATCGACCTGCCGCCGGAAAGCGTCGCGCTTCTCGAAGGCATCGACCTCTGGATCGTCGACGCACTCTGGTACCGGCCGCATCCCAGCCATTTCCATCTCGACCTGACGCTGGAATGGATCGAACGCATCAAGCCCAGGCGCGCCATCCTCACCAACATGCACAGCGATCTCGACTTCGAGGAGCTGCGCGCCAAGCTGCCGCCGCAACGTGGAGCCCGGCTATGACGGGCTGCGCACGGCGTTTGCGGGGTAGCGTCGTGGGGCTGGTTGGTCCGACGGTGGGCCGATGAAGTGCCGGGATTTCGGGGGGTTCTGATAAATATTCCATAATATCTCTTATGCGAATCAAACCAATGGGGCTCAAGCAGCGGGCCTCCGGCCTGCCCCGGCTAAAATCTCGGCTTGGCGATCATCAACGCAAAGATCGCGATGACGCCCGCAAACGCGGGCCAGCCCAGGATGAACCAGACGCGGAACAGCCTGTGGTACCGCGCCGGCAGCGGTTCGCCGGCGTCCCGTGCGGCACGGGCGAGATCACGCAGCTCGATCTGGATCCGGACCACCGATAGCCAGCAGGCGCCGACAAAAGCGTAGAGCAACAGCGACGCTGCGATCCATGACGAAAGCAGCGGAATGCCGCTGGTCCAGGCGAGCGCTGCGCCGGTCAGCGGCTGGACCGCCACCGCGGTCGCGGTGAATACGGTGTCGGCGATAACGACGCTACGGGCGGTCGCGGCAATGATAGCCGCCTCCCCCGTCCGGTTTGCCATCCACATGAAAAAGGCGATGCCCGTCCCGGTGCCGAACAGAATACAGGCGCCGATCACATGGGCGAGCTTGAGGATCACATAGGCATCGGTCATCGCTCAGCCGGGATGGCAAGGACGAACGACGTCGTCGGTATCGCGACGGCGGTGCCGCGACCGCCGATCCATCCCGAGGCTTGCGCCGATGCTGCGGGCAATCATTTCGATCAACATCGCTCCATGGACATATGCCAAACCATCTGCAAGTTGGGTCGGCTTGTCCACCCGTCCGTCCGTCGCCGTCCGTTTGCCGCCCAGGTGCCCCATGAAGCCCTCCTCCGATATTGCGCGCCTCATCGAGATCATGGCGGCGCTGCGCACGCCGGGAAGCGGCTGCCCGTGGGACCTGGAGCAGGATTTCTCGACCATCGCTCCCTATACGATCGAGGAGGCCTATGAGGTCGCCGATGCCATCCAGCGCGGCGACCTCGACGATCTGCGCGATGAACTCGGCGATCTCCTGCTGCAGGTCGTGTTCCATGCCCGGATGGCCGAGGAGGCCGGCCGCTTTGCCTTCGGCGATGTGGTCCAGGCGATCACCGAAAAGCTGGTGCGGCGCCATCCCCATGTGTTCGGCGATGCCGGGGATCTGTCTCCGGAGGCGGTGAAGCAGCTGTGGGACGGCATCAAGGCGCAGGAGAAGGCCGCGCGCGCGGCCCGCCGCGGAGGGGAAGACGCCGGCACCGGCGCGCTGGCCGGGGTGCCGGCCACGCTCCCTGCCCTCACCCGCGCGCTCAAGCTCCAAGAGAAGGCCGGCAAGGTCGGGTTCGACTGGAACGATCCCCACGCCGTGCTCGCGAAGATCCGGGAAGAGGCCGACGAGATTGCGGCCGCGCTCGGCTCAGGCGATCACGCCGGCGCGGCGGCCGAGACCGGCGATCTCCTGTTTGCAGTGGTCAATCTTGCCCGCCATCTCGACGCCGATCCCGAGGCCGCGCTGCGTGCCACCAACCGCAAGTTCGAGCGCCGCTTCGCCTTCATCGAAGACGCGCTGGCAGCCCGGGGAAAGACGCCGGAACAGTCCAGCCTCGACGAAATGGATGGCCTGTGGAACGCCGCCAAGGCGGCCGAGGGCAAGGCGCCGGCATAGTTCGGGGCCGAACGACAGGCCGTGCATGGCCTCACGACCCCGCCGGCATCCCGGCGATGTTGTCCGCGCCGAATTTCGCCCGCACCCGCCCGGCCTGGTCGGGGTCGACCCTTATGGTGACGTGCAGGCGGCCGTCGGGATCGGCGCAGCGGGAGAGCACCTCGGCATGGCGGTGCAGCCAGCTCATCCCGGCGCCGTCGGCGACATCGATCGCCACTTCGAGGGTCAGGCGCGCCACCGCGAGTTGCGCCTCGATGGCGGCAATCAGCACGTCGGTCCCCTCGCCCGTGATCGCGGACACCAGGACCGGGCCGAGGCCCTCTTTGTGGCGGGCCGCCAGGTTTTCGAGCCGCGCCCGTTCCGCGGCATCGACGCGGTCGATCTTGTTCCAGACCTCGATGATGCGGGGATCGGCCGGCTCGATGCCGAGGTCGCGCAGGACCTCGCTTACATCGTGGGACTGGGCCTCGGTGTCGCCATGGGAGACGTCGCGGACATGTAGGATCAGGTCGGCCTCGATCACCTCTTCGAGCGTGGCGCGGAACGCGGCGACCAGGGTGGTCGGCAGGTCCGAGATGAAGCCCACCGTGTCCGACAGGATGATCCGGTTGCCCCGCGGCAGCACGATGGCGCGCAGCGTCGGGTCGAGGGTGGCGAACAGCATGTCGGCCGAAAGCACGGTCGCGCGGGTCAGCCGATTGAACAGGGTCGATTTTCCGGCATTGGTGTAACCGACCAGCGCAACGATCGGATATGGCACACGTTTTCGGCTGTCACGATGGAGCTTGCGGGTCCGCTTCACGCCCTCCAATTCGCGCTCGATCTTGGCGATGCGTTCCGCGATCAGCCGGCGGTCGGTCTCGATCTGGGTCTCGCCGGGACCGCCGAGAAAGCCGAAGCCGCCGCGCTGGCGCTCGAGATGGGTCCACGACCGCACCAGGCGGCTGCGCTGATAGTTGAGATGGGCGAGTTCGACCTGGAGCGAGCCCTCCCGGGTCTGCGCCCGCCGGCCGAAGATTTCGAGGATCAGGCCGGTGCGGTCGAGCACCTTGGCGTTCCATGCCTTTTCCAGGTTGCGCTGCTGCACCGGCGACAACGCGCAGTCCATGACGACGATCCCGGCCTCATGGGTTTTCACCAGCCCGGCCAGTTCCTCCACCTTGCCTTTGCCGAGATAGGTCGCAGGGCGCAGTTGCGACAATGCCACCAGGCCGGAGGCCACAATGTCGAGGTCGATGGCGCGGGCGAGGCCGATCGCCTCGTCGAGCCGGGCATCGGGCGACCTGCCTTCGCCGCCCGCGGCGTCGCGCACCCGCAAATACGGCCCGATGACCATGGCACGCCCGGTCGAGCCCTCGGGAGGGCTCAACGGCGGCTGATGCTTGTCGCGTCGACGCTGCTCCAATCAGGTTTTTTCCACGGCGGCGCCCTCTTCGCCGCCTTCGAACAGTTGTACCGGATGCCCGGGCATGATGGTCGAAATCGCGTGCTTGTAGACGAGCTGGGAATGTCCGTCCCGCCGCAGCAGCACGCAAAAATTATCGAACCAGGTCACCACCCCCTGCAGCTTCACTCCGTTCACGAGGAATATCGTGAGCGGGATTTTGGCTTTGCGTACATGATTGAGGAAAGTGTCTTGAAGATTTTGTGCGCGATCGGCTGCCATGGCCGTTTTTTCCGCTTTTTGTTACGCAGCCCCCGCTGCGATCAATCGTCCCGCTTCCCGTCCGGCCCAGATGACCGCACGATGAAAGATCGAACATATCATTAGAAGGTACGTTTCAACGCCATGCAAGCCCAACCGGCGGGCGAAATGTAGATTTTCGACCACATTCCGGGAGTTCGACCGCCGAAAGCGCCGGCCTTCCGCGCCGGGGATTGCAGGCCAGATCCCAGAGTTTGCGTCTAGCTCAGCTCGGCGTGGCGATGGAATTCCCGCCGCAGGCCTGTCGCTACCGCCCCCGGACGGCCGTCTCCGACCGGCTTGCCGTCGATCCGCACCACCGGCTGGACGATCTGGCTGGCGGCGGTCACGAATGCCTCCCTGGCCGCCAATGCCTCCGCGGTGGTGAAGGCGCGCTCCACCAGCGTGAGCCCCTGGGCGGCGACGGCATCGCGCACGACGGCGCGGGAAATCCCGTTGAGGATGCTGTGGTCGGCCGGCCGGGTCACGACCTCGCCGCCCGCGGTTACGATCCAGGCGTTCGATGACGAGCCCTCGGTGACGAACCCCTCGGCATCGACGAACCAGGCTTCGCGGGCGCCCATCTCGCGGGCCGCCTGCTTTGCCAGCACGTTGGGCAGCAACGACACCGACTTGATGTCGACCCGCGCCCAGCGGTTGTCGGGCACGGTGATGACCGCGATCCCCTCGGCGGCAGTTCGTTCGCCCCGCGCCGGATCGAGCGACCGCGCGGTGACGACCATCCCCGGTGCGGTGCCGGCGGGCGGAAAGGCGTGGTCGCGCCGCGCGACCCCGCGGGTCACCTGCAGGTAGACGAGGCCGTCGCGCACGCGGTTGCGCCGGACCGTTTCGCGCAGCACGATGCCCAGCGCGGCCGGCGACATCGGCAGGTCGATCCGCAATTCATCGAGCGAGCGCTTGAGGCGGGCCATGTGGCGGCGCTCGTCGACGAGGCGGCCTCCCCTCACCTCGCAGACCTCGTACACGCCGTCGGCGAACTGATAGCCGCGGTCCTCGACATGGACCATGGCTTCGCGGTGCGGCCGGTAGCGGCCGTTGACATAGGCGACCCGGGCCATCAATCCATGCCCAGGGCCTTGAGCTTGCGGTGCAGTGCCGAGCGTTCCATCCCCACGAACTCGGCGGTACGGGAAATATTGCCGCCGAACCGGCTGATCTGGGCGCGCAGATATTCGCGCTCGAAGGCCTCGCGCGCCTCGCGCAGCGGCATCCCCATCAATTGCTCGCCGCCGCCCTTGGGCATCGCCGGGACCATGGCTCCGACATCCTGCGGCAGCATGTCGGCGGTGATGACGGCATCGGCGTCGCCGCCGGCGAGGATCATCAGCCGCTCCACATTGTTTCGGAGCTGGCGGACATTGCCCGGCCAGTCATGGGTCTGCAGGACGGCCATGGCATCGGTGCCGATCCGCCGCTTGGGCAGGCCGGTGGCCTGGGAAATCTGGTCCATGAAGTGCTCGACCAGCTCGGGCACGTCCTCGCGGCGCTCGGCGAGCGGCGGGACCCGGATCGGAACCACCGACAGGCGGTGGAAGAGGTCCTCGCGGAAGCGCCCGGCGGCGATCTCTTCCTCGAGGTTGCGGGCGGTCGAGGTGATGATGCGGACGTTGACCTCGACCTTGCCGGTGCCGCCGAAGCGCTGGAAGGTCTGGTCCACCAGGACGCGGAGAATCTTGTTCTGGGTCTCCCGCGGCATGTCGGCGATCTCGTCGATGAACAAGGTGCCGCCATGGGCCTCTTCGAGGGCGCCGACCTTGCGCGCCTGGTCGCCGTTGGACTGTTCGATGCCGAACAGCTCGATCTCCATCCGCTCGGGCGTGATCGCCGCGGCATTGATGACGACGAATGGCGCCTCGGCGCGCGTCGACAGCGCATGGATGGTGCGCGCGGTCAGCTCCTTGCCGGAGCCCGAGGGGCCGACGATCAGGATGCGGCTGTTGGTGGGCGCGACCTTATCGATGGTCTGGCGCAGATGGCTGATCGCTCCGGAACCGCCGACCAGGGTCGCCGAATACGGCGCGAGCTGCTTGAGGTCCTTGACCTCGCGCTTGAGGCGCGAGGTCTCGAGCGCGCGGTCGGCGACCAGCACGAGCCGGTCCGCCTTGAACGGCTTCTCGATGAAGTCGTAGGCGCCCTGCTTGATCGCGGCCACCGCGGTTTCGATGTTGCCGTGACCGGAAATCATCACCACCGGCAGATCGGGATGCTCGGTCTTGATGCTTCCGAGCACCTGCAGGCCGTCGAGCCGGCTGCCCTGCAGCCAGATGTCGAGGAAGACCAGGCTCGGCCGGCGCGCATGGATGGCGCCCAGCGCATCGTCGCTGTCGCGCGCGACACGCGTGGTGTAACCCTCGTCCTCGAGGATCCCCGACACCAATTCGCGGATGTCAGCTTCGTCGTCGACGATCAGGATGTCGGAAGCCATTCGCGCTGCTCACTCGTGGTTTTATCGTCATCGGTGGTGGGTGTTACGACCGGCTCGGAGGCAAAGCGCAACCGCATCCAGGCGCCGCGCTGGCCCGGAAACTTCTCCGCGGCATCGTGGAGCTCGATCCGGCCGCCATGTTCCTCGAGGATCTTGCCGACGATGGCGAGGCCCAGGCCGGTGCCCTTTTCGCGGGTGGTCACATAGGGTTCGAGCAGGCGGCTGCGGTTTTCCTTGGGCAGGCCGATGCCGTTGTCGACGACATCGATCACGATGTCGGCGCCGTCGCGCGCCGCCGCCACATGGATGCGCCCGCGCTCCGCGCCGGCCGGCGCCGCGGCGATCGCCTCGGCGGCGTTCTTGATGATGTTGGTGAGGCCCTGGGAGATCAGCCGGCGGTCGAATTGCGCCGGCAGCGGATCCTCGGCGATCTCGACCTCGATGTCGATGTCGGCATTGCCGACCCGCTGCAGGAACACCACCTGCCGCACCGTATCGGCGACGTCCTCCGCCGCCATCACCGGTTTCGGCATCCTGGCGAAGCGGGAGAACTCGTCGACCATCCGCCTGATGTCGTCGACCTGGCGCACGATCGTGTCGGTGCACTGCTCGAATACGGCGCGGTCTTCGGTGATGACCTTGCCGTATTTGCGCCGCAGCCGCTCGGCCGAAAGCTGGATCGGGGTCAGCGGATTCTTGATCTCGTGGGCGATGCGGCGGGCGATGTCGGCCCAGGCGGCGGTGCGCTGGGCCGACACCAGCGCGGTGATGTCGTCGAGGGTGACGACGTAGCCGTGTTCCGGATCGGCCGATTGCTCGGTGGTGACGCGTACCGAGACGGTGCGGTCGCGGCCGTTGCGGTTGATGGTGGTATGGCCCTGGACCAGCCGCTGGCCGCCGCTGTGCGCCGGGTCGATGAATTCCTTGAGCTCCGGCGCGATCTCCTCGAGCGGGCGCCCCATCGCCTCGACCTCGGTGCAGCCGACGAGCTTTTCGGCGGAGCGATTGAGGATGCTGATGCGCCCTTTGCCGTCGACGCCGATGACGCCGGCGCTGGCGCCCGCCAGCACGGCCTCGGTGAAGCGGCGGCGGCTGTCGATCAGGTCGCGGGCGCGGACGATGTCGTTGCGCTGGGTACGCAGTTCCTGCGTCATCTTGTTGAAGGTCGCGCCGAGCTGGGCGAGATCGCCTTCGGACTGGCGCACCGGCACCTGGACGTGGAGATTGCCGGTCGAAACGATGTCGGCCGCGCCGATCAGGCGGCGGATCGGCGCCACCAGCCGGTTGGCGAAGGCGAAGCCGATCCATACCGCCGACAGCAGCACCGTCAGCGCGATCACCGTGTACATCAGCGCGAAGGCGATCTGGACGCCGAGGCGGCGCGCCTCGAGATTGGCGTATTGGGCGATGCTGGTCTGGGTCTCGCGGATCTGCGCCAGCACCTGAGGGTCGATGAAGCGGGCGACGTACAGATAGACGTTGTCATAGCCGCGCAGCTTGGTCACCGCGCCCACGTAATTCGCGTCGCTGAGGAACGCCGACCTGGGGGATCGCCCTCCACCGCATTGGCCAGGGTCTCCGGCGGCGGTACCGCCGGCAGCTTGCACCCCCGGGGGAAGCTGGATGTCGGCCTTGAGGATGATGGTCTGATCGGCCGCGATCATCATCGCGGTCGGCAGGTCGCGCAGCGAGGCCTGGGCGGCGAAGAATTGACGGAACCGGTCGCGTTCCTGGTCGAACATCGGCTTGAAACGGGACACGTCGATCGCCATGGCCTCGGTGTCGGCCCGGATCGACTGGACGTGTTCGCGCACATAGGCGTCCGCCACGATGAGCGAGTTCTCCATCATCGAGCGGGCGCGATTCGAAAACAGCTGATCGAGGCCGCGATCGAGCGTCACGCTCGCGACCACCGCGACCAGGATGGCCGGCAGGGCGGCGATGATCGAGAACAATGCGACGATCTGGACATGGAGCCGGGCGGCCGCCCTGCCCCGCCGCCGTGCCTGGAGGATGTACCAGACCTCGCGGCCGATGATGCCGAGGAGCAACAGCACGGCCAGCGTATTGACCGCGAGCAGGGTGACGACGACATCGTTGGTCGGGTTGATCGGGGTGAGGCCGGCAAGCACGATGAAGGTGGCAAACGCAGAGAGCAATGCGACGCCGACTGCCGCCGGACCCAACAGGCCGGTGGCAAATCTTGCCGGCTCGGCGGACCGCTGAGCGGCCTCGGCAGCTAAACTCTCTTCTACCGTAGACATCTACTCCGGCTTTGCCCCCATCGCATCGGGCGATCTATAACACTGCGGCGGAAGAGCCGCGTGTGATGCATAACTACAACAATGTTGCTCGATTGAGACATTTCAGCGGCACGCACCCGTCAAAAACGGCGCGATTTCCCGGCGGCTTTGGAGGTATGCGCAAATGCCGGCGCGGCGTCGCAGACGAACGGTGTCTCGTCTGCTGCGGTAGCGTGGCCCGGCAATTCGGTCAGCTGCTGGTGCGGATGACCTGGATCTCCAGATCCCTGATTTTCTTGCGCAATGTATTGCGATTGACGCCGAGCAGGTCGGCGGCCCGGATCTGGTTCCCGCGGGTCGCGGCGAGCGCCGCGGACAGCAGGGGATACTCGATTTCCCGCAACACCCGGTGGTACAGGCCGGGCGGCGGCAAGCCATCGCCGAAGCCGGCGAAGTATTTGTTGAGGTGGCGCTCGACCGCCGCGGAGAGATCTTCCTCGGCCTTGCCGTCATCGCCGAGCGGGGCGGGCGCCGTCGGGGCAAGCTCGTTGTCGATGACCGCCGTGGTGATGGTTTCCTGCGGGTAGAGCGCCGCGAGGCGCCGGGCCAGGTTCTCCAGTTCGCGTACGTTGCCGGGCCAGCGGTAGCGCTTGAGGCGCTCGATCGCGGCGGTCTCGATCTGCTTGGGCGCCAGGCCCTCGCGCTCCGCCTGGGCGAAGAAGTGGCGGATCAGATCGGGAATGTCCTCCACCCGCTCGCGCAGCGGTGGAATCCGCAGCGGCACCACATTGAGCCGGAAGAACAGATCCTCGCGGAACACGCCCTGCTGGATGAGGATGCGCAGATCCTTGTTGGTGGCGGCGATGATGCGGACGTCGGTCTTGATCGGCGTGCGGCCGCCGACCGTGGTGTATTCGCCCTGCTGCAGGACGCGCAGCAGCCGGGTCTGCGCCTCGGTCGGCATGTCGCCGATCTCGTCGAGAAACAGGGTGCCGCCCTCGGACTGCTCGAAGCGGCCGGCGTTGCGGCTGTTGGCTCCTGTGAAAGCTCCCTTCTCGTGGCCGAACAGTTCGGATTCGATCAGCTCGCGGGGGATGGCGGCCATATTGACGGCGACGAACGGCCCGGTGCGGCGCTTGCCGTAATCGTGGAGCGCCCGCGCCACCAGCTCCTTGCCGGTTCCGGATTCCCCGGAAATCATCACGGTGAGATCGGTCTGCATCAGCCGCGCCAGCAGCCGATAGATCTCCTGCATCGCCGGCGAGCGGCCGACCAGCGGGATGGCATCGAGTTCGTCGGCCTTGGAGCCGGCGGCGGGTTGGCGGTCCTTGGGCTCCGACAGCGCACGGCCGACGATCAGGGTGAGTTCCTTGAGGTCGAACGGCTTGGGCAGATATTCGTAGGCGCCGCGTTCGGATGCGCGGATCGCCGTCATGAAGGTGTTCTGCGCGCTCATGACGATGATCGGCAGTTCCGGCCGCAGCTTCTTGATGCGCGGCAGGAAGTCGAACGCGTTTTCGTCCGGCATGACCACGTCGGTGATGACGAGGTCGCCCTCGCCCTGGCTCACCCAGCGCCACAGGGTCGCGGCATTGCCGGTGGAACGCACCTCGTAGCCGGCGCGTGACAGGGCCTGGTTCAAGACCGTTCTGATCGCGGCGTCGTCGTCGGCGATCAATATGCTTCCGGCTGCCATCGGCATCCTCTCAGGTTTCTCCGCCCGGCTCGGCGTCGTCACCCGTGAACTTGGGCATGAGCACGCGAAAGACCGTTTTTCGTGGTTGGGACTCGCATTCGATGATGCCGCCGTGATCGCCGATGATCTTGGCCGCCAGCGCGAGCCCGAGCCCGCTGCCGGTCGGCTTGGTGGTGACGAACGGATCGAACAGATGCGGCATCAGGTCTTCGGTGACGCCCGGTCCGTTGTCCCTGACGCAGAATTCGAGCGGCAGCGACACCCGCGTCTTGCTCCCCGGCAGCGACAGGCGCACGCCGGGCCGGAACGCGGTCGTGAGCTGGATCTCGCCGTCGCTGCGGTCCCCGATCGCTTCCGACGCGTTCTTGACCAGGTTGAGGAACACCTGGATGAGCTGGTCGCGATTGGCGAGGACCGGCGGCAGCGAAGGATCGTAATCCTCGACGAAGCGGATGTGCCGCGCGAAGCCCGACTGGGCGAGACGCCGCACGTGATCGAACACCACGTGGATGTTGACGGGTTCGCGCTCGACCGGGCGTTCGTCGCCGAACACCTCCATGCGGTCGACCAGCTTGACGATGCGGTCGGCCTCGTCGCAGATCAGCCGCGTCAGCGAACGATCGTCGTCGCTCGACGGATTGCTCGAGCAGCTGCGCCGCGCCGCGAATTCCCGACAGCGGGTTCTTGATCTCGTGGGCCAGCATCGCGGCGAGCGCGATCACCGAGCGCGCCGCGCCGCGATGGGTCAATTGGCGATCCATCTTGTCGGCGATGGTGCGCTGCTGCAGCATGACGACGACATGACCGGGCCGCTCCGGCACGAGGGCGACGTGAAGGTCGACCGCTCGCTCGCCGGGATTGCGCGGCGTGCCGAGGTCGACCTTGTATTCGTTGACAGCCCCGCCGCGCTGGCGAACCTGCTCGATGAGCGCCAGCAGCGGGCTGCCGAAGGGGACGAGATCGCGCAGGGAATGCCGGCGCAGCATCATCACCGAAATATCGAAGAAGTCCTCGGCGGCCACGTTGGCGTCGACGATCTTGCCGTCCGGGCCGATCACCACGACGGCGTGGGGCAACGCATTGAGCACGGCTTCGGCGCCGCCGATGGTAGCGGTCGCGTTGCGGCTTCCGGCCAGGCTCATGCGGCCACCCTCCATGCCAAGGCTGCGAAGGATTCGTCGAGGCGACGCTCGGTCTCGCGCCGGTCGGGCGCGGTCAGCACGTGACGCCGCCATTGCTTGCGCGCCTCCTCGCCCGCTTGCGCGGTCGCGGCCGCGGAATCGAGCGCCCAGCCGATATGTTTGCGCGCATGCTTGAGGCCGATGCGCTCGCCATGATGAAGGAGCATTTCGTCGTAAAGCGCGAAGACGATGTCGCGTTGGGCGGCAAGCGGCGGCGCGGCCTCCTCGCGACCGGTGGCGAGATAGCGCGCGAGTTGGCCGGGAAACCACGGACGACCCTGCGCGCCGCGTCCGATCATCACCCCGTCGGCGCCGGAGCGCGCCAGCGCTTCCCTGGCGTCGCGCGAAGCCGGTGATGTCGCCATTGACCACCACCGGTATGGCAACCGCGGCCTTGACCGCGCGCACCGCCTCCCAATCGGCGCGTGCCGGTGTAGAACTGGCAGCGGGTGCGGCCATGCACGGTGATGAGCTTTACGCCCGCCGCCTGCGCCCGCCGCGCCAGTTCCGGCGCATTGATGGAGCGATCGTCCCAGCCGAGCCGCATCTTCAGGGTCACGGGAACATCGACCGCGGCGATGGTGGCGTCGATCAGCGCGACCGCATGGTCGAGGTCGCGCATCAGCGCCGAGCCGGCCTCGCCATTGGTGACGTGCCTGCGCCGGGCACCCCATGTTGATGTCGATGATCTCGGCGCCCTCCCCGGCCGCGATGCGGGCGCCCTCGGCCATCCACCCGGTTTCGCAGCCTGCGAGTTGGACCACATGGTGGCCGATCCCCGGCGCTTCCAGCCGCAGCCGCGCGTTGCGCTTGCCTGCAGCAAGCGCCGCGCAGGCCGCCATCTCGGAGACGACGAGACCGGCGCCGAGTCGTGCCGCCATGCGGCGGAACGGGGCATCGGTGACGCCGGACATGGGCGCCAACAGCACCGGATTAGGAAGCCGCACGTTCCCGATCATCACGGGCGGTGCAGGAAGCGACGAAGCGGGGGCCACGCTCAACCTGTCATGCCTAGATATTAGGCGATCTGCTCATTTGCATACAGTTTAGCCAAGGCCAAGCAAGATGCAAGTGTTGCAGTGCAATATCATGAATTCCGTGCTGGGGGAAACGCGGCGGGCTATCCGTTCGGTCCCGGTGGGGCTAAATCACCCTGCCAATTGTCGGAAGGACGGTCGCGCGATGCAGGGCGAAGTGGCGGTGGTGGTGGTCGCGGCCGGGCGCGGAACCCGCGTCGGGGGCGATTTGCCCAAGCAGTATCGCGCCTTGCGTGGCGCGCCCGTCATCGGTCACACGTTGCGCCTGTTCGCCGACCATCCTGAGATCGGCATGGTCCAGCCGGTGATCCACCGCGACGATATCGCGCGGTTCGACGCCGCCGCCGCCGGCCTGAGGCTGCGCCAACCGGTGTTCGGCGGTGCCACCAGGCAAATCTCGGTGCGGGCCGGACTCGAGGCGCTTGGAACCGGACCGGCCGCGCATCGTGCTGGTTCACGACGCCGCCCGCCCGTTCGCCTCCCCTGCCCTGATTTCCCGCGCCGATCGCCGCCGGCGCCGCCGGCGCCGCCATTCCCGGCCTCGCGCCGACCGACACCATCAAGGCCGTCGACGCCGCCGGACGCATCGTCGATACCCTCGACCGCAGCCGCCTGCGCGCGGTGCAGACCCCGCAGGCCTTCGGCTTCGATGCCCTGCTGGCGGCGCACCGGCGCGCGCTGGCCGCCGGCCGCGACGATTTCACCGACGACGCCGCGCTGGCGGAGTGGGCCGGCATGGCGGTGCACGTATTTGCCGGCGAGAGCGCCAACATCAAGCTGACCACGGAAGAGGACTTCGCCCGGATTGCCGCCGCCGAACTGACGTCATTGGGCGATATCCGCACCGCCACCGGCTATGACGTGCATGCGTTCGGCGCCGGCGACCATGTCTGGCTGGGCGGGGTGCGCATCCCCCATGACCGCGGCCTCACCGGCTATTCCGATGCCGACGCTCCGCTTCATGCGCTGGTCGACGCCATTCTCGGCGCGCTGGCCGACGGCGACATCGGCTCGCATTTCCCGCCGGGCGATCCCCAGTGGAAAGGCGCGAGCTCCGACCGCTTCCTCGCCTTCGCGGCGGAGCGCGTGGCCAAGCGCGGCGGCCGCATCGCCCATCTCGACATCACCATCATCTGCGAGACGCCGCGGATCGGGCCGCACCGCGACGCCATGCGCGCGCGCATCGCCGCCGTCGCCGGCGTCGATCTCGACCGCGTCGCCGTCAAGGCGACCACCAACGAGAAGCTCGGCTTCATCGGCCGCGGCGAAGGGATCGCCGCCATGGCGACGGCGACCATCCGGCTGCCGGCCGGGCCGCGATGATCCGCCACGACCTCGCGCGCGCCGCCGCACGCGTGCTCGACCTTTGCCGCGCCCGCGGGCTCACCGTCGCGACCGCGGAATCCTGCACCGGCGGCCTCGTCGCCGCGGCGCTCACGGAGATCGCGGGCTCCTCGGACGTGGTCGACCGCGGCTTCGTCACCTATTCGAACGCGGCCAAGCAGGCCATGCTCGGCGTCCCCGCCGCGATCCTCGACCGCCATGGCGCGGTGAGCCGCGAGACCGCCGAGGCGATGGCGAAGGGCGCGCTCGCCCATGCGCCGACGCCGATCTCGCGGTCGCCATCACCGGCATCGCCGGCCCCGGCGGCGGCAGCGCGGAGAAGCCCGTCGGCCTCGTCCATTTCGCTGCCGCCGCGCGGGACGGACGGCTCATTCACCGGGAGCAGCGGTTCGGCGATGTCGGGCGCGCCGAGGTGCGGCTGCGCGCGGTGGCCGAGGCCCTCGCGATGCTGGAGGGGCTGGCGGGCGGAGGTGCCTCGTGATCCTGTGATCTTGTGAATTTGTGATCTTGATATCCTGCAATACCGGCGGAGCCGCGAGCCGCAGCCGGGCGCGCGCGCGGTTTCCGGCTCAGCTGCGCAGGCCGGGCGCCTCGTGGCCGGTGCGCGCCACATATTCGGTGTAGCCGCCGCCGTACTGGTGAATGCCCTCGGGCGTCAGCTCCAGCACCCGGTTGGACAGCGCGGCCAGGAAGTGCCGGTCGTGCGAGACGAACAGCATGGTGCCCTCGTACTGCGACAGCGCCGTGATCAGCATCTCCTTGGTCGCCATGTCGAGATGGTTGGTCGGCTCGTCGAGCACCAGGAAGTTCGGCGGGTCGTACAGCATCTTCGCCATCACCAGCCGCGCCTTCTCGCCGCCCGACAGCACCCGGCATTTCTTCTCGACGTCGTCGCCGGAGAAGCCGAAGCAGCCGGCCAGCGCGCGCAGCGAGCCCTGCCCGGCCTGCGGGAACGACGTCCTCCAGCGACTGGAACACCGTGCGCTCGCCGTCGAGCAGATCCATGGCGTGCTGCGCGAAGTAGCCCATCTTGACGCTGCCGCCGAGCGCCACCGTGCCGTCGTCCGGCTGCGTCGCGCCCGCCACCAGCTTCAGCAGCGTGGACTTGCCGGCGCCGTTGACGCCCATGACGCACCAGCGCTCCTTGCGGCGCACCAGGAAGTCGAGCCCGTCGTAGATGCTGCCGGTTGCCGTAGCCCTTGTGCACGTTCTTCAGGCTCACCACGTCCTCGCCGGAGCGCGGCGCCGGCAGGAACTCGAACGACACCGTCTGGCGGCGCTTGGGCGGCTCGACCCGCTCGATCTTCTCCAGCTTCTTCACCCGGCTCTGCACCTGCGCGGCGTGCGAGGCGCGCGCCTTGAAGCGCTCGATGAACTTGATCTCCTTGGCGAGCATCGCCTGCTGGCGCTCGAACTGGGCCTGCTGCTGCTTCTCGTTCAGCGCGCGCTGCTGCTCGTAGAATTCGTAGTTGCCCGAATAGGTCGTCAGCGCGCCGCCGTCGATCTCCACCATCTTGGTGACGATGCGGTTCATGAACTCGCGGTCGTGCGAGGTCATCAGCAGCGCGCCGTCATAGCCCTTGAGGAACTGCTCCAGCCAGATCAGGCTTTCGAGGTCGAGATGGTTGCTCGGCTCGTCCAGCAGCATGGCGTCGGGGCGCATCAGCAGGATGCGGGCGAGCGCCACGCGCATCTTCCAGCCGCCCGACAGCGCGCCGACGTCGCCGTCCATCATCTCCTGGCTGAAGCCGAGGCCGGCGAGGACTTCGCGCGCCCGGCCCTCGAGCGCGTAGCCGTCGAGCTCCTCGAAGCGCGCCTGCACCTCGCCGTAGCGCGCGATGATGTCGTCCATGTCGTCCGCCCGGTCCGGATCGCGCCATGGCGGCCTCGAGCTCCTTCAGCTCGGCGGCCACGGCGCTCACCGGGCCGGCGCCGTCCATCACCTCGGACACGGCGCTGCGGCCCGACATCTCGCCGACGTCCTGGCTGAAGTAGCCGATGGTGACGCCGCGATCGACCGCCACCTGGCCCTCGTCGGGCTGCTCCTCGCCGGTGATCATCCGGAACAGCGTCGTCTTGCCGGCGCCGTTGGGACCGACGAGGCCGACCTTCTCGCCCTTCTGGAGCGCCGCGGAGGCCTCGATGAAGAGGATCTGGTGGCCGTTCTGCTTGCTGATGTTGTCGAGACGAATCATGTGCACACCGGGCCCGGAAAGGTTGCGGCGCCCTTATGCCATGTGGCGCGCCCGCGGAAGAGTGTTGCGAACCTGCCGGGTTGGCAGGAATTAATCCTGAGCGCCGTTTCGATTGCGGCATGCGACGCACGCCGAACGACGGAATCACGCCGTTCCCCGGCCGAACACGAGGTCGGCGCGGTGCTCGAAGGCCGAGGCGAAGCGGCGGAAGGCGGCATCGAACATGGCACCCATCAGGAGGCCGAGGGTGCGGCTCTTGAATTCATAGGCGATGAAGAATTCGACGTCGCAGGCCGCGACGCCTGTCGCCGCCGCGGCCGGATGGAAATGCCACTGGTTCTCCATCCGGCTGAACGGGCCGTCGAGATATTCGACCAGGATCTGCCGGCGCGCGCGGTCGAGCGTCACCCGGCTGGTGAAGGATTCACGGATCAGCTTGTAGGCGATCGTCATCTGGGCGACCACGACCTCGCGATCGCCGCTCCTGGTGCGCCGCATCACCCGCATCGATCGGCACAGCGGCACGAATTCGGGATAGCGCTCGACGTCGGCGACGAGGTCGAACATGTCGGCGGCGGAGTGCCTGACGCGGCGCTTGGTGGAGAATTGCGGCATCGATCAGCGTCGGGCGGCACGGGCGGCGCGCAGGCGCTCGAAGTCGTCGCCGGCGTGGTGCGAGGAGCGCGTGAGCGGCGACGCCGCCACCATCAGGAAGCCCTTGGCATAGGCGATGGTCTCGTAGGCCTGGAATTCCTCCGGCGTGACGTAGCGCACCACCGGATGATGCTTGCGGCTCGGCTGCAGGTACTGGCCGATGGTGAGGAAATCGACATCGGCGCAACGCAGGTCATCCATCACCTGGAGCACCTCGTTGCGCGCCTCGCCGAGCCCGACCATGATGCCGGACTTCGTGAACATCGCGGCATCGCGCTCCTTGACCATCTGCAGGAGCCGGATGGAATGGAAATAGCGCGCTCCCGGCCGCACCGTCAGATAGAGCGACGGCACGGTCTCGAGATTGTGGTTGAACACGTCGGGCCGCGCCGCCACGACCGCTTCGGCGGCGCCGTCCTTGCGCAGGAAGTCCGGGGTCAGCACCTCGATGGTGGTGGTGGCGCAGCGGGCGCGCACCGCACGGATCACCGCGGCGAAATGGGCGGCGCCGCCGTCGGCGAGATCGTCGCGGTCGACCGAGGTGATGACGAGATGAGACAGGCCGAGCTTCGCGGCCGCCGCGGCGACGTGCTCGGGCTCTTCGGGGTCGAGCGCCCCGGGCAGCCCGGTCTTGACGTTGCAGAACGCGCAGGCCCGCGTGCAGGTGTCCCCCATGATCATGAAGGTGGCGTGCTTCTTTTCCCAGCATTCGCCGATGTTGGGGCAGCCCGCCTCCTCGCAGACCGTGTGCAGGCCGTGGGCGCGCACGATGTCGCGGGTGTCCATGTACCCCTTCGACACCGGCGCCCGCACCCTGATCCAGTCGGGCTTGCGCGGCGCCGGCATGTCCGGGCGATGCGCCTTCTCCGGGTGCCGCGGCCGCGGGCCGTTGACGGTGTCGAGCACGACGACCATGACAAATCCTCTGGCGCACTACTTACTTACGCAGGGGCTGCGTCGCAAGGCGCTTGATTTGCGGGCCACTCGCCCGGGCAATTCCCCGGGGAATGGCGGCGGTTTTGCGATAGGATGCGCCGCCCTATCCCCCGAAATGGACCCTCGCGCGCGTCATGACCCGCCAGCCGATCACTCGTCTCCAGTTCGCCAGTCAGCTGCTGTGCCCGTCGCTCTACATCATGATCATCCTGATGGTGGGGGAAGCGCTGCTGGCGGCGGCGACCACCTACCTCATCATCAAGGCCGGGCGCGACGTGGCGGACGACGAGTTCCTGGTCACCGACCTCCTGTGGATCCTGGCGGCCCAGTCGGCCTCCTATGTGTCGGGCGCGATCAGCTGGGTGTTCGCCGAGCGGGCGGGGTTTCGCTGCTACAGCCGCTACATGCTGCGCTTTGCCCGCGACAACAGGAACGAGAGCAAGCTGCTGCTACGACAAGGCGGCCCGCGAGCAGGCCGAGCCGTTCCTGACCGGCACCACCTTCAACAACGTGTTCAACCTGATGTACGAGATCGAGGCGCAGCTGAAGCTGCTGCTCGGCCTCGTTTTCAACGTGATCGTGCTCGGCGTCGAGATCGACGTGCGGCTGTCGCTCGCCTATGCCGTCGTGTTCGCGCTGCTGCTGATGCTGCAATGGAGCCTGCGCGGCCGGGTCGCCCACCTCTATCTCGAGAACCAGCGCCAGAACAACCGCCTGGTGGCCCAGGGCTACACCGCCTGGGACAATGTGTTCGCCGGCAACCACTACAATCTTCGCCTGTGGATCGCCGGGTTCAAGACCCGGGTTCGCGACTGCCTGCGGGCGCAGATCAACGCCATCATGGCCCGCGAAGGCCTGAGCGCGGCCGGCGGCATCATCGGCCTCACCGTGGTCTTCACCGCCATGACCTATGTGGCGATCCATAATGCGGAGGACGCCGCGACGCTGGTGGCGCTCGCCGCCACCCTGCCGCGGCAGATCGAGATGACCACCAATGTGCACGAGCTGGTGTCCGGCTGGAACGACGTGATCGCGGTGTGGACCCGCGTCGGGGACGTCGTGGACAATATGCGCCCGATCGCCGATCCCCGCTTCAACCAGCGCATCAAGTTCGACCGGCTGCTGCTGCGCTCGGGCGATCACGCCAGGGTCTGCCATTCCGTCGAAGAGGCGATGCGCCTCGTCTATGCCGAGCCGACCGGGCGCATCACCGTGCGCGGCGGCAACGGCTCGGGCAAATCGACCCTGCTCGCGGCCTTGAAGGCGGAGATCAAGAACCGCGCCTATTACTGGCCGACCACCGACCGCCTCGCGTTCGAGTTCGTCGCGGCGGCGCAACTCGACGAGCCCGAGTTCGACGAGGACGGCGAGGTACTGCAACAGTGCCGCGGTCAAGCGCCCCGGCTTTTCCTCGGGCGAGCGCCAGCTCAAGTCGCTGCAGGAGATCGTGGCGCATACCGATGCGCCGATCTATCTGCTCGACGAGTGGGATGCCAATCTCGACCAGACCAACCGCGCAACCGCCGACGCGCTGGTCGACGCATTGGCGCGGCGCGCCCGGGTGGTGGAGATTTCCCACCGCGATCGGGCGTGAACGTCTTACCTCTCCCGCACGCGGTGAGGGGTAACCCTACATGTTCAGCACCCGCCCATAGGCGTCGAGCACGGCTTCCTTCATCATTTCCGACAGGGTCGGATGCGGGAAGATGGTGTGCATCAGCTCTTCCTCGGTGGTCTCCAGGTTCATCGCGATCACGTAGCCCTGGATCAATTCGGTGACTTCGGCGCCGACCATGTGGGCGCCGAGCAGGCGGCCGGTCGCCTTGTCGAAGATCACCTTGACGAGGCCCTGGTCCTCGCCCAGCGCGATCGCCTTGCCGTTGCCGACGAAGGGAAAGCGGCCGACCCGGATGTCGAACTTCTTCTCCTTCGCCGCCGCTTCGGTGAGCCCGACCGAGGCGACCTGGGGCGAGCAATAGGTGCAGCCCGGGATCATCAGCCGGTCCATGGGGTGCGGCCTGAGGCCCTTGATGGCCTCGATGCAGACGACGCCCTCGTGCTCGGCCTTGTGGGCGAGCATCGGGGGACCTGCGACATCGCCGATGGCGTAGATGCCGGGCACATTGGTGCGGCAATAGCCGTCGATGACGATGGTGCCGCGCTCGACCTTCACGCCGAGCTTTTCGAGGCCGAGATTCTCGGTATTGCCGACCACGCCGACCGCGGAAATGACGCGCTCGACGGTGAGCGTCTGGGTCGCGCCCTTGCCGTCGTCGATGGTCGCGGTGACGCTGTCGGCCTTCTTGTCCAGGTTCGTCACCTTGGCGCCGGTGAGAATTTTGATGCCCTGCTTTTCCAGCGCCTTGCGCGCGAGGCCGGCAATCTCGGCATCCTCGACCGGCAGGATCTGCGGCAGCACCTCGACCACCGTCACCTCGCTGCCGAAGCTGCGATAGAACGAGGCGAACTCGATGCCGATGGCGCCGGAGCCGACCACCAGCAGCGACTTCGGCATCCGCTCGGGAATCATCGCCTCGAAATAGGTCCAGACCAGCTTCCGGTCGGGCTCGAGGCCCGGCAGCACCCGCGGCCGGGCGCCGGTGGCGATGATGATGTGGCCCGCCTCGTAGCTGCCGGGACCGAGCGCGCCCTTCGGCGCTTCGGTCTTCGCCGGCGCTGACCGTGACCTTGCCGGGGGCATCGATCGCCGCCTCGCCCCAGATCACCGCGACCTTGTTCTTCTTCATCAGGAAGCCGACGCCGTCATTGAGGCGCTTCGACACCCCGCGCGAGCGCTTCACCACCGCGCATCGCGTCGTAGGAGACGTTGTCGGCGGACAGGCCGTAGTCCTTGGCGTGCTCCATGTAGTGATAGATTTCCGCCGAGCGCAGCAGCGCCTTGGTCGGGATGCACCCCCAGTTGAGGCAGATGCCGCCGAGCCAGGCGCGCTCGACGATCGCCGTCTTGAAGCCGAGCTGCGCCGCGCGGATCGCGGTGACATAGCCTCCCGGGCCGGAGCCGATGATGATGACGTCGAAGGATTCGGCCACTGGGGTCTCCGTTGATATCTCGGCTCGCAGTCTCGGATTTCGAACGCGGTCCCGTTCGAAGTGTCCGGTCCTTGCGGCACCGGGCGGGTGCTGCGCGGCGGCGCGACACTATCGCAGGCGGCGGGGCGAGTCAGCCGCACGCAACGCAATGGAGGCGCATGGCAGCTGCATTGCGATGGTGCGCGGGGCATGCCGGTGGCGCGGGCCGGCCCTCATCACGCCAGCATCGCCATCGGGCTCTCGATGAAGGTGCGGAACGCGCCCAGCAGCTCGGCGCCGAGCGCGCCGTCGACGGCGCGGTGGTCGGTGGAGAGCGTCACCGTCATCCGGGTCGCGATGGCGAGCTTGCCGTCGCGCACCACGGCGCGCGGCTCGCCGGTGCCGACCGCGAGGATGGTGGCGTGGGGCGGATTGATCACGGCGGCGAATTCCTCGATCCCGTACATGCCGAGATTGGAGATCGCGGTGCTGCCGCCCTGGTACTCCTCGGGCTTGAGCCGGCGCGCCCTTGCGCGGGCGGCGTAGTCCTTCATCTCCTTGGAGATCACGGTGAGCGATTTGGTCTCGGCCTTGCGGATCACCGGGGTGATCAGCCCGCCGGGAATCGCGACGGCGACGCCGACATCGGCGCGCCTGTGCTTGAGCATGCCGGATTCGGTCCAGGTCACGTTGGCATCGGGCACCCGCATCAGCGCCAGCGCCATCGCCTTGATGATGAAGTCGTTGACCGAGAGCTTCCAGGTCGGCTTGCCGTCGGCGTCCTTGGGCGCGGTGACGTTGATCTCCTCGCGCGCCTCCAGCAGCTTGTCGATGGTGCAGGTCGCGGTCAGGTAGAAATGCGGGATCGTCTGCTTCGCCAGCACCAGGCGCTGGGCGATGATCCGGCGGATGTTGTCGT
The DNA here is from genome assembly GCA_963795865.1 of uncultured Alphaproteobacteria bacterium. Lineage (GTDB taxonomy): Bacteria > Pseudomonadota > Alphaproteobacteria > Rhizobiales > Xanthobacteraceae > JAJPKK01. The sequence continues at coordinate 117,203 of CAWCJX010000032.1, forward strand.
GGGGCACGACCTCGTAGGAGCCGGGCTCGAACAGCGCGCGGATCTTTTCGTCGCCCGGCGCCACCGGCATCGGGACCCCTGCCGCTGCGCCCCGTCGCCGCCGCCGTCGGGACAGGCGCCGCCGGCGCGCGCAGCGCCGCGCCGCCGGACTTCGCGGCTTCGACGTCGCGCGCGATGATGCGGCCATGCGGGCCGCTTCCGGGAATGCGGCCGATGTCGATGCCCGCCGCCTTGGCGAGCCGCCGCGCCAGGGGCGAGGCGAAGATGCGGCCGGCATGGCCGTTGACGGCGGCGGCCGGGGATGCGCCGGGCGCGGCGGCCAGCGGTTTGGCCGCGGGCGGGGCGGCGGCGGTGCCCGAGGACGCCGTCGCATTCGGGGGCGCCCCCGGTGGAGCCGCCGGCGCGGTCCGGGCAGGCGCTTCGGTGCCGACTGCGGCGGCGGCCGCCGCTTTCACGTCCTCGCCGTCTGAGGCGAGGATCGCGATCGGCTGGTTGACGGCGATGTCGGCGGCGCCTTCCGGCACCAGGATCTTGGCGAGCGTGCCCTCGTCGACCGCCTCGTATTCCATGGTCGCCTTGTCGGTCTCGATCTCGGCGAGGATGTCGCCGGCCTTGACCTTGTCGCCTTCCTTCTTGAGCCACTTGGCGAGATTGCCCTTCTCCATGGTGGGCGACAGCGCGGGCATGAGAATGTTGATCGGCATCGGCCCGCCTCAGGGGTTGGCTTGCAGGACTTGGAAAGACGGCGCCGCTCTCATCGCGCCGCTCACCGGTAGCAGACGGCCTTCGCCGCCTCGACCACTTCGGCGACCGACGGCAGCGCCAGCTTCTCGAGATTGGCCGCATAGGGCATCGGCACCGGCTTGCCGGACACCCGCGCCACCGGCGCGTCGAGATAGTCGAAGGCATGCTCCATCAGCCGCGCCGCGATCTCCGCGCCGACGCCGGATTGCGCCCAGCCCTCTTCGACCACGACGCAGCGGCCGGTCTTCTCGATCGAGCGGACCAGGGTCTCGGTGTCCATCGGGCGGATGGTGCGCAGGTCGATGATCTCGGCGCTGATGTTCTCCTTGGCGAGTTCCTCGCCGGCCTTGAGCGCATAGGCCATGCCCATCGACCACGAGACGATCGTCACCTGCTCGCCGGCGCGCGCGATCCGCGCCTTGCCGATCGGCACCAGATAATCGTCGAGCTTCGGCACCGGAAACGAGTGGCCGTAGAGGATTTCGTTTTCCAGGAACACCACCGGATTGGGGTAGCGGATCGCCGATTTCAGCAGGCCCTTGGCGTCGGCGGCGGTGTAGGGCGCGACCACGGTCAGGCCGGGAACGTTCGCGTACCACGCCGTGAAGTCCTGGCTGTGCTGGGCGCCGACGCGCGCGGCCGGCCCGTTGGGGCCGCGGAACACGATCGAGCAGCCGAGCTGGCCGCCGGACATGTAGAGCGTCTTCGCCGCGGAGTTGATGATCTGGTCGATCGCCTGCATGGCGAAATTGAAGGTCATGAATTCGACGATCGGCTTGAGCCCGGCGAGCCCGGCGCCGACGCCGAGGCCGGTGAAGCCGTGCTCGGTGATCGGCGTGTCGATCACCCGGCGTTCGCCGAATTCCTGCAGCAGCCCCTGGGTCACCTTGTAGGCGCCCTGGTATTCCGCGACCTCCTCGCCGATGACGAAGACGTCGCCGTCGCGCCGCATCTCCTCCGCCATGGCATCGCGCAGCGCTTCGCGCACGGTCATGGTGATCATCTCGGTGCCGGCGGGAACCTCGGTTTCGGACGCCGTCTGCAGCGATTGCGGGACGGCAGGCATCGCGGCCGGCTGGCGCCGGCGCGGGCGTTGCGGGGGATGGCGGCCGGCGCGCTCGTCGGCCACCGGCGCAGCGCCGGCCGTGCCGGCGTTCTTCAAGGCGGCGGCGTCCTCACCGTCGCTGAGGATCACGGCGATCGGCGTGTTGACGGCGACATCGGCGGTGCCTTCGGGAACCAGGATCTTGCCGAGCGTGCCTTCGTCGGTCGCCTCGACCTCCATGGTCGCCTTGTCGGTCTCGATCTCGGCGATGATGTCGCCCGATTTGATCTTGTCGCCCTCGCCTTTCACCCATTTGGCGAGGTTGCCCTTTTCCATGGTGGGCGACAGCGCCGGCATCAAAACCTGGATCGGCATGGGATGTTCCGGACTTTCGATGCTCAGCGTACCACGTCGGTCCACAGCGCGGACGGATCGGGCTCGGGGTCATGGGTGGCGAATTCGGAGGCGTCGTTGACGATCGTGCGCACCTCGGCGTCGGTCTGCTTCAAGCCGTCTTCGCCGGCCCGCTTGGTGACCAGCAGCCGCAGCCGCACCTGCTCGATCGGGTCGTGCTCGGTGCGGACCTTGTCGACCTCCTCGCGGGTGCGATACTTCGCCGGGTCCGACATGGAATGGCCGCGATAGCGGTAGGTCATCATCTCCAGGATGATCGGCCCGTTGCCGTCGCGGCACCATTTCACCGCCTTGTCGCCCGCCGCCTTGACGGCGCGCACGTCCATGCCGTCGACCTGCTCGCCGGGAATGTTGAAGGACAGGCCGCGCTTGGAGAAATCGGTCTGGGCGGACGCCCGCGTCACCGCGGTGCCCATCGCGTAGCGGTTGTTCTCGATGACGTAGACCACGGGGAGCTTCCACAGCTCCGCCATGTTGAAGCTTTCGTAGACCTGGCCCTGGTTGGCTGCGCCGTCGCCGAAATAGGTCAGGCACACCTTGCCGTTGTTGCGGTAGCGGTTGGCGAAGGCGATGCCGGTGCCGAGCGAGACCTGGGCGCCGACGATGCCGTGGCCGCCGTAGAACCTCTTCTCGACGCTGAACATGTGCATCGAGCCGCCCTTGCCCTTGGAATAGCCGCCGCGGCGGCCGGTGAGCTCGGCCATGACGCCCTTGGGGTCCATGCCGCAGGCGAGCATGTGGCCGTGGTCGCGATAGCCGGTGATGACCTGGTCGCCCTCGGTGAGCGCCATCTGCATGCCGACGACGACCGCTTCCTGGCCGATGTAGAGATGGCAGAAGCCGCCGATCAGGCCCATGCCGTACATCTGGCCGGCCTTCTCCTCGAAGCGGCGGATCAGCAGCATGTCGCGGTAGGCCTTGAGCTCGGCGTCCTTGCCGAGTTCGGGGACCGTGCGTCGCCGCGGCGGAACCGCGATGGCCGGACGTCCGCAAGGCTGCGACGGCGCGTCGGTTCAACTCGGTTTGCTGTCTTGGGCGAACGCCATTGTGTCCTCAGGCGGATGCGTGGATGGCCCATCCCATATCTTAATTCCCGCCCCGGCGGAAGCGCGGGCGGCCGCCCTCAGACACCCTCAGCGGTGCCTGATCAGCGTCGTGACATCGCGCGGATCGGCATAGTCGAGCAGCTGCCGCGCCCGCTCGTCGAGCATGTCGGGGTCGAGGCGGTCGGGCTTGAGAAGCGCCACGCGACGCTCCCAGCGCTCGCGCTCGGCCTTGGCGGCGTCGAGTTCGCCCATGAGGTCGGCGATCCGCTGGTCGAGATTCTGCTTGGCCCGGATGCCATGGGCGCCGGTATAGGCGTTGACGCCGAAATAGCCGATGAACAGCGCCGCCAGGACGTAGAGGCCGAGCGCAGCCAGGAACGCGCGAATCCGCGGGCGAATGACCATGTGCGATGTTTGCCGCCGGCACGGTTAAAGCGGAATTAACGGCGCCGATCGCGAAAGGTTTGACGCCGTTCGCCGCATCCTGCGGGCGCCCGGCGCCGCTGCGGATCATGACAGTGCGCGAATCGCGCTGCGGCCGCCATAGCGCGCCTGCGGCCCGAGCTCCTGCTCGATGCGCAGCAGCTGGTTGTACTTCGCGGTGCGGTCGGAGCGGGCGAGCGAGCCGGTCTTGATCTGCCCGCAATTGGTGGCGACGGCGAGGTCGGCGATGGTGGCATCCTCGGTCTCGCCGGAGCGATGCGACATCACGGCGGTGTAGCCGGCCTTGTGCGCCATCTCGACGGCGGCGAGCGTCTCGGTGAGCGAGCCGATCTGGTTGACCTTGACGAGGATCGAATTGGCGAGCCCGCGCCTGATGCCGTCGGCCAGCCGCTTGACGTTGGTGACGAAGAGGTCGTCGCCGACCAGCTGGCATTTCGCCCCGATCGCGTCGGTGAGCGCCTTCCAGCCGTCGAAATCGTCCTCCGCCATGCCGTCCTCGATGGATACGATGGGATAGCGCGTTGACGAGCTCGGCGAGGTAGCGCACCTGCTCCTCGCGCGAGCGGACTTTTCCTTCGCCTTCATAATGGTAGGCGCCATTCTTGAAGAACTCGGTTGACGCCGGATCGAGCGCCAGCGCGATGTCCTCGCCCGGCCGGTAGCCGGCGCTCTCGATCGCCTTGATGACGAAGCCGAGCGCGGCGTCGGCGGACGGCAGGTTGGGCGCGAAGCCGCCCTCGTCGCCCGACATTGGTGTTGTGGCCGGCATCGTGCAGCGCCTTCTTGAGGGTCTGGAACACCTCGACGCCCATGCGCAGCCCTTCGCCGAAGCTCGGCGCGCCGACCGGCATGATCATGAATTCCTGGAAGTCGATCGGGTTGTCGGCATGCACGCCGCCATTGACGATGTTCATCATCGGCACCGGCAGCAGCCGCGCCGACGCGCCGCCGACATAGCGGTAGAGCGGCAGGTCGCGAGCCGCCGCCGCCGCCTTGGCGATCGCCAGCGACACGCCGAGAATGGCGTTGGCGCCGAGCCGGCTCTTGTTCGGCGTGCCGTCGAGCCCGATCAGGGTCTCGTCGATCTTGACCTGGGCCTCGGCGTCCATGCCGCCGACGGCATCGAAGATCTCGCCATTGACGGCGTCGACCGCCTTGCGCACGCCCTTGCCGAAATAGCGCTTCTTGTCGCCGTCGCGCAGCTCGACCGCCTCATGCGCGCCGGTCGAGGCGCCGGACGGCACCGCGGCGCGGCCGAGGCTGCCGTCTTCCAGCACCACGTCGACCTCGACGGTGGGGTTGCCGCGGCTGTCGAGAATTTCGCGGCCGATGATGTCGACGATGGCGGTCATGCTGGCTCCGGGCGTTGTTTTGCCGGGCTTCTACAGGATCGCGCGCCGGGCGGCCATAGGGCGCGCGCCGGCTCCGGATTTGGGCAGTGTCCGAGCCTACGCACGTGACGTCGTCATTAAACCCGCGTCGGCGCAGGACGTTCCGCGCGTGTGCCGAGTGAGCCACCATCCCACGGAGTGGAACAAAGTTCCGCCGTGGGAATTCTTTAACCGATCTCCTCCCCGTTATCGGTCTCCCCTCAATCGATAGCATCGCTCTCTTATGGGTCACAGGGCCTTCCATCGAAGCCGCTGGCTGGTCGCCTTGAGCGTCCTGCTGGTCGGGTTAGTGGTCGCGATCGCCATCGCCGCCGCGCTGGCGCCCACTCTGCTTCCGGCCGGCGATCGAATTGGCGGGGAGGGCCGGAGCGTCGCGGCCGGCGTCATCTTTGTCGGAAGCTATCTCGCGCTCGCGATCGGCCGGATTCCCGGCCTGAGCATCGACCGGGCCGGCATCGCCCTGGTCGGCGCCGGCCTCATGGTCGCATCGGGCGCCCTGCCGCTCGAGGATGCCTACAAGGCGGTCGACCTCGATACCATCACGCTGCTGCTCGGCATGATGATCGTCGTCGCCAGTCTGCGGCTTTCGGGCTTTTTCGCCGTCGCCAATGCCTGGGTCATGGCGCACGCCAGGCGACCTTTGATCCTGCTCGGCGCGGTCGTCGCGACCTCCGGCGTCTTTTCCGCCTTCCTGGTGAACGACGCGATCTGCCTGGTGCTGGCCCCGCTCGTGCTGGAGTTGACGCTCGCGCTGGGACGCCGGCCGGTGCCCTACCTGCTGGCCGTGGCGATGGCGTCGAATGTCGGGTCAACCGCGACGATCACCGGCAATCCGCAGAACATCATGATCGGCAGCTTCTCTCAAATCCCCTACACCAAATTCGCCCTGGCGCTGGGGCCGGTCGCGCTGGTCGGGCTGATCGTCACCGTGGCGCTCATCGCGCTGTTCCATCGCGCCGAGTTCGCCGGCGCCGCGCGACTGGAAGCGCCGCCGCCGAAGGTCGATGCCAATCGCGTGCTGGTGATCCGCGCAGTTGCTGGCGACCCTGATCCTGATCGCATTGTTTTTCGCCGGCGTCGTGCCGGCCAAGGCGGCGATCATCATCGGTGGCCTCCTGCTGCTGACCCGACGGGTGAAGAGCCGGCGGGTCTACGCGGAGATCGACTGGTCGCTGCTGCTGATGTTCGCCGGTCTGTTCATCATCGTCGCCGGCGCGCAGCACGCGCTGCTCGGCCCCGACATCATCGCCGCCGTCGGCCGGCTTCACCTCGATCAGGTTCCCGTGCTCAGCGCCGTGACGGCGGTGCTGTCCAACCTGGTCAGCAACGTGCCGGCCGTGTTGATGCTGAAGCCGTTTGTCGATGCGCTGACCGACCACGACACGGCGTGGCTGGTGATCGCGATGGCTTCGACGCTCGCCGGCAACTTCACCGTGCTGGGCTCGATCGCCAATCTGATCGTCGTGCAGAGGGCGGCCGCTTCCGGCGTGGCGATCGGCTTCTGGGACTATTTCAGGGTCGGCGCGCCGCTGACCATCATCACCCTCGCGATCGGGACGCTGTGGCTATGGCTGTGACATCAACCAAGAGCAAGGCGCTTCAACCCGCTCTCGCTCGACGCCGTCAACTTCCTGCTGGCCGACGTGCGCGGCGCGCTCGGGCCTTATCTCAACGTGTTCCTGGTCACCCAGCAGCATTGGAGCCAGTCCGAAGTCGGATTGGTGACCACGATCGGCGGCCTGCTCGGGCTCGCCGTCCAGACGCCGATCGGCGCCGCGATCGACGAGACCCGCGCCAAGCGCGGCGCGATCGTCCTGGCGCTTGCCGTGCTGGGTATCGGAGCCGTCATCATCTTCGCGTGGCCGAGCTTCTGGCCGGTCTTGATCGCCAACAGCCTGATGGCAATTGTCGGCGACGTCTTCGGTCCTGCGGTCGCGGCGCTGACCTTGGGCCTGTACGCGCGCAATCAGCTGGCGAGGCGCATGGGGCGGAACTCGGCCTTCGACCATGCGGGCAATGTCGCCATCGCCGTGGTGGCGGCCGGGGTCGGCTATGCGTTCTCGCAGCGCGCCGTCTTCCTTCTCGTGCCGGTCTTCGCCGTGCTTGCCAGCCATCGCGGTGCTGTCCATTCCGGCCGAGGCGATCGATTACAACCGGGCGAGAGACCTCAACGGAGAGCACGATGCGGCGGCAGTCGCGACCCGAGCCGCCGGCTACGGCATCCTGTTCAAGTCCCGGCCGCTGGTCATCTTCGGCCTATGCGTCATGCTGTTCCACTTTGCCAATGCGGCGCTGCTGCCGCTGGTGGGACAGAAGCTCGCCGCCGCATTCCCGGACAAGGCGACGGCCATGATGTCGGCCTGCATCGTCGCCGCACAGGCGGTGATGCTGCCGATCGCCCTCCTGGTCGGACGCACCGCCGACAGCTGGGGACGCAAGCCCCTGTTTCTCGCCGGGTTCACCATCTTGCCCGTCCGGGCGGTGCTCTACACCCTCTCCGACAACAGCTTCTGGCTGATCGGCGTACAGTTGCTCGATGGTGTCGGCGCCGGGATTTTCGGTGCCCTCACGCCGCTGGTGATCGCCGATATCATGCGAGGCACCGGGCGCTACAACCTCGCCCAGGGCGCCATCGCCACGGCCCAGGGGATTGGCGCCTCGCTGAGCGGGCTGGCCGCCGGCGTGATCGTCGATCACTTCGGATACAGCGCCGGCTTTCTCGCCGCCGGCGCCGCCGCCTCCGTGGCCCTAGCCGTCTTCGCCGTGTGGATGCCGGAGACCGCCGAACCAGAAACGGGCCGTGACCGCCCAACCCACCGACCCCGCGATCGTCAGCGGCAGACCTTTGCGGCGGCCACAGGACTGCGGCCGCAACCCGGGCGGCCTACCCGCGGCTCAGGAAAGCGCTGCGAGGGGTGATCTGATTCGGGCGGTCTTTGCCCTCGAATGCGTGATAATGTTTCCGCGGTTGCGGGAAGCCGCTGCGTCGCGCCGCTCGTCCTGCAAGAGTCTGGAAGAAGATTGCTCCCACGCCCGCGGCGCATATCTCCAACAAGGACGGGACGCCGCCGATGCCGCGACCAATACCCCGGACGTTCGCCAAGGTATTCCGAGACTGCATGGGATCGATCCGGCAATACGGTCCGCTTGCGGTCGCCGTCCATCTGTTCGATCTCGTCCGCGTCCGACGTGCAGAACGAGTCGAAGGCTTCGATGGGCGTTTCGACACTGACACGGCGGCGGTCGCCTACCCGTGGAACCTGCCGAGCATCGGACGCGAACATCTGCCGGAGATTCATCCCTATGAGGCGACGCCCGCTTGGCTGATCCGGGAAATCCTCAAGTCGATTCCGCTGCGGCCGAATGTGTTCGCGTTCGTCGACATGGGATCGGGCAAGGGGCGGGCGCTGCTCGTCGCGTCGGAGTTGCCGTTCGCGAAGATTGTGGGCGTCGAACTCTCGCACGAACTGCACGTGATCGCGGAAGAAAACATCAGGCGATACCAACCTGCATCCCAGCTTTGCACCGCATTCTTTCTACATTGCATGAATGCCGTCGAATACACCTTCGGGCCAGAGCCGCTCGTACTGTTTCTCTTCAATCCCTTTGGCAGAGATTCGGTCCGGAGCATCCTTGCCAGTCTGGAGGCGTCCCTGAGTGCGACGCCTCGCGAAGCCTTCGTTGTCTATGTCAATCCCCTCTTTGCGTCGTCGATGCAGAGCGCACACTTCCTGCGGAGGGTGAGCAAAGGTGGCGCTTGGTGGCGGCCCTGGGGCCGCTACGCGATCTACGCGGCATCGGTAGCACAGGGCGCCTGACACGAGTGAAAGTTACGGCAACACCGAGCGCTGCTGTGCTCAAGGTCACGCTCACCGCTACCGCCGTGATCACCCACGCACGCCATCTGTGCGCCGGCGATCGGCGTCGGCAGGAAGTTCAAGCGGCGACTTTCTTGCACTCCGCCGCGCACGCCGCACATGCCTCGCCGCACGCTTTGCAGGCTGCATGCTTGTCGGCGTGCTTGCGGCATTCCGTTTCGCAATCCTGACACACGGCGAGAGCGACCTTCGCCATCGCCGGGAGATGCGAAGACCTCACGCTCGCGAGCTTCGCCAGCGTCCCGCAGGTGCTGAGCATCTGGTCGACCTCCCGAGCGCACGCCGCCAGGGTGGTATCGCCCGCAGCGAAGGACTGAAAGCAGTGATCTATGCAGACCAATCCCACTTTGCCGCAATTGCTGGCGGCGTCGAACAGCGGGCTGGCGGCGGCAAGGTCATGATCGGCATGGCTCATCTGGGCCAACGCCGGGGTCGAGACAGCCATAAGCGTTGCGCCGGTAGCAATTAAATCCCTACGGTTCATATTTGATCTCCTCTATTCCGGCCGTTCGCGGCATGAGAGGCATGATTATGCATGTTGCAGGATGATATGCATCAATCGCTCGATTCACCAATATCGCTTTGCGCGACGTCAGCGGCAGACCTTCGCGTAGGTGCAGATCTTCTTGAAGTTCACCCAGTGGCATTGCTGCTCCATCCGGCAGGTCTGGCCCTTGGCGCCTGGGCCGTAGCGACGGTCGGGGCGGCCACGATGCCGAGCAGCACCAAGGCCGCCGCGAGCGGGATAAATCGGTTCATGTCCGGGTCTCCTTTGGCTGGATCGAGGTTGATTCTACGCGAAATTCAGCAGGCCGACAACGGAACGCCGAACGCGGCCTTCTGCTTGGCGTCGAGCAGGCACCCGTCCTTCCAGATGCCGCGAAAGGTGCCGCTCACATTGGAGAGGGTGCCCACGCCGTTCGGCTTGCCGTTGCGCAATTCGCCTTCGTAGCGCACGCCCTGGACGATCAGCGTGCCGTGGCCATTGGGTTCGCCGTCGACGAGTTCGCCGTCATAGCGCCCGGTCGGCCAGACCTGGGTGCCGTAGCCGGCCTGGCGGCCCTCCCGCCACTCGCCTTCGTCGCTCTCGAAGGGAAGGTTGCCCCGGAACCACTGCGCGGCGCCGCGGCCCTGGGCCATGCCGTTGGCGCAGGCGCCCGACCATCGGATCGTCTCGTTGGGCTGGGGGTGGGGATTCCACACCTTGCAGCCGGCTGGCGGTGTCGAAAATCCAGCCGCCGGTCTCCGCGCAGCGGGCTGCGACCGGCACCGCGAGCACGAGCGCGGCGGCAACCGCAGCGGCCCGGCCTGCGAGGGGAATGGCGCACACGATCCGGCGTTTCATCGCACGCTCACTTCGCCAGCATGGGAACGACCACGTCGTTCAGCAGCTTGTTGGGCACCGCGATGAACTTGTCGCGGATGATGCCCTCGGCGTCGATCACATAGCTGACCGGCACGCCTTCCGGCGCACCGAAGCCGTTGACCGCGATGTCGTTGATCCAGGCGGCGGGATAGGCGAGCCCGGCCGCGACCTTGCGCATCTTGGCGGCGTCGCGGGCAAAGTCGATGCTGATGCCGATCAGCTCGAACCCCTGCCCGCGATGGCGGCGATAGAAGGCATCGAGCGTCGGCATCTCCTTGCGGCAGGGCGCGCACCAGGTCGCCCAGAAATTGACGAGCACGACCTTGCCGCGCAGCTTGGCGAGATCGATGCCGGTGCCGTCGAGCGCGGTGAGGACCAGCGCCGGCGCCGCCTCCCCGATTTCGGGCGCAGCGCGTGCGAGATCGACGGCGAACGCAGTTGCCAAGGTGCGCGACCGCCAAGCCCGAGATGAGACGGACGAACCGCATGGTGCTTTCTCCGCAACTCAGAAGTTGATCCTCATCAAGCTAGCGAATGACCGGAGGCTTGCCAAACGCAAGTTCCAGTCTCGCTCCGCTCGACGCGACCGCAGTTCAGTCGATCCTGTAGTTTATCTTCAGACGTACGATGTTGTTGGTGAAGCTGGATTCGGAAACATTGAGTTGACATGACGCGACGCCACCGGGATGTGCAGCCGGCCCCGAGAGGAGCGGTCTGGAGGGTGAGGCTGGTGGCCCCCAGCCGGGCGTAGAGATATTCGCCGGCCACGCTCCAGCGGTTTCCCAAAGCCCATTCGAGGCCGGCACCGACGGTCCCGCCCACGGCCGTGGACGCCCGACCTCCGTTGGCGGTTTCGGAGAGCAACGGGAAACCGGCGGCGACGCTCTGGCTCGTCGCAGCCCAGGCAAAGCCGCCGGTCACGTAGGCGAGAAGGTTCGGCGTCACCGTCACGCCGGCGCGGCCGCGGATCGTGCCGAACCCGGTCTCCTTTATGCTTTGGCTCGCAAAATACGGACCAAAAGCCGGCACGTTGACATTCACGCTGCTCGAGGCATTGGCGCCGGCTGGCCTGCGCATCGGCCTCCAGACCGATGACCCAGCTTTGGACCTGCCAGTTGAAACCGAACTGGCCGCCTCCGCTCACCGAGCTTCCTTGCGCGCTCCCGATGCTGGTCGGACAGGCACCGGCTGCGGAGCACGGGCCAAAAAGGGCGAGCGTGTCGCACTGTCAGCAGGTGTCCCCGACAGGCTGACGCCCTCGATCCCCAGCCAGCCGACGTTGCCGCCGATGTAGAAGACCTCCCCAGCTATAGGCTGGGCGCAGCCGGCGCCTTGACGAGCATGTCGGCCGCAAGAACGGGGTTTCCGACGAGCGCCGCGAGTGCCGCGCCGATGAAAAGCTTTTTCATGATCGCAATCCTGTCATTCCTCGGAGAACTCTTTGGCTCATTGCGCGCGCCGGGCGTGGAAGTCGTGATGCCGCCGAAGCGTTGGTCACGCGTCGCCGCGACGCAAGCGATCTGCAGAGGATGGACGAACCGCATGGCAATTCCTCCCATCCTCAGAAGTTGTAGCTCGCGACGGCCTTGACGAGAACCGGGGCGATCAACTGGCCCTCGGTTCCGCCGACGATCGGGAGGCCGCCGTTGTCGGCGGCATTGACGCGGTAATAGAACGGTATCTCCACGTCGGCGTAGAACTTCATCACGCGGTTGTTGGCCTCGTCCAGGACCTTGGTGAATTCGACGCCCGGCGAGAACATCAGGCGGTCGAAGCCGCTGTTGTAGGGATCGGAAGCGGCGCCGCTGTCGTGCACGCGATGGGACGCGATCACCTGCGCAAGCGGCGTGATCTTGTCGAAGCCGAACACGTTGTACCAGTTGTTGTAGAGCACGCCGACCGCGCCATCGACCTGATAGCCGGGCTTGTAGAGCGCCTCGGTGCCGAGATCCGGATCGTAGGCGCGACTGTAGAGGAACGGCATCTGCCAGCGCACCTGCGAGTAATATTGCCAGGCATTGTCGCCGGTGAGCATGCCGCGATGGAAGCCGCCGAGAATGAGGTCGGTGCTGCCGGAGCCGATCTGGCTGTCGCGGTCGAGCCCGAATGCCGTGTAGGTGCCGGTCGGCACCTTGAGGCCGAAGGTAACGCCGGTCGACATGTCCTCGAAGAAGCCGGTGTACATGCCCATCACTTCGATGTCGCCGACCGACTTCGAGTTGAACGTGTGCAGCAAGCCGACCGTCGGATCGACCGTGGTGGTGAAATCGCGATCGGCGAAGGGCACCCGGACCATCATGCCCCATTGACGGTTGAACATGTAGCTGAAGCCCACACTGTACCAATCCGTGGTGAGCTTCTTGTCCTGGTTGAGGTTGGGATTGCCCCTGGAGCTGCCGATCCAATTGACGTTCTGGTCGGAATGCCAGTACTCGAAGAAAATCCGGCCGCCGTGATCGTTCTCCTGCGGCAGCATGCCGCCGCCGACGTCGAACACGCTGCACCCGCAGGCGCAGGCGCGCGCCGCGGTCGTGGTCAGGCCGAGCAGCGGCACCATCGCCACGATGAGCGAGGCCAGGAAGGTGCATGAAGGCGCAGGCGCTTCGCCGGGGCGCATGGCGGCGCGGCGGCGTTTGCGGGGTCAGTGGTGGTCGACATGGTGGCACCGATCGGGTTTGCGCCCCGCGACGCAGCCGGACGACGGCGCGCCTGCGGGCGGGCGATGAAGGTGAAAGCGGATGACGCGATCTCGAGCATGATCGCGCGGTCAGAATTTGAAGTTGACGCCGAAGCGGGCGGTCTGGATCGACGAGATTCGCCGAGCCCTGGAGCGGATTGGTTCCGCCCGCGGCGTCGGTGATCGCGCCGATCCCGTTGGTGGTGCCCGGGAAGCTCGTGAACAGGTACTCGAACCTGAGGGTCCAGTTGTCGGTCCAGGCGTATTCCCATCCGGCGCCGGCGGTCCAGCCGACGAGCGATTTCGAGCCGGTTGCGAGGCCGGTGCCGGAGGGGACGGCGGCATCCACATAGGCCTGCGAATAGCTCGCCTTGGTGAAGGCGGCGCCGCCGGTGATGTAGAACAGGTTGCGGTCGGCCGAGACGCCGAGGCGCGGACGCACCGTGGCGAGGAAATTGGTCGTCAGCGACTGGGTGACGGTGAAGCTGGTGACCCCGTCGCTCAGCGTCGCCGTGCCGTTGATGACTTGCGGATTGCTGCGGAAGTAGTCGACGTCGCCTTCGAGGCCATAGACGAGCGTCCCTGATTGCCAGTTGCAGCCGGCCTGGCCGCCGCCGAGGAAATTGGGACCGTTGGCCGACGAGGTGCCGCCCTCCTCGACCAGCGCGACGTCGGCCGGCGCCGAGGTGGGTTCCGGGGCCGACCGTGGTGGTGAAGTCCGACCCGCTTTCGGCGCCTCCGCCGTTGAGGCCGACATAGCAGCCGCCCCAATTGTAGGTCTTCGCGGCCGGCGTCTTGACCGGCATGTCCGCGGCGTCGGCGGCCGTCGATGGCAGCGCGAGCGGCGGCGCGGCGGCGATGGCGATGAGCGCGGCCAGATGGATGCGGCGCAACGGCGGCCGCGGCGCACGAACGGGCAGTGGCCCGGTGAAGACTTGGCTGAACATGCAGGTTCCCTCGTTCCCGCCCGTCCATCGCACCATGATTTCGGCACGGTCGATCGGCGCGGCGAATTTCGCGACACATTTCGGCGCCCGCACTGGCGGGCCGTTCATCGAAGGTTTGTTGGGAGTCCGGCGGCGATGCGGCCGCCGCGCGTCAGGCCGCCGGCGGGGGCCCGCGCGGCCGCGCACTGGCGTCGACCGTAGCCGGCGCCACGCGCCAGGCCACCAGAGGCCACGGCGCGATCGAAATCTCTACCGGAGAAAAGACCGTCGAAACCGCCGGCGGCGTTAGAACGAAGCCGGGTCCGGCAACGCAGAAGACGCAATGGGTGTCGCCGGCCTGGCTGTCGGGCGCGCCCGGCTGCGCCGGAGCGGTGTTGTCATGTCGGCAAAGCTCAAAGCCCGCCCAATCGGTCCCGCCGGCGGGATCGGCGGCGAGCCGCACGCCGGCCGCGGCACCGGCCATGCCGTGCAGGAACAAGGCATAGACGAGCAGGCATGCGGTCAGACGCCGCCAGCCAGCCCATCGCTGTCCTGTTCGAAACATGCCGATCTCCTGTCGAAAGCCTAGGGCGGGGGCGCCGGGGGACGCAAACAAATTTTGTGCAGGCCTTCATTTTGGGTGGCGCTGTGGCTCGCTGGTCACGCTGAAATGCGCTACAGCGCGACCCATGGCACGCAAGCCTCTCCAGCTCGGCCGACCGACCAAGATCCCGGCGTCCCCGGCCGAGGCCGTGCTCGACCGCGTACCCAATCCCCATCCCGGCGCCGACTTCGTCGCCCGCTTCACCTTTCCCGAATTCACCTCGCTGTGCCCAGTGACGGGACAGCCCGATTTCGCCATCATGGTGATCGATTACCTGCCGCGGCGCTTCCTCGTCGAGTCGAAGTCGCTCAAGCTCTATCTCAACAGCTTTCGCAATCATGCCGTCTTCCACGAGGACTGCACCGTCACGATCGGCGAGCGGTTGGTGGCGCTGCTCAAGCCGCGCTGGCTGCGGATCGGCGGCTATTTCCATCCCCGTGGCGGCATGCCCATCGACGTGTTCTGGCAGGCCGGCCGGCTGCCGCGCCATGTCTGGGTGCCGGACCAGGGCGTGCGCGCCTATCGCGGCCGCGAATAGGCAGGCGCCCTGCCCTGTTCCGCGCCCTTGCCCCGGACCCGGAACGGCGCCGCCATCATTTGGCGTCCTTCGCCACCCGGTCGAACGCCATCAGCCGCCGCAGCAATCCCTCCATGTCCTTGAGAGGCACCATGTTGGGTCCGTCCGAGGGCGCCCGGTCGGGATCGCGGTGGGTCTCGATGAACACGCCGGCGACGCCGACCGCGACCGCCGCGCGCGCCAGCACCGGCACGAATTCGCGCTCGCCGCCGGAGGTCGTGCCGCGACCGCCGGGCTGCTGCACCGAATGGGTGGCGTCGAAGATCACCGGCGCGCCGGTGGTGCGGGCGAGGATCGGCAGCGCGCGCATGTCGGACACGAGGGTGTTGTAGCCGAACGAGACGCCGCGCTCGGTGACCAGCACATCGGCATTGCCGGCGCCGGTGATCTTGGCGACCACGTTCGCCATGTCCCAGGGGGCGAGGAACTGCCCCTTCTTGACGTTGACGATCCTGCCGGTGCGGGCGGCGGCGAGGAGGAGATCGGTCTGCCGGCACAGGAAGGCCGGGATCTGCAGCACGTCGACCGCCTGCGCCGCGCGGGCGCATTGCTCGATCTCGTGCACGTCGGTCAGCACCGGGATGCCCAGCGAGGCGCGGATTTCGGCGAAGACGGGCAGCGCCTCGTCGAGGCCGATGCCGCGCGCGCTGGCAACGCTGGTGCGGTTCGCCTTGTCGAACGAGGTCTTGTAGACGAGCCCGATGCCGAGCCGCGCCGCGATCTCCTTGAGCGCAGACGCCGTCTCCAGGGCGTGAGCGCGGCTTTCCAGGGCGCACGGCCCGGCGATCAGCGCCAGCGGCAGGTCGTTGCCGAAGCGGACCGCGCCGGCGGCGACGATCGGGTTGGGCGGGGGCGTTTTCATCACCGTCATTCAATCGGTCCGAGTTGCGCTTCGGACCTCATCCTGCTTTTTCAAAGACCTCATCCTGAGGAGCCGTGCGCAGCGCGGCGTCTCGAAGGATGGCCACACACGCTGCGGCCTGTGGCCATCCTTCGAGACGCGCCTTTCAGGCGCTCCTCTGGATGAGGGTCTAAATTGCGAACAGCCGTTCGTCCACCCTACACCAGCCGGCTCTGCACCACCGCCGCCTCGACGAACGAGGCGAACAGCGGATGCGGCTCGAACGGCCGCGACTTCAGCTCGGGGTGGAACTGCACGCCGATGAACCAGGGGTGGTCGGCATATTCGATGATCTCCGGCAGCACGCCGTCCGGCGACATCCCGGAGAATCGCATGCCGTGCTGCTCGAGCCGGTCGCGATAGGCGGTGTTGACCTCGTAGCGGTGGCGGTGGCGCTCGGAAATCTCGGCTGCTGCCATAGATGTCGGCGACCTTGCTGCCGCGCTGCAGCACCGCTTCATAGGCGCCCAGCCGCATGGTGCCGCCGAGATCGCCGCTCAGGCCGCGCTTCTGCAACTCGTTGCCCTTGAGCCATTCGGTCATCAGCCCGACCACCGGCTCCGGCGTCGGGCCGAATTCGGTCGAGTTCGCCTCGGCAATTCCGCACAGGTTGCGCGCCGCCTCGACCACCGCCATCTGCATGCCGAAGCAGATGCCGAAATAGGGCACATGGCGCTCGCGCGCAAATTGCGCCGCCCGGATCTTTCCTTCGGCGCCGCGCTGGCCGAAGCCGCCGGGCACCAGGATGCCGTTGACGTGCTCCAGGAACGGCGTCGGGTCCTCGCGTTCGAACACCTCGCTCTCGATCCAGTCGAGATCGACCTTGACCTTGTTGGCGATGCCGCCATGGGACAGCGCCTCGATCAGCGATTTGTAGGCGTCCTTGAGGCCGGTGTACTTGCCGACCACGGCGATGGTCACGGCGCCTTCGGGATTGTGGATGCGCTCGTTGATGAGCCGCCAGCGCTCCAGTTTCGAGCGTCTCGGGCGTGATGCCGAAGGCGTCGAGCACCTCGATGTCGAGGCCGGCGGCGTGATAGGCCTCCGGCACCGCGTAGATGTTGTCGACGTCGCGCGCCTCGATGACCGCGGATTCGCGCACATTGCAGAACAGCGACAGCTTGCGCTTCTCGTCCTTGGGGATCGGCCGGTCGGTGCGGCACAGGAGGATGTCCGGCTGGATGCCGATCGAGCGCAGCTCCTTGACCGAGTGCTGCGTCGGCTTGGTCTTGAGTTCCCCCGCCGAGGGAATGAACGGCAGCAAGGTGAGATGGATGTAGACCGTGTGCCGGCGCGGCAGTTCGTTGCCGAGCTGCCGGATCGCCTCGAAGAACGGCAGGCCCTCGATGTCGCCCGACCGTGCCGCCGATCTCCACCAGGACGAAATCGAAGCCGTCATTGCCGTCGCGGATGAACTCCTTGATGGCGTTGGTGACGTGGGGAATCACCTGGATGGTGGCGCCGAGATAGTCGCCGCGGCGCTCCTTGGCGAGGATCTCCTGGTAGATTCGCCCGGTGGTGATGTTGTCTTGCCGGGTCGCCGGCCGCCCGGTGAAGCGCTCGTAATGGCCGAGGTCGAGATCGGTCTCGGCGCCGTCGTCGGTGACGAACACCTCGCCGTGCTGGTACGGCGACATGGTTCCGGGATCGACATTGAGATAGGGGTCGAGCTTGCGCAGCCGCACCGAATAGCCGCGCGCCTGCAGCAGCGCGCCGAGCGCCGCCGAAGCCAAGCCCTTGCCGAGCGAAGAGACCACGCCGCCGGTGATGAAGATATACCGCGCCATGGGGCTTAATCTCTATCCCGCGGCCAACGATTCGACGAGCTCGAAACCGGGGCGATCCCGATGTTATCCAATGTCTTGTACAACATGCGGCCGGCGCTCCGAGCGCGCTCGTTCCGATCGCGTCGAAACCGGCTCGAGTTTTTGATCTCAAGCATGGTTTTGTCCGAAAAGGCGGCAACGCTGCGGGGTCATGCCGGGTGCTCCGATTCCTGGCGTCCGGTTCCAAATTCGGTTCAGGTCCGCCCGACAAGCCCTTGAGTTGGCCGAACGAATCATTCTTCACCAACGGAGCGGCGGTGGCCCGCGCAACCGCTCCGGGAATGCCCTTTGCCGGGACACCCGGAACGCCTGGCCGACACTCAAAAACCGAAGGGCCGGGAACCCCGGCCCTTTCCGCGTCCTGGACTACTGCGACCGCGGCACTTGCGGATCCGCAGGCGGCGCCCCCGCGGGAGCCGACGGCGCCGGTTCGCCCCCGCGCAAGCTATCGAGCAAACCCCCGCCCTGGCCGAGCGGCGCACCCGGGGCTGGCACCGAGGCCGGCGCAGAGCCTGGAGCCACGATGGAGCGCGGCTTGCGTTCGAGCCCGGCCAGCACCGAAAGCAGCAGGCTGGTGACGAAAAAGCCCAATGCCAGTATGGCCGTGGTGCGGGTCAGGACATTCGCGGTGCCCCGGCTGCTGAGGAACCCGCCGCCGCCGCCCATTCCGAGGCCGCCGCCCTCCGACTTCTGCAGGAGCACGACACCGATCATGGTGAGCACGATCATCAGATGAATTACGATCACGACCGTCAGCATTGTATGCTCTCTTCAAGCAGCCAAAGGCGCCGGGTGTCGATGGCGCCGCCATTCGGGGTCACATATAGGAGGCCGCGGCGGTCATTACACGATCCGCCCCGGCATTTCCAGCACGCCTTCTGCCTTCCGGCCGTCCGAGGACGGGGCCGCTGCCCTCCCCCCGCTTGCAAGTGTTTGGACCAGGCCGGGTTCCCTCTTCCGCTTACCGGGGAGAAGCATGGAAGGGTCAGGGAGGCGGCTTTCCATGCCGCGGACGCGGGACGGCCCCCTCCCCAACCCCTCCCCCGCTGGCGGGTGAGGGAGTAGAGAAGCCGTTCGATCATGCGATTTGAAGCTGCGGACAAGCCCTAAAAAACGACTGTCCGGCGGCGGCAACCCTGCAACGGGGCCTCCAAAACGAAATGGCCGGGACAAGCCCGGCCATGACGATTCCGTATCAGAGAGGCGTGCTTCAGAAGTGATAATTCAAGCCGGCGCGGGCGAGGTTTTCGCTGAAATGGGTCGAGGAGACCACGGTCGCGCTGCTGAAGTTCAGGCCGGCGAGCGGATTGATGAGGTTGAAGTTGACGGTGGACGTGCCGAGGCCGACATAGAGGTATTCGGCCTTGACGCTCCAATTCTGGGTGATCAGCCATTCGACGCCGCCGCCGATGGTCCCGCCGAAGCGCAGCAACGAGTTGGTGGCCGCGGCGGCGTAGGGCCCCGACCCGCACGGTATAGGTGCAATTGTATTATTGCAGTTCTGCGTGATGCTGGTGCTGAACTCCGTCTTGCCGTAGGCGAGACCGCCGGTGATGTAAAACAGGAAGCTGGGCGTCACCAGATAGCCCGCCCGTGCGCGAATCGTACCGAGAAAGTCGAGCTTGGAACTGAGGGTCGCCGATTGAACCACGGGTGAGGCCGGGAAATTCGCGTTCGGGGTGACGCTGCCCAAGGTGACGCTGTCGTTATTGTTGGAGACACCTTGCAGATCCGCCTCGACGCCCACGACGATCTTCGGCACAATCTGCGAATTAAGGCCGATCTGGCCGCCGTAAAGGACGCCCTTCTGCTTCGCCGGGGTGTTGAACGTCGCCGCCAGCCCGCTGGTGTTGCTATAGTTTGGAGGCGTGAGGCAGCCCGCGACCGGAGCGGAGCAGGGGTTCGGCAGGCCCACCACATTCACAGCGTTGTTGGCGCCCTCGAAATAACCGCCGTTTACACCCACATACATTCCGCTCCAGTTGGCGACAGGCGCCACCGGAACCGGCATATCGGCGGCGAACGCAGGTGCGACCAATGCGCCGACGGCGAAACCAGCAAGAAGCAATTTTTTCACGGCTACTTCCCCCCACCAATTGTGCGACGATACCTGCATACTACGTCCGCTCAAAAGAGTCTGTGGCAATTGGGTCACATCCGCAAGAAATGCCGATGATGGCCGCCATGGCCCCGGCGTACAGGATGTTTTATTTTCAGCCCGACCGTGTCCTGGAGCACGCGCCGCGCGCTGGAAACACTCATCTTGGAACACTCCGCCCGTCCCCATTTCGATTATAGGAGGCACCCTGCTCCCGTCATCGAAACCGCGGGGACTGTGGGTGCGTCGATCTCATCGCAACATGCTCTCGTGGACCCACCCCTGAGGCTGGGCCCGCCGACGCGTTGGGGCGGCGGAAAAGTCCCGACCGATCGTGCGTACTCCCGGCCGCGGCTATCATACGGCAGCCTGGGCGGTTCGACGCGGCGGCGGAACGGAGATGATCGGCACGCACTTGTCCGTGAGTTTCCGCGCTTTCTAATCGACTGTTGCCGAGTGGTTACAGCCAATGTCGCGGGATTGATATACGAAATTAATTTCAACATTGGGGAGGGGGCGATGAAAAAGAGGTTGGGTCTAGCATCTGCGTGTGCGGCAGGTATCCTGGTTCCTTGTCTGTTGTCGATCGATACTGCACGCGCCGTGCCAGTGGACGAAGTCTTCACGCCGTTGACGGCCGTCACTGTCAGTACGCCGGGCAGACCGCTGAAGTCGTTCGACATCAGCTATGTGGACCAAGGCGGCGTCAAGATATGCTACAGAAGCAAGTGTTGGTTTACGCCACCTCGCTACTTCCTGGCCGATCGATCGAACGGGGCGATCGATGTCATCGATCCCGTGTCGAATACCGCATTGTCGCCGCTCGTACCGCAGCTGGCCTTCGCAGGCACTGTGACCGTCGCCGCCAGCGAACTTGTCCGGTCCGAATGGGGTGATCCTCATCACCGGGAAGGTCACCAATCCCACCCCTCCGAACTGCACCATTGGCTGCCGACCCGGCGGCATCAACTTCCAGCAATCGATGCAAAATTTCGTTTGGGCGACGGATGCCCCTTCGGCCAGCTACCTGCACAGCACCATCAAGGTGATGGACCTGGACACCGGGCTCACCGCTGCGGTGCTCGTGACCGGCGCGTGTGCGAATAACATTTATCCGTGCCGCACGGACTCTGCGGGTTTCGTGCCCCAGGTGTGCGCCGCACCGACGAGCTCTGCTTCAATCCCGATCCCAAAAACCCCTACGTCTTGGCGGCGAATGATGACCCCCTCGACAATTTCATCACCATCTGGAGGTGGGACAATTTGTGGCTCGTGGGGAAAATAAGTCTCGCAGGCGGCGATCCGAAGGCGGGTCCCTTCAACGCGGTCGCCCCCGCCAATGGCATCGAGCAATGCAAGTTCAATCCGCGGAACGGCTATTTCTATCTGTCGATCCCGACGACCGGGGCGACTGGTGATGGCTACGTGCTCAAGATTTCGCAACCCGTCATGTCGACGCCCACGCACGTGACAACAGCCGCCAGCTGTCGTCGCTGCGTATCACATCGACCCCACGATCACCGGCTGCGGCTCGACAGGGGTGGGCGGCGGACCGGCGGGGTTGTCGATCGGCCCCAATTCAAACACCGCCACCCCGCCGAATGGGTATATCGTGCTCGGCTGCGGCAAGACCGGAACGGGTTCGGTGATCATCGACGATTACGGCACCTTCGTCGCAACGGTAGGTACTACCAACAGCGGAAGCGGTCCCAATACCAATGGTACCGACGAAACCTGGTATGACCCGGCCGGCAATCACTTCTTTTTGGCCGGATCAGGCACCGGGCCGGACCCTGGCGTCCTCGGCGTCGTGGACGCTGGCGGAATTCCTCCGGCGGGTGGCCAGGAGGACGGAGATGCCGGGACGATCGGGGCGGACACCGTGATCCCGCCGCCGGGAACAGGCTCCCATTCGGTTGCCGTCTATTCGGGCTCCTGTTCGCCCGTCCGCGCCAGCCGCGTGTATGTGCCGATTCGGTCGAATACGTCGACGCCGAACAACAGCCCGACGATTTGCAGCACTTATGTTCCTGGCGGCCTGAGGAGACGATGTGTTGGGCTGCGTCGCGGTGTACACGGCTCCGCCGAGTTGCGGCGGCCCCCTAGCTAGAGCACGTTCCGCTCACACGGAATTGTCATGGCCGGGCTCGTCCCGGCCATTTCGATTATGGAGGCGCAGTGCGCTCGCGATCGAGAGCGCCGTATTCCCTCTCCCGTAGCGGCGCAGGCGGGGGAGGGAGTAAGAAGGACCGTTATCTGCCGATCACGGCGACTATTTGTAGCTCTCCAGATAGGCGACGAGGTCCTCGGCCTCCTGCGGGTTGGCGACGCCGCCGAAGGGCATGCGGTTTCCCTTCACCTTGGCCTGGGGATCGATCAGATAGGCGCGCAGATTCTCCGCGTTCCATACCAGGTTCGCCCGCTTCATGGGGTTGGAATAGCGGAAATCCTCGAGTGCCGCGGATTTGCGGCCGTATACGCCCTTGAGACTGGGTCCGATCCCGTCCGCCTTCTCGCTGTGGCAGGCGGCGCAGGCGACGAATAGCTGCTTGCCGTGCTCGGCGTCGGCGGCAAGCGCCCCGTTGCCCGCGAACATGCACAGCAGCGCGGCGGCGCCGGCGCGAAATAGTCCCGTCACTCTCATGTTCATGCCTATGCTCATGTGACTTCCTCGTAGGTCACTGCGATATTCAGCCCAGCTCCATGCCCTTTTCGATGATGACGGGCGCATTCTGCGGCGCCGCCAGGAATTTCAGGAAATCGCGCGCGGCCGCGCCCTGCGCGGCGCCCTGGCTGATGCCCGCGGTCTGCACGATGTAGTTCTGCACCGCGGCCGGCAGCGGTCCGGCCAGCGACACGCCCTTGACGGCGAGCAGCTCGCCGATCGGGGTGATCCCGATCTCCGCTTCGCCCTTGGCGACGGTCTCTCCGGTCAGCGGGCCGCTGGCGATGCGCTTGAGCTTGTCCTTCAGCGCTTCCGTGAGGCCGAGACGCTCGATCAGGCCGACGAGATAGATACCGCTCTGGCCTTCGGGCGGAAATGCGATCGACTTGGCGGCGAGCAGGGTCCGTTTGAAGGCGTCCACGGTGCTCACGTCGGGCTTGGGCGCGCCGCTGCGCACCATCACGCCCATGCCGGACCTGGCGAGCACCCGGCGGGTTTCCGGCGCGATCTTGCCCTGCTTGATGAGGGCGTCGATCTGGGGCGGCGCCAGGATGGCGAGATCGAAGGTCTCGCCGGCCTCGATCTGCCGGCCCAGCACGGCGGCGAGACCATAGCTGACCACGAGCCTGTGTCCGCTCGCCCTCTCGTATTGCGGGCCGAGCACGGCCATCACCGCCTGGAAGCCGTTCGAGCAGAGGATCTTGATGTCCGCCGCACGGCCGTCGCCGGCCGCGGCGATCAGCGTCGCGACGGCGAACGCCATGGTCGCCGCCAATGAACTGAGCTTCATGGTTTGCTCCCGTCTTTCGCAGCGGCTCCGCGCTGCTTCGTCCGCGCAGCATTACACCAATTCGGCCACAGACCAGCCGATCAACTCACTTTTTTCACCGGGGGTATCTTCCACGAACCGTTGATGAGCGAAGGATTGTTCTCATTCGGCCAATAGAGGCGCAACATCAGCTGGAACTTGCCGGCGGGCGCCGGCAGCCAGTTCGAACTCCTTGTCCGCTCCGGGCGTGTCTTTTTGGATGTAGAGGTCGACAGACCCGTCGGGATTGGATTTCAGATTTTGCCGCGCGCTGATCGAGTAGCGGTTTATCGGATTGGCGACGAAGAAAAACGCGCTGTCGTACATCGTCAGCGACCAGAAGCCACGCGCCGGGGGCAGCTGACCTTTGGGGAAACGCATCACGTATTTACCGGCCCCGTCATAAACGCTGCCTTCGCCATCCTTCGTCGACATGGGGTAGATGGCATCCTGCGGACGATTTGCGCCCAGCCCGAAGGCCGTGATGAACGCCCGCATCAGATAGTCGGTTCCATAAAGCCCGGTCTTGGTCGTATAGACCCAACCGTTGATATCGGTCAGGGCCTTGTTGAGCTTGATTTGCGCCGCGATCCTGTCAAAGCCGACCTGCGGGATGCGTTTCGCAAAGTCCGCGTTGAGCTTGCTCGCGTCGAAATCCTTGCCGGGCACGATCCCGATCTTGGCGAGCTTGGCAAGCTCGGGGGCATCCGCCGCCGCAGGCGGGTTGGTTTTCATGAGCTGTGCGAGCAGCGTGAAGTAGGCTATCGGATCCATCCGGTTCACCTGATCACGCACGGGTGTCTTCGTGTCGATCGATGGGTTCACGGTTGCTTCGGGAGGTGCATATGCCTTTCCGTAGGCGCTCAGCGGTACCAGCTTGAATTGATCTTGAGCCGCATGGACGGCAGCGTAATCCTCGGGCGTGCCGGTGCAATAGATGCGGCCGAGAATCCACACGAGGTTGGTGGGTGACTTGTATTCCTTGACGCCGACGGGAAGCGTCCCCTTCCATCCCGGCCCGGTGATTGCGTAGGTCTGTGCGCCCGTGCCCGTCGTGCGCTTGCCCGGGACCTGGAACACATTGGTCCACGCGTCCAGCAAGGGCACCAGATAGTAGCGGTCCTTCATATCCGGGATGCTCAGCACCCATGGCTCTGTTCCGACGTCGATCCAAGCCAGGGTGTACAGCGTATCGGCATTGGGCGCGGTTACGTCACGAAACGACGCGTTTGGATATTCGCGAGCCTTGGCGAATTGCCCCATCGGCGCCCGGTTACCCTCCGGCGCCGCCACGTTCGTCATGATCCTTCGGGTCATCTCCATGGTCACGAGCGGGTAACCGTAGATATAAGCGTCCGTGGCCAGCCAGAACTCTTCGCCTCCTTCGATGAAGCCGATGAGAGGACTGTCCCAGTCCGCTCGGAGGGAGGTGCACATTGCGGCACCGGACAACAGGTTCAAGCCGCCAAGCGCTGCGGCGCGCCGCGTTAGCTTCATGACGATCTCCTCGCGCTTCTACCGGTTGTCGCCCATGGCACTCCAGTGGGCGATTTCGGCACACTGCCTCCGTTCGATGGCATTTGTGCGAAGTGCGACAGGGGTCGGCGCACGCCTTGATTGGAAGCGTGATCGAAAGTTGCAGGCTTCCGGCACTACCGGCAGGCGGCCGCAATCGCCAGGAATTCCTCCGCCTTGAGGCTGGCGCCGCCGACCAGGGCGCCGTCGACATCGGCAACCGCCAGCAGTTCCGCGGCATTGGCGGGCTTCACCGACCCGCCATAGAGGATGCGCACGCCCTCCCCCGCGGCGCCGAGCCGGGCCGTCGCCTGGCTGCGGATGAAGCCATGGACCTCGGCGACATCGGCGGGGGTCGGGGTCAGGCCGCTGCCGATCGCCCACACCGGTTCATAGGCGATGACGAGATTGTCCGGGCCGGCCCGGTCCGGCAGCGATCCCTGGAGCTGGGCGCCGACGGTCTTGAGGGTGCGTCCGCCCACCCGGTCGTCCTGGCTCTCGCCGACGCACAGGATCGCGAGCAGGCCGGCGCGCCAGGCTGCCATGATCTTTCGCCGCACCTCGTCGTCGGTCTCGCGGTGATAGGAGCGGCGTTCGGAATGGCCGGCGATCACCGCGCTGGCCCCGAGATCGGCCAGCATTTCCGCGGAAATATCGCCGGTGAAGGCGCCGGCGGGCTCGGAATGGCAGTCCTGGCCGCCAATGGCGACGCCGTCGGCGATCGCGGCGAAGAGCATGATCAGGGTCGCGGGCGGACAGACCATGAGGTCGATCCGTTGCCGCAGGTCGCGGGAATCGCGAACGATCTTCTCGAGCTCGGACACCGAAGCCCTAAGCCCGTTCATCTTCCAGTTGCCGGCGATCAATGGCCGTCGCGATAGGCCCATGTTGCTCCCCAACGCAGAGTTCGCCTCCCAACCGGGCGTCGCTACCGCGCCGCGTTTCGAGCCGAATCGGGCGACGCCCTCAAGCCTTTGATATTGAGCATGATCTCGCCCGCGCCGTCTGCATTTTTTTGCCGCGTCCAGCCTGTTAGGCAGCGCCGGCCGCGGCGACCGCAGGCTGCGGTAGCGGACCGCAGGGCGGTCGGTTGCGATGCGCGGGCGCGAACCCTATGATGCACCGACGGTTCAGGCCGGCTATAAGGCCTGCTCGATTCCCGGCAGCGGCGGTTCCCGCTTCACTCTAATTTCAGTGTTCGCCCCATGCTTCGAGGTCTACGACAAGCCTCTTCCAACTGGCTCGGCCGCATCATCATGGCCGCCGTGGTGCTGTTCCTGATCATCAGCTTCGGCATCTGGGGTATCGGCGACATTTTCCGCGGCTTCGGCGTCTACACGGTGGCCAAGATCGGCCGGACCGAGATTTCGGTCGACCAGTTCCGCAACCAATATAACGAGCGGCTGCAGCGCTTCGGCCAGCAGCTCGGCCGCCCAATCACCCCGGATCAGGCCCGTGCGCTCGGCCTCGAGCAGCAGATCCTCGGGCAGATGGTCGCCGAGGCCGCGCTCGACGAGCGGGCGCGCCAGCTCGGGCTCGGTATCTCCGACGCCGAAGTGGCCAAGCGCATCACCCAGGAGCCGGCGTTCCGCGGCGTCAACGGCCAGTTCGACCCCAACGTGTTCCAGCAGGTGATCCGCCAGGCCGGCTTTTCCGAGCAGCGATTCGTCGCCGAGCAGCGGCGGCAGACGCTGCGTCACCAGCTCTCGTCCGCGATCGGCGGCGAATTCACCGCGCCCAAGACCGCGGCCCAGTTGCTCGACCGCTATCAGAACGAGGAGCGCGCCATCGACTATGTCGTGCTCGACGGCAACAAGTTCACCGACATCCCGACGGCCACCCCGGAGCAGCTGACCGCCTATTTCGATGCCCACAAGGCAGCGTTCCGGGCGCCGGAATATCGCAAGCTGGTGGTGCTGACGGTGTCCCCCGAAGAACTCGCCCGCACCGTCGAGGTGAGCGACGAGGACGCCAAGCGCACCTACGACATTCGCCTCAGCCGCTACACCGTGCCCGAACGCCGGCAGGTCCAGCAGATCTCCTTCCCCAATGCCGAGGAGGCGGACGCCGCATCGAAGCGCATCGCCGACGGGCTCAGCTTCGAAGCGCTGGCGACGGAACGCAAATTGACCGACAAGGACATCGATCTCGGCACCGTTACCAAGGCGGAGATGATCGACCCCGCCGTCGCCGACGTCGCCTTCGGGCTCGCCGCCGGCGCGGTCAGCGCTCCCGTCACCGGGCGCTTCTCCACCGCCATCGTGCGCGTCGTCGGGATCGAGCCGGGCTCGACCAGGTCGTTCGCGGATGTCGAGAACGAGATCAAGCACGACATCGCGGTCGACCGCGCCAAGGGCGAGGTCAACAAGATCAGGGACAAGATCGAGGACGAATACGCCGCCGGCGCCAAGCTGGAGGACATCGCCAAGAAGCTCAACCTTCCGTTCGCGACCATCGATGCGGTGGATCGGGCCGGCCGCTCGCCGGCCGAGCAGCCGGTCGCTGGGCTGCCGCAAGGCGTCGACGTCCTGAACGATGCGTTCGCCGCCGACATCGCGGCCGAGAACGATCCGGTGGCGATCCCCGGCGGCGGCTTCGCCTGGTATGAAGTCGCCGGCATCACGCCGTCGCGGGAGCGCATGCTCGACGAGGTCAAGGACCGCGTCGCGGCGCGCTGGCGCGATGACGAGATCAACAAGCGGCTCGACGCCAAGACCATGGAGATCGTCGACAAGCTCAAGGCGGGCGCCCCGCTCGCCGAAGTGGCCGCCGCCGATCAGCTCATGGTCGAGACCAAGTTCGCGCTAAAGCGGCAAGAGGCGGCGATCCTGCCGCCCGCGGTCGTCGGCCAGATCTTCCGCACCCCGAAGGACGGCGTCGGCAGCGCCGACGGCAAGACCCCGTACGAGCGGATCATCTTCAAGGTCACCGACGTGAAGGAGCCGACCTTCGAAGCCGGCGGAGCGGCGGCCAAGCCGCTGCAGGACCAGCTGCGCACCGCCTATGGCGACGAGCTGTTGAACCAGTATGTGCTCAAGCTGGAAACCGACCTGGACACCAGCATCAATCAGGCGGCGCTCAACCAGGCTGTCGGCCGCGGAACCAGCGAGTAGGCCGGCCGGATCCATGCAGATCGAGCCTTCCGCCAGCGCGTTCGCGGCGAGCTATGCGCGGGGCGCGAGCCAGGTCGTGTGGACCACGCTGGTCGCCGACCTCGACACGCCGGTGTCCGCCTTTCTCAAGGCCGGCGCCGACAAGAAGCTCGGCTTCCTCCTCGAATCCGTCGAGGGCGGCGCGGTGCGCGGGCGCTATTCGATCATCGGCCTCGACCCCGACGTGGTCTGGCGGGCGCGCGGCGCGCGCGCCGAGATCAATCGCGCCGCACGCACCGACCCCGATGCCTTCGCGCCCTGCGCCGGGCCGCCGCTCACGGCGTTGCGCGCCTTCATCACCGAAAGCCGGCTCGACATGCCCGCGAGCCTGCCGCCGATGGCGGCGGGCGTGTTCGGCTATCTCGCCTACGACATGGTGCGCCTGATGGAGGATCTGGACGCGCCCAATCCCGACCCGATCGGCATTCCCGACGCCATCCTGGTGCGGCCGACCGTGGTGATCATCTTCGATTCCGTGCTCGACACCATCACCCTCGTCACCCCGGTGCGGCCGGCGGCCGGCGTCGTCGCGGAACGCGCCTTCGGCCGCGCGGTCGAGCGGCTGACCGCGGTGGTCGACGCCCTCGACAAGCCGCTCGCCAAGGAGCCCGCGATCGACGTCGCGGCGGCGCTCGACGTGCCCGCCACCTCGAACACCACGCCGCAGGAATTCCACGCCATGGTGGCGCGGGCGAAGGAGTACATCGCCGCCGGCGACGTCTTCCAGGTGGTGCTGGCGCAGCGCTTCGAGGCGCCGTTCACGCTGCCCGCCTTCGCGCTCTACCGCGCGCTGCGCCGGGTCAATCCGGCGCCGTTCCTGTTCTATCTCGACTATGACGGCTTCGCGGTCGCCGGCTCCAGCCCGGAAATCCTGGTGCGCGCCCGCGGCGACACCGTGACCATCCGCCCGATCGCCGGCACCAAGCCGCGCGGGCCGACGCCCCACGAGGACAAGGCGCTCGAAGAGGAATTGCTCGCCGACCCCAAGGAGCGCGCCGAGCACCTGATGCTGCTCGACCTCGGCCGCAACGATGTCGGCCGCGTCGCCAGGATCGGCACCGTCACGGTGACCGACCAGTTCTTCGTCGAGCGCTACAGCCAGGTGATGCACATCGTCTCCAATGTCGAGGGCAAGCTCGATCCCCGCCACGACGCGCTCGATGCGCTGGCGGCGGGCTTTCCGGCCGGCACCGTCTCCGGCGCGCCCAAGGTGCGCGCCATGGAGATCATCGACGAACTGGAGAAGGAGAAGCGCGGGCTCTATGCCGGCTGCGTCGGCTATTTCTCCGCCACCGGCGACATGGACAGCTGCATCGTGCTGCGCACCGCCCTCGTCAAGGACGGCAGGATGTACGTCCAGGCCGGCGCCGGCATCGTCGCCGATTCCGAACCCGGCGAGCGAGCAGCAGGAGTGCATCAACAAGGCCAAGGCCCTGTTCCGCGCCGCCGAGGAAGCGCGGCGGTTCGCGAGCGCGGCGCGCAAGGGGCAGTGAGGCGGCGACGCAGGATCGGCTTGATGGCGCGGCCTCCAGCGTATTGCGCTGGGCCGGCTGAGCGGCTTCATCGGCGCGTCGAGACGGCCATGGATCAGCGCGTCCAGGGATTAAGTCCCTGTGCGCCCAAGGATGCCGGCTCCAGGCCCCAGCATTCCATGCAGGTCACGTCTCTTGTGTTGGGGCGGCGCAGCGGCTGCCATCCGTCGCTGACGCTTTGCGCCGGCGCAGCCACGGCTGCGCCATCGGCCTGGGCGAGCCGCGTCATTTGCGGGGCGGCCGGACGCGCGGCCACGGCCGGCGCGTCATTCTTCTCCCACTGGACCAGGTCCTGCAGCTCGCCGAGCACGCCGTTGACCACGCGGGGATCCACGTTCATCCACAGATGGAAGGCTTCGACGTAGTTGACCTTGTCGAAGCCGTCGTCCAGCCCGGCATTGGAAAGGAAATCCGGGCCGTACCACAGCACCGACCGCCTGGTGTTTTCCTTTTTGATGCGGTGATTTTGTCCGAGCGAGGATTCGGAAATCGCCAGCAGCAGGTCGACCTCCAGATATCTCTGGAGATAGGTGATCGTGGTGTTCCCCAGCGAATAACCGACCAGCGCGATCTTGTAGCCGTCTTTTTTCTTGCGGTTGACCTGCGCCCAGGCGGCCTTCACGTCGGAATATTCGAAAATATCGGTCTCCACGCCGAGACCGCGCGCCTGGGAAGCGAGATAGGGAATGCCCCACGAAAACAGGTAGCCGCCCTGACCCAGAAAGAAGGCCGCATAGGTCTTTTCCGGTGTAGGAACTGCTACAGCCAATGACGGCACCGGCGAAACAACGGCGCCGCCTGCCGCCAGCATGCCGAGGATGGCCTGCCTCCGATCGATATGCGAGCCCGACTTCGACGCCATGAACTACCCCCCAGCGCTGACATGATCGACCATGTCGGCACCAACAGGGCGCAGTGATGTCCTCCGCGGGCTAAATTATGGTTAACTTCGGGCAGGCGGATTGCACGCAACGCTATGTTAACCATGCCAGGGACAAGCGAGCCAACCCTGCGCCGCGTCGATGGCCGCCGCCTTGGTTCCCTCCCCCGCTTGCGACCGCTTGCGGGGGAGAGAGCAAATCACATCAATTCCGCACGTATTTCATCAGCCGCTTGGGGCCGACCTCCGCGCCGAAGATGTTGCCCTTGGCGTCCGCCGTCACGCCTTCGGCCGCACTGGTGCCGGTGGCCTTTTCGACGGGGTCGGGAATGAAGGCGGTAACCGATCCGTCGGTCGCCTTGCCGACGCGAATGCCCCGCTTCCAGCCGTCGTGATTCTTGGAGACGGATTCGGATTCGGAATCGGCGACATAGATGATGTCGTTCTTGTCGATGATAGACGCCGCTCGGACGGCTGAACTGCGGCCACTGGTCGATGAATTTGCCGTCCTGGTCGAAGATCTGGATGCGGTTGTTGTTGCGGTCGCCGACGAACAGGCGTCCGCGCGAATCCATGGCGAGCGTGTGCGGGGTGTCGAACTCGCCGGGCGCGGTGCCTTTCTTCCCCCAGGTCTTGATGAACTTGCCGTCCTTGGAGAACTTCACGATGCGGGAATTGGTGTTGCCGCCGTGGCCGTCGCCGACGAAGATGTCGCCGTTGGGCGCGACCAGAACCGCGGACGGCGCGTTGAACTTGTCCGGACCGTCGCCCGCAATCGCCGGCCTTGCCGAGCGTCAGCAGCACCTTGCCGTCCGGGCTGAACTTGAAGACCTGATGGCCCTTGCCGTCCTTGCCCTGGCCGTCGGTGACCCAGACATTGCCGTCGCGTCGACGAAGATGCCGTGCGGAAATACGAACATCCCGGCGCCGAAGCTCTTCACCAGGTTTCCGGAGGCGTCGAATTTGAGCATCGGGTCGAGATTCGAGCCGGCGCAGGAATTGGCGCCGCAGCGCTCCGCAACCCACACGCTGGTGCCGTCGGGATCGATCGCAGACTCCGGCGGTCGAGCCCCAGGTCCGGCCCGGCGGCATCTTGGCCGCGTTCTCGATCGAGCGATACGGATTGGGCGACGAATTGGTCGGCGCGGCGGTCTGGGAATAGACCGCTCCGGCGGAAATTGCGAGCAGTGCGAAGGCCGCCAAACCAAGCGATCGTCGTCTTGCATGCGTGTTCGACATGATGGCTTCTCCTCGGGTTTTTTGTTGATGCGACGCGTGCCGGTTGCTGCGTCGGGCCTCAGGTCCAGCCCAGCTTGGTGAGGAGCCGCGGCGGGACAACATAAGCGAACCCTCCCCAGGGCAGCATCTGGTCTTATGGCTCTGAACGGCCGGCGATCAGGCTACACCACCGGCACGCGCAGAAAAAGCCGACCGATGGCCGCCCGACGATCGACCGCTATCACCGGCCGAGGACCGCTTCCGAGGCGCCGCCACGGCGGCGACGCCTCGGTCTCGCGTTCATCAGGTACGCCGACCCGGCCTACTTGTAGAATTCGACCGATGCCTGGCGGAAGAACACGAAATTCGGCGGCGCCACCGAAATCGGGCCGTTGACGCCGAAGATCGCGATCTGAAACTTGTCGCCCGGCTTGACCGCATCGGCGAGAACGACACGGTTGGGAATGTTGAAGCCCTGGATCGTGGCGGGGCTGGTGAGGCCGGCGCGGCGCGGCATCTGCCCATTGACCCACACTTCCGCGTAGTCGTCCACATAGGCGGTCAGCACCGCCTTGGCGCCGGTGGTGTCGAAGTTTCCGATCTTGTCCGGGATCGTCAGGGTGGTGCGGTACCACAGGAACGACACCTTGCCGCCGCCGCGCCGGTCGCCCAGACCCTTGGCGTCGATGGTCGGCCACGCAAAATCGTCGAAGCCGGCCTCGCCGGCATGGGGAGCGATGTCATAGGAGGTCTTGTAGCCGGGCATGGCGCCCTGCAGCGCCGGGCCTTCGACGATCTTGGCCTCCATGGTCTTCCATTGCGCCCCCAACGCCGCCGCGCCGTCCGCGGTCATGAGATTGACCACCAGCGACGGCACCAGGGCCGGCGGAATTTGCGGCGGCGGCACCGGATTAGGCGCCGCCGCAGCGGGCGCCGGTGCCTGTGCCGGCGCCGAAGTCGCCATCATCACCGGAACCAAGGCCATGGTCGCACAGGCGATGAGCCTGCCGAGATCGTGCTTGCGCATATCGTTCCTCCCATTGTTGTCACCCGCGCGCCGGCGGCGTGCCATGCCCCCGCGGTGGTCAGGAAGGGTATTCCCCGGATGGCCGCGGATTCAATAGCAATCGCGATGCCGCCGGCGCGGGTGCCCTGCTCAAGGCCAGGACGACCAATGCGGGCGAGGCTAGGTGTTTCGAGGTGGCCAATTCTCGCGCGAATTCCCCGGATCAGTTCGGTAGCTGCGCGTGGGTTCCTTTGGGCGACCCAGCCAAAGATATGATCGAGATCAGCGTCGGCCTTCTCGCGGACGATGATCTTCATAACCCGAAGCGACGTGATCTCTCGTCGAATTCCGCCAGGGTGAATGTTTTTGGATTTGTTTCGGCGCGCCGACGCCGCAACTCGGCAAGTTGCTCGCTCAAACGATAGTCGCTGTTGTCCTGAGCCTCGATGCTCATGAGAAATTCGGCAACGTCTTCCTGCCGCTGCGGCTGCCAAGTCAAGACGCGATCGAGAACCGCTTTCACCTGATCCTTGGTCAAAAAATCATAGCACATGCGAGCCGCAAAAGGCACTTGTGCAGTTGATTGCGTGCAGGTGATCGTGCAGTCGATTGAGCGCGAGGAGGGTTTCCGGTAGACGCAACGGACACGTGCCTTGACCCTCCACGGGGCCGCGGTTACACGATGGCCCGATAGCCCGATCGTCCTTGTGGCGTCTTTGCGCGAACTCCCACGGCTGCGGGCGGAGTGCGGCTGTGACCGGGCTCGGCCGCAGGCGGGATCAAACGGGTGCCATGATCGTCCTCATCGACAACTACGACAGCTTCACCTTCAACCTCGTCCACTATCTCGGCGAGCTGGGGGCCGAGGTGGTCGTGCACCGCAACGACAAGATCGCCAGCGCCGACGTGATCGCCGCCGATCCCGATGCGATCGTGCTGTCGCCGGGGCCGTGCACGCCCGACGATGCCGGCATCTGCCTCGCGCTGATCGCACAGGCGGCGCCGACCATTCCGGTGTTCGGCGTCTGCCTCGGCCACCAGGCGATCGGCCAGGCGTTCGGCGGCCGGGTGGTGCGCGCACCGGTCCCCGTGCACGGCAAGCTCTCCGAGGTGAGCCACGAGGGCAAGGGCGTGTTCCGCGGCATCAACGGCCCGTTCAAGGCGACCCGCTATCATTCCCTGGTGGTCGAGCGCGCTTCGATGCCCGCGAGCCTCGCGGTCACCGCGCAGACGCAAGACAGCCTGGTCATGGCGCTCCAGCATCGCAGCCTGCCGGTGCACGGGGTGCAGTTCCACCCCGAGAGCATCGCCTCCGAGCATGGCCACCTGATCCTGAAGAATTTTCTCGACCTCGCCGCGGATTGGAATGCGACGACCGGCCGCCGCAAGCCTGACCCGACGGCTTCGCGCCGGACCCATTGAGGGCAGCATGGTCGAGATCAAGGCGCTCATCGGACAGGTGGCGACGGGGGCGTCGCTGAGCCGCGAAGCGGCGTTCGACGCGTTCGAAAGCATGATGTCCGGCGAGGTCACGCCGTCGCAGATCGGCGGCCTGCTGATGGCGCTGCGGGTGCGCGGCGAGACCGTCGAGGAGATCACCGGCGCGGTCGCGGCGATGCGCGGCAAGATGCTCCGCGTCGAGGCCCCCGCCGACGCCATCGACGTGGTCGGCACCGGCGGCGACGCCTCGGGCACCTACAACATCTCCACTTGCGCCGCCTTCATCGTGGCCGGCGCCGGGGTGCCGGTGGCAAAGCACGGCAATCGCGCGCTGTCGTCGCGCTCGGGCGCCGCCGATGTGCTCGCCGCGCTCGGCGTCCGGATCGATCTCGGGCCCGAGGCGATCAGCGCTTGCATCCGGCAGGCCGGCATCGGCTTCATGTTCGCGCCGGCCCATCATCCCGCCATGAAGCATGTCGGCCCGACCCGGGTCGAGCTCGGCACCCGCACCATTTTCAACCTGCTGGGGCCGCTGTCGAACCCGGCCGGCGTCAGGCGCCAGATGGTCGGCGTGTTCTCGCGACAATGGGTCGAGCCGCTCGCCCAGGTGCTGAAGAATCTGGGCTCCGAGCGCGCCCATGTGGTGCACGGCTCCGACGGGCTCGACGAGATCACCACCACCGGGACCACCGCGGTGGCGGCACTGGAGAACGGCGCCGTGCGCTGCTTCGAGATCGCGCCGGAGGATGTGGGCCTGCCGCGGGCGCGGCCGGAAGCGCTACGGGGCGGCGATGCCGACGCCAACGCGGAGGCGCTCAAGGCGGTCCTGGAGGGTATCAAGGGCCCCTATCGCGACATCGCCGTGCTCAATGCCGCTGCGGCCCTGGTGGTCGCGGCCAAGGCCAGGGACCTCGCCCACGGCGTCGCGCTCGCCCAGCATTCGATCGACAGCGGCGCGGCCGAGGGCAGCCTCGACCGCCTTATCGCGGTGTCCAACGCGTGAGGACCGTAGTGAGGATCGTAGCCCGCACGGGAGCGAAGCGGACATGCGGGAACGGCCGTCCCGGGTTTCGCTGGCGCTCTACCCGGGCTGCAGCCTCGCGCGGCTCCCCTCTCGGCGGCTTTCCGCCGGAGAGAGACGCCGCGACAACCGGTGCGACGGCGGATAAAATCTGATCCCATGGCCGACATCCTCACCCGCATCGAAGCCTACAAGCGCGAAGAGATCGCGGCGGCAAAGCAGGCGCGCCCTCTCGCCGAAGTCGAAACCGCTGCCAGGCGCGCGCCGCCGCCGCGGGGCTTCCTGCACGCGATCGAACAGCGGCTCGGCCGCGGCGATTATGCCTTGATCGCCGAGATCAAGAAGGCGAGCCCATCCAAGGGCCTGATCCGCGCCGACTTCGACCCCCCTTCCCTGGCACGCGCCTACGAAGCCGGCGGCGCCGCGTGCCTCTCGGTGCTGACCGACACGCCGTCATTTCAGGGCAGCCCGGACCATCTGGTGGCGGCGCGCGCGGCAACGGCGCTGCCGGTGCTGCGCAAGGATTTCATGTACGACCCCTACCAGGTCGCGCAAGCCCGCGCCGTCGGGGCCGACTGCGTCCTCATCATCATGGCGGCGCTCGACGACGGCGCCGCGGCGGAAATCGAGGCTGCGGCGTTCGGCCTCGGCATGGACGTGCTGATCGAGGTCCACGATGCCGCCGAGCTGGAACGCGCGCTACGGCTCAAATCGCGCCTCGTCGGCATCAACAACCGCGATCTCAAGACCTTCGTGACCACACTGGAGGTGGCCGAGCGTCTCGCGCCGATGGTGCCGCGCGATCGTGTCGTAGTCGGGGAAAGCGGCATCTTCACGCCTGCCGATCTCGCCCGGCTCGCGCGCGCTGGGATCTCGACCTTCCTGGTCGGGGAAAGCCTGATGCGCCAGGCCGATGTCGCCGCCGCCACGCGCGCCCTGCTCGACCGCGGCGGCGCCCGCAGCGCGGCGGCGGGCTGACCATGGCCGGGAGCAAGCTCACGCATATCGACCAGGGCGGCGCCGCCCGCATGGTCGACGTGTCGGAAAAGGCCGCGACCGAACGGGTCGCGGTGGCCGAGGGTCGCGTGCGCATGAGCAAGGCGACGCTCGATCTCGTGCTGTCCGGCAATGCCAAGAAAGGCGACGTGCTCGGCGCCGCTCGGATTGCCGGCATCATGGCGGCGAAGAAGACCCATGACCTGATCCCGCTGTGCCACCCGCTCGCGCTCACCAAGGTCGAGATCGACATCGCGCCGGACGATGCGGCGCCCGGCGGCGCTCCCGGCCTGGTGGTCCGCGCGACGGTGAAGGTCACCGGGCCGACCGGGGTCGAGATGGAGGCGCTGACCGCGGTGTCGGTCGCCTGCCTCACCGTCTATGACATGATCAAGGCGGTCGAGCGCGGCGCGGTCATCGACGCCATCCGCCTGGTCGAGAAGAGCGGCGGCAAGTCGGGCCATTACCGCGCCGGGGAGGCTTGAGCCGTGGCGGTGCTTTCGGTCGCGGACGCCCTCGCCATGGTGCTGGCACAGGCGCAGCCCTTGCCGTCCGAGCCGGCGCCGCTTGCCGATGCGGTTGGCCGCGTTCTCGCCGGCGATCTCGCGGCGTTGCGGACCCAGCCGCCCGCCGATGTCTCCGCCATGGACGGCTATGCCGTGCGTGCCGAGGATGTGGCGGCGCCGGCGGTGCTCCGGGTGGTCGCGGAGATCGCGGCCGGCCAACCGTCCGATCGGGTGGTCGGGCGCGGCGAGGCGGCGCGGATCTTCACCGGCGCGGTGATGCCTGCCGGCGCCGATACCGTGGTGATCCAGGAAGTCACCAGCCGCGACGGTGACAGCGTCGCCATCAAGCGGCCGGAGGCCAGAGGCCGCCACCTGCGCCGCCAGGGATACGACTTCAAGCAGGGCGACATGCTCCTGGAAAAGGGCCGCCGGCTGAGCGCGCGCGACATCGCCCTGGCGGGCGCCATGAACCACGCCGCGGTGGCGGTGCATCGGCGGCCGCGCCTCGCGGTCTTCGCCACCGGCGACGAGCTGGTGGAGCCGGGCACCCCGCCGGCGCCCGGCCAGATCGTGCATTCCAACGGCATCGCGCTCGCCGCCCTGGCGCGGGGCGAGGGCGCCCACGCCACCGACTTCGGCATCGTCCCGGATCGGCTCGACGCCACGGTCGCCGCGGTGCGCCGGGCCCGCGAAGCCGGGGTCGACGTGCTCGTCACCAGCGGCGGCGCATCGGTCGGCGATTACGACTTCGTGCAGCAGGCGTTCGCGGCCGAGGGCATGGCGCTGTCATTCTGGAAGGTGGCGCTGCGCCCGGGACGACCGCTGATGCACGGCAAGCTCGGCGGCATGCAGGTGCTCGGCTTGCCGGGCAATCCGGTGTCGGCCTATGTCTGCGCCATCCTGTTCCTGGTTCCGCTGTTGCGCCGCCTCGCCGGCCGCAGCGATCTCACTCCGCCGCGAGAATCCGCTTTGCTCGGCTGCGCCCTCGCGGCCAATGACGAGCGCGCCGACTACATGCGCGCCACGCTCGAATGCCGGCCCGACGGTACCAAGATAGCAACGCCGTTTCCCGCCCAGGACAGTTCCCTGCTCGTCCCCCTCGCCCACGCCCACTGCCTTCTGGTGCGCGAACCCTTCGCTCCGGCGGCGGTGCCGGGTTCACCTTGCGTCATCCTCAATCTTCAATTTTGACAACCCCTCGGATTGTTCACTCCAAATTAAATGGTTGCGGAACACATATGGAACGGATAGTGTCCGTTCATGATTTGTTTTGGTGGACGTATTGCAGGATGGGAGCATCTGGATACGCCCTTGGTTTCGACTTTGAATACGACTTCGGGGGACTGGGAATATGCTGACGCGCAAGCAATATGAGCTGCTCCGCTTCATTCATGAGAGGCTCAAGGAGTCCGGCGTGCCGCCTTCCTTTGATGAAATGAAGGAGGCGCTCGACCTGCGCTCCAAGTCCGGCATCCACCGCCTGATCACGGCGCTTGAGGAGCGCGGCTTCATCCGGCGATTGCCCAACCGCGCGCGCGCCATCGAGGTGATCCGCC
Organism: uncultured Alphaproteobacteria bacterium; assembly: GCA_963795865.1. Taxonomy (GTDB): domain Bacteria; phylum Pseudomonadota; class Alphaproteobacteria; order Rhizobiales; family Xanthobacteraceae; genus JAJPKK01. Next base: position 155,435 of record CAWCJX010000032.1, read on the forward strand.
TGCCCGATTCGGTCGCCCATGGGGTCGCCAATGGGCGCTCGCGCGGATTCGTGCCCAACGTGATCGAGGGCAATCTCGGCCGGGTGCGGGCGCCCTCGGTGGAGGACGACGGCAGCCGCCCGGTGGCGGTTCCGGTGATGGGCCGCATCGCCGCCGGCACGCCCATCGAGGCGATCCAGAACAAGAGCAGCACCATCAACATGCCGCCGGATCTGCTGTCGCCCGGCGGCGAGCATTTCGCCCTCGAGGTGCGCGGCGATTCCATGATCGACGCCGGCATCCTCGACGGCGACATCGCCCTCATCAAGAAAAGCGAAGCCGCCGACACCGGCGACATCGTGGTCGCCTTGATCGACGAGGAGGAAGCCACCCTCAAGCGCTTCCGCCGCCGCGGCGCCTCGATCGCGCTGGAGCCGGCCAATACCTCCTACGAGGTCCGCATCCTGCCGCCCAACCGAGTCCGCATCCAGGGCAAGATGGTGGGGCTGTTCCGGCGGTATTGAGGGGTCGGGCTGCAGGCCTCTTCCCGGCAAGCATCTTTAGGACAGACAGAGGCATGCGAGCCTTTCGTATACGCCGCACGGTTCGAGCCCGGTGACGAGGGCGGCATCGTCGTGAGCTTTCCCGATGTGCCCGAGGCGATTACGGGGTGACGACGAGGCCGACGCCTTGAAACAGGCTCAAGAGGCCTTGGGCTTGGCGCTGTTGACCTACCCGAGACGTGGCCTCCCCGTGCCCGGCCCGAAGTCGAAACGGCGAGGCTTGATCGGGATCGCCGTGGAGCCGGAGGTTGCGGCCAAGATCGCAGTGCTGGAAGCTTTCGAGAGTTCGGGCATCAGCAAGTCCGATTTGGGTCGCCGACTGGGGAAAGACGAGAAGGAAATCCGCCGCATTCTCGATCCGCGCCACTGCACCAAGCTGGCGACGCTGACTGAAGCGCTCCGCGAACTCGGGCAGCAACTCGTCATCGGTGCGCAGGCAGCGGCGTAGGCATCGATCGCACTGCCGCGGCTTCGGGCGTCGTGGTTCACTCCACGTTTTATTCCACCGCATCGGCCTCCGACGGTGGTGTCGCATCCGGCTCCGGCCGCAGGGCCGCACCGAGCGTCGCGCGGGCTTCACCCGGCGCGTAGCGCCGCGCCCACGGTCGGTCGAGCCCGTCCGGCCGGGCCGCCACCACCTCGAAATTGCCGTCACGACGAAACAGCGCCACGGCGCCCGTGCCCCGCAGCGCCTTGCGGTCGATCACCATCGCCGCGCAGCCGGGCGGCGGCGGGCGCGGGGTGACCAACACAGCGGCGCGGCTGCAATCGTCGGGGAGCGCTCCGGGGCTGCGCGCCACCGCGACGATGGCGCCGTCGGCGAGGCGGCCCGCGCAGCCGTCGGGATCGCAGGCGAAGCCCTGCGCCAAGGCACGGTCCGCGGCCGGGCGCGCGTCGCCGTCGGCATTGAGCCAGTCGCCCACCGCAAGGGCGTCGTTGTTGCCGGATTTGAGTACGCTGAGGCGGCCGTCGCTGCCGCGTAGCGCCACCACCTCGCCGGCAGCGGAGACGAGCACGTCGGGCCGCGCCGCCATCACCGCGGCGATGCAGCCTGCCGCCGCGAACGCCGCGCCGGCAAAGCGCAGCGGTGTGCGCAGCAGGCACAGGACGATCAGTCCGGCGGTGCCGAGCAGCAATGCGCCGATGCCGAAGGCGTGGATGTGGCCGACCGCACCGGGCAGGTGGGCGACCCAGGTCGCCACCGTGATCATCCAGTCGATGCCGACGCCCATCAGGCGCCACAGCGGCCCGTCGAAGCCGAACGGCATCGCCACCAGCGCCAGCAGGCCGGCGGGCATCGACACCGCGGAGATGACCGGCATCGCCAGCAGGTTGGCGAGGACGCCATAGGGCGCCAGCCGGTGAAAGTGATAGGCCGCATAGGGCATGGTCGCGAAGCCCGCCACCAGCGAAGCCAGCATCAGAAATGACGCTTCCCGCGCGCCCCACAGCGCGATGCGGGCGCCGAGCGAGGTATCGGCTCCGGCGGCGATCCAGGGAATGCCGCGCTCATAGGTGGCGATGAGGGCCAGCGTCGCCGCGAACGACATTTGGAAGCTTGGATGCACCACCGCCTCCGGCGCCAGCAGCATGACCGCGAGCGCCGCCACCGCGATGGTGCGCAGCGTCAGCGCCGGCCGGTCCGCCATGACGCCGACCAGCACCACGGCGGTCATGATGAAGGAGCGCTGCGTCGCCACCTCGGCGCCGGACAGCACGAGGTAGCAGGCGGCGGCGATGAGCGCGGCGCGCCGCCGCCCATTTCTTGACGGGATGGCGCAGCGCGAGCCCGGGCACCAGCGCCAGCCCGGCCCGCAGCATGAAGAACACCACGCCGGCGACCAGCGCCATGTGATAGCCGGAGACCGACAGCACATGGCCGACGCCCGAAATGAACATGGCGTCGAACACGCTGCCGGTCAGCGCATCGCGCTTGCCGGTGATGAGCGCCGACGCGATCGAGCCGGCATCTCCCGGGATCGCCGCGCGGATGCGGCGGTCGATGAAGTCGCGGATCGCTTCGACCGCAATGGTGAACCGCAGGCGCCAGCCCGGCGCGCGCCGGCGCCGCCGCCGGCTTGATGGCGCCGAGCACCATGCCGGTGGCGCCGATGCCCTGGAAATAGAGGTCGCGGGCGAGGTCATAGCCGCCGGGGCGCAGCGGCGATGTCGGCGGATTGAGCCGCGCCTTCATCGCGACGAAACTGCCGACCGCGGGCGCCGTGCCTTTGCGCACCGTGAGCCGGATGCGCTCGGGCCGGTCGCTCAGGCGCGCGCCTTCCATCCCGGTGACGCGGAGCACGATGCGGTCGCTGCGCTCGCGCTCCTCGCGGCTGTCGACGAAACCCGACACGGCGACGCCATAGGCGGTGGCGCGCAATACGGTGTGGTCGACGATGCGGGCCTTGACGGCGGCGGTGGCAAACCCCGCCGCCACCGCCGCGCAGCCGAGCGCGACAGGAAACGACGCACGGGCGGACACGAGCACCGCGATGGCGATGGCGCAAGCCGCGAGCGCCGCCGCCATCCACCACACCGGCTCCCGCTCGGCGCTGAAATAGACTGCGATGCCGGCGCCGAATGCGACCGGCAGCCACGGCATCAGCCGCCCCGGCGCAGCCTCCGCCGCCGCCCATTCGCGCAGCCTCGCGGCAAGGGGACCGGCGAGCCCGGCAACCGGAACGAGCCACGGCGCCGCCGCGCCGGCCATTCCCGGCCGCGGCCACGTACCGACCTGTCCCTGCGCCCTGCCCTGGCCCGCCATGTGCGGCTCCGCTCGAGGAGGAGCCTAGCCGATTTTTACGGTAGCAGGGAACCGGCGTGTGGCGTTTTCAAATGAAAAGCCCCGGGGTGATGCCCGGGGCTCTTCCACCTTGGCCGAACGCTGGCGGGTTCAGAACTTGTAGCTCAGCGCCGCCCGCGCCACGCTCACATTGGTGTTGCTCCACGAATATCCCGACGGAAATCCCGGCGCATTGGCTGCGCCGGCCACCACGGACGGGGAGCTGTTGAGCCCGTAGTAGAGATATTCGCCGCGCAGCAGCCAATTGTTGGTGATCATCCATTCGAGGCCGCCGCCCGCCACCCAGCCGCCCTGGGTGTTGGAGAAGGCCGCGCTCGTGGCATATGGCGGCGTGCCCGGCGCAAAGTTGCTGGCGGCATAGTCGACCTTGCCCCAGGCGCCGCCGGCAGTGCCGTAGACCATGAGGTTCGGCAACACGAGGTAACCCAGGCGGGCACGCAGCGACGACACCCAGTCCAAAGTCGAGCTCATGGTGGTGAAGGAGCCCGGCACCGTTGCGCCGCCGGGATTGGTCACCCACGGCTGATTGACATTGCCGCCGGCCTTGGCCCAGGACCAGTCGCCTTCGATGCCGACGACCCAGGTCGGGGCGAACTGCCAGTTGTAGCCGGCCTGGAAGCCGCCGATGACCGAGGAGCCGCCGGTGTTGCCGGCGACCGGGAAATCCGTGAACGCGGCCGATGACGGCAGCGGGCTCCATAACGCGTTGTTGCTCGACCACGCGCCGCCGACATTGCCGCCGACATAGAATCCGGTCCAGCTGGCGATCGGCACCGCCACCGCCGCCGGCGGCGAGCGATAATATGGCGCGATGTCGGCCGCACCCGCAGCCCCGATGCCGCCCGCCAGCGCGGTCGCGGCCAACAACCCCATCAGAAAGTGTTTCATTTGTCAGTCCTCACGCACATTCAACGCCCATCCGGGGAGCATCGTGAGACTGAATGCTTAAATTATGGAAAATTCGATCCGGCCGCGCGCTTTTTCCATGGCATTTTTGGCAGGGCTAGCGCATGAGATAAACGCTTTCATTTTCAATTGCTTAGACTGATGCCACTGCGGCCGAGGCAGCGCCATAGCCAGGGTTTGGCCGCGTCAAACCGCCCATTGAGGCCGCGCCGGTTAAGCTTAACGCCTACTTTTCCAGAGACATGGCGGCATTGGGAGAAGCCGACGATGACGGCTCCCGATCTTCGACCCCGTGGTCGGACGTGCGTTCGACAATTTGACCTCGACCATTATCTGGCCCACTTTTCCCCAAGGCGGACCGTTCAGATATCGCTTCTCATGGATGACGACGTGCGAATCCCGTCGCGTCTCGCGCATGCCCCAGTCGCGCCCGTGGAACAGCAAGCGGCGCCGGACCGCCCTCGCAAGGCTCGCTGGCTGCGCAAGATGCACTTTGACTTTGGGTGGTGTCCTGCCCCATGAACCAGACAGGCCCGGACTGGACCCCTTGGCGCGGGGGACGCTCAGGCCTTCGGTGTGCTGACAACGCCCGGCACCTGGACACTTGTGCGGATCGCGGATCGACGGATAGGCGATCACTCCAAAAACGCTGCGGGAGCAATGCCGGTCATGGACCAGATCAATCGCGCTGACGGCCGCGGCGGGGACGGCGATGATCTCGGCGCCCTCGGCCGCCGCAGCACGCCGCATGGCCCGCTGCGCCGGCTGCTGCGTTGGGTCATTCATTTTTTCTCCTACCACCTGGTCCTGGCGCGGCAGACCATCCGCACCACGCGTGCCGCAGGCTTCCGCCTGACGGTGCGCCCGACCGTGTTCCATCCCCGCTTTTTCATCAGCAGCGAGGCGTTCGCCGCTTTCATTGACGGTCTCGACCTGTCCGGCAAGCGCGTTCTGGATGTCGGCACCGGAACCGGCATCCTGGCGCTGGCGGCCGCGCGCGCCGGCGCGGCCTTCGTCGTCGCCGCCGACATCAACCCGAATGCCGCCCTCAACGCCGCCGAGAACGCGCGTGCGAACGGCCTGGGCGACCGCGTGTTCGCGGTGTGCTCCGACCTGTTGGCGGCGCTGGCGCCGCGGCCGCTGTTCGACGTGATCCTGTCGAGCCCGCCCAAGCATGCGGGCGAGCCGCGCAACCTCGCCGATCTCGGCTGGCATGCCGGCGCGAAGTATCGCTACGTTTCCGCCTTGTTCGACCAGTCCCGCGCCCGGCTCAGGCCGGGCGGCCGGATGCTCGTCATGGTCTCCTCGGATTCCGACCTCGGGCTATTCGGCCAGCTGATCGACCATGCGGGATTCCGCGCCCGGCAGGTGCACGAGCACTCGCTTTATATCGAATCCATGATCATCTACGAGCTGACGGCGCCGTCAGGCGCGGCCGTCTCGTCTCAGGCACCGGACGCGATCAAGCCGCGCAGGTAGCGCCACAGCGACCAGCTGCGGGCCGGCTCGACGCGGACCACCGGCGCCGCCGGGTCGGTCATGAACCCCAGGCGCTTGATCATGTGCCAGGCGAGCGGGTTCCAGTCCCGCCACACCTGCTCGGCTTCCTGGTGTAGCAATCCGCTGACGACCTCAGGGACGGAACCGAAAATCTGCGGCAGGCGGTCGGTCATGTCCTCGTCGCGCAGGATGTTCCATTTCGACGATCCGCCCATGACCGGAGAGCCGATCGCATAGACGACACGGCCGACCTGCGCTTCGCGGACGCAGAACGAGCACATCGCGCAGGGCTCGACATTCGTATAGAGGGTGGCATGGCGGAGCCCCTTGCGGCCCAGCCTCTTCTGGGCGAGCGACAGGGCGATCACTTCGGCGTGGCGCGACACGTCGCCATCGCGAACCGCATGATTGATCGCCTCGGCGACCACCTCGCCGTCCAGTGCGATGACCGTGGCAAACGGGTATTCGCCTTCGCTCGTCGCGGCCTGCGAAAGCGCGATGCAACGGCGCATCATGGCCACATCGGTCGGGTCGGCTGTCTTTTGGAAAGGGGCCACGGTCGTTGCACGCAGTAGGGAGGATTCGCCGAAATAGCCACTGTGATGACGGTCTTCACCCGCTCCCATTGGAGAAAGCAGGCCGTCGCGAAGCATATCCTCCCAGACCACCGGATCGATAGCCCCGGCGAAAGTCTATAGTTAACCGGAGCATTGCAGTCAAAATCTCCTGTGCACAGCTCAGCGGGGACGGCGCCGGCGGGCCCAAATCTCGACGGCCGAACTACTGCTGGGGTTTCAAGTGGCGAATTTCAGCCGCAGCCGGTTGCACCCGCCGCTTCTGGCGTATTCCATACGCGACGAGAATTCGCGAATGAGGTGGATGCCGCGGCCGCCCACCGACGCGGTTTCGACGGCTTGGGGCACCTGCGGCGGCGCCACCTGATTGGGATCGAATGGTCCGCCATCGTCGGCGATATCGAGGACCACCTCCGAATCCGAGCATTCGAGATCGGCGGCGATGGCGGACGCGCGCGCGCTGCCCTTGCCGTGCTCCAGGATGTTGGCCACCGCTTCGTCGAGGCACAGTTGCACCGCGAAGGCGGTTTTTTTGGAGAGCTGCGCCGCGTCGCAGGCCTCGATGATCCACTGCGTCAGCTTGTCGAGCTCGGCGGAATCGTTGCGGATGCGCATCGCGGACCTGAATGCTTCCTTGGCGCAGGCCGTCATGGGCGGGACCCGTTACCGACGGACCGCTTCGATGGCGGCCGAGCGATCGAACATGATCGGTATGAGCTGTTCTATTCCGGCGGTCTTGAGAACGGCGTGTACGTTCTCGTCCGGCGACAGGATAACCAGCTTGCCGCCCTTCCTGGTGATCGTCTTGGCCCCCATCACCAGCAGCCTGATACCCAGCGACGCCATGAAGGCGACATTCGAGAGGTCGATGACCACGGCGCGCTTGGCGCCCGCTATCACGTTGAATTTCAGATCGATCGCTCCTGCGCCGGCGGTATCGAGGCGGCCGCGGAGCACCACATTGGTGATCCCCCCCTCGATCTCTTCGACATCCATGTCCATCGATCGGTCTCCGTCCACCTTGGGGACGTCTCGCTGGAGCGATCATCCGCACCGAGGCAACATAATAATATTGCCGATTTGTGACAGATCGTGAACGAGGCGGGGCACGTGCGGACGGACAGCCGAACGAAGCATCTCCGCACGATGCCGGTCCTCCCATACCATAACGATCCGTGCCAGTTGCCACCGGTGCTGCATTGTAGATAGTCCGCTACGATCGAAAACCTGAACCGGAAGGGACCTTCGCCGCGGCGGTCTCCCGTTGGACATGTGCGCGAGGCGCTGATGGCGAACGACATTTCCGTGGTGCGCCCGCAGGGCCGCCTCGACAGCGCCACCAGCGCGGATTTCGAACGCGATCTGCTCAGGAACATCGATTTCGGCGCGACCAGGGTCCTGATCGACTTCTCCAAGCTCGACTACATCAGCAGCGCCGGCCTGCGCAGCGTTCTGCTCGCCGCCAAGCGAATCCGGGCTTGCGGCGGCCGGATGTCGCTGTGTTCCCTCAACCGCCAGATCGCCGAGGTGTTCGATATCAGCGGCTTCAGCTCGATCCTCGATATCCAGCCCTCCTATGATGCGGCGGTGGCCCGGCTCTCGGCGCCGTAGGACAAGGCGGGCTCCGGGGCCGGCTCGGCCCGCGGCGTGAGCAGCGTGGAATAGCGCCGCAACAGCCAGATGATCCGCTCGAACAGGCTGGTGATGCCGTAGAGCATCTGCTGGTCCGCGGCCGAAAGTGCGCGCTCCGAGGCGATGACCCGGCGCCGCATGGCATCGACGAGGCTGTCGCGGTCGGCGGTGAGATCGCGGAACATGGCGAGGTCGTCGGGGTCGAGCGAGCGATTCGCCTCTTCGGCGGTGAGGAGCAATGCGCCGAGGCCCTCGGTGAGGTTGCTGCAAAGCGCCCTGAGCTCGTCCGCCCCGAAGGCTGCCGAGAGCGCGACGGAGAGTTCGTCCATCGCTTCATGCGCCGCCCCGATCATGAGGTTGCGGGCCTGCCGGTTGGCGCACAGTTCGAGCACGTCGCGGCTCGCGCCGGTGTCGGAAAGCTCGCCGAGGAAGTGGTCGAGCGCCGCCAGCAGGGACTTCGCTCCCGGCAGGATCGCGGTGCGCGGCGGCACCGGCTCGGAATCGCTCCAGGCGTCGGTCTTGCCGATATAGAGCGGCAGCAGCGAGAACACGCGGGCCTGCTCGCGATCGATCAGGGTCAACGCGGTCTCGGGATCTTCCCGGGCCTGGGCATAAAGGTATTTCGGCGTCGACAGCGCATCCTCGGCGGATGGCGGCGACAGCGCCACGATCAGCGGCCACATTGGTCGGTTGAGGGCTTCCTGGGCGAACACGGAGACGAACTGAATGACCGCATAGACGATGGCGATCTGCAGGCTCGGATCGGCCGTCACCGCGGTGATGGCATGGGCGAGCAGCGGCTGCCCGAAATAGCGCTCGATCACGAACAGCGGCAGCAGCACGGCGATGCCGAGCGCCTTCACCATGACCTGGAGTATGGCGAGCTGGCGCGCCTTTCCCTTCATGCTGGTGGCGATGAGGTAGGTGCTCACCCCCGAGCCGACGCTGGCGCCATACAGCGTCATCATTGCCCCCTCCAGCGTCATCAGTCCCGCCGACGCCATCGCCATCGCGATGACCGTCACCGTTGCCGAGGACTGGGTCGCCAGCGCCAGGACGATGCCGACCACGAAACCGAGCAGCGTCCATTGCGCCGAATAGGCCAGGAACTGCCCGACCCATTCGGACGAGCGGATGTCGTGGGAGCCCTGGCGCATCAGTTCCAGGCCGAGAAACAACAGCGCGAAGGAGAACAAGGCCGATACCGTCGGCCGCCACCGCGCCGAACGGTCGAGGTCGAGATAGAAGCAGAGGCCGGCGACGCAAATGATCAAAAGCACGAACAAATGGGTGTCGACGGCGGCGGCGAACACCAGCGCCATGGTCCCGACATTGGCCCAGACCAGCACCGGCCGCGCCTGCGGGACGGTGATCAGATCGGCCTTGTACAGGCTCATCAGGATGACGGTGACGGCGTTGGTGCTCTGGGTAAGCGCGCCGGTGAGCATGCCGACCGCCGCGCTGGAAAGATAACTGTTGGTCGAACGCGCCAGCCAGTCGCGCACGCTGCGCCCGGCGAGCTGGCCCATGTTGCCCGCGATGCCCTTGATCCCGATGATGAACAATCCGAGGCCGGCGACGACCGAAATGAAGGCACTGATATTCATGGTTTTGCTGCAGACATTGGGTGCAGCCATACGGGCGCATGCGAGGCGCTCATCAAGGCCGCTCGGATCGGTCGGAGGGTGCCGGTCAACGTTCGCGATGTCCAATCGGCGTTGCGGGAAAACAAAGAGACCTCAGTCGTTTACCGGAAGGCCTGAAAGGGAGTCCGAGGCCGCTTCGGTCGCCATCATCTCTCCCTCATGCAATATCGCTCATGACGATTTGATGACAAATTCGCCACGGCGTCGCACGCGGCCGTGCGGCCGAATTTTGACTTCGATCAAAGTCTCCCGGCGCGGGTTCGGTGATCCTGCTCTCGTTTCAGGAGGAGACACAACGATGACGACCGAAACAGCGATCTTGGTCGGTGCGATTACCGCAGCCTTCATCGGATTCGCGCTGACGCTCTGGTGGGCCGAGCGGCAGACGCGCGGCCTGCATCGGGATTAGCGCCGCCACGCCGTGCCGAGGCTTCATCGATCTACCGGCGGGTTGCGGTCTGCGAATGCGGCAACGCGGCGGGACCCCTTTTCTTGCGCCCAGGAAAACGAGGGGCAAGTCGCGCCGTTGCGGTTGGCCGCGATGGTGCTAGCCTTGCGCCCGGCGCACGTCGATTTCGCAAATTCGTGCGCCGGGAGGCAATGATGACGGCGAGCGTTCACGCCCAAACACCCGTCGCGGCCGAGGTGATCGCCGTGATACCGACTACGCCCGTGCTCGGCGCCGAGATCCGGGGCGGCGACCTCAGATCGCTCGACGAGGCCGCGTTCGAACGGGTGCTGCGAGCTTGGCACGACCATGCGGTCGTGCTGTTTCGCGGCCAGACGCTCGAGCGATCGGGACCTGATCGCGTTCAGCCGCCGTTTCGGCGATCTCGATTGGGCGCCGATCCAGGAAACCGGCCGCCGCTTCGTGGAGGGCATGCCGGAAATCTACATCGTCTCCAACGTCAAGGTGAACGGCGAGCCGATCGGCAGCCTCGGCGACGGCGAAGCGGTGTGGCACACCGACATGTCCTATCTCGACATGCCGCCCAAGGCGAGCATGCTCTACTCCCTTGAAATCCCGACCAGCGGCGGCAACACCTCGTTCTGCAGCATGTATGCCGTCTACGACGCGCTGCCCGACACGCTGAAGCGGCGCATCGCCGGCCTCGAGATAAAGCACGACGGCACCTACAACAGCGGCGGCTATGTTCGCCAGGGCGTCACCCCGACCGACGATCCCCGCACGTCGCCCGGTGCCATGCATCCGCTGGTGTGCACGCACCCCGATACTGGCAGACGCATGCTCTATCTCGGGCGCCGCCGCAACGCCTATATCGGCGGCTTGGAGCTTGCGGAATCCGAGGCCTTGCTCGACGAACTCTGGAGTTTTGTGGAGCGGCCGGAATTCGCCTGGGAGCATGTCTGGCGGGTCGGCGATCTCGTGCTGTGGGACAATCGGTGCACCATGCACCGCCGCGACGCCTTCGACCCCAAGCAGCGCCGCATCATGCATCGCACCCAGGTCAAGGGCGAATCGGCGCCGGCGTGAGCGGTGGGCCGGCTTCTCCGGCATGGTCAGTGGCCATTGCCCAGCGGGGGCCCAGCGGAGCCGCTCCGTTAACTCTGTCTTCGGCCCCCCGCGCAATGGTCGAGCTTCGCCACAGTGTTGCCGAGGATTTCGCACACATGAAGTTCAGCTGGTCTTGAACCTCAATCAAAGTGTCGAGCCTCATTCCGCCCGTCGATGCCGGGCTGGAGCCGATGGAGAAACAGATGATCAATCGCGTGCCTATCTTCGTCGCTGCGGGGGTGCTGGCGGCCAGCTTGGCAGGATTGATGAGCGCGGGCCGGGCGACGCCGCTGGCCGGTGCGCTGGTGGTAGACCATGCGGCGTCGCGTGCTGTCGAAGCCGTGCGATGGGTCGGCGGCGGCCGCGGCGGCTTCGCGGTCGGCAGCGTTCGCGGAGGCTATGGCGGCTATGGCCGTGGTCCGGTCGCTGGTCCGGGTTGGCGCGGTCCCGGCGGGGGCGGGCCGGGATACGGCTATGGCCGGCCGGGCTGGGGCGGGGCGGCGGCTGGGGTTACGGCGTCGGTGCGGCCGTGGTCGGCGGCGCCATCATCGGCGGCGCGCTCGCGGCGCCCTATTACGGATACGGCCCCTATTACCCTGCGCCCTATCCGTATTACGCCGAACCGGTCTACGAAGACGCCGCGCCCCCTCCGCCCGGCGCCTATGCGCCGCCACCGGATGTGGGCGGTTATGGAGCGCCGCCGGCGGGCGGAGGCGATCCCGGCTACTGCGCGCAGCGCTTCCGGTCCTACGATCCGCAGAGCGGCACCTATTTGGGCACCGACGGCTTGCGCCATCCGTGCCCGTGACGAAGCGTGAGGTGCCATGCCGCAAGGGCCGCCCCCGGGGCGGCCCTTGTTGGGCGTCGCGTCAATGATCCGGCAGCGGAATGAATTCGGTCTCGCCGGGCACCGGGGCAAAGCGGCCCGATTTCCATTCCTCCTTGGCCTGCTCGATCCGCTCGCGGCGCGACGACACGAAATTCCACCACAGATAGCGCGGCCCCTCGAGCGCCGTGCCGCCGAGAAACATCAGCCGGGCGCGGGACACCGCGCGCACCGTGATCCTGTCGCCGGGCCGGAAGATCAGCAGCTGCGGGGCCGCAAAACGGTCGCCCGCGATCTCGATCTCGCCTTCCACCACATAGATCGCGCGCTCCTCGTGGCCGGGATCGAGCGGCGCGCTGGCGCCTTGCGCAAGCACCACTTCGGCATAGAGCCATTCGGACAGCATGCCGACCGGTGAGGTGCGGCCGAACGCCGATCCGGCGATGACGCGCGCCCACACTCCGCCGTCCTCGACCACCGGCAGGCTTGCGGCATCGAAATGCTGGAACGACGGCGCGATCTCCTCGTCGGCCTGCGGCAGCGCGATCCAGCTCTGGATCCCGAACATGTTCTGCCCGCTGCGGCGCTCGCCGTCAGGGGTGCGTTCGGAGTGGGCGATGCCGCGGCCGGCCGTCATCAGGTTCATGGCCCCCGGCATGATCTCCATCGCATTGCCCTCGCTGTCGCGATGCATCACCTTGCCGTCGAACAGGTAGGTCACGGTCGCGAGCCCGATATGGGGATGCGGGCGCACGTCCATCCCCTGCCCGGCGATGAATTGCACCGGGCCGAAATGGTCGAAAAAGATGAACGGCCCGACCATCTGGCGCTGGGCATGCGGCAGCGCGCGGCGCACCTCGAAGCCGCCGCCGAGGTCGCGGGTGCGCGGCACGATTATGAGTTCGAGCGCGTCGCACGACGCCTGGTCGCCGCGCACGGGGTCCTTGTCCGGCATCCAACTCATGGTCATCTCCATCATTCGTGAGACGGGCGCATGTTGCATTGCAGCATGCGAATAGGAAGGCGCGGGCGCCGCAACGTCCTCGCGATTTTCAGAGCGAGGAACACCTCGAACGCGCACTGAATTCGCCCGGCATCAACCATTCGGATACTTCCCTTAGGTAATACCGGGGGGTATGCTGCGAAAATATAATGACCAACCGAGGAATCGCCAGATGAAGCACAGCTTGTGGCTTGGATTGATCATCGTCGCGTGGTCGGCCCCCGCGGCGTTGGCCCAACAGCCTGCCGACAATCTCACCGACCAACAGAAGGTCGGCCGCCAAGTGTTCGCACAATCGTGCGGGGTGTGCCACTTGCCGACCTCGCTCGGGGCGAAGACCTATGGCCCGCCGCTCAACAAGGACGCCGGCGGCGGCGACAACGACGTGATGCGCGAGTTCGTCGAGAACGGCACGCCGCGCATGCCGGCCTTCAAGTTCTACCTCAAGCCGGCGGAAATCGACGCCATCATTTCGTATGTGCGAACCGTGCCTGTCCAGGCAGCCCCGGGCGGCGCAGCACCGCGTCCAGCCCCCGTGGAGTGATTTCATGCAATCGAAGCAGGAGGACCCCCGATGACAAAAGTACGAGGCAAGTTGTTGGCGAGCGTAGCCGGTCTGGTTGCGATCGGATTTGCGGCGGCGCCCGCCGCGGCCGATCAGATGCTGACCGGCTCGATCGCGTCGGCGACCGGGCAGAAGCTCGAAGGCGTGCAGGTGTCGGCCAAGAAGGAAGGCTCCACCATCACGACCAGCGTCTATACCGACGAGAACGGCGACTATTTCTTCCCGCCGTTGGCCGACGGCAAGTATCAGGTGTGGGCGCAGGCCCTGGGCTTCAACACCGTGCGGGACGCCGTCGATCTGACGGCGACCAGGCACCAGGACCTCAAGCTCGCCGCCATCACCGATCCGGAGGCGCGCTATCGCCAGCTGCCGCCGGAAATGATGGTCGCGGCCTTGCCCGATGCGACGCCCGAAGACGCCAACATCAAGAAGATCTTCACCAACGAGTGCACGGGCTGCCACACCCCCGGCTATCCGCTGCAGTTCAAGTTCGACGAAGCCGGCTGGAACAAGATCATCAACCTGATGAAGGTCGTTCCCGGTTCCGGCGTGTATCCCGGCGCCAATGCCAAGGTCAGCCAGATCATCGAATACAATCGCAAGGATCTCGCGGCCTATCTGGCGCGCGCGCGCGGCCCCGGCGAAACCTCGATGAAGTTCAAGGACCGTCCGCGGCCGACCGGCGAAGCCGCCCGCGTCGTGTGGACGACCTACGACCTGCCGCTCAATCCGGATGCCGGCATCGGAACCCAGGGCGTCAAGTCCGCGAGTGCGGTCAATGACGGCTCGGACTGGTCGCGCGGCATCACCTCGAAGCTCGGCCAGATGCCCCATGACGGCGGCATGGACCTCGACGGCAATGTCTACTTCACCAACAACAACCCCAACAAGCTCGCCACCATCGGCAAGGTCGACGCCAAGACCGGCGAAGTGAAGTGGCTCAAGGTCGATGCCGCCAACGGCCGCGCCGCCAACGCCCACGGCCTGGTGCGGGACGGCAATGGCGACTTCTGGTTCGACGTCAATCCGGGACGCCGCGCGCTCGGCAAGCTCGACGTCAAGACCGAGAAGATCAGCGTCTACCAGACGCCCGCGACCATGTCGCCGCTCGGCGGCGCCGTGACCATGGACGTCGACGGCAAGGGCAAGATCTGGGCTTCGGCGGCGGATGGAGCGGTCCGTTTCGACCCCGTGACCGAGCAGTTCACCGACTTCAAGTCGATCAAGCCGTTTAAATCGCCCAAGGGAACCGGCATGACCTACGGCGCCGCCGGCGATCGCGACGGCAATGGCTGGTGGGCCCAGATGGCGCTCGACACCATCGGCCGTGGCGACATTGCGACCGGCAAGGCGACCGAAGTGTCCCTGCCGTCGATGAAGGAGCAGATGGACCGGGTGACCCCGAAGGCACGCGAGTTCTATGAGAACTACAACGAGCTCTCGTTCAACACGCCGCTGCCGTGGTCGCAGGGCCCGCGCCGCATGGGCACCGACAAGAACGCCGACGTCTTGTGGGTCGGCAATTCCTGGGGCTCCAGCCTCGCCCGCATCGACACCAAGACGATGCAGACGACGATTATCCCGTTCCCGGATTCGTCCTACCAGCCCTATCACATCGCGGTCGACCAGAACCACAATGTGTGGGGCAATCTCTGGACCGCGGACCGGATCACCAAATACGACCCGGCCAAGGGCCAGTGGACCATGTTCGACCTGCCGACCCGCGGCACTGAAATTCGCCACGTGTCGCTCTTGGAGCGCGACGGCGTGACGAAGGTCATCGTCCCGATCTATCGCGACAGCAAGATGGGCGTGATGACGCTGCGCAGCGAGGCCGACCTCGCCGCCCTCAAGGCCAAGGCGAAGTAACGCCCACCCGACGTGGTCTTTCGACAGGCCGAGCCCCCGAAACGGGGCTCGGTTTTTTTTGCGCGCTCCGATCTCCGTGCGTCATGCTGGTAGCGAGGCCGCACGAGCAGCGGCAGCGGACGAGCGCCGCAGAACACCCGGTTGCAGGCGAAGCCCCTACGCCCTCACCTCTTGTCGCTGGAACACGACATAGGTGGCGACGAACAGCATGATGGCGCCGGCGATGAGGCCGACCACCTGGGGCCAGGCGATCATCAGGCTTTCCTTGAGCGGCAGCGCCGAGCCGATCACGGCGCCCTGCAATTGATCGAGGAAGATCGGGCCGAGCGCGCGGGTCGACGGCGACAGGATTGCCAGCACCGATTCGCCATACAAGTCGTTGGGCGAGAGCCGCGACAGCGCTACCTGCCACTGCATCGTTTCCGGGCTCTGCAGCCCGAGCATGACGTAGCGGATGTCCGGCGGCGCGATCATCTGCGCCAGCACCGGGGCGATCATCGGCCACAGCAGCGTCATGAACAGCCACACGCCGAGCGACAGCAGCGCCGCCGTCGCCGGCGAGCGGAAGATCACCGAGAACAGCATGGCGACCGCGAGCCACACGCCGGCATAGGCCAGCGAGACGAACAGGAAGATCAGCGAGCGCACGATCTCCTCTCCGCTCGGCGGCACGCCGAGGAACAGCACGCCGAGCCCGACCACCAGGAGCCACAGGCACAGCAGGCTGATCCCGAGCGTGGTCAGGCCGGCGATGAACTTGCCGGCCAGCAGTGCGTCGCGATAGATCGGCTGGGCGAGGATGCGCGACAGGGTGCGGCGGTTGTGCTCGCCGTTGATGGCGTCGAAGCCGAGCCCGATCGCCATCAGCGGAATGAGAAATCCGAGAATGCCGACGAACGAGGGCAGCGGCGCCCGGTCGACGGTGAACAGCTTGAGCAGCAGAAACGGGTCTTCCGCTGTGGTATCGCGCAGGCTGGTGATGGCGCTGTAGAGCGGCGCCGCCGCGGTGAGCAGCATCAGCCATTCCAGCATGCGCATGCGCGCGCTGCCGAGGTGGTCGGCGAGTTCCTTGAGCACCACCGTGCCGAGGCCCTGCCAGGGCGAGCCCTCACGCTGCATCGCGCATCTCCTTTTCGGCGGAACGCTCGAAGAAGCGGGTGTAGATGGCGTCGAGGCTCGGCTCGGCGACCGAGAGACGGGTCAGCGCGCCGTCGGCGGCGACCACCGCGCGGGCCGCTTCCGAGCGCACGTCGTGATCGGCCGTCATGCGGTAATGGATGTCGCCGGTGCGCTCCACCGACTTCACGCCGGGAATGGCGCCGAGCCGCGGCACCAGGTCCTGCGTCGGCGCGGCGGTGGCCTCGACGTCGACCACGAAGCCGGCGCCCAGCACTTCGCGCGCCAGTTCCGGCACCGTGCCCATCATCAGAATTCGGCCGCGCTGGAACAGCGCGACCCGGTCGCACAGGCGCTGCACCTGGTCGAGCAGATGCGAGGTGATGAGCGTGGTGACGCCTTCGCGCTTGAGGTCCGCGATCATGTCGAGGAATTCGTGGGTCGACTGCGGATCGAGGCCCGAGGTCGGCTCGTCCAGGATCGCGATCTCGGCGCGTTTCATCAACAGCTCGGCGAGGCCGAGGCGCTGGCGCATGCCGCGCGAGAAGGTCGCGACCCGCTTGTCGGCGACGTCGCCGAGGCGCACGCGGGCGAGCGCATCGGCGATGCGGGTGCGGCGCAGCTCGCGGGAAAAACCCATCAGCCGCGCCGTATAGGACAGGTTCTCCGCCGCCGTCATGCCGTCATAGAAGCCGACCGCGTCGGGCAGATAGCCGACCCGGCGCTTGACCGCGAGCGGCTCGCGCACGGGGTCGTGGCCGATCACCCGCACCTCGCCGTCCGACACTTCGGTGAGGCCCAGCATCATCAGGATCGTGGTGGTCTTGCCGGCGCCGTTCGGTCCCAGCAGGCCGAAGGTCTCGCCCCTGCAGGATGTCGAAGTCGATGCCGTCGACGACGATGCTGGTGCCGTAGCGCTTGGTGAGGCCGCGCGCGGTGATGACGGGCTCGCTCATCGCCGTCCGAACCTTGCCACCGCGCCCACCATCAGCAGCAGCGCCGCGCCGATGACGCCGACGCCGACCATGCCCCAGGTGGTGGAGGTGCCGACGGTGACGCGGAACTGGGTCGAGGCGTTCTCGCCGCGCGACGCCGCCCGGATGGTCGCCATGTAGTCGCCGGCCAGCGACTTGTCGGTCGGGCGTGATCAGCGCATTGGCCTCGCTGGTGGCGTTCGGGCGCGATGCGGTCGATGGTCTTGGGCTCGAAGGTGATCTTCCAGCCGCTCGGCGCCGAGCCCGACAGGTCGATATTGTCGGCGGGGGCGGTGCCGTCATTGGCGACGATGATCGGGACCGTGGTCTGCTCGCCGGCGACGGCACGGGCGCTGACGAGGCCGTCGCGGCCGGCGATGGAAAGCCGCGGCTGCCCGGCGATCTCCATGGTCAGCTCGGTCTTGGCGGAGGCATCGGCGGCCGACGCCGTGACCTCGATCGGGAAAGTGCCGGCATCGACCGAGGACGGCGGGCGCACCTTGAGCTTGACGTCCTTGGAGGCGCCGGCATCGATCGGCACCGAGGACAGTTCCTGGGTGCCGTAGGCCTCGGTGAAGGAGGTCTCGAAATTGCGCGGCGCGGTCGCGGCGAGGCTGACGGTGAGGTTGCGGCCGCTGTCGTTCTTGATGCGCGAGGGTGTAGTCGAAGCTCGACTTCGGGGTGCCGCGCAGCGACGGCAGCTGCGGCGTGATCGCGAGCTTCGCCGGCAGTTCCTTGGCGAGGTTGATGGTGAGCGGCAGGCTCACATCGCTGCCCTGCCCTTCCGCCTTCACGGTCAGGGTCTGGGTGGTCAGGTCGGCATTGGCCGGCACGTCGAGGCGCAGCTGCAGGCTGACGCTCTGGTCGGTCGCCGGCATCGCGGCCGCGATCGGCTGGCCGCCGCCGAGCAGCGTCGCGGTCCAGCCCGGCGGCGTGCCGTCGACCGAGAGCGCGTAGCGCTCGGGCGGCAGGCCGTAATTCTGCAGCCGCAGCGACACCGTCGAGGTGGTTCCCGGCCGCACCGACACCGCCGGGTAATCGGTGAGCAGATAGAGCCCCTTGACGTCCTTGTTCGGCTCCGCAGCGGCGGCCGGCAGCGCAAGGGAAGCGAATATGAGCAAGACCGCGACCGAGGATGTTTTCATCGCGCCAACTCCTTGGAAATCAAGTTTTCTTGTGTGCCGCCCCCGACCGGCCCGCGGCGGGCGGGAGCCAGGCTGCGGGAAACTCTGTAGCGATCTTGGCGAAATCTTGAAAGCCCCGAGACTCGATTTGTCGCAGGGGCCGCCTGGCATTTCGTCGTGAATCCGGCCCGGACGACACCTCGGGGCTCGAAATCCGCTCCAGACCTGGACTTGTGTCCTATTTCGACAGTCCCATTCGACACGCTCGCATCGACGCACGGAACAGCCTATATCGCCGTCATGGCTTCCCAGGATGTCGAACCATCGCCGCCGCCCGAACCGGCGCGCCGGATCAGCTTCGTCTCGCTCGGCTGCCCCAAGGCGCTGGTCGATTCCGAGCGCATCATCACGCGGCTGCGCGCCGAGGGCTACGAGCTCGCGCGCCGCGCATGACGGCGCCGACCTCGTCATCGTCAACACCTGCGGCTTCCTCGACAGCGCCCAGGCGGAGTCCCTCGATGCCATCGGCGCCGCGCTCGCGCGAGAACGGCAAGGTGATCGTCACCGGCTGCATGGGCGCGGAGCCGGAACAGATCACCGCGCGGTTTCCCGACGTGCTCGCCATCACCGGCCCGCAGCAATACGAAAGCGTGCTCGACGCGGTGCATCGGGCGGCGCCGCCGCGCCACGACCCGTTCGTCGACCTGGTGCCGCCGGAGGGCATCAAGCTCACGCCGCGCCACTACGCCTATCTGAAGATTTCCGAAGGCTGCAACAACCGCTGCAGCTTCTGCATCATCCCGAGGCTGCGCGGCGACCTGGTCTCGCGCCCGGCCGCCGACGTGCTGCGCGAGGCCGAGCGCCTGGTCGCCGCCGGGGTGAAGGAGCTGCTGGTGATCTCCCAGGACACCTCGGCCTATGGCGTCGACATCAAATATGCCGCGAGCCGGTGGAAGGACCGCGACCTGCGGGCGCGTTTCGTCGATCTCGCCGCCGCGCTGGGCGAACTCGGCGTCTGGGTGCGGCTGCACTACGTCTATCCCTATCCCCACGTGGACGAGGTGATTCCGCTGATGGCGCGAGGGCAAGGTGCTGCCCTATCTCGACGTGCCGTTCCAGCATGCGAGCCCCGAGGTGCTGCGCCGCATGCGCCGCCCCGCCGCCCAGGAAAAGACCCTGGAGCGCATCCGGCGCTGGCGCGACATCTGCCCGGACATCACCTTGCGCTCGACCTTCATCGTCGGCTTTCCCGGCGAGACCGAGGAGGAATTCGCCTTCCTGCTCGACTGGCTCGACGAAGCCGCGCTCGACCGGGTCGGCTGCTTCCGCTACGAGCCGGTCCGGGGCGCCGCCGCCAACGACGCCGGCGCCCGCCGTGCCGGACGAAGTCAAGGAAGAGCGCTGGCACCGCTTCATGCAGCGCCAGCAGGCGATCTCGGCCAGGCGCCTCAAGCGCCGGGTCGGCACCCGCCAGCAGGTGCTGATCGACGCGGTCGGCCCGACCGTCGCCAAGGGCCGCAGCAAGGGCGACGCCCCGGAGATCGACGGCACCGTCTACGTCGCCTCGCGCCGCCCGCTCCGGGTCGGCGAGTTCGCGACGGTGAAGATCGAGCGCGCCGAGGCGTATGATCTGCATGGGACGGTGGTGGGGTTTTGAAGGTGGAGGACGGTGGACAGAGGACGGACGGCAGTTGAAGAAGCGCCGAAAGTGACCGCACCTCCTTCACTTTATCTGTCCTCCGTCATCTGTAGTCTGTCCTCCGCTACGCCGGTTCTCCGCTACGACTGCGGCGTCTGCCCCGCCAGCACCTTCGCCATCAGCGGAGTATCGATATTCTGCCCGGTGACGATGAGCCCGACCCGGCGGCCCTTCATGCGCTCGCGCTCCTTCATCAGGGCGGCCAGCGGCGCCGCGGCGGCGCCTTCGGTCAGGGTGTGGGTCGCGCTGAAATAGAGCCGGATGGCTGCGGCGATCTCGTCCTCCGACACCTCGACGATGCGCTCGGCTCCGCTTCGGATGACGGCGAGCGCAGCCGCGTCGGGCACCCGCACCGCCATGCCGTCGGCAAAGGTGCGGGCGGCATTGGTGGGCACCACGTGCCCGGCCGCGAAGGACCGCGCATAGGCATTGGCGTTCTCGGCGACCACGCCGACGATGCGGGTCGCAAGGCCGAGCGCGTCGCGCGTGGCGA
Organism: uncultured Alphaproteobacteria bacterium; assembly: GCA_963795865.1. GTDB lineage: Bacteria > Pseudomonadota > Alphaproteobacteria > Rhizobiales > Xanthobacteraceae > JAJPKK01. The sequence goes on from CAWCJX010000032.1 coordinate 176,224, forward strand.
TCATGCCGCAAATGCCGGAGCCGAGCCCGATCGGCACGTAGACGGTATCGAGATCGGCGATCGTGCCGAGGAATTCGAGGGCATAGGTCGCGACCCCGATGACGAGGTCGCGGTGGAACGACGGCACGAAGGTGTAGCCGCGCTCCCGCGCGATGGCCGCGGCATGTTCCTTGGCCTCGTCGAAGTCGCGGCCGTGCTCGATCAGCTCGGCGCCGAATCCGCGCATCGCCGCGTTCTTCTCGATGGAATTGCCGTGCGGCACCACGATGGCGACGGGCAAGCCGGCGCGGCCGCCGGCAAGGGCGAGCGACTGGCCGTGATTGCCGCGCGTCGCGGTCACGATGCCGGTGGCCTGCGGGCGTGCCCGCGCTGAGCGCGGTCCACATAGACGAGGCCGCCGCGCAGCTTGAAGGCGCCGGTCGGCGTGTGGTTCTCGTGCTTGACGAACACCTGCGCCCCGGTCGCCGCCGCAAGCTGCGGCCAGGCATATTGCGGCGTCGGCGGCATCACCGCGCGCACGATCGGCAGCGCCGCCTCGACCTCGGCGAGACCGAACAGCGCGCTCATGGGTGCTCCATGGCACCGACCACCTTCACCACCGCGTCGGTGAGCGCGGCAAGCTCGTCCGGCGCAATGGTGAAGGCCGGCGTCAGATAGACGACGGTTCCGAACGGACGCACGAACACCCCTTCGGCGACGAAGCGGCGGCGCAGCGCGTCGAGGTCGCCGATGTCGTCGAGCTCGACCACCCCGATCGCCCCCATGACGCGGACGTCGCGCACGCCCGGCATGTCGCGGCACGGCGCGAGCCCCGTCCGCAGCGCCTGCTCGATCGCCGCGACCTGCGCTAGCCGCGGCTCGCGCTCGAACAGGTCGAGCGAGGCGTTGGCGGCCGCACAGGCCAGCGCATTGGCCATGTAGGTCGGCCCGTGCATCAGCGCGTGCATGGGCTCGTCCGACCAGAACGCATCGAACACCTCCTCGCGCGCCAGCGTTGCGGCGAGCGGAAGCGTTCCTGCCGTGAGCGCCTTGGACAGCGTGGCGATGTCCGGCGCGACGCCGGCATGGTCGGCCGCGAACATCTTTCCGGTGCGGCCGAAGCCGGTGAAAATCTCGTCGAAGATCAGCAGCACCTGGTGGCGGTCGGCGAACAGCCGCAGCCGGCGCAGCGTGTCGAGGTCGGAAAAGCGCATGCCGCCGGCGCCCTGCACCAGCGGCTCGACGATGATCCCCGCGATGTCCCCGGCATGGCCCTCGATGAGCCGCTCCAGCTGTGCGAGGCGTTCCTCGTCGCCCGGCAGCTCGCGCACATAGTGCCTCGGCAACAGCCCGCCGAACGTGCGGTGCATGCTCTCTTCCGGGTCGGAGACCGCCATGGCGCCGGTGGTGTCGCCATGATAGGCGCCGCGGAAGGCGATGAACTTGGTGCGGCCGCGCACCCCTTTGTTGAGCCAGTACTGCACCGCCATCTTCATCGCGACTTCGACCGCGACCGAGCCGGAATCGGAGAAGAACACCCGGTCGAGCCCCGGCATCAGCGCGGCGAGACGCCGCGCCAGCGTCAACGCGCCTTCATGGACGAGCCCCCCGAACATGACATGGGGCATGATGTCGAGCTGGCGCTTCACCGCCGCGGAAATGTGGGGATGGTTATAGCCGTGGCAGGCGGTCCACCACGACGCGATGCCGTCGATCAGCTCCCTGCCGTCGGCAAGGATGATGCGGCTGCCGCGCGTTGCCACGACCGGCAGCGGCGCAGCGGCGGTCTTCATCTGGGCATAAGGCAGCCAGATGCGGGAAAGATCATTCCAATCCGCCGGGCCGATGGCGCCGCCGGCGTATTTTTTGCCTGAATCTCGTTGCATTGAGCCGGTTCTTTGACTTCCGTTGCTTTGACTTCCGTTGCGCGGCCATGTCTTCTCCCTCCCCTTGAAAAGGAAGGGTCGGCGTGGGATCGCGGGCGGCAAGCGCGGTGCTTGCGGAGAATCCGCGGACTCCACCCCAACCCTCCCCGTGAAGAAGGGGGCGGGAGCAGGTCATAGCAGATAATGTCCTCCCTCGACGATTTCGCCACCGCCAAGCTCGCCGACCTCGAGGGTCGGCATCTGCGCCGGGCGCTGGTGACCACCGCGCGCCGCGACGTCGTGGTCGAGCGCGACGGGCGGCGCCTGGTGTCGTTTTCGTGCAACGATTACCTCGGGCTCAGCAATCATCCCGCACTCGCGGAGGCCGCCCGGGCGGCCATCGCGCAATATGGCGTCGGCGCCGGCGCGTCGCGGCTCGTCACCGGGAACCATCCGCTCTATGACGCGCTGGAGAGCCGGCTGGCGCGGCTCAAGGGCACCGCGGCATGTTGCGTGTTCGGCTCCGGCTATCTCGCCAATGCCGGGATCGTCCCGGCGCTGGTCGGCGGCGGCGATCTCGTCCTGATCGACGAACTTGCCCACGCCTGCCTGTGGGCGGGGGCGCGGCTCTCCGGCGCGACCGTGCTGCCCTACCGCCATAACGACCTCGGTGACCTGCGCGCGCTGCTGGACGAGCGCCGCACCCCCCACGGCAAGGCGCTGATCCTGACCGACGGCGTGTTCTCCATGGACGGCGACCTCGCCCCCCTGCCCGCGCTCGGCCGTCTCGCCCGCGAGTACGACGCCTGGCTGATGGCGGACGATGCCCACGGCATCGGGGTCATCGGCGACGGCCGCGGCTCGACCTTCGCCACCGGCGCCGCCGCCGACGTGCCGCTGCAGATGGGCACGCTGTCGAAGGCGATCGGCGCCTATGGCGGCTATCTCTGCGCTTCGGCGCCGGTGATCGAGCTGATGAAGAACCGTGCCCGCCCCTTGATCTACTCGACCGCCCTGCCGCCCGCGATCGTCGCCGCTGCCATCGCCGCGCTCGATCTCATCGCCGGCGATCCCGCGCTCGCCGCCGCGCCGCTCGCCAAGGCGCGGGCCTTCACCGCCCGCGCCGGCCTGCCGGCCGGCAACGAGCCAGATCGTGCCGGTGATCGTCGGCGCGGCCGAAGCGGCGCTTGCGGCGGCGCGACTTCTCGAAGCGGAGGGATACCTCGTGGTGCCGATCCGCCCGCCCACGGTGCCGGCCGGCACCGCGCGGCTGCGCTTTGCCTTCACCGCGCGCCACGACGACGGCGACATCGCCCGGCTCGCCGATCTCGTGCGCACCGGCGTGGCGATCGCGGCATGACCGCCGTCTTCATCACCGCCACCGGCACCGATGTCGGCAAGACCTTCATCGCCCGCGGCATGATCCATCAATTGCGGGCGCGGGGACGCACCGTCGAGGCGCTCAAGCCGGTCATCACCGGGTTCGATCCCCGCACCCCGCAGGCGACCGACACCGGCCGCCTGTTGCTGGCGCTCGGCCATGCCCTCACGCCGGAACTGATCGCGGACGTATCGCCCTACCGGCTGCGCCAACCGCTGTCCCCCGACATCGCCGCGCGCCGCGAGGGCGCCAGGATCGATTTCGCCGCGCTGTGTGCCCATTGCCGCCGCGCCATCGCGCGCCACGGCGATGCGCTGATCGTCGAAGGGATCGGCGGCATCATGGTGCCGCTCGACGATCGCCGCACCGTGCTCGACTGGATGATCGAGCTCGATCTGCCGCTGATCCTCGCCGCCGGCACCTATGTCGGCACGCTCAGCCACACCTTGTCGGCGCTCGACGTGCTCGACCGCAACGGGCTCAAGGTGGCCGCCGTGGTGGTGAACGAAACCCCCGGCAGCGCCGCCGGCCTCGACGACACCACCGCCACCATCCGCCGCTTCACCACCGGCATCGAGGTGTTCGCGCTGCCGCGGCTGCCCGAGGGCATGTTCGACCATCCGGTGATGGCTTGGCTCGCGGACATGATGTGATAGGGGTCCCCGACGCCACCTTCGGGGCACCGGCACAGCGGCATGCGGTGCCGGTGGCGAAGCCCCGCCGCCCGGCGGCTGGCGATGCAAGGCGGGCCTATTCCGCCATCAGTTCGCCCGACCCGCCGAACTCGGCGGGAAAATCCTTCAGCTTCGGAAGTCCGTCGCGCATCGGCAGCACGGTCTCGGCGTAGTTGATGTGGACGCCCGGGCTGAACCTGAGCGCCGGCAGCGTGGCCGCGAAGACATCGACCAATGCCAGCGACGGGTGACGGGTCATCAGATGGCCTCCGCACTTCTTGCAGTATTGCCGCTGGCTCATCGGCGTCTTCTGGAACGTCCCCACGTGTTCGGCGCCGGCCGTGACCCGTACGGCGTCCGGCTTCCAGAGCGTGAAGGCATTGACCGGTCCGCCGGACCACGAACGGCATGACCGGCAATGACAATAGCCCATGCCTTCCGGTTCTCCCGAAACTTCCAAATGGACAGCCCCGCAAAAACATTCACCGGAGTATGTCGCCATTCCTGCCTCCTTCGTGTGCTGGCATCGCCGTGGTCGAGCGGAGCGCAGAGAGCGGTCCGGCCGGCAGCCCATCGCGGTCGAGGCCGGCGAAGGGATCGCGTTTGCCAATTCAATCCGCAAACATTACACCCATCCCATCACGAACACCGTCTCCACCACGCTCTCCAGGTTGAGCAGCATGTGGAGCAGGATCACCAGCGTGGTCGAGCCGCTGCGCCAGCGCACGAAGCCGAACAGCACGCCGATCAGAAACACCTGCGCGGTGCCGAACCAGTCGTATTGCACGTGCAGCAGCGACCAGATCAGGGCGAGCACCAGGATGGCCGGCAGCGCGTCGCGGGGCTCGTGGACGAAACCGCGGAACATGAAGCCGCGGAACAGCAATTCCTCCCCCACCGGCGCCGCGACGAGGATCGCGAGCCACAGCCAGGGCAGCGTGCCCTCGGCCTGGGCGGTGCGGTGCAACTCGAGCTGGAACGCCGGCACCACTTCCTTGCCGAGCGCAAGGGTCATGCCATCGGCCGCGAGGATCACTGCCATGAGCCCGGCCGCCGCGATGGCGATGTCGCGCCGACGCGGAATGTCGAGGCCGAGATAGGCGAGCGCGTCGGAGCCGGACAGCCGCGTCGCCAGCACCAGCGTGATGATTTCGACGGGATTGCCGACCAGCGTGTAGACCGCGACCGCGGTACCGTCGTAATCGACCCGCGTCGGGTCGAAATTCTTCACCATCGTCAGCGCCGCGATGCCCATGGCCTGGCCGAGCACGAACGCCAGGATGGCGAAGCCGGCCGTCGCCCACAGCCCCCAGACCTTCATTATTTCCGGCCTTCGGCCCAGGCGCCGAACCGCTCGCGCTCCTCGTCGGTCATGTCGGTCTGGTTGCCGAGCGGCATCGCCCGCTCGACCACGACCTGGGCGATGATCTCTTTGGCGTAGCGCCGCAATTGCTCGACCGTTTCCAGCCTGATGCCCTTGGGCGGCTTGTCGAAGGCCTCATGGGTCGGCATCTCGGAATGGCACATCACGCAGTGCCTGGCCGCGAGCGCGACGGCTTCGGCATCGGTCATCGGGCTCGCCGCCCGGGCGCCCGACGCGGCTGCGAATGCAGCCGCGACCACCGCGCCGAGCCGCCCTGCGGTATGATTCCGTGAAGCCGTTTTCATGCGGCATCTCCGCCGGGGAGACCGCTCAGGTCAGCAGGATCGAAGCGCCCGTGGTGGCGCGGGATTCCAGATCGCGGTGCGCCTTCGCGGCGTCCTTGAGCGGATAGGTCTGGTTGATCGGAATCTTCACCTTGCCGCCCGCGACCATGGCGAACGTCTCGTCGGCGAGTGCGAGGAGATCTTCGCGCTTGGCGCCATAATGGTTCAGCGTCGGCCGCGTCGCGAACAGCGAGCCCTTGAACTGCAGCAGGTTGATGTTGAAGGCCTCGATCGGGCCCGACGCGCTGCCGAAGCTGACGAACATGCCGAGCGGACGGATGCAGTCGAGCGAGCCCGGAAAGGTGGTCTTGCCGACGCCGTCATAGACGACGTCGCACAGCGCGCCCTTGGTGATCTCCTTGACGCGGGCGACGAAGTCCTCGTCGCGATAGAGAATGGTGTGGTGGCAGCCATTGGCGCGCGCAAGCTCGGCCTTTTCCTTGGTGCCGACAGTGCCGATCACGGTGGCGCCCAGCGCATTGGCCCATTGCGACGCGATCAGGCCGATGCCCCCCGCGGCGGCATGGACCAGTATGGTGTCGCCTTTCTTTACCGGGAAGGTGCGGCGCACCAGATAGCACACCGTCATGCCCTTGAGCATGGCGGCGGCGGCCTGCTCGTAGCTGATGCCGGCCGGCAGCTTGACGGCCCGTTCCGCCGGCAGCAGGCGTTCGGCGGCGTAGGCACCGAGCGGAACCACGTAGCCGACGCGGTCGCCCACCTTGAGATCGGTGACCCCCGGGCCGACCGCGATCACCTCGCCGGCGCCCTCGTTGCCGGAGACGAACGGCATCCCCACCGGGGACGGATACATCCCGGCGCGAAAATAGGTATCGACGAAATTGACCCCGGCGGCGCGCTGCCTGAGCCTGACCTGCCCCGGCCCCGGCGCGGGTATGTCGATGTCCTCATAGGTGAGCACCTCGGGGCCGCCAGTCTTATGCACACGCACTGCCGCAACCATGACTCCCTCCCTTACTGTCCGTCTCGCAGGGTTTGCATGAACCCCGTCACTTGTCCAATGGCGCGGGATCATAGGTAGTCGCGGCGGCGACGCAAGCAGCGGCCGGGCCGGCGGGTGCGCCAAGCGCCCGCGATCCGGGAGGGGGGCGTTTCTCATTTCATGAAAACAACCCCATGCAAAGTACGCACCCGCCGGCCATCCCTGACCCTTGCGGCCCGCGGGCCGCCCTGCGGAACCCTTGCGGGAACGCGTCAGAGGCGGAACGCCAAGGACACGTTCGCCAACAATCGAGTGGTCCGCTCCCTCCGCTTGTGGCCGCTTGGGGTCGGGGAGGGGGCAATCCCACGGCGCAGACGCGCTACGGCAGCCCCCTCCCCACCCGCAGGCGAGGAAGGGAGTAGAAAGGTTGCTCGATCAGGCATTTGTAGTGATAAATCGCGGACGAGCCCGAGGCGGCCGATCAGGTCGGCCACGGCTTGGGCGGCGCGAACGACGTCGCGGTGAACTGGATTTCGGTGATCGCCTTGAGGCTGCGGGCGCCGTAGCGGAACGGCACGATGAGACGCAGCGGCGCGCCATGTTCGGGCGGAATCGGCGCATCATTGAGCTGCCACGCCAGCACGACCTGCGGGTGCATCAGGGTCGTCATGTCCTCGTCGATGAAGTACGCATCCGAGCCCACCAGCCGGCAATAATTGGCGAAGCTCTGGGCGCCGACCGCCTGGGCGAAATCGGAAAACCGCACGCCGGTCCACTTCACGGTGCCGCGCGGGTTCGGGGCGCCGCACTGCAGCCGCACCACATAGGAATGCCGCGGCAGCTTTTCGAGCACGTCGAAGGTCAGGGTGCCCGACAGCGTCGCGGTGCCGCGCCCGTCGACCTTGATCTTCATCTTGCGGACGTCGTATTCGCCTTCGGGCGTCTTGTTCTTGGTGCGCCACAGCACGCCGGTGATCGCGCCGGCTTCCTGGGGCGTGTACTCGACCGCGGAACCGTCGGGGTTGAGCGGCAGCGTCGAAATCTGGCGCAGCTTGGTTTCCACCAGGCCGTCGGGCTGCGGTGCGCCTTGAGCCGCGAGTTGCTCGGCCTTGAGCGAGGCGAGCGATAATCCCGCCAGCGCCGTAGCGGAAAACTGCATGGTTTCGCGTCGAGACATTCTCATCGTGACCTCCCGTATCCACCGTTGTTGAATGAAAACGCTGCTGATCCGAAACACGGCCCGGCACCATCATACCTGCGACCGCTCGTCCTTTTACGCGTCATGGCGTGTAGGCCTCCATACCTCCGGCCTTGATCGCCGGTGCGGCGGCGGCCGACGACAGGAACTTCGCGAATGCCGCCGCCGCCGCGGGTTCGCGGGCATTGGCAACAAGTCCCGCTGCCATCAGGAACTTGATTCCCGGAATGTCGGGCAGCGGCTCCAGCAACTGTACGCCATTCAGGGTGAAGAAATTGCGCCGCTGCGCCACCCCGATCTGGGCGCCGCCGGAGGCGACCAGCTGGGCCGCGGCGTCGCCGCCCTGGGTCAGCTTGATTTTCGGCTTGATTTGGTCGGCAATCCCCAGTTTGGCGATCAGGTCGTCGAAATACATGCCGTCCTGCGCGCCGTTGGCCGGGTTGGGCTGCGCGATGCTTTCGGCCGCCAGCAGCGTCCGCTTGAGCGCGTCGGCGGTGCTGATGTCGGGCTTGGGGGCGCCGGCGCGAACGGCCACGCCGAACGGCGAGCGCGCGACGTCGACGATCCCGCCGGGAGCGATGCGTCCCTGCTTCGCCAGGTCCTCGAGGATCGGCCTTTCATTGATGGTCAGATCCGCCACCTCGCCGCCTTGAATCCGTCGCCTCATCAGGACGACGGACCCGTATTCGACGACCACCTTGTGCCCGGTTGCGCGCTCGAACTCGCCCGTCACGTCTTTCAGGATCGACGTCATGTTTCCGGCGCTCAGCACCTTGATTTCCGCGGCGCGGGCTACCCCGCGGCCGATATGAGGCCTGCGAGCAGCAGCGCCAGAATGCTTACAGAACGTGCCATCTATTTCTCCATAGCGAGGCCAGGCGGGTAGCGTACCCCTCGACCGTATCACACCGAATGCCTTTGTGCAGGAGCCGGCTTGCGGTCGGCGTCGGCGCGGCAGCTTGGCGCGGTGCCCGGCAGGCTGACCGTCATCCCGAATCAGCACCGCGCGGCCCGGGGCGTGCTCATCGACCATGCGGGGAGAAAGAACGCCACGCCCTACCGGTCGGGGCGAGGAGGAGCGCGATCTTCCCGCAGTCGGCTCCAGTTGAATTGGACGTCACTTCGACCTATTAATCCTTGCGTCTCCTCGCGGACGGTCCGCTCTCGTCCACCCTGGCTCGGAATCCGAACATGCGCCTGATCGCCCTCATCGTCGCGTTGATTGCCGCCAGCGCCCCCGCCGCGGCGCAGAGCTGGACGGAATACACCTATCCCGAAGACTTCTTCTCGGTCTCGTTTCCGACCGATCCCACCAAGGAAACCACCACTTATCAGACCGTCGACGGCCGCCCGGTCGAAGCGCGGATCTATTCCGCCAGCCAGGACGGCAGCGTGTTCAAGATGATGGTGATTGACGCTTCCGGCGCTTCGGCGGCGGAAAAGCCGGTCATCGACCACGCGGTCAAGACACTGTTCCCAGGTGGCGAGGTCAAGCTCGATATCGAGCACCGCATCAGCCGGATCTACGGCCGCCAGCTCAGCATCCTGGGTCCGGACGGCAGCCGCTCGATGGTCGCGCTGTTCTATCACAATCGGCGGCTTTACATGATCGAGGGCAAAGCGCTTCCCACCGCCGCCAGCGGGACGGCCGACGCCATCCGCTTCCAGCAATCGCTGGTCTTCACCGACGACGGGACGAACCGGTGAGGCGCCCGCCGCCGCCTGGTGCCCTTCAAGCGCGCGACGCAGCTTCTTCAAACGCCCTCACCGTCCGCCGGCCACCCGCAGCACCGCGCCGGTGGTGAACGACGACTGCTCGGAGAGCAGGAACATCACCGCCTGGGCGATCTCGTCCATGGTGCCGGCGCGGGCCATGGGCACCGCCTTGGTGATGCGCTCGAGCCGGCCGGGCGGGTGGATGCCGGTCGCGATCGGTCCGGGCTCGACCACGTTGACGCGGATGCCCTCGGCGGCGAGTTCGAGCGCGAGCCCGATCGACAGGCTCTCCACGGCGCCCTTCGAGGCGGCATACATCACGTATTCGCCCGGCCCGCCCAGCGTCGCCATCGCCGAGGAGATCAGCACGATGGCGCCCCCTGCCCCGCCCTGGGCCTTCGACAGGCGCGGGATCGCGGCGCGGACGCACAGAAACGTTCCGAGCACGTTGACCTCGAGGATTTCCCGGGCCGCATCGGCAGCGAGGGCCTCGATCCGCGACAGCGGCCCGGTGATGCCGGTGTTGCAGACGAGATGGGTCAGGCGGCCGAGCTTGCGGTCGATGGACGAGAACAGGCGCTCGACATCGTGCTCGCGGCTCACATCGGCCTGGATGGCCGCGGCGCGGCCGCCGGCCTTGGCAATCTCCGCCACCACTGCCGCAGCCGCCGCCTCGTCATGCGCATAATTCACCGCGACGCCATATCCGCCGGCGGCGGCAAGGCGCGCCGTCGCGGCGCCGATGCCGCGACTGGCGCCGGTGACGAGAACGATCCTGTCGGTCATGAAACCTGTTTCCCCGGTCGCCGGCGCCGCTTGCGCGCCGCCATGACGTTGAAAGCCTCGACCGCGGCGGCAAACGCCATGGCGAAATAGATGTAGCCGCGCGGAATGTGGAAGTCGAAGCCGTCGGCCACCAGCGCCACCCCGATCAGCAGCAGAAATGCCAGCGCCAGCATCCTGGTGGTGGGGTGCTCGGCGACGAACCGCGCCGCCGGGCCGGACGCCGCATACATGATGGCGACCGCGATCAGGATCGCCGCGATCATGATGCGGATATCCCGCGACATGCCGATCGCCGTGACGATGGAATCGACGGAGAAGACGAGATCGACGGCGACCAGTTGAACGATCACCAGTCCCATCG
>CAWCJX010000033.1:0-14206 GCA_963795865.1 uncultured Alphaproteobacteria bacterium
GTCAGCAGGCGTTTGTCGCCAATGCGCCGCGCCAGACGGGCCATCAGAATGTCGTGGTTGACCCGGTCGAAGAACTTCTCCAGGTCGATATCCACGACGATCTCGCGGCCGTCGGCGACGTAGGTTTGGGCCTGGGCGAGCGCTTGATGGGCGCTCCGCCCCGGGCGAAAGCCGAAGCTCGATGACGAGAATGTCGGGTCGAGGATCGGCTCCAGGACTTGCAGAATCGCTTGCTGAACCAGACGGTCCACCACGGTCGGCACGGTTGCTTCGAACTGCACATTGGCCTGGTCAGCCTTTGGGATCGGCCGAGATAACCCACCCCTTTCATCCCCTTCGAGGTCATCAGTTTGTTGTGCTGAAGGTCAGGAAGGTCTCAGGCGTAGAGACGTTGAGCCTGCGCCATGCCGAGAGGGGCTCGTTTGCAGTCCCACGCGAATGGACTGACTGGGCACCTCCTGGCACTCCGAGTGGGCCTTTCAATGGCCAACAGCCATTGCTCTTCGATGCGGCCGGCGCGCTGGCGCTTAGCGAACTTGTCTGTTCGTTGAGACACAAGAAGTGAGGCTTGACCGATGACTCGATTTCTGAATCTATCGGACATAGTATTGATTCGGTCCGGAGAACATGAAGAACTCTTCGTCCGCGGCTCTACGCAGACGCCGCCACCAGCTGGTGCGGGCGTTGCCACCAATCGAGCAGGTGATACGTGGGTCACTGATCGAGACCTACAAGCGTTGTGGTCGACCCAGTTGTCATTGCATCGACGGGCCTGGGCACGGGCCCAAGCGATATTTGTCCACGGTTGCCCGAACCGGCGAACGCCCGCGCCTCGGCTATGTGCCAAACGCGACTTACCCCCAAGTCGCCGCGTTTCTCGCCAATTACCGCAAACTCCAGGAGATGCTCAACGAGATTTGCGCGATCAATGCCGAGCTTCTGCGTCGCCGCGAGAGTCTCCGACTAAATGGATCCGGCGGTCGCAACGCTCGATTTTGCCGAGGCGGGCGCCATCATCGCCAACATGATCGAATCCTATCTCGCTGCAGGCGCCCCGCCGTTCAATGCGGAAGGAGCCGATCATGCTGAATCCGAAGATTGCCGATCATCATCTGATGCGAAACGCCTGCATCTACATTCGTCAGTCGACGATGGCGCAAGTGCGATTCAATCAGGAGAGCACAGAGCGCCAGTACAATCTAGCGGACCAAGCAAAGTCGCTTGGCTGGATGCCAGAGCAGATCCGAATCCTCGACGGGGATCTTGCGCAGTCGGGACAACTGACGACCAAACGCGACGACTTCAAGACCCTTGTAAGCGACGTGGCGATGGGGCAAGTCGGTGCGATTTTCTCGCTGGAGTCCTCGCGCTTGGCACGCTCGAACAAGGACTGGCATCGATTACTGGAACTGTGCGCTGTCACCAAGACATTGGTGTTCGACGGAGATGGCTGCTACGATCCGTCCGACTTCAACGACAGCCTTGTCCTCGGCATGAAAGGCACGTTCGCGCAAGCAGAACTGCACATCATTCGCGCGCGCCTCCACGGCGCCAAACTCAACAGAGCCCAGAAAGGTGAGTTACGTTTTCCATTGCCAGTTGGTTTGGTATTTGACGGCGACAAGATCGTTCTCGATCCCGACCAGGAAGTGCAAGGCGCCGTCAGGGCGGTCTTCACGCTGTTCGAGCAAGAGAACAGCGCTTATGCTGTGGTTCAACGCTTCCACAAACTCGGCCTTCTCTTCCCGCGTCGCTCGTACGGCGGCGTGTGGGATGGTAAACTCATCTGGGGTCGGTTGACCCATTCACGGGTGATCGGTGTTCTTGCGAATCCATCTTACGCCGGCACCTACGTGTTTGGTCGGTATCAATCTTGCAAGAAGATCGGCCCCACCGGGGAGATCTGTACTCAATCGCGCCAGATGCCACGAGATCAGTGGCGTGTTGTTATTCCGGACCACCATCCGGGTTACATCACCTGGGATCAATTCCTCGCCAATCGTAGTCGCCTCGCAGCGAACCGGACCAACAGCGAGGTTCTCGCTGGGCCTGCTCGCGAGGGACTCTGCTTGCTGCAAGGCGTGTTGCTTTGTAGCATCTGCGGGCGGCGTCTGAGTACACGCTATACCGGCAACGGCGGTCTTTACCCGAGCTATGACTGCAACTCGAGAAGTCGGGACGCATCGCCGTTTCGCCACTGCATGTCTTTGCCGGCAAAGCCGCTGGATGACGCCATTGCTGCGCGTTTGTTGACCGCCGTTACGCCACTGACAATCAAACTTGCACTCGAAGCACTGACCAACTTGGAAGCGCGCGACAAAGCGATTTTTGCGCAATGGCGCCGAAGGATCGAGCGGGCCCGCTACGATGCCGACTTGGCAGAACGCCGCTATGAGGAGGCCGACCCCAGCAATCGCCTGGTTACCAGCACGCTCGAAAAGCGCTGGAACGACGCAATGCAGCGGATAATCGAACTCGAGGCGGAGATCGCCAATTTTGAGCGTCAGGCAATGCGCAGTCTCACACCTGAACAAAAGCGGCAAATTTTACAGCTCGGCAAAGACTTTCCTCGACTCTGGAAGGCACCAACCACTTCAGCTTGCGACCGCAAGCGAATGCTGCGTTTGTTGGTCCGCGATATCACGGTCGTCAAGGGTGCGGAACCCAAGCTGTTGCACTTGCAAATTCGCTGGCAAGGCGGAGCGACCGAAACCATCGATGTCCATCGCCAGCCAAACCGCGCCGAGGCAACCCGCTATCCCGACACCTTCGTCGTTAAAATCCGCACGATGGCGGAACAATACGACGATGAAGAGATCGTCCGACGGCTCAATGGCGAAGGGCTGACAAGCTCGACCGGCAAGCCCTTCACGGTCAGCATCGTACGCTGGATTCGATTCAAGCACCGCATCCACGGCCCGTCGCTTCCCACGGGAACGCTTACGGTCAACCAAGTTCGTGAGAGATATGGCGTCAGCCTGTGGGTCGTCCATTACTGGATCAAGCGCGGGGTTGTCTCAGCAGTGCAACGCAAACCAAACGCGCCATACGCCATCGTGATTGACAACGCTGTTGATCGACGTCTGCGAAAATGGGTGGCAAGCTCCGGACATCTTCATCCATCCCCAACGCAAACTGTATGAGGTGTATTATGCGTGGTGCATCGGGATGCCGAGTTGGCGCGTTCCACCGCCGGGCTTGGGGATTTCCACCCCGCGCACGGTTTTGGGTTGGTAGCTGCCGTCCAGCAGCGCGGCGATCAGCCTCTCGCGGTTCTCCCTGATCCAGGGAAGCAGTTCGGCGATGGACATCGCGTCCACCCCGGCCGCGCCCTTGTTCGCTTTGACCCGCTTGTAGGCTTGGTCGAGGTTCGCCGAACCCGCGACCTCCTCCATCAACATCTGCGTCAAGGCTCGTTGCTGTTCAAACGCCGCGAGCGCTTGCGGCTCCGCGCACGCACCAGGTCCGGTTCCGCCTTCGCCGGTTGCGCCGAGGCGCAGCGATGCCTGCAGGACCTGATCGAACAGGTCCTTCTGGTCCCCGCTGCCTTGCCGCCGCTTCACGCTCATCGAATTGGCCCAGACTGCTCCTTGGCTACTGAATTCAGCCCTTCGCCGGACGATACGCAGTCCGGCTACTACGGCCTCGGCTGACTTCTCTCCACCCATCGGATGCCGTTGCCGACATCCTGCTCCGGTTCGCCCGGACAGGCGAAGAGGTCTCCCAGGGTAAGACGTTGCTGCTTCGCTCGGGCGCCGCCGGATTTACCTGCGCGCGTGTCCGGATGATTATCGGGCGTCCCCGTCCATTGCCGGGTTACCCCACCGCGCCGGCCTTCTATCCGATTTCTGTTCGTCAGCTCCGAGCTTGGCCTCCGGCTTCCTCCCCACCCCGCCTCGCGGCGACGCAGTTGCCTTCAGCTCGCGGTTCCCATCACCAAGGCCCGCAGAGGACTTTCACCTCCAGCATCAACGCCATGCCTGGCACACAAAAGAATGCCCGGCCAGAGGCCGGGCATTCCTGCAAGCGGGCCGGGTCGCCGGACCCGGCCGAAGCCTTTACTTACCGCGCGAGCGGGTCGGGGCGGATCTGGAACTTGCTGAGCTTCGGCAGGGTGCCCTTGCCGGTTTCGCGATGGAACGGCGTCCGGTTGCCGTCGGTGCTCCACAGCGCGCGACCCTTCCAGCCGGCATTCGGATCGTCGATGCGGCCATCGATCCACTTGGCGAAGAAGCCGAGCGGATAGGGAACCCGCATGTTGACCCACTTGCCGTCCACCAGCGCCATCAACGACTCGTTGGCGTTGCCGGTTGCCAGCGGCACGTTGTTGCCGAGGCCGGAGGTGTTGTGCTGGTCGACCCAGGTGTAGTAGCTCGCCTCGGCGCTGCCGTTTTCCGCGATGTCGCGGAATTGCGGGCCGGGGAACGCCGTGAGCGTCCATCCCTCCGGGCAGAGCTTGCCTTCGGCGGCCTGCGGGCCGTTGAGCGGGCCCTTGCACTTGCGGCGGTCGAAGGCGGCGAGATGACCGCTCGACAGCGGCACATAGGCGACGCCGTTGCGATCGATGTCGAAGCCGCGCGGACCAAAGCCCGGGAACGGCGGCTCGTAGATTTCCGACAGCTTGGTCTTGGGATCAAACCGAAGCACGTAGCCGGGATATCCGAGCACCGCGCCCCACACCGTCCCATCGGCCGGGTTCACGCCGACCCCATAGAGGCCCGCATTGAGCCGCTTGTCCTTGGTGGGATCGACGGCCTGGTTCGGCTGCACGTAGTCGTCGAGCTTGCCGTTGCCATTGGTGTCGATGACCACCGGCGGCCCAGCCCTGGGCCTTCGCCTCGTCGCCGGTCTCTTCCAATATCTTGCGGTTGACCCAGCCGATGGCGCCTTGCTGCGGTCCGCCGGCGCTGACCCACAGCGTGTTGTCGGCGTCTTCCGCCAGCACGACGTGGTGGGTGTTGAAGCAGGTCCGGACCAGCTTGGTGGTGTTCGTCTTGGGATCGTACATCGCCAGATGGCGGGTCGATTCCTTGAGCGGGAACACCTTGGCGGACGGATGATCCGAGCCGGCCTGGCAGAACGCCGGGTTCTCGCGGCTTGCCGACGCGCGAGGTGAACCAGACGTCGCCGCGCTCGTCCATCATCAGGCTGTGCATGCTGGTCTGGCTGTCCCAGATCGCCTCGTCGCCCCAATAGGCCGACGGCGCCATGGTGTTGTTCTTCGTCGACTCCATGTCGGCGTCGCGCACCGGCATCGTGACCAGGGTGGCGCTGATTGGTGCTGCCGGATCGAACACCGGGAACCAATTCGCGCTCTCTTCCGTCGCGCCGAAGTGCTTGCCATAGGCATTGACGGTCGGCTTGCGCTTGTCGGTCGAGACCTGGTCGTGCAGGTAGGTCTTTGCGGTCGCCCCAGTCCCACTGGGTGATCACGACGTTGCGCTCGACGCCCTGCGGCCGCTCCGGCTTGGCGAAGGGCAGTTCGCCCGCCGCGATCCGGTCGGTCCAGTCGGCGAGGTTCGCGATCGAGATCTTGGGCTCCTGACGGCCGAGGGCGCCGGCCATGCCGGTCATCGCCTGTCCGGATTGGATGCGACGCTCCCAGGCCTCGACCGAATTCTTGAAGGTGCCGAGCTCCTCCGGAATGGTCGCGCGTCGCCTTGTTGCCGAGCTGATGGCAGGCGATAGCAGCCATTGGTCTTGACCTGGTCGGGCCACTGCAGCTGGCTCTTCATGGCTGACCGGCATGCCGTTGCCCTTGGGCCCGGTGCCCGGGAACATGCTCTTGTCCGGGATCTTCAGCATCGAGAACCAGTAGATGGCCGGATAGTATTCGCGCCGCGGCGGCTTCGTTCGGGGCCGGCATCGCCGTGATGTTCACGATCTTGCCGGGCTCGCTCTGTGGTCTTGGCGGAATCGACGAGGCCATAGCCGCGCGCCCACACCATGTAATTCGCCTTGGGCAGATCGGGGATCAGGTAGCGGCCCTGATCGTCGGTCACCACGGTCTTGTTCATCTTGGTCGGCAGATCGGTGGTCTCGGCGATCACCCACACGCCGGCTTCCGGCCCATTGGGTCCGGTCACGACGCCGCCGATGTCGGTGTTGCCGATGCTCACCGCGGCCGTGTTCTGTTGCGCGCTTGCGGGCGTCGCGGCGACGCCGAAAGCGAGGGCTATGGCGACCGCCGCCACGCCCAGGTACAACCCGCGTTTCGTCCTCATGTAAGTCCTCCACTTCGATGCTTCTAGGGGAAGCTCTTCAGGCCTTCGGCCAATTGGATCGCCTTCAGCAACCGACGGTTAATCCCGTTCTTGTGACGCCGTACCGAACGCATATTTCATCCCGGCCCGCAAAGCAACTCACATGGACGTGGTCGTTTCTTATTTTCCTTGCTCAGGGAGGGCTTGGTCTTGTGAGAAAAGTCCTACCGCGAAACGGCCTTGCCCGCGGCACAGGATGCGACCAATCTGGCGCAAAACAAGGCATGTCGTGCCGGCGCAGCAATAACGAAAGGGATCGCGATGAGGAGAGGCCGTCTGGTCACCGGCGCAGCTCGCGCACGCGCCGCCGCGGCCGTCCTCGTCGCCGCCATATGCGGCTTGACGGCGCAGGCACAGGCGCAGGTCCACGTGCGGGTCGGCAAGGCCCAGGCGCAGAACTTCGCCTTCCTGCCGGCCGATGTCGGGCTCGCCGCGGGCATCTTCAGAAAGCACGCCATCGACCTCGAGATCGCCAATTTCGGCGGCGACGCTCGGCTGGTGCAGGCCATCTCCGCCGACGCCATCGATTTCGCCCTCGGCGGCGGCCCCACCATCGCGTTCGAGGTCAAGGGCGCGCCGATGCTCGCGGTGGCGGCGCTGGCCGACCGGCCCCGCACCATCATGATGGTGGTCGCCAGGGACGGGCCGGTCAGGACCGAGGACGATCTCAAGGGCCGCACGGTGAGCGTCTCCACCACCGGCTCGCTCACCTATTGGCTCGCCCAGGAATTGTCGCGCTCCCACGGCTGGGGCGGCGACGGCTTCAAGATCGCGCCACTCGGCACCACGACGGCGCAGGCGGCCGCCCTCAAGACCCGTCAGGTCGACGCCGTGGTGACCGAATCGAGCACGGTGCTGCGCCTGGTCGAGGACGGCAGCGGCCGCATCCTGGTGCGGTTCGGCGACCGGATTCCGGACTTCCATGTGCACGTGGTGTTCGCGCGCAAGGGCTTTGCCGACCGCAATCCGCAAGCGGTGCGCGGCTTCCTGGCGGCTCTGCTCGAGAGCGTGCAATACATGCGCGACCACCGCGACGAGACGATCGCGATCGCCATGCGGGTCGCCGCCGTCTCCAGGTCGGTTGCGACCGCGAACTACGACGAACTGATGCCGGTGTTCAACAAGACCGGCCGCTTCGACGCCAAGGCGCTGGACGTGCTGGCGCGCTCCTTCGTCGAGATGGGCGCGCTGCCGGAGCGGCCGGACATGAGCAAGCTTTACACCGAGGCCTTCCTGCCGAACAATTGACGCGGTATCGCTCGATCCGCGGCATCGCTGAACCGCGAAGTCACTTCGCCGAAGCGACTTGCGCGGGCTTGCACGCGCACTCGTACTGGGGTGCCGGGATGGTCATGGACGAGGTCGCGATCGCAGGTTCGGGGGGTCTCCCATCAGTTCGGCGAGCAAGGCGGCACCCGCTACGTGCGGGCGCTGCTCGACACCTCGCTCGACGTGGCGCGCGGCGAGCTCTTGTGCCTGATCGGGCCGAGCGGCTGCGGCAAGAGCACGCTGCTCAACGTCATCGGCGGACTGATGGAGCCGGCCTCCGGCACGGTCGAGGTGCGGCAACCAGCGGGTGCGCGGCCCGATGCCGCAGGAGATCGCCTTCGTGTTCCAGGAGAACGCGCTGTTTCCGTGGAGCACCGTGATCGAGAACATCAAGCTCGGCATGACGTTCCAGGGCGTGCGAAAGGGCGAGCGCGAGAAGCGCGCGAAGCGATCGCTCGAGGCGGTCGGGCTCGCGGATTTCGCCGAGCACTATCCCGGCCAGCTGTCCGGCGGCATGCGCCAGCGCGCCGCGCTGGCGCGCGCGCTCGGCCTGGAGACCGCCGATCCTGCTGATGGACGAGCCGTTCGGCGCGCTCGACGAGCAGACCCGCATGATGCTCGGCGAGGACCTCTCGGTGCTGCTGGCGCGCAGCGGCAAGACCATCGTGTTCGTGACCCACAGCCTGGGCGAGGCGGTGTTTCTGGCCGACCGCGTCGCGGTGTTCTCGGCGCGGCCCGGGCACCATCAAGGAGATCATCGCGGTCGACGAGCCGCATCCGCGCAAGCCGGAATTCGTGACCTCGGAGAAGTTCACCGCGCTGCGCAACCAGCTCTACGGCCTGCTGCATGACGAGATCCGCAAGGCGGTGCTGCAGGCCGGCCTCGCGCCGGCGCCGGCGGGGCCGGCGTGATGGCGTCGCGGCGGACCCGCGACGCCTGGCTCGAGCCGCCTCGTGCAGGCGCTGTTTCTCGCCGGCGTGATCCTGCTGTGGTATCTCGCCGCGACCCGCTGGGGCGTGAACCGGCTGCTGCTGCCCGATCCGGTCGCGGTGGCCCGCGATCTCCTCGAAATCCTGCGGACCGGCGTTTATCTCGACGATCTCGAGACCACGCTGGGCGAGCTCGCGGCGGCGTTTTCCATCGCGGTCTGCGCGCGGCCTTTCCACCGGATATCTCGTCAGCCGCTCGCCATATCTGACCAGGGTGCTCGAGCCGCTGTTCGCCGGCCTCTATGCGATCCCGATCATCCTGTTCCTGCCGCTGTTCGTCTTGTTCTTCGGCCTCGGCCCGGCCTCGAAGATCGCGATCGGCGCGGTCATCAGCTTCTTTCCGATCACGCTCAACACCATTGCCGGCTTCGGCGGCGTCGATCGCCTCTACGTCACCGCGGCGCGCTCCATGGGGGCGTCGGACTATGGCCTGTTCCGCTTCGTCCTGCTGCCGGCGGCGCTGCCGGTGGTTCTCACCGGCCTGCGGATGGGGTTCACCATCGCGCTGCTGTCGATCATCGGCAGCGAGACGCTGGCGTCGCTCGCCGGCCTCGGCCACCGCATCGTCTCGCTCGCGGAGTCGATGGAAATGGCGCCCATGTTCGCCTACATCGTTTTCGTGATCGCGATCGCGGCGGTCCTCAACGCCATCGTCTCGGCCCTCGAAGCGCGCGGGAGATGGAATTGACGCAGCGCGCCTCGCCCTCGGTGCGGGCCTTCCTGGCGCGGCGTCCCGGGCTGGCGCGGCTGCTCGTCATCGCGGCGCTGTTCGCGGTGTGGGAGATCGCCGCGCGCTGGTTCGTCGATCCGCTGTTTCTGAGCCCGCCGTCCAAGGTGATCGCCGACCTTTGCGGCGTCGTTCCGGGGTGGGATGGATTTTCCTGTGCTCCCGATACGCTGTTCGACACCCCCGGCGTGCCGGCCGCGCTGCGGATCACCTTGTTCGAACTCGCCGTCGCCTTCGTCATCGCGGTCGCGATCGGGCTGGTGCTGGGCCTCGGCATCGGCCTGCAGCCGTTCGTGCGACTGAGCGTGTTCCCGATCGTGCTGCTGCTCTACGGCATGCCGCAGATCACCATCCTGCCGCTGTTCATCCTGTATTTCGGCATCGGCGCCGCATCGAAGATCGCATTCGGCGTCACCCATGGCGTGTTTCCCGTGGTGGTCACGGTGGTCGCCGGGGTGCAGAACCTCAAGCCGATCCTCATGACCAGCGCGCGCTCCATGGGAGCGAGCCGCTGGCAGATGTTCCGCCACGTGATCTTCCCGCACATGGTGCCGAGCTTCTTTGCCGGCATGCGGCTCGGCATGAGCGGGGTGCTGCTCGGCGTGCTGCTCGCCGAGCTTTACGTGTCGATCGCCGGGATCGGCTATTTCACCACGCTGTTCACGCAGAACTTCGAGCCGGCCAAGCTGCTGGGGCTGGTCGGCACGCTGGCGGCGATGGCGATCTTCCTCAACGCGCTGGTGCGCCGCGCCGAAACCCATTTCGGCAGGTGGCGCACGGGGTAGGAGGCGCGCCGGGGGCGGGGCTCCCATATTTTGAAAAACAACCCCGTGCAAAGTAGAATTTTTGTGCCGACACTACGTCTTGCGGTATGAAAATACCTCAATCCGGTTGCGTGGCTCCTGGATTCCGGGTTCCGGCTTGCGGCCGGCCCCGGAATGACCACCGCCTGCAGGCCGCAGCAGCGAGATCAGGCGCCGATGGAGTCGGAGACGCACTTCTTGGTGAAGCTGGTCCTCGCTGCGCCCCTGAGCTTCTTTTCCGTGGCCGCGATGCCGCACGACTTGCCGGCGTCCTTCTCGCACTTCGCCATGAAGCTCTTTTGCGCGGCGCCGGCGAGCTTCTTTTCGTCGGACTGCGCCTTGCAGGTCGGGCCTTGCGCATAGGCGCTGGCGGCGAAGCTGGAGATGAGCGCGGCAAGGATCAATTTCTTCATGGAGTCCTCCTCTGGGCCCGGACAGCAGCGGGCATGGCGGGTGGCGGGCCCGTTATATCCGCGAGGAGGCAAAAATCCTAGGCAGCGGAAAGAGGCTGTGGAAGGCGCGGTCCGAGCGCCATCGTTTCACGTCGAAGCGGATAGCGCTCCGAAGTCTTCGATTTTGAGCGTGATCTGGTCCGAAAAGTCCGCAACTTCTCGGGACCATGCTTCGAGCAGCATGGAACGGCCTGACCGACGGACACTCGTCTCGCGAACAATGTCCGCACCCGGCGAAAGGAGACCTCGGGGGAGGTACGACCGTGGAGAGACATTCGGCAGCGCGATCTTGATGAAATTGAGTGGGTAAAGGACCTCAAAATATCAAGGATACGCCTGCGCCGTCGTGCACTGGCGGTGCGGTGAGCATCCTTGTTCCAATCGCAACTGAGCCGAAAAGGCTCGATCAAGATGACTTTCCTCAGAGGCTTGTTTTTTGACATATTTTTGATATCATAAATATCTTAGAAAAATTTTGGAGGAGAACAGGCCATGCCCGCTACCTTCGCTTCCTCTTCGGCCTCGCTGCCGCCCAACCCGCAGACCATCGCCGACCGCAAACTCTGGGTCGGGAGCGGATATGTGATGCTCGTTCTCGCGTTAGGGCTGGTCATGCTCTCCCTATGCCTTGGAATTGCGGAAGTGATCGGGCGCGCGCCGAGCCAGTTTCCTTTCTTCGGGCTCAGTCTCGGCCTTGTTGGAATCATCGTCTCTTTGGCGCTTCTGCCCGGACTGGTGATTCTCCGGCCTAACGAGAGTCTCGTCTGCCTCTTCTTTGGAAGCTATGTCGGCACCGAACGCCGGCCCGGTTTCTGGTGGGTCAACCCGTCAATTCGAAGAGAAGAGTATCGCGGCGGCTCGAGACGCTGGAGTGCGGCCCCCTGAAGGTGAACGATGCAGTCGGCAATCCCGTTGATATCGGCGCGGTCGTTGTCTGGCGCGTCGAGGATGCCGCCAAGGCGATACTCGAGGCCGAATCCTATGCGAGTTACGTGAAGGCGCAGAGTGAAACCGCTCTCAGGCGCATGGCGAGCACGCATCCTTACGACCAGGTGGAGGTCGAGGACGCAGCAATACAGGGGCAACTCCCTGCGAGCCTGGGGAAAGAAGAACGCGTCTCTCCGGTGACATTGCGCGATGGCGGCGACGCCGTCACTGAGAGCCTGCTCCAGGAAATCCGCAAACGAATGTCGCCGGTCGGCATCGCGGTCGCTGAAGCGCGCATCTCGCACCTCGCCTACTCCTCCGAGATCGCAGGCGCCATGCTTCGCAAGCAGGCCGCGAGTGCTGTGGTGGCGGCCCGGCGCATGGTGGTGAAAGGTGCCGTCAGCATTATCGAGGACGCGCTTGGCGAACTCGACGAGAAAAAGATCGGCGAGCCTCTCGATCCGGAACGCCGGGCAGCCATGATCTCAAATCTGCTGGTCGTTCTCGTGGGCGACCGGGAGGTTACGCCCGTCATCAATACCGGCACTCTCTATCCCCTGACCCGATATGCCGCCAGAGGACGGCCTTTGGGACCGGAACGTGTTCCCTTTGCCGCTGCCGATCGAGAAGGTGATGCTCGATGCGGTGCGGCGATGCGCGACGGCGGACTTACGGAGCGTCAATGCCGAAATCGAGATGCTTCTCAGAGAAGCATTGGAGCGCCGCGGCATCCGGGTAAAACCAATGGAGAAGGACGGCGGACGGAGCACAGGGTAGTCGTGCCGCGGGCGGAACGGGCGTTGTGGAGGCGGTTATGTTGCGCTTATTCATGCGAACCGTTCTTTGGATCAGCGCAGCCTTCGCGAGTGCAGCGCTGTTGTTCAGCCCCCATTTATATGGCCGGACCCGTTGTTTGCGTTCTCGGTCAGCGATGGGAAGATCACCGTCAAGTCTGATCGTCCGATCCCGACCACAGGCGGGAAGCGGCTGCTCCATGACTGCGAGATGTTGCTGGATCGGTCTCCGTTGAAGGCCAACGCGCGCCAGTACAACATCTACGTCACCAACGACAGCTGGCGACAGCGCCTGTTCTTTCTAGCCGATCCGAATGCTCACGGCCTCACTTACCAAGGCATTCGCAGAGTGTTCTTGAGCGGCGCCGACTTCGAAACCGGACGCCTGATACACAACGGCTATGTGCCACCGCCGCCCCGCACCCTCGCCTTCTATTGCGGACACGAGCTTACTCATTTGGTCGAAGTAGAGCACGGCTTCAGCTGGTTTCAGGTGCCGCGATGGGTGTGGGAAGGCTTTTGCGACTATGTGGGCATCGAGAACCGGCAGATCGAGCAGCTCCGCGACGACCTCGGCGACAGACCCGCTCGATGTTCCGATGATGATAAAGTATGGCAGTTATCCGCGATACCGCCTGCTTGTCACGTACTTCATAGAGAAAAAGGGGTGGTCTGTGGATCAGCTATTCCAATCGAGACTGACCGAAGATGAAGCGAACGCGATCATACATGCCGACACGATCAGATAAGCGCGGCGATTGCCGCTAAAAATATTAGGTACCACATTGCGGCAGTCCCCAATGTGTTTTTGCGGGGGGGGGGCGACATTTGATCTGTGGTTTGTTACCATCCTGCCGAACTGCGGTTCCCACTCTCGTCTTGACAAGGAGGAAAGATGTCGAACCACTTTACCGGCCTGAGCCTCGGCCCGCCGCTCGGCGACCAAAGACTCGACCTGTGCGATCTCTACGCGTTCCAGTCGCCGACCGACCCGGTCGAGAACCGTGATCATCCTCAATGCAAATCCGAATGCCGACGCGCTTCATCCTGACGCCATCTACCGGCTCAACATCGACAACGACGGTGATTTGCTGACGGACATCGCGCTCAGCTACGTGTTTTCGAAGCCGCAAAACGGCAAGCAGACGTTCAACGTGTTTCTGGCCAAGGGCGCGGAGTCGCGCTCGGTCGAAGCCGTCGGGAAGAAGATCGTCGCCGACGCGGAGGTCTCATTCGGACCCAAGCCCAACATCGTCAAGGCGGGCGACTACACATTCTTCGCCGGCAGTCGCAGCGACGCTTTCTTTTTCGACTTCGACGGCATCAAGAATCTGTTCGACATCAGGGGCAAGCGGAATTTCACCGAGCCTCACCTGAGCGGCAAGTCGCCGTGGACCGGCGTCGACTCGAATACCGAAGCCAACGTCTTCTCGATGGTGGTCGAACTGCCGACGAGCGAACTGGCGCCGAAGCCCGAAGTACACATCTGGGGACGATGCAGCGTGCGGGAGGACGGCAAGCTGATCCACGCCGATCGCGCGGGCCATCCGAGTGTCAGCAGCTTCTTCAACACCGACGACACGAAGCTGGAATACAATGCCAGCGAGCCGGTGAACGATCGCACCCGTTGGCTCGATCAGTTCGTGCATCTGATGGGCCACACGGGGAATTACTCGCGCGAAGAGGCGATTGCCGCGATCGACAAGGAGCGAACGCTGCCCGACGTGCTGAGGTTCGATCCGTCGAAACCGGCGAAGTATCCCAACGGCCGCGTCTTCACCGACGACGTGATCGATTACCGCCTCGCGTTCCTCACCAAGGGGGAATGTCCTCCCACCGGTTTGAAACCGCACACCGACATTCTCAGCGAGTTTCCGTACATCGGCACGCCGCATCAGAAGTGAAAGTTGCCCGCTGGAGCCTTTGACTATCCGAAATCCCCGTACCCTGGATGATTCCGGCGAGCAACCGGTTATGTGAC
>CAWCJX010000034.1:0-75644 GCA_963795865.1 uncultured Alphaproteobacteria bacterium
GCGGATGATGTCGAAGCTGAAATCCGTCTTAGCCGGGACGATCGTGTTCTTGTCGATCTCGTCGAAGATCTTGTCGAGGATCCAGACCAGGACGTTCATGCCGCCCTGATAGCCCCATACTGGATAGCGATGGTGATGGTGGCGATCGAACACCGGAAAACCAATCCGGATCAGCGGAGTACCGGTGTCCCGCTCCAGATACTTGCCGTAGGTGTTGCCAATCAGGAAGTCGACCGGTTCGGTGAAGAGCAGGGAACGCATGTGCCACAGGTCCTTGCCCGGATAGACATGGCAATTCTTGCCGAACGGCGAGCTGTCGAACAGCGCCTGCATCTTGTCCGCCCAGCCTTGCTGCCGTTGGTGGCGAGCACATGGGTCGGCTCGGCACCGAGCTCGAGCAGGAACGCCGCAAGCCCGTAGCAAAGGTCCGGATCGCCGTAGATCGCGAACTTCTTGCCGTGAATGTGGGCGCTCGAGTCGGCAATCGCGTCGACCAGGCGGCCGCGCTCCAGCGCGATTTCATCCGGGATCGGCTTGCCCGTGATCCGCGATATCTCCATCAGGAAATGGTCCGTCGCCGCGACCCCGACGGGATGATTGAAGGCGAGCACCTCGTGGCCATGGGCCGCGATCAAAGGGAGCGTTTTCTCGGTGCAGTATTGCTGCATCGATATCGTCGCCTTCGCGTGGATCGCATCCGCCGCTTCCTGGAGCGTGGTGCCGCCGTCATACATGCGGAACTGTCCGTCGGTCGGCGTATCCCACACGTCGCTGTTGTCGGCGAGGATGGTATACTCGACGCCCATCAGGCCGAAGAGGCGCTTGATCTCGCGCAAATTGCCGACGGTATAGCCGTCGAACCCGCCGATGAAGTTGATCTTGTCGTTCGGCCGGCGCTCGAGCTTAGGCGCCGTTCCGGCCTTGCCGTCCCAGAAGTGCTCGAAGATGCCCTTCATGCACGTTGTCGTAGCCGGTGATGTGGCTGCCGACGAAGGCGGGGGTATGGGCGAAAGGCACATCGTATTCGGCGGGAACGGAGCCCTTCTCCTTCGCCGTCTTGATGAAGGCGTTGAGGTCGTCGCCGATCACTTCCGCCATGCAGGTCGTCGACACCGAGATCATCTTTGGCTTGTACATGTTATACGTGTTCGCGAGACCATCGATCATGTTGTTGAGTCCTCCGAACACGGCTGCATCTTCGGTCATGGACGACGACACGCAGGAACTGGGCTCCTTGAAATGACGCGAGAAGTGGCTGCGATAGTATGCGACGCAGCCCTGGGAGCCGTGAACGAAGGGGATCGTGCCCTCGAAGCCCACCGCGGCGAATACGGCGCCAAGGGGCTGGCAGGCCTTCGCCGGATTCACCGTGAGCGCCTCACGTGCGAAGTTCTTTTCCCGATATTCCGGAGTCTTGGCCCATTCCCGCACCCGTTCCACCTCCGCGGGGTCGCGTCGGTTCTCAAACAGCTTCTTCTTGTTCGCCAGCATCTGCTGGTATTCCGGGCCGCGGAACAGCTCGAAGTGATCGAGCACGTGGTCGGCATTCTGCGTCATGGCGAAGCCCTCTGATCGGTAACTGTTCAAACCCCGTATCCAGGCTCTCCCCCGCCGTGGCGGGAGAGAAACCAAAGGACATACGTTTATTCCGCCGCCATCAAGGTCGGCCGTGGAACGGATTTCCAGGGAACCTTGGCCATCTTCCAAATCGGCGCATTGATGGCCATGTCCATGTCACGAGCGAAGATCGCGAAGCCGTCGTAGCCGTGATACGGGCCGGAATAATCCCAGGAATGCATCTGCCGGAACGGCACACCCATCTTCTGGAAGACGTACTTCTCCTTGATGCCCGAGCCGACCAGATCCGGCTGGATCTTCTCGACGAACTTCTCGAACTCGTAGCCTGTCACGTCGTCATAGATCAGCGTGCCGTCCTTGACGTAGTGCTGGGCCGTGCGCTGGTAGTCGTCGTTGTGGCCGAACTCGTAGCCGGTGCCGACCACCTCCATGCCGAGATCCTCATAGGCGCCGATCACATGGCGCGGGCGAAGGCCGCCGACGAAGAGCATCACGGTCTTGCCCTCGAGGCGGGGCCGATACCGCGCAATCACCGCATCCATCAGAGGCTGGTATCGCGCGATGACGCGCTCGGCGCCCTCCTTGATCTTGTCGTCGAAGAAACCGGCGATCTTGCGCAGCGATTCGGCGATCTTGCTGGGCCCGAAGAAATTGTACTCGCACCATGGAATGCCGTACTTCTCTTCCATGTGCCGCGAGATGTAGTTCATCGAGCGGTAGCAGTGCAGAACGTTGAGCTTCGCCTTGGGCGTCGCTTCGAGTTCGGCCAGACTGCCGTCTCCCGACCACTGGGCGATCACGCGCAGGCCCATCTCCTCGAGCAGGATACGGGACGACCACGCATCGCCACCGATGTTGTAATCGCCGATGATGGCAACGTCATAGGGCGACTGCTCAAATTTCGGCGGCGCGTCCGGCGCGATCTTGTCGAACACCCAATCGCGAATCGAGTCATTGGCAATATGGTGACCGAGCGACTGCGACACGCCGCGGAACCCCTCGCAGCGGACCGGAACGATGGTCTTGCCCTCGTATTCCTTGGATTTGGCCTTGGAAACCGCCTCGATGTCGTCTCCGATCAAGCCGATCGGGCATTCGGACTGGACGGTGATGCCGTTGTTGAGCGGGAACAGCTCCTGGATTTCGTCCATGATCTTGGCGAGTTTCTTGTCGCCGCCGAAGACGATGTCCTTTTCCTGGAAATCGGAGGTGAACTGCATGGTCACGAAGGTGTCGATACCGGTCGTGCCGATATAGTAATTGCGCCGTGCCGCCCAGGAATATTGGCCGCAGCCGACCGGGCCGTGGCTGATGTGGATCATGTCCTTGATCGGACCCCAGACCACGCCTTTCGATCCCGCATAGGCGCAGCCCCGGATCGTCATGACGCCCGGCACCGATTTGAGATTCGATTGACGCCGCAATCGGATTTTCCGGCCTCGTGCACACCGAGGTGCTTGGCGCGCCTCTTGGCGGTCTTTTCAGGATAGACCTGCAAGACCTCGTTGATCAGCTCCTTGTTCCGAGCCTTGATTTCTGCAACGCTCTGCGTTTTCGCGAAACTCATGTCGGTATCCTCGCTTGACCCCGTCTGCGGTGCCGGAACCCGGCCTCTCTTTGCGAAAGGCCGGATAGGTCCGATGGAGAACTCAGGCCGACGCCGCCGCCAGGGCGTCCGCCGCCAGCTCCGCCGCGGTCTTGCCGACGATGGCTTCGTCGACCTTCTTCATGATGCCGTGCTCCATCAGCATGTCCTCGAGCTCGTCCATGGTGATGGGGGTCGGGATGATGCCCTTGCCGGCGTTGTTGTGGATCTTCTCGGCCAGTGCGCGATAGTGACCCGCCTGGACCGAGTCCGGTGCATATTCGAGCACGGTCATGCGGCGAAGCTCGGCATGCTGCACGATGTTGTCGCGCGGCACGAAATAGATGAGCTTGGTGCCGAGCTTCGCGGCCATGGCCTCGGCGAGCTCGAGCTCCTTGTCGGTCTGGCGTTCGTTGCAGACGAGCCCGCCCAGGCGCACGCCGCCCGAGTTGGCATACTTCAAAATGCCCTTGGAGATGTTGTTGGCCGCATACATGGCCATCATCTCGCCGGACATCACGATGTAGATTTCCTGCGCCTTGTTCTCGCGGATCGGCATGGCGAAGCCGCCGCACACCACGTCGCCCAGCACGTCGTAGGACACATAGTCGAGGTCCTCATAGGCGCCGTTCTCCTCGAGGAAGTTGATCGAGGTGATGACGCCGCGGCCGGCGCAACCAACTCCGGGCTCCGGGCCGCCGGACTCGACGCAGCGGATGTTCTCGTAGCCGACTTTCATGACCTCTTCGATTTCGAGGTCCTCGACGCTGCCCGCTGCGGCGGCCAGGCTCAGAATGGTATCCTGCGCCTTGGCGTGCAGGATGAGGCGGGTCGAGTCCGCCTTGGGATCGCAGCCGACGATCAGGATCTTGTGACCCATCTGGGCCAGCGCCGCCAAGGTGTTCTGCGAGGTCGTCGACTTGCCGATACCGCCCTTGCCGTAAAATGCGATTTGTCGTAGTGCCGCCATGTGGCTCTCCTTCATACCGTTGCCGTTTGATCGATGTGCGCTTGCTGCGCAGCCTGATCTCGATATTCACCGTCGCACGGCGCGGATGCGGACGTTGCTCTTCCTCGTCGGGGGCGCGAAGCCAGCAACCATTCGCCTTGCAAGGATAACTTTTGCAACGACCGTGCCAGCCGTCGCAGAGCGGAGAAATCGGGGCAATTTCCGATAGATAGTGGATTAGACCGGATTGTTTCGGGCTTGTTTCAAACCCGACATCGGTGCGCAGCAGTCGACATCCGTGGGCGCCGCTGTCTGAAACAAAACAACGCCCCTGAAGGCTTCTGATTGTCAGCTGCAGGGATATCGGTGCGATTTACGCCAATTCCTGCGGGAGCGGTACGGCGCTTGCTTGATCCCGCTTGATCAGCGAGGACGACATGCGGATAGGATTTGACATTTAGTCGGCCGGCAGCAGGAATTCCGCCATGCAATTCAGCGACGGCATTGTCGCAGCGATCGGGAATACGCCTCTCATCCGGCTCGAGCGCGCCTCGGCGGAGACCGGCTGCCTGGTCCTCGGCAAGGCCGAGTTCATGAATCCGGGCCAGTCGGTGAAGGACCGCGCCGCGCTCTTCATCATCGAGGACGCGATCAGGAGGGGAACCCTGCGGCCAGGCGGCATCATCGTCGAAGGCACCGCGGGCAATACCGGCATCGGGCTGGCTCTGGTCGGCAATGCCATGGGGTTTCGCTCCGTCATCGTCATCCCGGACACGCAGAGCCAGGAGAAGAAGGACATGCTGCGCCTGTGCGGCGCCGAACTGGTCGAGGTACCGGCGGTCCCCTACTCCAATCCCGATAACTACGTGAAAATATCCGGCCGTCTCGCCGCCCGGCTTGCCGAAAGCGAGCCGAACGGGGCCATCTGGGCCAACCAGTTCGACAACGTTGCAAATCGCGAAGGCCACGTTCGCACCACCGGCCCGGAAATCTGGCAGCAGACCGACGGCAAGGTGGGCGGCTTCATCTGTGCGGTGGGTACCGGCGGCACGCTCGCGGGCGTCGCCATCGCGCTCAAGGAGCGCAACTCCGCAATCAAGATCGGGCTTGCCGACCCCAAGGGCGCTGCGCTCTACAGCTACTACACGAGCGGCGTGCTGAAATCGGAAGGCTCCTCGATCACCGAGGGCATCGGCCAGGGCCGCATCACCAAAAACCTCGAAGATGCGCCGATCGACCTTGCCTATCAGATCCCCGACGAGGAAGCGCTACCGATCATATTCGACCTGCTCGAGCGCGAAGGCCTTTGCCTCGGGGGCTCATCCGGCATCAATGTCGCGGGTGCGATCAGGCTGGCGCGCGAACTCGGCCCCGGCAATATCATCGTGACGGTGCTCGCTGACTACGGAACGCGCTACCAGTCGAAATTGTTCAATCCGGAATTCCTGCGTTCGAGGGGGCTGCCGGTTCCGCAATGGCTCGGACGCCGCCCGGTCATCGACGTTGCATCGGAACGAGCCTGACGATCCACCAGCCGCCCTGCCGAAGTGGGGCGTCAAACCATGGGCTGCGATAGAGATGGGCCATTCATTGCCGACGATCGACCAGATCATCGAGAACTTTTCCCTGCTGGAAGAGTGGGATGATCGTTACCGCTATGTGATCGAGCTGGGCCGCTTGCTCCACCCGCTGACCGAACGCGACCGCATCGAGGCAAACAAGGTCCAGGGCTGCGCCAGCCAGGTTTGGCTCTCGACCATGGTCCATTCCGCCGCCGACGAACCTGTGCTCACCTTTTCGGGCGACAGCGATGCCCACATTGTTCGCGGGCTGGTCGCCATCCTGCTCGCGATGTTCTCCGGCAAACATACCGGAGAGATACTTTCGGCCGACGCGGGCGCCCTGTTCGAGCGCTTGGGGTTGCGCGAACACCTCTCGCCGCAACGCTCGAACGGATTCCGCTCCATGGTCGAGCGGATCCGGACAGACGCCCAGGCGGCACGCTCAAATCGTCCGTAAACTTCCGCCTTTCGAGCGAGGCTTCGGCGCTGCCAGGCTAACGGAGCATTGTTTCCAGGCGCCGCGTGGCGACCCGACCGTGGCACAAGCGGCTTGGAACGTCCGTCAGCCGAACGACTTGCCACAACCACACTTGGCGGCGGCGTTCGGGTTCTCGAAAGTGAAGCCCGAGCCCTCCAAGCTCTCCACGAAATTCACGCGCATGCCCGCAAGTCGCGGCTGGGAGTCGGGATCGATGAACACCTTGACGCCCTGCGCCTCCACCACGACGTCATCCGGACGCGGTTCGGCGTCGAGGCCGATCACGTATTTGTAGCCGGCGCAGCCGCCTTCTTCGACCATGATGCGCAAACCGGCATCGGTCTGGCCGGCACGCGAAATGGCGGTCTTGACGGCAGACGCGGCCGCGGCGGTTAGGACGATCATGACGGAGCACTCCAGGCTGCAAGGGTCTGGCATGGGTGGTGGCAACAAGCATGCCAACCGCCTGTACGCCGGCTAACTATCCATAATGCATGAAAGATTGCGGCCTCCGGCCATTTGTCGGGAACCCGACAGCCTGGCACCGCCTCGTCGGGTTCCATCGGAAATGCTGCGACCGCTGTCGCCCGGAGGCTACCTCGCCGGAGCTCCCTTGCGGCGCAGCCGGACCACAACGTCGACGCGCGCGATCTCGAAGCCGTCCGGCGGCACTGGCAGATCTCCGAGCACCACTTCGGCGGCCGGGATGTCGAGCAGCGCATGCTCGCCGGTAAAGAAGAAGTGGTGATGCTCGGTCGGGTTGGTGTCGAAAAACGCCTTCGATCCGTCGACGGCGATCTGCCGGATCAGGCCGGCCTGGGTGAATTGATGCAGATTGTTGTAGATGGTCGCAAGCGACACCGGGACCCTCGCCGCGATCGCCTCAGCATGCAGCATCTCGGCGGTGAGATGCCGATTGCCGTTCGAAAACAGGATCGAGCTCAGCGCCAGACGCTGGCGTGTCGGGCGCAGACCGGTGCGGCGAAGCAGCTCCTTATAATCGTACTGCCGGTCGTCGAGCGCCGGCTCGTGGCACCCATCGAGCAGGTCCGGGCCCGCGGCGTCAGCCCCTTCCAGGCCCGAAAAGCCCATGGTGTCGAACTGCGCCATCTTAGAACTCCACCGTGGAGACGGTGCCGACGACCCAGCGAACGCTCATGATGCCGCCTCCGTCAGCGCCAGACTGCGGCGCGCCTTGGCTAGACGGCTTTCGCCGCTCTCCTCCCCGAAACAAAGATCGAAGTCGCGGCAATTGGTGCACACCGGCGTGCTGCACATCACGAAGCCGTCGCTCTCACACAGCATGCGGTAGAAGAACCGCTTCCAACGCATGTTTTTCGTATTGCGCGTCGCGAGAGGGGCAAAATGGCGAGACAGCAGCCGCGACAGCTCGGTGCGATCGCGCAGACCCAGGTCTTCCCATAGGTGGTTCGACTCCAGCGCGCGCCGCGCAATCATGAAGGCGAGCCAACGGCCGTCCTCGCCAAAGGTCGAGCGATGTGCCAGCAGCAGCTCGCGGACCATGGATATTTCGTCGTCCTCGGGCGCCGTCGCCGTCGGGCGCCACCGCTCGAAAACGTCCGGAGCCTGCGGAAACCATCGCTCCATCAGGCCGGCGAGGTCGTCGTCCGCAAGGCCGATCCGATCCCCGATGACGCCCCCCTCGCAGGCCGCCACAGCGAGCAGAGAGGCGAAGACATGGCGGTCGAACGCCCGATCCGCTTCGATGCGAGCGGCCGCAACCTCGCAGCCGGTAAGAAGGAGATATGCAGTCGCCCCGGCGTTCGCCCGCAATGCCTCGCTGCTGCCGGAAGGCAGCGCCGACATCAGGTCGGACAGTTGCGCGTGGGGGATCGGGGCGTTCATGCGCGAAACCTCAGGTCACACTCTTGCTCGGGTGGCGCTGCTTCCGGGATTGCGGCCGCGCCACCAAGACATCAGGGGCATTGCCGGATCAGGCCGCCTTGGTCTCCGCGTCCTTCAAGGATTGGCGGGCCGCATCGAGTGCTTTGAACGCGTCAAACGCCTCCTGCGCGACGGTCATGATGTTCGGCCAGTTGATCGGCAGGTCCTCGGCCAGATCGTGCAGGTTCATTTTCGTGTTGATCGCCTTGGCGGAAAGCTTCTTGATGTCGGCCTTGAGCGTGTCGATATCGGACATGATGGTGTTCCTGCGCTGCTGTCCCGTCGCCCGCATGTTCACGACATCGGGCTAACCAAGATTCACGTTGTCCTCGAAATCGAGAGTGCGATCCCGGTCCTTCAGCAGCGCCTTGCGCAGCCAGGGCGGCGGGACGCCCTTGAGCACGACCGTGAGCTTGTCGAGAAGGCCGGTGATTTCTTCCGCATGGTTGACCTTCATCGGGTGGATGTTACTGGCCACCACCCGCGCGGCGCCCGATCCGCCGATCGCTGCGACGTAGAGGATCGTGCAGTCCTTGATCGCCTCGATCTTGGGAGCGAGTTTGTCCTCGTTGCCGTCCTGCTGCAGATCGCCGTCGAACTGAACCGCCTCCAGGAACTGATAGCCCTGCGGCGAGACATCGTAGATCGCAATGTTCCTGGCCCAGCCGAAGTGGGCGTCGACGCGCTTGAGGTCCTGGGTCGCAAAGGCGATTTTCATGTTGCCCTCCCCGGCGCAGTCAGCGACTGCCCCCCAGCCCGATCATCGCCACGGTCAGCCGCGCCCGCACCACATCCTGAACGAGGGGATCAGGATCGCCGCGCATCTCGGCAAGCTCGGAAAGGCCGATTTGATTGGCTACGTGGTGGCGTACCCGCCAATCGGCGTCGTCGCGCAATTGACCGAGCTGGCTCGGCGCGAGGCGCTGCGCCGCCTCGAGCCGGACCTCGGCGTCGTGATCGGCCGCCATATGGAGGAGCCACCGCGCATCGATGCGCCGCGCTACCGCGCGCCGAACCTCGACTTCCGAATCAAGCATCATCTGCGGCAGGTGAGCCGGCGCGATGCGTCGGGCGACGGTGAGCCGCACATAATAGTCGGCATCGTCCATCATGGGACGAAGCTCCTCTACGCCGAGGTGCGCCGCGACGCGAATGCGCACCTCGCGGTGCGGGTCCTGGCGCAGGCCGAGCAGGTACCGCCGCGGCAGCCGCTGCGCCGCATTCCAACGAACGGTTTCGTCCGGATCCTTCAACAGCGGCGGCAGCTGAAACACGTTTGCGTGCTTTGCCGCGATGGCGCGGGTTTCGAAATGCGGATGGCCGAGATAGCGGTCGGCGAGCGCCGGGTTCTGGTCGAAAAAACGGTCGATCCGGCGTGCATATCGGTCCTCGACGCAAGCGCGCCTGAGTTGGCAACGTCCCTGCGCCCGCAGGCCGCGGTGGGCGCATGCATCGCAATCAATGTCGTTGCCGCACCAATTCTTGGCTTCGTCGATGTCGTCCGTCATTGCCGCGCCCCATGCGACTCGAGGATGCTGAGCGGCACGTCGGCGCCGCGCCTGTCGAGGAGATCGGGCGCGAGCGGTCCGATTGCGGCGGTGCGGCCTGCGTCCATGCGCGCAAGTCCGGCGCTGAGCAGCACATCGGTATCGCGCGCTTGCTCGGCCGGGGAGGCTGCCAATGCGTTGCATCCAATCCGCGCCGCCATGGTGGTCTCCTAATGCGCCAGCGTATGGGCGATCGCTTCGGCCACCGCGTCGTCATGGGTGCTCTTGCAGCCGCAAGAAGCCTGTTTCGGATCGTGGAAAACGAAGCCGCTTTCCGTCGCGGTCTCGCGGAAATCCACCGTCACGCCGTCGAGCAACAGCCGGCTTTCCGCCGGCAGGAAGAACGTGAGGTCCTTGTGCTCGTATACCGAATCCCCGGCGCGCGGCGCGCCTTCGACCTCGAATTGCGCGGCGAGCCCGGAACAGCCGCCGGCCGTTACCGCCAGCCGAAGTCCGCCACCGCCGTTGAACCGGATCATGCGACGAACGAATTTTTCAGCAGCGGTCGTAACCTTGAAATCCATGGCCTGATCCTCGTGCAGGTGTCCCGCCGAGGTATTACGCAACGAGCATGCCAGCGAACCGAACTGAATAACCCCTTATGAGATATCGATTTTTCGATCGAAGCCGGTGTCGCGATGCCGACACGTCGAACGAGCAACGCTGTTTGAAACGCGACATTTGGAGCCCGGTGCAAAGCATGACGACAGGTGGAGAAACCTGCCGAGGCGCCGCCGTCGCCATCTGCCGGCTCCGGCGGTCCTGTTTGCCGCCCGTACCGCACCGTGTGCGCACAACGCGACCGCACCAACTTCTGCAGCAATGCCCCTCAACCCGCCGGCTTCGCTTCGCCTGGCCATGCGAACCGCACCCAGTCCGGCTTTACGAGCCGCACGCTGTGGCCGCCGGCGGTCAGCGGGATGCCGGCCGCGAGGGCGTCGGCAACGCGGTCGAGACGCAACAGCGCGAGCGCTCGGCTGTCGGCGGACGAACCGATCGTGCCGACCGACTTGTCGCCGGCGGTGACATTGCTTCCCGCCTCCGGCGCAACGCCATCATAGGCGAGGGGCACGATGCGGTTGCGCGCCAGGCCGCGATGCTGCATGCGGGCGACGACTTCCTGCCCCACATAGCAGCCCTTGGCAAAGTCGACGCCGGCGAGCTGGTCCATCGCGGCGTCGTGGGGAAAGGCGTCGCCGTAGGAGAAATCCGGACCGCCCGACGGGATGCCGAGCGCGATGCGATGGGCATCGTATGCGCGTGCTCCGACCAGTTCCGCCCCGAGTCCGGTGGCGGCCTCAGCCGCCAGGTGCGGCGGCAGCATCACCCGGTGCCCCAACGCAGGAAGGCGCGGATCGGGATAGACGAGGCCGCACGCGGTGGCGCCGACGCCGCCCCAGACCGCGAGCACGCCGAGCGTCTCGGACTGATCCTCGCAACTGATCGGGGCGCGCAGCCGATAGAAATTGAGCTTTTGGAGAACCGCCTTGGTGATGGCGCGCGGCACGTCGAGCAGCACGCCGTCGCCGGCGGCCGGAGCGACCACGATGAAATCCGCAATGATCTTTCCCTGCGGCGTCAGCAAGCCGGCGAAGCACGGCCGATCCGGCGCGACTTTGGTGACGTCGGTGGTCACCAGCCCATTGAGAAAGGAGCGGGCGGATTCGCCCGCGATCCTGATCACGCCGCGATCTTCAAGAAGCGCCGCCTTCATTGCGCTGGTCCTCGAATGGTCATTCGCCCGCCCATGTCGGCATCAGCAGGGCGTCGTTTTCCGGCCCCCGATCGGGTTCCACCACCCCGGCGGCGGTCGCAAACCAACGAGCGAGACGGAGCGGGCCTGCTTGACGGCCTGGGCACGCAGATGGAGGCGCAGACGCGCGGCGACCCACGACCGCTGCCCCCGCCGAACTACGCACGCCTGTGCCAACCGGGTGGACGCCCGCGCGATGCGGGTCGCCAATCTGTCGCACCCCGTCCGGCGAGTTCCCGCACCGCTTCGATTACCGTCTGCAAAGCCGATCGCAAGAGATGCAAGGAACTGAACCATCCCGAGTCAACCCGGATGACCTCACGCATCGACAAGTGGTGCGTCGACGGACCAGGTGTCGCCCTTGCGCAGCAACGCATTGAGATCGCGCCTCTTGCCGGCCGCCGCCTTGGTGTTCTGCTCGATGACTTCGGTATCGAAGGCCGGAGCCGGATTGCAGTAGACAACTCCGAGCGCGATCGGGAAACCGCCGAACGGCATGTCCAGCAGAAGCTGCGCGATGCTCTTGCTGGTTTCGTCGTGGACGAGAACATCCAGCCCCTCGATATTGCCGTCGGGCACCGACACGACCTCCAGCGCCAGGCTCTGGCGATTGAGCCGGAGCCCCTTCGCACCCTTGGCGAACAGCATTGGCTGGCCATGCTCCAGCCACAGCAACGCGTCCGGGGCCGCCTTCTTGCCGGCGAAATTCTCGAACGCCCCGTTATTGTAGACGATGCAGTTCGTATAGATTTCCACGAAGCTCGTGCCCTTGTGCCGGTGAGCCCGCTGCAACAGGTCTGGCAGCTTCGCCTGGGCGGTATCGTAGCCGCGGGCGATGAATCGCGCGCCGGAGCCGAGCGCAAATCCGCACGGGCTGATCGGTGACTCCACCGAGCCGAATGGCGTCGACGGCGATCGCGTGCCGCTGCGGCTGGTCGGCGAATATTGGCCTTTGGTCAGGCCGTAGATCTCGTTGTTGAACAGGAGCACTTGGCAGTCGAGGTTGCGGCGCAGCAGGTGCAGCATGTGGTTGCCGCCGATCGACAGGCCGTCGCCGTCGCCGGTGACGATCCAGACATCGAGGGCGGGGTTGGCGAGCTTGATCCCCGTGGCGATCGCAGGCGCCCGGCCGTGGATGGTGTGGTAGCCGTAGCTCTCGACGTAATAGGGAAAGCGGCTGGAGCAACCGATGCCGGAGACGCAGACGGTGTTCTCCGGGCGCGCGCCGATCTGCGCGAGGGTGCGCTGCACCGATTTGAGGATCGAGTAATCGCCGCAGCCCGGGCACCAACGCACCTCCTGATCGGACGCGAAGTCGGCGGGCGTGAATTGCGGGAGAGCGTTCATGGCGGGCCTCCTCAGGCGAGAGCTCGTTCGATCGCGGCTTCGATCTCCGCGATCATGAATGGTTGCCCTGAAACTTTGTTGAAGGGTTTCGCGTCGATGAGATACTGGTCGCGCAGCACCGTCTTGAGCTGGCCCGTATTCATCTCCGGTACGAGTACGCGCTCGTAATTGCGCAGCAGGGTTCCGAGGTTCCGCGGCAGCGGCCACAAATACCTGATGTGGACGTGGCTCACGTCGGCGCCGCGGGCACGTGCCCGGCGCACCCCCTGCTGGATCGGCCCGAAGGTCGAGCCCCAGCCGACCACCGCGAGCCTGCCCGACGCCGTACCCAACGAGACCTCCTGCTCGGGAATGTGGTTGGCGATGCCGTCGATCTTGGCCTTGCGGGTGTCGGTCATCTTCTGATGATTGGCGGGCTCGTAGCTGATTTCCCCGGTGGAATAGCTCTTCTCGATACCGCCGATGCGGTGGGTCAGGCCGGCAGTGCCGGGCTTGATCCAGACGCGCTTCAACGTTTCGGGGTCGCGCAGATACGGGTTGATCTTACCTTCCGCCGGCACCTCGTCGAAGAAGGTCGTGGGGAATGGCGGGTACGCGGCCATGTCGGGAACGCGCCAGGGCTCGGCCGCATTGGCGATGTAGCCGTCGGTCAGCAGCATCACCGGCGTCATGAACTGGACGGCGAGCCGCACCGCTTCCATGGCCACCTCGAAACAATCGGACGGGCTGCGCGACGCGATGACCACGAGGGGAGCATCGCCGTTGCGGCCGTACACGGCCTGATAGAGGTCGGACTGTTCGGTCTTGGTCGGCAATCCGGTCGACGGTCCGCCGCGCTGGCAGTTCACGACCACCAATGGCAGCTCCGATATGATCGCAAGGCCGAGCGCCTCGCCCTTGAGGGCAATGCCGGGCCCCGACGACGAGGTGACGCCGAGATGACCCGCATAAGAGGCCCCGATCGCCGAACAGATCGCGGCGATCTCATCCTCGGCCTGGAACGTGGTGACGTCGTATTCCTTGAGCTTGGAGAGCTGATGCAGGATCGGGCTCGCCGGCGTGATCGGATAGGATCCCAGGAACAACGGCAGCCCGGCCAGCTGGCTGCCGGCCACCAGGCCGAGTGCGATCGTCTCGCCGCCGGTCACGGTGCGATAGAGACCCGGCGGCATTTCCGCCGGCGGTACCCGCAACTGCTTGAGCGGCCGGCCGATCTCGGCGGTCTCGCCATAGGCGTGTCCGGCGTTGAGGGCGGCAATGTTGGCCTCGACGAGCTTGTCGCCCTTGGCGCCGAACTTGGTCTTGAGATATTCGATCAACGGCCCGCGGTCGCGATCGAACATCCACAGCGCGAGGCCGAGCGCCCACATCGCCTTGCAGCGCAGCGCGTCGCGATTGCCGAGCCCCAACGGCTTGACCGCTTCGAGGGTCAATCGGGTGATGTCGAAGGGCACGACCTGGTACTGGGCGAGAGCCGCGCCTTCGAGCGGATTTTCCTTGTAGCCCGCCTTTTCCAGATTGCGCTCGTCGAACGCGCCGGTATCCGCGATGATGAGGCCGCCCGGGCGAAGCGCCGCCAGGTTCACCTTCAGCGCAGCCGGATTCATCGCCATGAGCACGTCCGGCGCATCGCCGGCGGTGTCGATCGAGGTCGATCCGAAATTGATCTGGAATGCCGACACCCCGAAGGTCGTGCCCTGGGGTGCGCGAATCTCGGCGGGGAAATCCGGAAACGTCGCCAGATCGTTGCCGGCGAGCGCGGTAGAAAGCGTGAACTGGCCGCCGGTGAGCTGAATGCCGTCGCCGGAATCGCCGGCAAAGCGCATCACCACGGCATCCGGCGCCGCCCGTTCGAAAGCCTTTGGGTTTACGAGTGCGATCGTCATGACTGTCTTCCTTCGTCGGGTCGCAGCTGTGTTCCGGTTCGCGATCAGCCGCCGGGCGTGCGCTCTTCGACCCGGACTGCGAAATCGACGCAGATTTCCGCGAGTTCGAGGTATTCGCGCTGCTCGCCCGGATCGTCACTCGCCAGCGCCTGTTCCTTGTATTTGGTTGCTTCGTCGAACCAGTAGGACGATTCCATCATGTGAAGAACTCCCGCGCCTTGCTGAGTGCTTGGGCCAGGCAATCGACTTCCCCGCGCGTGTTGTAGAGCGCAAACGACGCGCGACACGTCGCCGGAACGCCGAACCGCCTGAGCAGCGGCATCGCACAATGGGTGCCGGCGCGCACCGCGACGCCGGAACGATCGATGATGGTGGCGAAATCGTGCGGATGCGCACCCTGGAGATCGAACGAGATCAGCGCACCCTTGTCCTTCGCGGTGCCGACGATGCGCAGCGAGTTGATTTCGCGCAGGCGCTCATGCGCATAGGCGACGAGAGC
Organism: uncultured Alphaproteobacteria bacterium; assembly: GCA_963795865.1. GTDB lineage: Bacteria > Pseudomonadota > Alphaproteobacteria > Rhizobiales > Xanthobacteraceae > JAJPKK01. The sequence continues at coordinate 15,090 of CAWCJX010000034.1, forward strand.
GCTTTCGTGCGCCCTGATCCGCGCTTTTCCGATCGAACCGACGTAGTCGATCGCAGCGCCAAGCCCGATCGCCTGCACGATCGCAGGAGTGCCTGCCTCGAACCGATGCGGCGGCTCGCCATAGGTGATGCGGTCCTCGAACACTTCGCGGATCATTTCGCCGCCGCCGTTGAATGGCGGCATCGCGGCAAGATGCTCGTGCTTGGCGTACAGCACTCCGATCCCGGTGGGACCATAGAGCTTGTGGCCGGTGACCACGTAGAAATCGCAGTCGATATCGCGGACATCGACGTCGAGGTGGACGGCAGCCTGGGCGCCGTCGATCAGCACCGGGATGCCGTGCTCGTGGGCGATGCGCACAACCTCCTTCACTGGCACGATGGTGCCGAGCACATTCGACATGTGGGTGATCGCCACCATCCTGGTGCGATCCGTCAGGAGCTTCTCGAATTCGTCGACGAGGAAATTGCCGTCGTCGTCGACCGGGGCCCACTTGATCACCGCGCCCTGCCGCTCGCGCAGGAAATGCCACGGCACGATATTGGCATGGTGCTCCATGATCGAGAGCACGATCTCGTCGCCGGGCTTGATGCGCTCGCGCCCGAACGTTTGAGCGACGAGGTTTATCGCCTCGGTCGCGCCGCGCGTGAAGACGATCTCCTCGGGCCGGCCGGCATTGAGAAATCCCCGCACGGTCTCGCGCGCGCCTTCATAGGCTTCGGTCGCGGCATTGGCGAGGTAATGCAGGCCGCGGTGGACATTGGCGTATTCGCTGGTATAGGCCTGCGCCAAGCGGTCGAGCACCGCCTTCGGCTTCTGCGCCGACGCGGCATTGTCGAGATAGACCAGCGGCTTGCCATGGACCTTGAGGCCGAGGATGGGGAAATCCTGGCGCACCCGGTCGACGTCGTAGCTGCCATTGGTCACCGCAGGATGCATGATTTCACCCTCGGGCCGCGAGCCAGCCGGCGGCCGCGTCCATCAACGCCTCGCGCAGCCCCACATGTCCGATACCGTCGATGACCTCGCCGATGAAAGCCTGGACGAGCAGCGTCTCGGCCTCCCTGGCGGGGATGCCGCGCGCCATCAGGTAGAATTTCAGATCGCCGTCGAGCGACCCGGTGGTCGCGCCATGGCCACACTGGACATCGTCGGCAAAGATCTCGAGCTCCGGCTTGCTGATGGCTTCCGCCGTCGGCGAGAGCAGCAACGCCCAAGTCATCATCCTCGCATCGGTCTTCTGTGCGCGTTGATGCACCGTGATGCGGCCCTGGAATACGTTGCGGGCCTCACCGTCGAGCACGGCCTTGAACAACTCCCTGCTCTGGCACTGACCCGCCCGATGGTCGGCGATCACCATCGCATCGGCATGCTGGCGCCCGTTGAGGAGGCTCGCCCCGCCGACGGCGGCAAAACCGCCCTCGCCTTCGAGCCGCAACAGCCGTTGATTGCGCACCACCGCGCCCCCGGTCGTGAAGCTCACGTCCCTGAGCCGCGCGCGCGCCCCCAGGCAAGCCATCAAGGTGGAAACGTGGAATGCGTCCGACCCTTCCGCGATGATGTCGAGGTAATCGACCTCGGCACCCTCGCCGATCACGAGGTCGCAGGCGGTGTTGACCTGGTAATCGGAACCCGGCGGGCCTTCATGGCTTTCCACCAGCGTCACCCGGGCGCCATTCTCGACCACAATCAGATTGCGAACGAAAGTCGCCGTCGGCTCCCCGACCGCGACGGAGACGATATGCAGCGGCTTGACGATGTCCGTGCCCGCGGCGACGCCGATGACCAGCCCATCGCCCATCAACGCCGTATTGAGCGACACTGCGACATCTGCCGCCATCGGGACCTGACCGAGATGTGCTGATACCAGTCTGTCGCCTTGCGCCAAGGCGTGCGCCATGGAGCGGATCGTAAGGCCCGGTTCGAGCCCCCCGAGGTCGGACAATTCGGGCGCGAATGCGCCGTTGACCATGATCAGTCGCCGGCAATCGACGCCGGCAATCATGCGGCCTCCGCCCAATGCGCGTGCCTTCACTTCCGCGTCGGGCGGGCTCGCCAGAGGCTTGGCATCCCGCATCAGGGCGCGCAAGTCGGTGTATCTCCAATCCTCGACCTGCCGGTGCGGCAGGCCGGCGGCGGCGAAACGTCCGAATGCGGCCTCGCGCCAGCCTGCCACGGTGGGGTTGCCCGGCAGGGTCGGCTTCGCCGCCGCGAAGGCGTCCGCCAAGGCGAGTTCAGCATTGGTCTTGAGATGGCGAACCGTGGCGCTCATGGCGGTCACGCAGCCTCCTCGCGGTATTGCGCATATCCTGAGGACTCGAGCTCGAATGCGAGTTCCTTGCCGCCGGTCCGCACGATGCGGCCCTTGGAGAGGACGTGAACCACGTCGGGGACGATGTAATCGAGCAGGCGCTGATAATGGGTGATGACGATGAAGGCGCGCTCGGGCGATCGCAGCCGGTTGACGCCCTCGGCCACCACCTTGAGGGCATCGATGTCGAGGCCGGAGTCGGTCTCGTCGAGCACCGCGAGCTTCGGCTCGAGCAGCGTCATCTGCAGCGTCTCGTTGCGCTTTTTCTCGCCGCCCGAGAAACCCACATTGACCGGACGGCGCAACATCTCGTGATCGATGCCGAGCTTGGTGGCGATGTCGCGCACGCGCTTGAGCAGCTCCGGCGACGACAGCTCCGCCTCTCCGCGCGCCTTGCGCTGGGCATTGAGCGCCGCGCGCAGAAACGTCAACGTGGCGACGCCGGGGATTTCGAGCGGATACTGGAACGCCAGGAACAGGCCTTTGGCGGCCCGCTGGTCCGGCGACATGCCGAGCATGGCGTCGCCGTGAAGCAGGATCTCACCGGCGGTGACCTCGTAACCCGGCTTGCCCGCGAGAACGTAGGAGAGCGTCGACTTGCCGCCGCCGTTCGGCCCCATGATGGCGTGCACCTCGCCCTTGTTCACGCTGAGGTCGAGGCCGTGCAATATCTTCGTTCCGCCGACCTCCACGTGCAGGTTCTTGACTTCCAACATGGGCTTCATGGTCCATTTCCTTTGTGAGACCGGCCGTTCCGCACCGGGGTCAACCAACGCTGCCTTCCAGGCTGATCGAGATCAGCTTCTGCGCCTCGACGGCGAATTCCATCGGCAATTGCTGCAGCACGTCGCGCACGAAGCCGTTCACCACCAGCGCCACCGCCTCCTCCTGGGAGAGGCCGCGTTGCATGCAGTAGAACAGCGTCTCCTCGGAAATCTTCGAGGTCGTCGCCTCGTGCTCGATCACGGCAGACGCGTTTTTCGCCTCGATATACGGCACCGTATGCGCGCCGCAGGCGTCGCCGATCAGGAGCGAGTCGCAATTGGTGAAATTGCGGGCGCCGCTGGCGCGACGGTGCGCCTGGACCAGGCCGCGATAGGTATTCTGCGAGTGGCCGGCCGCGATACCCTTGGAAATGATCCGGCTCGTGGTGCCCTTGCCGAGATGCACCATCTTGGTGCCGGAATCGACCTGCTGGCGGCCGTTGGACACCGCGATGGAGTAGAACTCGCCGCGGGAATTGTCGCCGCGCAGGATGCAGCTCGGATACTTCCAGGTGATGGCGGAGCCGGTCTCCACCTGGGTCCAGGAGATCTTGGAGTTGCGCCCGCGGCAGTCGCCGCGTTTGGTGACGAAGTTGAAGATGCCGCCGCGACCCTCGCTGTCGCCGGGATACCAGTTCTGCACGGTGGAATATTTGATCTCGGCGTCGTCGAGCGCGACCAGTTCGACCACTGCCGCATGAAGCTGATTCTCGTCGCGGCGCGGGGCGGTGCAGCCTTCGAGATAGCTCACATAGGAGCCCTTGTCGGCGATGATCAGGGTGCGTTCGAACTGGCCGGTATTCTTCTCATTGATGCGGAAATAGGTCGACAGTTCCATCGGGCAGCGCACGCCCGGCGGCACATAGACGAACGAGCCGTCGGAAAACACCGCCGAATTCAGGGTGGCGAAGAAATTGTCCGACACCGGCACCACGGTGCCGAGATACTTGCGCACCAGATCGGGATGCTCGCGGAGCGCCTCCGAGATCGGCATGAAGATCACGCCCGCCTTTTTCAGCTCTTCCTTGAAGGTGGTGGCGACCGACACCGAATCGAACACCGCATCGACGGCGACGCGGGAGGAGCCCTCCGGCCGCTCGACGCCGGCGAGGATTTCGCGTTCGTGCAGCGGAATGCCGAGCTTCTCATAGGTTTTCAGGATTTCAGGGTCGACCTCGTCGAGCGATTTCGGCCCGGCCTGCTTTTTCGGCGCGGCGTAATAATAGAGGTCCTGGTAGTCGATTTTCGGATATCGAACCTTGGCCCAATTCGGTTCCCGCATGGTCAGCCATTGACGATAGGCCGCAAGCCGCCAGTCGAGCATCCAGGAGGGCTCGTTCTTCTTGGCCGAGATGAACCTGACGGTGTCATCGTCGAGCCCCTTGGGTGCCTTTTCGGATTCGACCGCCGTCTCGAACCCATATTTGTACTGGTCGACGTCGATGCGACGGACTTGCTCGACGGTCTCCTGTACGGCAGCCATTTGCTTCTCCGCCTACGGATTCAGCTGAAATCTGACGAATTCGGTTTCGATGCCCTGTTCAGGCTCCGGACGCATCGTCACCCTCCTCCCTGAGAGGGCGGCGGGCTGCCTCCAGCCCGGGCGCAGCGCCGCACCTCCGGATCGGGATCGTTCCAGAGTCGCTGGCGTGCTGCGGCGTTGCCGCGCTCGGCGACCACGTAGCGCACCCGCAGATCCTCGTCGGCGGCCATGGCGATGAGTTGCATCGGGTCGAGCCGCTCGGCCACCGCAAGGCGCACCAGAGGATCGGAATCGACCGCCATTGCCGGCAGCACGTCGGACTTGATCCGCCGTGCCACTTCGCGGCGGACCTGCGGATCGCAATCGTGCATTGCAATGGACAGGACATCCGGCGGAACCCGCTTGACCGCGGCGAGGCGCACCCAATAGTCGGGGTCGCCCAGCATCGGCACCAGCGCCCCGCCTTCCAGGCGCTGCGCCACCACCATGCGAACCTTGCGGTCGGGGTCTCGCGCCAACGCCGCAATGCGGGTCACCGGCAGCCGGTGCGCCACCATTGCGCGCACGTCCGGCTCGGGATCGTTGAGCAACGGCGCCAGCAAGAAGATCGTGGCACGCTTGGCCGCCAGCACGCGCGCCTCGAAATAGGGATGATCGAGGTAGTTGTCCGCCTCCCCGGGGTTGGCGGCAAAGAAGCGATCGATGCGCTTGGCGCGGCGGTCGCGTACGCAGATGCGGCCGAGGTCGCAACGCGCCTCGGCACGGATGACCTCGTGGGGACAGTCGCGGCAAGATACCGGCCGGCCGAGCCAGTCGATCGCTTCCGCCGCTGCACCGGGACCACCGCTCATGATTGCCGGTTCCTGTCAGTTGGGCCCTGTCGGTCGAGCGCCTCACGCCGGCACGCAGGTGTCAGGAACCGGGCAGACGGCGGCGCATTGGGGGGTGTCGAAGTGGCCTTCGCACTGCGTGCATTTCTTCGGGTCAATGATGTACATGTCCCGCTTCAGGCGGATGGCGGCGTTGGGGCATTCGAACTCGCAGGCGCCGCATACGGTGCATTGGGAAGCGATGATCTGGTAGGCCATCGAACGGCTCCTGGGGGCGGACCGTGCCGCCATCACCCCTTTCAAGCCGCATGCCAAACACCAGAATATTGATTTTCAAGTATTATCTGCCGGTGCGCGACGCATGCGGCTGTCGCCCCTCCGACATCATGTCGCAAGTGCGACATCGGTGTAGCACCCGATCAGTGGACGCAAATGCGCACCCGCAGCGTCATCTATGATACAAATTCAAGAGAGACTTGAAAGCACGGTCGGGCGCCCGATGGCGGGAGCCTTCGTCCGGGCCCGGAGGCGTCATGAAATTGAGTGCACGCAATATTTTGCCGGGGCGGATCGTAGCCATCACCAAGGGATCGACGACCGCTCACGTCAAGATCGAGCTTGCCCCCGGATTGATGATGACGTCGTCCATCACCAACGAAGCAGTCGACGATCTCGGCCTCAAGGTCGGGGACGACGTGTCAGCGGTGATCAAGGCGTCCGACGTGATGGTCGGCAAGTGAGCGCGAGCGGAGCGCCACTGCCCCCGCGAAGTCGGCCAGCGCTCGTCCTGGCGAAATGGGCTGAGATGCGAGCACGCTTTTCGCGCAGCGAAATCTCGCGCCACCAATCCTCGACAATACGGCGCTCGCATAGGAGCGTGGTGCCGAAGCTGCCGGTGAACGCCGTCCATGCGTCATAGCACTTGTCCGGCACGGCCGTGAGAAGAGGCCGTCCGGCCGTGACCGCATCGGCGATTTCCGCGCGCAGCCCGCCGCCGCCGGCTTCCTGCTTGGAGAATTTGTTGACGATGACGAGGTCCACATTCGCCGCCACGGCGCGGCTCACTGCCGTCGCGGCTTCCGCGAGGCCCGCCGGATCGAGCTTGCAGGCTCCTGCGCCGCTGCCGAGCGACTGGCAGATCCTGATCGCCGCGCCGGTCATGAGATCGATCAACTCCATCAGCTCGCGCGGCCCGTACGCGCCCTTGGTGTTCTTTTGCACGACGCCGCCGATGCGGTTGCCCTCGCAGATGAGGTCGCTCGCAAACGTCGCGAGCAGGCCGTCGATGTCGTCGTCCGGATGATAAATGATCGCAGCGAGCTTCAGTGGGTGCAAATTCGAGCTCAATTCCATCATGATCGCGCTCCGTGACCGGATGCAATGGCTGGCGCCATACCGGCCGGTGCGGGACTTCCAAGCAAACCACGTGCCGATGCACCGAAGTCGGCGCTACGGCCGCTATGCTGAATAATCTTGCGCGTGAGGATCGCACGCAGAGCGACGATTGTCCGCAAGTCCACCCCGATGTATTCAAACGGACATAATGGTATGGCGTGAGGATGCCGGCCGTTCGCCGCTCGTCCCGACGCGAATGGCGAGACAGGGCTCGCGCTCGCCGGCCGAGATGACGGGTCACATGACGGAGCGTGACATGAGTTGGGTGGAAGCGCGCGCCGAGCTGGAAAGGCTCCTCGCCGACGACGTGCCTTATGGCGACCTGACGACGCAAGCCATCGGCATCGGTGATGCGCCGGGCCGACTGGCTTTTGCCGCCCGCGAGCCGATGGTGGTGGCGGAGGCGGAGACCGCCGCGGCGCTGCTCGAGCTTGCCGGATGTCGCGTGACGCTTGCGACCAGATCCGGCGCCACGCTCGCCGCAGGGTCCGATATATTGACGGCCACCGGGTCCGGCCGCTGCGCTGTTTCGCGGTTGGAAAGTGGCGCAGACCCTGGTCGAAGTCTGGTCCGGCGTCGCGACGGCGGCACGCGCGATGGTCGACGCCGCTGCCGCCATCTCGCCCGGCGTGGTCGTCGCCTGCACCCGCAAGAATGTGCCGGGGACGAAGTCCTGCGCGGTCCGCGCCGTTCGTGCCGGAGGCGCCGTCATGCATCGGCTCGGCCTGTCGGAGACCGTGCTGGTGTTTCCCGAACACCGGGCGTTCGTCGCCGGCGAGCCGTTGCGCGAGACCGTGCGCCGTCTGCGCCGCGCCGCTCCGGAGAAAAAGCTGGTGATCGAGGTTGCCTCGATAGAGGACGCGGCGGCCGCCGCCGAAGCCGGATTTGACGTGATTCAAGCGGAAAAGTTCACACCGGCGCAGATCGCGGCGCTGGTCGATCGTCTCGCGTCCGCCGACCTTAGGCCTGACCGATCTCGTTCCTGCCGCGCCTGCACCTGCGAAAATGCCGCCCCTCATCGCAGCGGCTGGAGGCATCAACGCCGAAAACGCTGCCGCCTACGCCGAGGCCGGCGCCGATATACTCGTGACGTCATCGCCGTATCTCGCCCGGCCGCGCGACGTTCAGGTCCGGATAGCCCCGATCAACTGCACCCGAAGCACCTAAAAGCGCTTGATCTCCACGTCGTGTTTCTTGAGCGCATAGCCGATCTGGCGCGGCGTCAGTCCGAGGATGCGCGCGGCCTTCGCTTGCACCCAGCCGGCCTTTTCCATTGCATCAATCAAGTGCTCCCGTTCGGTCAGGCCGGTGCCGCGCGCCGATGATCCGGCTTCGCCGCCACAGCCGGACGCCGTCTCCGCCGGCATTTCCGGGTCGACGTCGGCAGGCCGCCCGGCCACCGGCAATGGCACCACCGGCTGCGGCCGGATCGAAAGCGGCCGCACCGCCGGCGCCGGGGTATGTTCACGCCCCTTCCACAACATGGCAGACAGGCATTCGTCATGCCGGCAGGCGAAGTCATCGGCAACGATCGAGGACCCTTGCGCCAGCGTCGCCGTCCGCTGAACGCAGTTGTCGAGTTCCCGCACATTGCCGGGAAAATAGCATCCGGTGAGCACCTCGATCGCCCCCGCCGTCAAGGTCAGGCTGCGGCCGTTCTCCGTGTTGAACCGTTTTAGGAATTCGTTGGCGAGCAGCGGAATGTCGCCCTTGCGCTCGCGCAGCGGCGGCAACATCATGGGCACCACGCTGATGCGGTAGTAAAGGTCGGCGCGAAACTCCTTCTTGGCGACGGCCTCCTCGAGATTCTTGTTCGTGGCCGCCACCAGCCGAATATTGACCTTGATGGTCTTGTTGCCGCCCACCCTTTCGAACTCGCCCTCCTGCAGGACCCGCAGCAGCTTGGCCTGGAACGCCGGCGATATCTCGCCGATCTCGTCGAGGAACAACGTGCCGCGGTCTGCCAATTCGAAGCGGCCCTTGCGGGCATTGATGGCCCCGGTGAAGGCGCCTTTCTCGTGCCCGAACAACTCGGATTCGAGAACCGACTCCGGGAGCGCCGCGCAGTTGACCTTGACGAACGGGCCCTTCGCGCAAGGCGACAGATCGTGCAGGGCGCGGGCGAACAGTTCCTTCCCGGTGCCGGATTCGCCGCGCAACAGCACCGTTGCGCGCGACTTGGCCACCACGGCGACCTTTTCCAGCAACGCGCCGATCTCCTTGCTGTCGCCGACAATGCCGCCGATCCGCGCCGCCGATGGCTTGAAATCGGACAGTTCCTTCTGCAGGCGATGGCTCTCGGCGATCAGCCGCTCGCGATCCCGCGCGACCACGCGATGGAGTTGGATCGTCTGGCCGATGAGATTGGCGATCATGGCGAGGAAGCGCACGTCGGCGTCGAAACGAAACACCGACTGGCCGTCCCAGACCCGATCGATGGTCACCGTTCCCACGACCTTCGTCTCGATGCGGATCGGAACGCCGATGAATGAAACCGTTGTCCCATCCTCGGCCCCGAGCGCTTCGACATCAGCCGGCTCGAACAGCGGATTGAGTGCGATGTTTTGCACCACCAGCGGCATCGCCGTCGCGATGATCTGACCGACCGCTTTTTCCGGAATTCGCGGTCGGAACCGGCCCGGTGCCTCCTCGCACCAATCGGCGCCCACCACAATGTCCGGCGTGCCATCATCGTCGAGCACCGCGATGACGCCGTCCCGCATCTGCATGAAAGACGACAACAAGTTGAGCACGTTCGCGAGCGTCAATTCGAGACGGGCCGGCGACGTGAGAATCTTCGATATCTCATAGACGCCCGTGAGAGCGATCTCGCTCAACATCGCAGGCTCGCGGTTGGCCCGGTTTGCTTCGAGGTCGGTATGAAGCATATTGTTCGCTCCATCGTCCTCGGCGCGTAGTTCCTCACCTTCATGTGTTGTTTTTGATTTCCCACATTATGAACCCGATCGGCCATTCTGTCGCGCTTAAATTCTTGGCTGCACTGATGCAAATATTGGCCCAGATTGGTCATTTTTTGCTCTAATTCTCTCCGACTACGTATAATTACGTGGCGTAGTCGCGCGAATCCTGAGCTTGGTCTTACCGAAGTCGGTCCGGAAACCCCGCGATCGTGCACGACGCTACAGATGCTGGCCTCCATTGATCTGGATTTCTTCGCCGGTGACGTAGCTCGCCGCCTCGGAGCAGAGGAAGAACACGACCCTCGCAACCTCGTCTGGCGTGCCGATACGCTGCATCGGTATATTCGGAGCCAGCCGCGACTCCGTCTCCGGAGACAGGATTTCTGTCTTGATTTCGCCTGGTGCGATGGCGTTTACGCGAATCCCATGCGGCGCCAGATCGTGCGCCATTTCCCGGGTGAGGCAGGCGAGGGCCGCTTTAGACGTGGCGTAGGCGGTCCCGGCGAATGGATGGACCCGGGAGCCGACGATCGACGTGACGTTAACAACCGACCCGCCGCCGCCCTTGAGTTCGTCGAACAAGCCGCGCGCCAGCAGGATGGGCGCGAGAAAATTGACATGGAAGACGGTCATCCAGGTTTCGACCGGGGTGGTCAGCGAGCCCAGTCGGGAGCCGTCGACCGCCTTGGGCGAGATGCCGGCATTGTTGATCAAGGCGTGCAACGGGCCGCCGTCGAGACGCACCTTGATATGCCGGATCGCCTGCACGACCGCCTCGCGGTCGCCGAGATCGACTTCCACATGATCTTCCGCTCCGGCGTCCCAGGGACACCGCTCGCGCTCGAACGGGTGGCGTGAACATGTGATGATTCGCCAACCCGCTTCGGAAAATAGCTTGACGGTGGCATGCCCGATGCCGCGCGATGCACCGGTCAACACCATCGTCCGGCGGGTATTGGGCCGGCGGGCGGCAACGTCCATGTGAAACGGACAAAACTCCGCGAGCGAAGTCGATTGGGTTGAAGGCGGCCCGACGATATTCATCGCCGGCCAGCGATTGTGGCTTCGGACATCACGTCAGAATTCATCGCTGCCTCGCGAGGCCATCCAGGCCCGACGGTTCATGCATTGCTGCAGGATTCGGGCCAAGCCGGCATCCGACCATCGGAGATATTCTGACATCGCTTCCATCTCATGGTGCCGCGATATGGCCTGTCGGCTTGGTGACAAAGCCAGCCATTTGTCGTGTTCGCGACAACTGTTCGGCGATCCATTGACGGACCGCCATCGACCATGCGCTCCGGTACGCCGCGGTTATCTGTGGCGCGACCTGGTGCGCTTCGCCGTGCCCAGGCAAAGCCCTGTCGAGCGGCAATCGGTAGCGGAAATTGACCCGTTGCAGTCGCGGAGCGAACCAACATGGTGCGCTGCAGCAACGTGTCGTTGACCGCGGAGCAGACGCGTGGGGATTTCAAATTCGGATGTTACTGCCGCATTATAATTGCCGAAATGTCTCGCAAGTCGGATTGCGAGCAGTCTGCCGGATGTGCTCAAATTCCGCCGAAGATCATAAACTCGGAGGATGCGTGCTGTTCGTTCACAAGCGTTCGGCCCTTTTCGCGCTGCTGCGGGCGCGCGTCAGCCCCGGACGTTCCCGTCAAAACCGAACAGATGATCACCGGGCCGGCCGGCCAGGCGAGCACGCGCTCGGCATAGCCGCGCTTGAGCGAGCCCATCGGTCGCGATGAGAGGGAGGACAAAGGATGCTTTACCGAAGTTCGATTTATGCGATCGCGCTCGTTGGCGCGTTTTGCGTCACGATCGCCGGCGCCTCGGCCTGGGACGACTCGAAATACCCCGACTTCAGCGGACAGTGGCGTCCGATCGGCGGCCCGGGTCGGTTTGCGCGCGACCAGAAGGCTCCGCTCACGCCGGAGTACCAGGCAATCTTCGAGGCCGACGAGTTTGAGGGCGGACAGAGCTTCCACAACAAGACCTATCTGTGCTGGTCGCCGGGCATGCCGCGCGTGACCAACGGCTATGGCGAAATCGAATTCGTCATTACGGCTAAGACGTTCCACATTCTGGTCGACCACATCTATGACAACCGCCGAATCTTCACGGACGGTCGCCCGTGGCCTGAGCACCTGACGCCAACGCTCCTCGGCACGTCCATCGGCCAATGGGTCGATGAAGACGGAGACGGCAAGTACGACGTCCTCGTCGCTGAGACGCGCGGTTTCCGTGGTCCTCGTGCCTTTGACGCCACCGGCTTGCCGCTGCACCGGGACAACCAGACTATCATCACGGAACGTTTTTACATCGACAAGTCCGATCCGAACGTCGCCCACGACGAGGTCACCGTGATTGACAACGCACTGACGCGCCCCTGGACGGTGACCAAGAACTACCTGCGCGACCCAAAGAATATCTTTCCCGAATGGAACGAAGAGAACTGTCCCGAAACCAACAACCATGTCGCTGTCGGCGAGGAGGATTACATGGTGAGCGCGGACGGCCTTCTCATGCCCACGAAGAAGGGCCAGAAGCCGCCGGATCTGAGGTATTTCAAGTAGGCGGCGCGCAGCCCGCCCAGGGACGAGGGCGCGCAAGTCGAGTGAACCATCAAGAAGAGGTCGACATGAATGTGCAACGTCATTTGCTCTTACTGGTGACATTGGCGGCAATCGTTACCCCGGCCTCGGCGCAACAGGTGGCGCCCGCGGCCGCACCAGCCAACATGGGTGCGCATAGCACCGTGCCCATCCCGGATTTCTCTGGCATATGGTCACATCCCTCCTTCCCCGGTTTTGAACCGCCGGCATCGGGCCCCGGCCCGGTGGTCAACAAGTCGCGCCTGCCGCAAGTTAATTTCAACGGCCGGATATTGCCGGCCAAGAACGACGTCCTCGTGAGCAACCCCGCCCAGCTGGTCGGCGATTACTCCAATCCGATCTTGAAGCCGAAGGCGGCGGAAGTCGTGAAGATGCACGGCGAGATGGAGCTACGCGGCGTGGTCTCTCCGAGCCCGACCATACAGTGTTGGCCCGAACCCGTTCCCTACATTTTTAACGGCGTCGCAATGCAGATGCTCCAGCAGCCGGACAAGATCACTTTCCTCTATCCCAACGATCATCAAGTCCGCCGCGTGCGCATGAACCAGTCTCATCCGGCCCAGGTGACACCGTCCTGGTATGGGGATTCCGTGGGCCACTACGAGGGCGACACGCTGGTGATCGATACCGTGGGGGTCAAAATCGGGCCGTTCGCCATGGTTGACTTTTATGGCACGCCCTACACCGAGGCTCTGCACGTCGTGGAACGCTACCGGCTGCTCGATTACGAAGACGCGATGGAAGGGTTGGAACGCGACGCAAGGGAGAATTTGCGACCCGCAAGGGGCGCCGACGCAGGCTCGGCACCCGACTACAGCTATAGGGGCAAGCACCTGCAACTCCGATTCACGGTCGAAGATGAAGGCGTCTTTACGATGCCTTGGACAGCGACCATAACGTACCGGCGCGGGATCGAAGCATGGCGTGAAGTTGTGTGTGCCGAGAACACGCGAGAATTGGCGATAGCAGGAAGGGCTGCCGCGGTGCCGACCGCGGACAAGCCGGATTTCTGAACGAGCGAGGAAACCGATCGTCCGCAGTACCTCCCGTCCGGAACAGGACGACAAGACTTTCCGGCCCGCCGGGGTTACCTTTACGCCAAAGCCCGGACCGCCGGAGTCCCAATAGACGACGTCCTTGGCGGACGTCGGCGGGTCGTCTATCACGCTCTTGGTGAGTTTCACGCGCGGCATCTGCCCTCCTTCATGCTACCCCGACTCGAGATATGTGGCACCACACGGGTTACCTGAGGACAAATCGTGACTGTCCGTCCACCTCGATGCAAACGAAATCAATGCGCTATGCACCTCGGGAAACCAAACCATTAGAACGCGGAGGGAGAAGACGGTCCTGACCATGCCCGACCTCGCCGCCGCCAGTCACCTGCTGCGCAGCGTGTTCGGCTTCGCGTCGTTCCGCGACGGACAGGCGGAGATCATCGAGACCATCCTCGCCGGCCGCGACGTGCTCGCCATCATGCCGACCGGGAGCGGCAAGTCGCTGTGCTACCAGCTCCCAGCGCTGCTCACCGACGGGGTCACCATCGTGGTCTCGCCGCTGATTGCGCTGATGCGCAACCAGGTGGCGCAATTGCGCAGCTACGGCATCGCCGCGGCCGCGCTCAACTCGGCCAACGGATTTGCCGAGAACCGGGCCATCATCGAGCAGATCGGGCGCGGCGAATTGCGGCTCGCCTATATCGCGCCGGAACGGCTCGCCAACCCCGAAATCATCGCGATGCTCAAGACCGCGAAGGTCGGCCTTCTCGCGGTCGACGAGGCGCACTGCATTTCCCAATGGGGCCACGACTTCCGCCCGGAATACATGAACCTGGCCGCGTTGCACGGCGCGCTCGGCGGGCCGCAGACCGTCGCCTTCACCGCCACCGCCGATGCCGCGACCCGCGCCGACATTCTCGGACGGCTGTTTCCCGCGCCGCCGCAGGTGTTCGTCCACGGCTTCGACCGGCCCAATCTGCGCCTCGCCATGAGCCCGCGCGGCGGCGGCCGCACCCAGCTCGCGAAATTCGTCGGCGCGCATCGCGGCGACAGCGGCATCGTCTATTGCAGCTCGCGAAAGGCCACCGAGGAGCTGGCGGCGTTCTTTCGCGACGAGGGCCTCAATGCGCTGCCCTATCATGCCGGGATGGAGGCCGCGCAGCGCTCGCGCAACCAGGACGTCTTCCTGCAGGAGGACGGCGTGGTGATGACAGCGACCATCGCCTTCGGCATGGGCATCGACAAGCCCGACGTCCGCTTCGTCTGCCACGCCAACATGCCGAGCACCATCGAGAGCTACTACCAGGAGATCGGCCGCGCCGGGCGCGACGGCCTGCCGGCGGACACGCTCACCTTGTTCAGCATCGGCGACATCGCGCTGCGCCGGCGCCAGATCGAGGACAGCACCTCGTCGGACGAGCAGAAGCGGGTCGACCGGCTGCGGCTCAATGCGCTGGTGTCGCTGTGCGAATCGCCGCGGTGCCGGCGCCAGACCCTGCTGCGCTATTTCGGCGAGACGGTCGGTCCGTGCGGCAATTGCGACGTGTGCGCCGGCGGGGTGGCGGTGATCGACGGCACCATCGCCGCCCAGAAGGCGATGTCGGCGATCCTGCGCACCGGCGAGCGGTTCGGCAGCGAGCACCTGATCGACCTCCTGCTCGGCGAGGAGACCGAGGCGATCCGCAAATTCGGCCATGACCGGCTGCCGACCTTCGGCGTCGGCAAGGAGAACAATCGCAATCAATGGCGCTCGATCTTCCGCCAGCTCTACGCCGCCGGGATACTGTCGCTCGACATCACCGGCTACGGGCGCTGGACCGTGCTGCCCACCGGCCGCGCCGTGCTCACCGGCAAGGCCACGATCGAGTTGCGCCGCGACGCCGTCACCGACGGCAAGAAAGCCGCCCGCAAGGGCGCGCCGCCGCCTGCGGCCGACGACGCCGACCAGGCGCTGTTCCAGGCGCTGCGGGCGCGCCGCACCGCGCTCGCCAAGGCCCAGGCGGTGCCCGGCCTATGTGATCCTGCCCGACCGCAGCCTCCTCGACATGGCCCGCCGCAAGCCTGTCACGGCGGCCGCGCTGGCGGAGATCCACGGCGTCGGCGAGGCCAAGCTCGCCCGCTACGGCGAGGCGTTTCTGGAGGTGATAAGGGGCTACAAAGCGGGCGGGTGACGCCTGAAAGCGTCTTCGCCGTGTGCGGTTGCGCCTGAGCTTGATCTTTGCACCGGACACCGAACTCAGGTGTCCGGCAAATAACCGAACTTGGCCATCTGATCCCAGTGATCGTTGACGACCCGATCGATCTGTTGCGGCGTGAGGACATCCTTCCATTGATCAGCACGGCCTTCACGGAAGAAAGTGCTGTCGGTCCGCGGACGCTCTACAAAGCCTTGTTGCTCCTCCTGCGCCTTCAACTCGCTGAACGACGAGCGCTCGATCGCCCGCGCGATCTGCGCGGGGGTAACGTCGAGCAGGAGATGCCGAACCAGGCCACCGAAGGCCTCGTGAGGCTCGGCGAGCATGTGCTCGTACTGCAATACATAAATCGTCGGATGGGACTTGTGGGTCCAACTCATCACGTGCTGGCTCCACGAGCCGTAGACCTCGTGCACGGTATTCCCGCTCACGGCCGTTTCGGCACTATCGGCTCCCATTGCGGTAATCGCGTCGTCGATCGAGCGCCCGAGATGATGTGCATAAGAGATCGCCACGTCGAGCGGGTTGCGCACGATGTAGATCGCCCCCGAGGTGACGCTGAAATTGATAGTCGGAAACCCGCGGTCGACGACGAGCGCCTGATGGGTCTTGACGAAGACAAGTCCGTCGTGCGCATCCACAATACGCTGCTGTACCTGATGCCGGGCCGCGGCGATACGGTCGCGGTCTTCATCGCCCGGCTCGAATCCGAGCACGTCCGCATAATCCTGCTTGCGGATATCCGAGGTCGAGAAACGATCCATTTGGTTTATGTCTTGCACATCCTCTTCGCCCGAAATCATCTTGGCGATGTTGTGTAGAAAGCTGCGGGTCCACGTGTTGCCGGATTTCGGATAGGAGGCCACCCACACGATTCCGGGCTTCGGCTGGGAGCTGGCGGCGGCGGTCATTCGGCGTCGTTCCACCGAGGGGCGTTTTCCGGCGGGACGCGAATGTTGCAAAATTGACGCATCGCGGATCCGAATTCTGGATGGAGGTCATTATCTGAATAATGTCACATTTCTATGTTCGCCCGCGATTACTTTTTTGACCAGAGGCCGCGGGGTGAGCCATGTCGTCTTTCGATTCGCATCCACGAACGCTGTTATTCGTGAGTGTTTCGGTCATCGCGCTGCTGGCGGCGTCGCCGGAAGTAAGGGGCGCCGATCTTCCGCGTGCTCCGATGTTCGCAAAGGCGCCTGTTGCGGTCCCCACCGACCGATTGGCGGTATGGGTCGAGGGCGGCGCCTTTTCGACCGGAGGCAGCGACGTATGGTTCGGCGATCCCACCGACGTCGGGCGTGTCAAATGGGGCCGCGAGGGAGCTGTAGGCTTTGACTACCGCTTCGCCGTCACGCAGTGGCATGTCAGCGCGCAGTTCCGCTATGGCAGTGCTGCCGCAAACGCCGAAGCGTTCAGCCGCCGCGGAACCTTCCTGGTCTCCGGCTCCTCGACGACCAAGAAATTCCCTGTTCTCGGCACCGGTTCTTTCTCGAGTTCGAGAAACGCACTGGCTGGCCGATTTTGCCGCCGGCCGCGACATCGGGCTCGGCGTCGGTCAGACGCAGTTGAAATTCGGCGTGCGCATCGCAGACCTTCAAGCCAAGACCACCGGCGAAGGGTCCGCCGATGTGCCGCTCACCCTCCGCTTCCATGGTCCGGTCGCCGTGAGGACGTTTTCGCTTGATCCAAACAGCCGGTTCACGGGCGCAGGTCCCCGGGCAGGTCTGGAGGGAATGGTTCCGCTGGGTGGTGCTTGGTCCTTCGACTGGCTCGGAGGTGCCGCGCTGCTGTTCGGCTCGCGATCCCTGGATGTGGGCGTGGCGGGAAGCGCCGCCAATTTCGGCATTGTCGGGGTCGATGTTTCGGACAATGCGACCTTGTTCAATGTCGATGCCCAAGCGGGCCTTTCGTATTGGTTTGCACCCAATGCGAAGCTGACCGGAAGCTACCGTTTCGATGGGTATTGGGGCGAGTTGAAGACGATCAACAGCGCCGGTGCCGTCGCCAATGCAGACCGGCTCTTCTACGGCCCGACCTTGCGGTTCACGCTGCAACTGTGATGCGGGCGCGACCGGGCGGGTCGCACCGCCGGCCCACTACCTTTGGAATTGCTTGATCCGCTGCCGCTGAAGAACGTTTCGCACCTCGGTGCGCACCGCGGCCTGCAGCAACGGGTAATGTCCGTAAAGATCAAACATCTGGATCACTCCCGCTGCGACAAACAGGAAGGCGATGTCGTATTCGGGCCTTTCCATGGCGGCCCGAAACACGCTCTTGAGCGTCTCCAGAATGACCGGTTGCGACGTTGCGAAAACGTGAAGCCGCGCCACATCGAGACCGTAGGGCGCGCGACCCCAGGTTTCCCAATCGATGATCATGAACTCCGGCGCCGCGAGGTTCGCCCAATGCATATCGCCATGGGCGGTTCGCCATGCCGGGAGCGGCAGGCGCAGCGTGAGCGAAAGAACGTCGTCAAGCCGCTGCCCGATGTCCATATCGGAAAAACGGGCGCGATCCGTCTCCCGCAATGCTATTCTCGCGATCGATGCGGACAGTTCGTTCCACCATTGCGGTGCAAGATCAGGAAGGTGATCCAATCGCGGGGTCTTCGAGATGATGCCGGACGCGATGTCCATCATCACGGCGCGGTAGCAGATGCCATCCGCATCCCAGTCGAAATGGCCCAGAACTTTCGGCTTGCGGACGTCATCGAAGGACACGGCGAGCAACTCGCCGTCCCAGAGAAAGCGCTCCAACTCATCCGCGCGCGACCACTTGACCTTCAGCCAGTGACTGGAAAATTGGCGGGATGTGGCGAGGCAGCCGGCCGACCTGCCGCCGCGACCATAACGGATTTCGCTTCCACGGCGTCCTTGGATGCGCGCGAGCGCCTCCTTGAGCGCGCGATCGGCGACGGCAGCGACGTCGAACATCATTCCGCTGCAGCTTTTGGATTTTCGCTCATGCTGCCCATCCGGCCAGTAATTGCGTACCGGGGATCCCAGAATTCTGGGCCACGTCGACAAGGTCGATTTTCACCCGTATTCGCTGCCATCCTTCCGCCCGTATTGCACCGCACCCCCCGCTGTGTTAGCACACCCGCGGTTTTGCCGGGCCGGGCCGTGGCGCGTGCCCGCTGGATCCAAGTCCTCCATCAATTCCAAGGGCTTGCCTCTCTCCCGGACACGCAATCGTGCCGGGAATGAGCCAAGCCGAATATGAGCGCGAGAGTGGCTGGGGAAAATCCGAACGTGACCGGAGTGGCGGGACGCTATGCGACCGCCCTGTTCGAGCTTGCGCTCGAGTCCAATGCCATCGACCAGGTCCGTGCCGACCTCGCCAGGTTCCAGGCACTGCTGGCCGAGAGCCCGGAGTTGACCCGGCTGGTGCGCAGCCCGGTGTTCACCGCCGACGTGCAGGAAAAGGCGCTCGCCGCGGTGCTCGAGAAGGCCGGGATCGGCGGCATCGCCGCGAATTTTCTGCGGGTCGTCGCCGGCAACCGGCGGCTGTTCGCGGCGGACGACATCATCAAGGGCTTCGGCGCGCTGGTGGCCCGCCACAAGGGCGAGGTGAGCGCCGAGGTCACGGTCGCCGAGCCGCTGTCGGACGCGCGCCTCGCCGAGGTGAAGGACGCGCTCAATGCGGTGACCGGGAAGGACGTCATGGTCGACGTCAAGGTCGATCCCTCGATCATCGGCGGGCTGATCGTCAAGCTCGGCAGCCGCATGATCGACAGTTCGCTCCGCTCCAAGCTACAGGCCCTCAAGCACGCGATGAAAGAGGTCGGCTGATGGACATCCGCGCCGCAGAAATCTCCGCGATCCTCAAGGAGCAGATCAAGAATTTCGGCCAGGAGGCCGAGGTCTCGGAAGTCGGCCAGGTGCTCTCGGTCGGCGACGGCATCGCCCGCGTCTACGGCCTCGACAACGTGCAGGCCGGCGAGATGGTCGAGTTCGAGAACGGCATTCGCGGCATGGCGCTCAACCTCGAGAGCGACAATGTCGGCATCGTCATCTTCGGCAATGACCGCGAGATCAAGGAAGGCCAGACCGTCAAGCGCACCGGCGCCATCGTCGACGTGCCGGTCGGCAAGGGCCTGCTCGGCCGCGTGGTCGATGCGCTCGGCAATCCGATCGACGGCAAGGGCCCGATCCCGCGGCGAGCGCCAGCGGGTCGACGTCAAGGCGCCCGGCATCATTCCGCGCAAATCGGTGCACGAGCCGATGGCGACCGGCCTCAAGGCGATCGACGCGCTGATCCCGATCGGCCGCGGCCAGCGCGAACTGATCATCGGCGACCGCCAGACCGGCAAGACCGCGATCGCGCTCGACACCATCCTCAACCAGAAGCCGCTCAACGCCACCGGCGACGAGAAGATCAAGCTCTACTGCGTCTATGTGGCGATCGGGCAGAAGCGCTCCACGGTGGCGCAGTTCGTCAAGGTGCTGGAGGAGCAGGGCGCGCTCGAATACTCCATCATCGTCGCCGCGACCGCGTCCGATCCGGCGCCGATGCAGTTCCTGGCGCCGTTCTCCGCCTGCACCATGGGCGAATATTTCCGCGACAACGGCATGCACGCGGTCATCATCTATGACGACCTGTCCAAGCAGGCGGTGGCGTATCGCCAGATGTCGCTGTTGCTGCGCCGTCCGCCCGGCCGCGAGGCCTATCCCGGCGACGTGTTCTACCTGCATTCGCGCCTGCTCGAGCGCGCGGCGAAGATGAACGACGATTACGGCGCCGGCTCGCTGACCGCGCTGCCGGTGATCGAGACCCAGGCCAACGACGTGTCGGCCTATATCCCGACCAACGTGATTTCGATCACCGACGGCCAGATCTTCCTGGAAACCGACCTGTTCTACCAGGGCATCCGCCCGGCGGTGAATGTCGGCCTGTCGGTGTCGCGGGTCGGCTCCTCGGCGCAGACCAAGGCGATGAAGAAGGTGGCCGGCCGCATCAAGGGCGAGCTCGCGCAGTACCGCGAGATGGCGGCCTTCGCCCAGTTCGGCTCCGACCTCGACGCCACCACCCAGCGCCTGCTCAACCGCGGCGCCCGCCTGACCGAGCTGTTGAAGCAGCCGCAGTTCTCGCCGCTCAAGATGGAGGAGCAGGTCTGCGTGATCTATGCCGGCGTCAACGGCTATCTCGATCCGATCCCGGTGGCGCGGGTGAAACCGTTCGAGGAAGGGCTGCTGTCGCTGCTGCGCGGCCAGCAGGGCGATCTCCTCAAGGCGATCCGCGACTTCGGCGATCTCAACGACGCCACCGCCGCCAAGCTCAAGGGCGTGGTCGACGCCTATGCCAAGACTTTTGCGTGACGGAATGTTCGACCGCTCCGCGCCGATGTCCGAGCCGAGCGGCCGCGCTCCTCCCTCTCCCGCTTGCGGGCGGAGGGATGCGGATGGAGGCGCTTGCGTCGCGCACCGGCGGTTCGGCGTGAAGAAGGACAAGTCCGCCTGAACCATTCGATCGCTGGGGCGATCGAGACGTCGAAGGCCCCCTCACCCGGCCCTCCCCCGCAAGCGGGGCAGAGAGGGGACGATGGGGCCGGGGGTGGGAATCGGAACTCGCAAGCCTCGAAAGGCAGCCATGGCTAGTCTCAAGGACCTGCGCGTCCGCATCGCCGCGACCAAGGCGACGCAGAAGATCACCAAGGCCATGCAGATGGTCGCGGCGTCCAAGCTGCGCCGCGCCCAGGTCGCTGCCGAGGCGGCGCGGCCCTATGCCGAGCGCATGGAAAAGGTGCTCGGCAATATCGCGGCTTCGGTCGGTTCCAGTCCCGGCGCCCCGCGGCTGCTCGCCGGCACCGGCGACGACCGGGTGCATCTCCTGCTCGTCTGCACCGCCGAGCGCGGATTGTGCGGGCCGTTCAATTCCGCGATCGTGCGGCTCGCCCGCGAACGCGCCAACGCGCTGCTTGCCGACGGCAAGGAGGTCAAGTTCTTCTGCGTCGGGCGCAAGGGCTTCGAGCAGCTGCGGCGCCTCTATGAGAGCCGCATCGTCGAATCCGTCGACCTGCGCGCGGTGCGCCAGATCAGGTTCGAGAATGCCGACGAGATCGGCCGCAAGATCGTGGCGCATGTTCGACGGCTGGCCAGTTCGACGTCTGCACGCTGTTCTTTTCGCGGTTCAAGTCGGTGATCGCGCAGATCCCGACGGCGCAGCAGCTCATCCCGGCGGTGTTTCCGGCGGCGGCGGCAGGCAGCGGCGGCGCCAGCTTACGAATACGAGCCCGACGAGGAGGACATTCTCGCCGAGCTGCTGCCGCGCAACATCTCGGTGCAGGTGTTCCGCGCGCTGATGGAGAATTCCGCCTCCTTCTACGGCGCCCAGATGAGCGCGATGGACAATGCCACCCGCAATGCCGGCGACATGATCCGCAAGCAGACCCTGACCTACAACCGCACCCGCCAGGCGATGATCACCAAGGAACTGATCGAGATCATCTCCGGCGCCGAGGCGTTGTAGGCGCAGACATCAGGAACGAGGACGACATGGCGAAATCAGTCGGACGCATCTCCCAGATCATCGGTGCGGTGGTCGACGTCAAATTCGACGACCACCTGCCGGCGATCCTGAACGCGCTCGAGACCGACAACCATGGCAACCGCCTGGTGCTCGAAGTCGCCCAGCATCTCGGCGAGTCGACCGTGCGCACCGTCGCGATGGACATCACCGAAGGCCTGGTGCGCGGCCAGGAGGTCGTCGACACCGGCATCCCGATCGCGGTGCCGGTCGGCGACGGCACGCTGGGGCGCATCATGAACGTGATCGGCGAGCCGGTGGACGAGGCGGGGCCGATTCCGTTCCAGGAGAAGCGGCCGATTCATGCGCCGGCGCCGAGCTACACGGACCAGTCCACCGAGGCCGACATTCTCGTCACCGGCATCAAGGTGGTGGACCTGCTCGCGCCCTATGCCAAGGGCGGCAAGGTCGGCCTGTTCGGCGGCGCCGGCGTCGGCAAGACCGTGCTGATCCAGGAGCTGATCAACAACGTCGCCAAGGCGCATGGCGGCTATTCGGTGTTCGCCGGCGTCGGCGAGCGCACCCGCGAGGGCAACGACCTCTATCACGAGTTCATCGAGTCCAAGGTCAATGCCGATCCCCACAAGCCGGATCCGAACGTCAAATCGAAATGCGCGCTGGTCTATGGCCAGATGAACGAGCCGCCCGGCGCGCGCGCCCGCGTCGGCCTGTCCGGCCTCACCGTCGCGGAATATTTCCGCGACCAGGGCCAGGACGTGCTGTTCTTCGTCGACAACATCTTCCGCTTCACCCAGGCGGGCTCCGAGGTGTCGGCGCTGCTCGGCCGCATTCCCTCCGCGGTGGGCTATCAGCCGACGCTCGCGACCGACATGGGCGCGCTGCAGGAACGCATCACCACCACCACCAAGGGATCGATCACCTCGGTGCAGGCGATCTACGTGCCCGCCGACGACCTGACCGATCCGGCCCCCGCCACCTCGTTCGCCCATCTCGATGCCACCACGGTGCTGTCGCGCGGCATCGCCGAAAAGGGCATTTATCCCGCGGTCGATCCGCTCGACTCGACCTCGCGCATGCTGTCGCCGCTGGTGGTCGGCGACGAGCATTACGCGGTGGCCCGCCAGGTCCAGCAGGTGCTGCAGCGCTACAAGGCGCTGCAGGACATCATCGCCATTCTCGGCATGGACGAGCTGTCGGAAGAGGACAAGATCACCGTCGCCCGCGCCCGCAAGATCGAGCGCTTCCTGTCGCAGCCCTTCCACGTCGCCGAAGTGTTCACCGGCTCGCCCGGCAAGTTCGTCGATCTCGCCGACACCATCCGCGGCTTCAAGGGGCTGTGCGAAGGCAAGTACGACTATCTGCCGGAGGCCGCCTTCTACATGGTCGGCACCATCGAGGAGGCGGTCGAGAAGGGCAAGCGGCTCGCCGCCGAGGCGTAGCAAACATCAAAGAGACCGGAGCGCGATCCAATTCAACTCGAGCGGATCGCGTGCTCCGGTTGCGGCTTCCCCGCTATTTGGACAGAGCATCATGGCCACTTTCCACTTCGAGCTGGTGTCGCCCGAGCGGCTGGTCTTCACCGGCGAGGTCAACCAGGTCGACGTGCCCGGCGAGGAAGGCGAGTTCGGCGTCCTGGCCGGCCACGCGCCCTATGTCGCAACGCTCAAGCCCGGCATGCTGAAGATCTATGCCCCGTCCGGCGCGCCGCAGCGCATCGTGGTGAAGGGCGGCTTTGCCGAGGTCGGGCCGACCGGCCTCACGGTGCTCGCGGAGCAGGCGACGCCGGCGGAGGAGTTCGACCCCGCCATGATCGCCGAGGCGATCAAGGACGCCGAGGAGGACATCGCCGACGCCAAAACCGACGTGGCGCGCGACAAGGCGCGCCAGCGCCTGGAGCAGATGCAAACGCTGCGCGGCGTGCTGGAGCAGTAGGTTTTTCTGCGCGCCGGATTCCTCGCGCCGGACGGTTACGCCCGGTCCAGTCCCAGCCAGCGCCGCAACGCCACCAGCGACCAGATCGCTTCGACCATGCCGAACGGCCAGGCGCCCTGCAGGAAGCCATAGGCCGAAGCCAGCACGCAGGTTCCGGCAAAGGCCAGCACGAACCAATGGCTGCGGTCTTCCAGCGCGTAGCAGATCATCATCGCGGTGACGGCGAACAATCCGAACAGCGTCAGGCTATCCACGTGCGGGGGTCCTCCACAGCCATTGTCCGAGCAGCACGGCCGCGATCATGCCGCCAGGGGGAAGGAGTAAAAAAGCGCTGATCTCGCGATTTGAAGCGACAATTCGCGGACGCCTCCTAAGTACTCCGATTCGTAATTACGGTGACGTATTTTTGGCCGAGGATCAGGCCACGAGGCGATCGGGTTTTGCATTGAGCTTGGCAAGCAGGTCGTGAAGATCGCGGCGCGTGTAGGTCCACTCGAAGGGCCTTGCGGATTTCTCATAGCGTTGCTGGAAGCGGATCAAATCGCTGTTGAGAGCCGCGCCGCGGAGAAGGGATTCAGCAACTTGCGCTGGACGATCGAGGTAGACCTCGATCTGGTCGAGCCAGCTGGCGTGCACCGGCGGTGAACGAGGATGACGTTGGCCATTCGCTCGCAGACGATCAGCGGCGGGTTGGCGCGAGTGAGGAGCCGTAGTCGGTGATCCAACACGCGCGAGGGGATCGTAGGGCCTTCGCGCATGACTTGGGCGACCGGCGCTCAAGGCGCAATGCCGGTCTTGCGCTCGCAGCGACCGAGGAAGTTGGCGCGGTGGAGGTCCCATGCGGCGAGTAGGCGCAGGCACCGGTGCGGGCATATTCATGTTCCACATAGATCGGCCGACGGGGGCAGGTGGAAGGGAGAAATGTTTGCGCCGCCTGGCTTGGATGCTGGTTTTTTCATCGGCGCACAGCACGCAATCGCGAGGTCCCAGGGCCTTGCCCTGCCAACGGCGATGATAAAGGTCCAGGATGCGACCGGCCTTGACGGCGAAAGCCGGGTCGCGCGGGAATATCCAGTAACGATGCCGCCACGGTCGCAGCGCGTCCTGGCTGAGCCAACGCCACAGGGTGGTGCCGCTGATCCGAGCCACCAAGCCCTGGTCCATGGCTTCGCGGCGCAATTCGCTGAGCGACCAGTGCGCCAATGGCAATCCGCGGCGCGCGGGCAGTTCACAGGCCAGCGCTTTGATTTCCACCATGACACTGGGGGGAAAAGCGCGCCGGTCGCCCGCCGCGCGGTTGTTCTTCGAGCCCGGCCAAGCGTTGAAGGTGGAAACGTCGACGCCACTTGCTGACGATTTGACGCGGCGTATCGAGCCTCGCCGCGATTGCGTCATTGGCCATTCCCTCGCTTGCCAGCAACACAATCTTGGCTCGGACAACATCACGATAGCGCGACGTGTACCGCTGTGAGCGAGCCAACAATTCCGCACGTTCGGTTCTGCTCAGCTTGATGTCAAAAGGGCTCCGCCTCGGCATGATGTACCCCCCAGCCGGGGACAGGATTTCTAATTCGTGCTCCTCAGGCACGAAAATACGTCACCGTATTTATGAAATCAGGTACTAAGTCGGCGACCCGTGATTTCCGGCACAATGCGCACCACCATCGGCCACCATCGGTGAGCGGAGACGCTCTACCTCTTCGTGAAGCGAGCGAATTCGCGCACGATGCGCTCGTAGACCGGCCGCTTGAACGGCACGACGAGGTCGGGAAGCCGGTCGATCGGCTCCCATTTCCAGGCGATGAATTCGGGGTCGTGGGCGCCGCCGCCGGGGGTCGTGATGTCGATTTCGCGATCAACGCCGGTGAAGCGCAATGCAAACCATTTCTGGGTCTGGCCGCGATATTTGCCGCCCCAGGCCTGGCCGACGATTTCGCGCGGGATGTCGTAGGTGAGCCAGTCCGCGACTTCACCGAGCCGCTCGACCGAACGGATGCTGGTCTCCTCGTAGAGTTCGCGCAATCCGGCCGGCCATGGGTCTTCGCCGACATCGATGCCGCCCTGCGGCATCTGCCAGACATGGGTCTCGTCGATGTGCTCGGGCCCCTCGGAACGGCGGCCGATGAAGACGAGGCCGGCCGCATTGATGACCGTGAGCCCGACGCAGGGGCGGTGAGGGAGGTCTTCGAAACCGCTCATCGATGCAAGCCGTGATCTGTCAACTCGGTTTGCCGCGGGCCGTGGCGGCGGTGATCGGCACCAGCGAGAAGCCCCGGCCTTCGACCGCCTTCGACCACCGCGCGATGCGCTCGATCACCACCGGCGATGCCGTGGCGAAGCCGACGGCCGCACCGTTCTGGCGCGCGAGACCTTCGAGCTTCGCCAGCGCCCGGTCGATTTCGGCCGGCGACGACACCGCGTCCAGCACCAGATTGGCCTTGGCAACGCCGGAGCTGCCGTCATCCACGTAAATGAGCCCCCGATCGGTGATCTCACGCAGGATCGGCGCAAACGCCGCTTCCGAGGTGGTGGAGCGGCCACCTGCCCGGCCGGCGATGCCGACATAGCCCTGGAACCGGCTCATCAGCCAGTGCAGGCGCTCGATATTCCGATCCGGCGGCAGCGAGGTCAGCAGCGCCTGCGGCGCGGGATTCTGCTCCGCGGACTCCGTGGGCTCCATCGGCACCTGCAACAGCAGTTCATGCCCCAGGCTGCGTGCCTTGCCTGCGAGGCGCTCCAGGTCGCGGCCGCCCGGGGCGAAGGCCAGGGTCACCGCCGCCGGCAGCTTGTTAATTGCCTCGGTTGCGGTCGCATTCGAGGTGCCGATGCCGGTGACGACGATGGCGATCTGCGGGGCATTGGGCTTGGCGCCGGACGGTTGGGCATAGGCCGTCGCCGCCCGCATCCCGTTGGCTCCGACCCGTGGGATCGGCCCGTCCCGGGTCATCTCGACGATTCCGCCGTCGAGCGCCGGGGCGATACCGAGCCCGGTGGGGGCGGGGATCTTCACCTCCTGACGGGCGCCGCTGCGGCCGTCGATGATGGTCACGATCTGCTCGCCGCGGCCGGCAGCGGCCCGGTCCTGAATGGCTTCCCCGGCTTGCTCCCGCTTCTCGAGCTGCGCAATTTCCTCGGCCGGGCTGATGGTGCCGGTGTTTTCCGGCGCGGCCGCATCGGGCTGCGATGGGCGAAGTTTGGCCGCCACGCCCGCGTCCGCCACGCCGAGATCGGCCTTGGCCACCGCCATCGGCTCGCCGCCGAAGGGGTCGTTGCGCACCATCACCCAGATCGCGAAAGTTGCGAGCCCGATTCCGAGCGCCCCCGCGGCCACCCTAAGGACAACGGGCGGAAGGCGAAAGCGCGCCGGCTTCTTGCCCAGGCCAAGAGGGGAATACAGGTCATCGGTCGCCACGGCGCGGAGCCTCGCGAATCACTGTGCCACTTTAGCATGGCAAAGCTGCAACGGTGTCACGCTGCCCGACCTGCCGGAACCTGCGGTGTCCCGATCCGGCCCAAAAAAGACCGGCGGCACCATGGCCGCCGGTCTTCAGGTTGAAACACGAGCGCCGTCAGTTCGGCAGCGTCGCGGATTTCGGGTTCGGCGGATACGCCGGATTGGTCTTGGTGCCGCGGATGAGTTCCAGCGCCATGGCGAGCGCCTGGTCGTCCTTGGCATCGGGCGGGACATAGGATTGCGAGCCGCCCTGCTCGTCGCCCTCGGCCTTGAGGTGGCCGCGCAGCGAGGATTCGCCCTTGGTCTCGGTGGTCGCCCGGGCCGCGATCTCCTCCGGGACGCTCTGCAGCACTTCGATGTCGGGCGAAATGCCCTTGGCCTGGATCGACCGGCCGGACGGCGTGAAGTAGCGCGCCGTGGTCAGCCGCAGCGCGCCGTTGCCGTTGCCGAGCGGAATGATGGTCTGCACCGAGCCCTTGCCGAAGGACCGGGTGCCGACCAGGGTCGCCCGCCGGTGATCCTGCAGCGCGCCGGCGACGATTTCCGACGCCGAGGCCGAGCCGCCATTGATGAGCACGATGACCGGCTTGCCCTTGGTGAGGTCGCCCGGCCGCGCACTGAAGCGCTGGGTCTCCTCGGGGTCGCGGCCGCGGGTCGAGACGATCTCGCCGCGTTCGAGGAAGGTGTCGGACACCGAGATCGCCTGGTCGAGCAGGCCGCCCGGATTGTTGCGCAGGTCGATCACGAAGCCTTTGACCTTGTCGGCGCCGAGCTGATTGTCGATGTCGGCGATCGATTTCTTCAGGCCGTCGGTGGTCTGCTCGCTGAACTGGGTGATGCGGATATAGCCGATATCGTCGCCTTCGGTGTGGCTGCGCACCGAGCGCACTTTGATGGTATCGCGGACGATCGCGAGGTCGATCGGCTTGTCGAGGCCCTTGCGCAGGATCTTGAGGCGGATCTTGGAGTTGACCGGCCCGCGCATCTTGTCGACCGCCTGGTTGAGGGTGAGGCCCTGCACCGCTTCGTCGTCGATATGGGTGATGATGTCGCCGGCCCGGACGTCGGCCTTGGCCGCCGGGGTGTCGTCGATCGGCGCCACCACCTTGATGAGGCCGTCTTCCATGGTGACTTCGATGCCGAGGCCGCCGAACTCGCCATGGGTTTGCACCTGCATGTCGCGGAACCCTTTGGGGTCCATGTAGCTCGAATGGGGATCGAGCCCGTTGAGCATGCCGTTGATCGCGCCTTCGACCAGCTTGCTTTCGTCGGGCCTCTCGACGTAATGCGAGCGCACCCGCTCGAAAATGTCGCCGAACAGGTTGAGCTGGCGGTAGGTGTCCGCCGCCTGCGGCCCGCGCACTCGTCGCCGACCAGCAGCCGGGACGGCTGCACGGCAACGAGCGTCAATGCGGCACCAGCGACCGCGCCCAGGAGCATCAGAGAAGTCTTGCGCATCATCCGCGAACCTTTTCGTTTGTTGTATGCCGCCCATCAGGGTGTCGGACCGACGGCTCTACCGCCTTTCCGGAATTCAACGTGAAGAACCGACTGGGTCGTACCGGGTTGCCGCCGAACCAGGCCCAGCCTCGAAAGCAAAACCCCGTCAGTTCGGCAGGGTGGCGGATTTCGGGTTCGGCGGATACGCCGGATTGGTTTTGGTGCCGCGGATGAGTTCCAGCGCCATGGCGAGCGCCTTGTCGTCCTTGGCATCCGGCGGGACATAGGATTGCGAGCCGCCCTGCTCGTCGCCCTCGGCCTTGAGGTGGCCGCGCAGCGAGGATTCGCCCTTGGTCTCGGTGGTCGCCCGGGCCGCGATCTCCTCCGGGACGCTCTGCAGCACTTCGATGTCGGGCGAAATGCCCTTGGCCTGGATCGACCGGCCGGACGGCGTGAAGTAGCGCGCCGTGGTCAGCCGCAGCGCGCCGTTGCCGTTGCCGAGCGGAATGATGGTCTGCACCGAGCCCTTGCCGAAGGACCGGGTGCCGACCAGGGTCGCCCGCCGGTGATCCTGCAGCGCGCCGGCGACGATTTCCGACGCCGAGGCCGAGCCGCCATTGATGAGCACGATGACCGGCTTGCCCTTGGTGAGGTCGCCCGGCCGCGCATTGAAGCGCTGGGTCTCCTCGGGGTCGCGGCCGCGGGTCGAGACGATCTCGCCGCGTTCGAGGAAGGCGTCGGACACCGAGATCGCCTGGTCGAGCAGGCCGCCCGGATTGTTGCGCAGGTCGATCACGAAGCCTTTGACCTTGTCGGCGCCGAGCTGATTGTCGATGTCGGCGATCGATTTCTTCAGACCGTCGGTGGTCTGCTCGTTGAACTGGGTGATGCGGATATAGCCGACATCGTCGCCTTCGGTGTGGCTGCGCACCGAGCGCACCCGGATGGTCTCGCGGACGATCGCCATGTCGATCGGCTTGTCGAGGCCCTTGCGCAGGATCTTGAGGCGGATCTTGGAGTTGACCGGCCCGCGCATCTTGTCGACCGCCTGGTTGAGGGTGAGGCCCTGCACCGCTTCGTCGTCGATATGGGTGATGATGTCGCCGGCCCGGACGCCGGCCTTGGCCGCCGGGGTGTCGTCGATCGGCGCCACCACCTTGACCAGACCGTCTTCCATGGTGACTTCGATGCCGAGGCCGCCGAACTCACCGCGTGTCTGCACCTGCATGTCGCGGAAGCTCTTGGGGTCCATGTAGCTCGAATGCGGGATCGAGCCCGTTGAGCATGCCGTTGATCGCGCCTTCGACCAGCTTGCTTTCGTCGGGCTTCTCGACGTAGTGCGAGCGCACCCGCTCGAAGATGTCGCCGAACAGGTTGAGCTGGCGGTAGGTGTCCGCCGCTGCGGCCCGCGCACTCGTGCCGACCAGCAGCCGGGACGGCTGCACGGCAATGAGAGTCAATGCGGCCCCAGCGACCGCGCCCAGGAGCATCAGAGAAGTCTTGCGCATCATCCGCGAACCTTTTCGCTGTTGGTTGCCGCCCACCAGGGCGTCGGATCGACGGGGGTGCCGTCTTTCCGGAATTCGACGTAGAGCACCGGCTGGGCCGTTCCTGTCGTCGCTAGAACCCGAGTCCGAGGCACTCGTCGCATAACGGGCATCGAAGAAGCCGCCGCTTGGGGAGAGGAAGCAACTTGCGTGCCGTTTCCCATCGCTGCCACCGGCTCTCCCGTCAGGACGAATTGGCCGAGATCGACGGTGATCCGCTCCATTCCCGCCAACAGCACATGATATCCACCACCGACGTTCAGGATCAAGAGTTGACCGTAAGACCGGTAGGGCGCCGCGTAAACCACCCAGCCATCGCTGGGTGCGGTCACCTGGGCTCCGGCCCGGGTCGCAATCGAAATCCCTTTTTCGGTGCCGCCAGTGCCATCGGCAGCGCCGAATTCGTGTATTTTAACACCGTTGGCGGGCAATAACAGCGTTCCTTTCGCCGCAGCGAAGGCAATAACGGGCGCCAGCCGGGCCGGGTCCTTGAGGGCATCGCGCGCTGGAACGGGGTTCTGAGGGCTTTGATTCATCTGCGGGACGGGCGGCGAAGCGCGCCGCCCGCCTGGCCGCCTCGGCGCCCTGCTCGAGCTTCGCGATCAAATCTTTGAGATTTTCGGCCTGACGCGCCAGGGCGAGCACCCGCTGGCGCTCTTCGTCCATCGCATGTTCGACCTCCGCCTGGCGCTTCTGGCGCTCTTCGACGAGGGCGGCCATGCGCTTTTGCTCGGCGGCCAGCCCGGCAATCTCGGTCGCCTGGCGATCGCGCTCGTTTGCCAGCTCCTGCCGTACCCGAATCAGGCCGGAAAGCTCGGTCATCAGGCTTGCCGTCTCGACCCGCATTTCCGGCAGCACGGCGCCGAGCGCCATTGCGGTGCGGATCGATTCGAGCGCATCCTGCGCGCCGGCGAACACCGCCGGCGGCGGATGGTGGCCGATCCGCTGGAGCGCCGCCAATACCTCTGCGATCAGCGCGCGGCGGCCCGTCAACGATTTGCGGATGTCGGCTTCGCTGCCCTCCAATTCGTGCAGGCGGGCTTCCACCGCGGTCACGCGTTCTTCGTCGGCACGGATGCGGGTGGCGCCCTCGACCAGCGCCGCTGTGAGTTTGCGCCGGTCCTCGGCGAGCATCTCGTTTTCTGCGGCCAGCTTGCGTTCGGCCTCGGTCGCCTGCTGCTGTTCCGCGCGCAGCGAATCGAGCTCCTGCTCGCGCTGCTTGATGTCATCGGTGCCGGATGCCGGTTTCTTTACCGCGGCCTTCTCGGCCTCGCGTTGCTTGGCGATCTCGGTCGGCGTCGGTCGTTTTGCCGGCCGGGTCTGTGCCGAGGCGACCCCGACCGCCAGGACGAGGCAGACCGAAGCCACAATGCGGCTCCAGGGAACCGCCGCAACCGGGGCAGGCATCGTCATCGGCGCCAGACCATCTTCGCCAATTCCAAGTTTCGCCAATTCCATTTTCGGCAATATTCCATCCGAACTTACGAACAATAGCAACGAATTGGGGCAGGATCACGCCGCCGGCCAATGCACAACCTCCGGCGCCAGGACGGTGGTGATCGGGAGTGAAGCGGCCGCCCGGCCGCCATCACTCGCGATGGTAAGGATGCCCGGACAGGATCGTGATGGCTCGATAAATCTGCTCCAGCAGCATGATTCGCACAAATTGATGGGGCCAGGTAGCGGTCCCGAAGGCGACGGTCAGGTCGGCCCGCTCCCGCACCACCTCGCCGAGGCCGTCGGCCCCGCCGATGGCGAAAAAAACGCATTCGCGTCCGGCATCGCTCCAGGCCCGCAGGCGGGCGGCCAAGGATTCGCTGGAAAGGTTGTCGCCATGCGCGTCCAGCGCGATCCTGACGGCGGTGTCGGGGACGATGCTGGCGAGGGCGATCAATTCTTCGAGGATGCGGCGTTCGGTCTCGCGCGCGCGGCTGTCCTTCACTTCGATGACTTCGATGTCGCGGATCCCGAGCGCGCGGCCACTCTTGACCGCCCGTTCGCGATAGCGCTCGGCAAGCTCGCGCTCGGCCCCGGCCTTGAGCCGGCCGACCGCGGCAACCACGATTCGCATGGCGCGTACTCGTCTTTCCGGTCGTGCCGACAGACGACGCGATCGGTGCGATAAATCGCCGCGCGAGCGGTGCGGCCCAAACCGATCGTGCGACCCATTTGGCTGACGGGCCGCCGGCCAATGGGCGCCGCAAGACAACGGCCGCGCCGGACCCGACTTCTGGGGACCGGATGCCGTCCCTCGGGGCGACTAGCTCACGCGTCCGACATTCCGGCCGCGCGCCCACAATCGTTCGAGATTGTAGAAGGTGCGCACTTCCGGCCGGAAAACGTGGATGATCACGTCTCCCGCGTCGATCAGGACCCAATCGCAATGGGGCATGCCTTCGACCCGCAGCCCGGTCAGCCCGGCCTCGCGCAGGTCTTCCAGCACGCGGTCCGCGACCGATCCCACATGGCGGTTGGACCTCGCCGAGGTCACGACCATGTAGTCCGCGATCGCGGAGTCGTTGCGCAGGTCGATGGTGGTGATGTCCTCGGCCTTCATGTCTTCGAGGCGGGAGAGGACGATTCGGAGCGTCTCGTCGGCGTCAGGGCGCGCCTTGGAGACGATGTCGGGGCGGTCAGCGCCGGCCCGCAAGATTGCAACTGTGGACAGAGGTTCCTTCCCTTTCCGTTCCACCGTGCCGGGCACCCTGCCCGGGGCCACGATCCCAAGATAAGAGCAACTCGTTAACGGATTCAAGGGTTGTGCGTTCCTAAAGGTCGATTGATCTTGACTGTGCCGAAATCGCAACGCCGCCATGCTGCGCTGATTTCAATGACCCTTTTGCGACCGGCGCTCCAACCGCAATGCCGTCGAGGACAGCGGCGACTTCAAACCGTGGAGAAACACCCAGGCCGGCGGACGGCAGCCCGGCAGCCGTGCCGCCGCCCGTTCGGGAATGCGATAGCGGGCCAGGGCCTGCGCGGCGACGCTGGCGATGGAATAGAGGCTCGGCCCCCGGCGATCGACCACCGCGATCGGCACCAACGCGGCGATGCGGCGCCAATTCTGCCAGCGATGAAAGCCGCGCAGATTATCGGCGCCCATGATCCAGACGAACTGGGCCCCGCGACAGCACACCACCAGGCGATGGATGGTGTCATAGGTGAAACGGACCCCGATTCCGGCCTCCAGCCCGGTGACGACGATACGGGGGTGGCGTGCCAGCATGCGCGCCGCCGCGATCCGGGCGTCGAGCGGGGCGAGGCCGAGTGTGTCCTTGAGCGGATTGCCGGGCGTGACGAGCCACCACACCCGGTCCAGGCGCAGTCGTTTCATGGCCAATAGGCAGGCGCCGAGATGGGCTTCGTGCGGCGGATCGAAGGTGCCGCCAAACAGGCCGATCCGCTGGCCCGGCGTGAATGGCGGAATGCGGTAGGTCGGAAGGAGCGGGGCCGCCACGCTGGTGTCGCAGGTGGCGGGCGCGCGGAATGGAGTCGGCAAGTTCGGGAACCCTTCGCGCACGCGACTATGCGCCGGAATACGAACCGCACGAATTGCCGGCACCGCCCCCGCTGCTGGGGCCCTCGAGACTCATGGCCGCGTCTGACCGGAGCCGTGGATGCGGTACTTGAACGTGGTCAGCTGCTCGACACCGACCGGGCCGCGGGCATGCAGCCGCCCGGTCGCGATGCCGATCTCGGCGCCGAACCCGAACTCGCCGCCATCGCCGAACTGGGTCGAGGCGTTATGGAGGACGATGGCCGAATCGACTTCGCGCAGGAAGCGCGCCGCCGCCGCCGAATCGGCGGTGACGATGGCATCGGTGTGGTGGGAGCCGTAGCGCTCTACATGGGCGATCGCCTCGTCCAATCCGTCGACCACCTTGGCGGCAATGATGGCGTCGAGATACTCGGTGCTCCAGTCGGCGGCGGTCGCAGCCGTCACGCGCGGATCGGCAGCCTGAACGTCGCGGTCGCCGCGCACCGCACAGCCGGCATCGAGCAGCATGCGCACCAGAGGTCGGAGCTGGGTCGCGGCGGCGGCGCGATCGACCAGCAGGGTCTCGGCGGCGCCGCAAATCCCCGTCCGGCGCATCTTGGCATTGAGCACGATGGCCTGGGCCATGGCCGGATCGGCGGCCCGGTCGACATAGACGTGACAGTTGCCGTCGAGATGGGCGAACACCGGCAGGCGCGCCTCGGCCTGGACCCGGGCCACCAGGCTCCTGCCACCGCGCGGCACGATCACGTCGATCATGCCGTCGAGCCCCGCCAGCATCTGTCCGACCGCGTCGCGGTCCCGGGTCGGGACCAGTTGAATGGCCGTGTCCGGCAAGCCGGCCTGGCGCAGGCCGGCGGCCAACGCGGCGTGAATGGCGCACGACGAGCGGAAGCCGTCGGAGCCGCCGCGCAGGATCACCGCATTGCCGGCCTTGAGGCAAAGCCCGCCGGCGTCCGCGGTCACGTTGGGCCGGCTCTCATAAATCACGCCGACCACGCCGAGCGGCACCCGCACTCTTTCGATATGCATGCCGTTCGGCCGGTCCCAGGACGCAGCGACGGTTCCGACCGGGTCCGCCAGTGCGGCGATGGCATCGAGACCGGCGGCCATCGCGTCGACCCGCTTTTCGTCGAGCGCGAGCCGGTCGAGGAAGGCCGGGGTCGCGCCGGCCGCACGGGCCTCCGCCAGGTCTTCGCTATTGGCGGCGAGGATCGCCGCCGCGGAATGGCGTACCGCCTGGGCCATGGCTCTGAGCGCGCTGTCTTTTTCCGCCGCAGCGGCAAGTGCGAGGCGGCGTGCCGCGGCGCGCGCCTGGGTGCCCATGCCGCGCATCATCGCGGCGATGTCGCCGGACCCGTCGATGGTCTTCAGTGGAGCATTCATGTCGACATTGCCCTGTCACGAAGCTTCCCTACCATGTTCTCCAAGAGGCCGCGAGGCCGCCTGCAAATGCACATATTTGATATTCCCGGCGCGGAACCCCTGGTCAGGAAAGAAGTTCACGGGATGGGGCTCGTTCCCCGGTCTGATTGGCGACGGAGAAATCATCATGGCCATGCAGCCCCGGCTCCCGGCGCGGTTCCCGGTCGGCACCCGCTACATCGTCGAAGGCGAACCCGCGAAGGGCGGCAAGCTGCGGATCGTGTCGCGCTACCTGGTGATGCCGAGCGGCGTGCGCTACGACCTCATGAATGCGGCCGAGCCGCCCTGCAAGCCCGATGTCGCCCGCAAGCCGCGGCCTCGTTCGGCGCAGCGCCGCGCGGGATAGTTCTAGCGGCTGATGCTGCCCAGGCCTGGTCTCGGTGCAGCGGCTTTCAAGCTGAAGTCGGATCACGCTGAAGCCGAGTCTGCGCTGCGTTGTTTTGCGCATTTGCCAGGATGGCCCGCGAGGTTGCGCCGCGGCCGCTTCGATCTGCCGGTAACCATCCGCTCATCATGAATTCGGTTTTTGTCCTGGTTGGAACTGCCGGGCAAAAAAAAATGCCCGGCCAGGGCCGGGCATTCCTGCAAGCGGGCCGGGTCGCAGGACCCGGCCGAAGCCTTTACTTACCGCGCGAGCGGGTCGGGGCGGATCTGGAACTTGCTGAGCTTCGGCAAGGTGCCCTTGCCGGTTTCGCGATGGAACGGCGTCCGGTTGCCGTCCGTCGCACCACAGCGCGCGACCCTTCCAGCCGGCATTCGGATCGTCGATGCGGCCATCGATCCACTTGGCGAAGAAGCCGAGCGGATAGGGAACCCGCATGTTGACCCACTTGCCGTCCACCAGCGCCATCAACGACTCGTTGGCGTTGCCGGTTGCCAGCGGCACGTTGTTGCCGAGGCCGGAGGTGTTCTGCTGGTCGACCCAGGTGTAGTAGCTCGCCTCGGCGCTGCCGTTTTCGGCGATGTCGCGGAACTGCGGGCCGGGGAACGCCGTGAGCGTCCATCCCTCCGGACAGAGCTTGCCCTCGGCGGCCTGCGGGCCGTTGAGCGGGCCCTTGCACTTGCGGCGGTCGAAGGCCGCGAGGTGACCGCTCGACAGCGGCACATAGGCGATGCCGTTGCGATCGATGTCGAACCCGCGCGGACCAAAGCCCGGGAACGGCGGCTCGTAGATTTCCGACAGCTTGGTCTTGGGATCAAACCGAAGCACGTAGCCCGGATATCCGAGCACCGCGCCCCACACCGTCCCATCGGCCGGGTTCACGCCGACCCCGTAAAGGCCCGCATTGAGCCGCTTGTCCTTGGTGGGATCGACGGCCTGGTTCGGCTGCACGTAGTCGTCGAGCTTGCCGTTGCCGTTGGTGTCGATGACCACCGGCGCCCAGCCCTGGGCCTTCGCCTCGTCGCCGGTCTCTTCCAATATCCTGCGGTTGACCCAGCCGATGGCGCCTTGCTGCGGTCCGCCGGCGCTGACCCACAGCGTATTGTCGGCGTCTTCCGCCAGCACGACGTGGTGCGTGTTGAAGCAGGTCCGGACCAGCTTGGTGGTGTTCGTCTTGGGATCGTACATCGCCAGATGGCGGGTCAATTCCTTGAGCGGGAACGCCTTGGCGGACGGATGATCCGACCCGGCCTTGCAGAATGCCGGGTTGTCGGCATTGCCGACGCGCGAGGTGAACCACACGTCTCCACGCTCGTCCATGATCAGGCTATGGATGCTGGTCTGGCTGTCCCAGATCGCCTCGTCACCCCAATAGGCCGACGGCGCCATGGTGTTGTTCTTGGTCGACTCCATGCCGGAGTCGCGCACCGGCATCGTGACCTGGGTGGGCTGATTGGTGGCCGGATCGAACACCGGGAACCAGTTCGCGCTCTCCTCCGTCGCGCCGAAATGCTTGCCATTGGCATTGACGGTCGGCTTGCGCTTGTCGGTCGAGACCTGGTCGTGCAGGTAGGTCTTTTCGGTGCCCCAGTCCCACTGGGTGATCACGACGTTGCGCTCGATGCCCTGCGGCCGCTGCGGCTTGGCGAAGGGCAGTTCGCCCCCGGCAATCCGGTCGGTCCAGTTGGCGAGGTTCGCAATCGAGATCTTGGGCTCCTGACGGCCCAGCGCGGCGGCCATGCCGGTCATCGCCTGTCCGGATTGGACGCGACGTTCCCAGGCCTCGACCGAATTCTTGAACGTGCCGAGTTCCTTCGGAATCTCGCGCGTCGCCTTGTTGCCGAGCTGATGGCAGGCATAGCAGCCATTGGTCTTGACCTGGTCGGCCCACTGCAGCTGGCTCTTCATGGTGACCGGCATGCCGTTGCCCTGGGGGCCGGTGCCCGGGAACATGCTCTTGTCCGGGATCTTCAGCATCGAGAACCAATAGATCGCCGGATAGTATTGCGCGGCGGCGGCTTCGGTCGGGGCCGGAATGGCCGTGATGTTCACGATCTTGCCCGGCTCGCTCTGGGTCTTTGCGGAGTCGACGAGGCCATAGCCGCGCGCCCACACCGTGTAGTTCGCCTTCGGCAGATCGGGGATCAGGTAGCGGCCCTGGTCGTCGGTCACCACCGTCTTGTTCATCTTGGTCGGGAGATCAGTGGTCTCGGCGATTACCCACACGCCGGCTTCCGGCCCATTCGGTCCGGTCACGACGCCGCCGATGTCGGTGTTGCCGATGCTCACCGCGGCCGTGTTCTGTTGCGCGCTCGCGGGCGTCGCGGTGACGCCGAAAGCGAGGGCTATGGCGACCGCCGCCACGCCCAGGTACAACCCGCGTTTCGTCCTCATGTAAGTCCTCCACTTCAATGCTTCTAGGGGAAGCTCTTCAGGCCTTCGGCCAATCGGATCGCCTTCAGCAACCGACGGTTAGTCCCGTTCTTATGACGCCGTCCCGAACGCATATTTCATCCCGGCCCGCAAAGCAACTCACATGGACGTGGTCGTTTCTTATTTTCCTTGCTCAGGAGGACTTGGTCTTATGAGAAAAGTCCTACCGCGAAACGGCCTTGCCCGCGGCACCGGATGCGACCAATCTGGCGCAAAACAAGGCATGTTGTGCCGGCGCCGCAATAATGAAAGGGATTGCGATGAGGAGAGGCCGTCTGGTCACCGGCGCGGCTCGCGCGCGCGCCGCCGCGGCCGCCCTCGTCGTCGCCATATGCGGCTTGACGGCGCAGGCACAGGCGCAGGTCCACGTGCGGGTCGGCAAGGCCCAGGCGCAGAACTTCGCCTTCCTGCCGGCCGATGTCGGCGTCGCCGCGGGCATCTTCAGAAAGCACGCCGTCGACCTCGAGATCGCCAATTTCGGCGGCGATGCGCGGCTGGTGCAGGCCATCTCCGCCGACGCCATCGATTTTGCCCTCGGCGGCGGCCCCACCATCGCGTTCGAGGTCAAGGGCGCGCCGATGCTCGCGGTGGCGGCGCTGGCCGATCGGCCCCGCACCATCATGATGGTGGTTGCCAGGGACGGGCCGGTCAGGACCGAGGACGATCTCAAGGGCCGCACGGTGAGCGTCTCCACCACCGGCTCGCTCACCTATTGGCTCGCCCAGGAACTGTCGCGGTCGCACGGCTGGGGCGGCGACGGCTTCAAGATCGCGCCGCTCGGCACCACGACGGCGCAGGCGGCCGCCCTCAAGACCCGCCAGGTCGACGCCGTGGTGACCGAATTGAGCACGGTGCTGCGCCTGGTCGAGGACGGCAGCGGCCGCATCCTGGTGCGGTTCGGCGACCGCATTCCGGACTTCCATGTCCACGTGGTGTTCGCGCGCAAGGGCTTCGTCGACCGCAATCCGCAGGCGGTGCGCGGCTTCCTGGCGGCCCTGCTCGAGAGCGTGCAATACATGCGCGACCACCGCGACGAGACGATCGCGATCGCCATGCGGGTCGCCGCCGTGTCCAGGTCGGTTGCGACCGCGAACTACGACGAACTGATGCCGGTGTTCAACGCGACCGGCCGCTTCGACGCCAAGGCGCTGGACGTGCTGGCGCGCTCCTTCGTCGAGATGGGCGCGCTGCCGGAGCGGCCCGACATGAGCAAGCTTTACACCGAGGCCTTCCTGCCGAACAATTGACGGGTATCGCTCGATCTGCGGTATCGCTCAACCTGAAGTCACTTGCGCGGGCTTGCCCCGCGCATCTCGTTTGGGGTGCGGGATGGTCACGGAGAAGGTCGCGATCGCGGTGCGCGGCGTTTCCCATCAGTTCGGCGAGGCGGGCGAGCAGCGTTTCGTCCGCGCGCTCCTCGACACCTCCTTGGAGGTGGCGCGCGGCGAGCTGCTGTGCCTGATCGGGCCGAGCGGCTGCGGCAAGAGCACCCTGCTCAACGTGATCGGCGGCTTGATGGCGCCGAGTGCGGGCGCCGTCGACGTGCTGGGCAAGCCGGTGCGCGGCCCGCTGCCCCACGACATCGCCTTCGTGTTCCAGGAGAACGCGCTGTTTCCGTGGAACACCGTCATCGAGAACATCGAGCTCGGGATGACCTTCCAAGGCGTGCCGAAAGCGCAGCGTGCGGCGCGGGCGAAGCAATCGCTGGCGGCGGTGGGCCTCGCCGAGTTCGCCGCACACTATCCCTCGCAACTGTCCGGCGGCATGCGCCAGCGCGCCGCGCTCGCCCGCGCGCTCGCCCTGGAGACGCCGATCCTGTTGATGGACGAGCCGTTCGGCGCGCTCGACGAGCAGACCCGCATGATCCTCGGCGAGGACCTCTCGGTGCTGCTGGCGAAGAGCGGCAAGACCATCGTGTTCGTGACCCACAGCCTGGGCGAGGCGGTGTTTCTCGCCGATCGCGTCGCGGTGTTCTCGGCGCGGCCGGGCACCATCAAGGAGATCATCGCGGTCGACGAGCCGCACCCGCGCAAGCCGGAATTCGTCACCTCGGAAAAGTTCACCGCGCTGCGCAACCGGCTCTACGGCCTGCTCCATGACGAGATCCGCAAGGCGGTGCTGCAGGCCGGCCTCGCGCCGGCGCCGGCGGGGCCGGCGTGATGGCATCGCGGCGGACCCGCGACGCCTGGCTCAGCCGCCTGGTGCAGGCGCTGTTTCTCGCCGGCGTGATCCTGCTGTGGTATCTCGCCGCGACCCGCTGGGGCGTGAACCGGTTGCTGCTGCCCGATCCGGTCGCGGTGGCCCGCGATCTCCTGGAAATCCTGCGGACCGGCGTTTATCTCGACGATCTCGAGACCACGCTGGGCGAGCTTGCGGCGGCGTTTTCCATCGCGGTCTGCGCCGGCCTTTCCACCGGATATCTCGTCAGCCGCTCGCCATATCTGACCAGGGTGCTGGAGCCGCTGCTCGCCGGCCTCTATGCGATCCCGATCATCCTGTTCCTGCCGCTGTTCATCTTGTTCTTCGGCCTCGGCCCGGCCTCCAAGATCGCGATCGGCGCAGTCATCAGCTTCTTTCCGATCACGCTCAACACCATTGCCGGCTTCGGCGGCGTCGATCGCCTCTACGTCACCGCGGCGCGTTCCATGGGGGCGTCGGACTATGGCCTGTTCCGCTTCGTCCTGCTGCCGGCGGCGCTGCCGGTGGTTCTCACCGGCCTGCGGATGGGGTTCACGGTCGCGCTGCTGTCGATCATCGGCAGCGAGACATTGGCGTCGCTCGGCGGCCTCGGCCACCGCATCGTCTCGCTCGCGGAGTCGATGGAAATGGCGCCCATGTTCGCCTACATCGTTTTCGTCATCGCGATCGCGGCGGTCCTAAACGCCATCGTCTCGGCCCTCGAAGCGCGCGGGAGATGGAATTGACGCAGCGCGCCTCGCCCTCGGTGCGGGCCTTCCTGGCGCGGCGTCCCGGGCTGGCGCGGCTCGCTCGTCATCGCGGCGCTGCTCGCGGTGTGGGAAATCGCCGCGCGCTGGTTCGTCGATCCGCTGTTTCTGAGCCCGCCGTCCAAGGTGATCGCCGACCTTTGCGGTGTCGTGCCGGGGTGGGATGGGTTTTCCTGTGCTCCCGATACGTTGTTCGGCACCCCCGGCGTGCCGGCCGCGCTGCGGATCACCTTGTTCGAACTCGCCGTCGCCTTCGTCATCGCGGTCGCGATCGGGCTGGTGCTGGGCCTCGGCATCGGCCTGCAGCCGTTCGTGCGACTGAGCGTGTTCCCGATCGTGCTGCTGCTCTACGGCATGCCGCAGATCACCATCCTGCCCCTGTTCATCCTGTATTTCGGCATCGGCGCCGCATCGAAGATCGCATTCGGCGTCACCCATGGCGTGTTTCCCGTGGTGGTCACGGTGGTCGCCGGGGTGCAGAACCTCAAGCCGATCCTCATGACCAGCGCGCGCTCCATGGGAGCGAGCCGCTGGCAGGTGTTCCGCCATGTGATCTTCCCGCACATGGTGCCGAGCTTCTTTGCCGGCATGCGGCTCGGCATGAGCGGGGTGCTGCTCGGCGTGCTGCTCGCCGAGCTTTACGTGTCGATCGCCGGGATCGGCTACTTCACCACGCTGTTCACGCAGAACTTCGAGCCCGCCAAGCTGCTGGGGCTGGTCGGCACCCTGGCGGCGATGGCGATCTTCCTCAACGCGCTGGTGCGCCGTGCCGAAACCCATTTCGGCAGGTGGCGTACGGGGTAGGAGGCGCGCCGGGGGCGGGGCTCCCATGTTTTGAAAAACAACCCCATGCAAAGTAGAATTTTTGTGCCGACGCTACGTCTTGCGGTATGAAAATACCTCAATCCGGTTGCGCGGCTCCTGGATTCCGGGTTCCGGCTTGCGGCCGGCCCCGGAATGACCACCGCCTGCAGGCCGCAGCAGCCAGATCAGGCGCCGATGGAGTTGGAGACGCACTTCTTGGTGAAGCTGGTCCTCGCTGCGCCCCTGAGCTTCTTTTCCGTGGCCGCGATGCCGCACGACTTGGCGGCGTCCTTCTCGCACTTCGCCATGAAGCTCTTTTGCGCGGCGCCGGCGAGCTTCTTTTCGTCGGACTGCGCCTTGCAGGTCGGGCCTTGCGCATAGGCGCTGGCGGCGAAGCTGGAGATGAGCGCGGCAAGGATCAATTTCTTCATGGAGTTCCTCCTCTGGGCCCGGACGGCGGCGGGTGGCGGCACCGTTATATCCGCGAGGGTGCAAAAATCCTAGGTAGCGGAAAAAGGCTGTGGAAGACGCGGTCCGAGCGCTATCGTTTCACGTCGAAGCGGATAGCGCTGCAAAGTCGTTGATTTTGAGCGTGATCTGGTCCGAAAAGTCTGCGACTTTTCGGGATCATGCTCT
Organism: uncultured Alphaproteobacteria bacterium; assembly: GCA_963795865.1. Lineage (GTDB taxonomy): Bacteria > Pseudomonadota > Alphaproteobacteria > Rhizobiales > Xanthobacteraceae > JAJPKK01. The sequence goes on from CAWCJX010000034.1 coordinate 57,585, forward strand.
GAGCAGCATGGAACAGCCTGGCCAACGGACACCCGTTTCGCGGACAATGTCTGCACCCGGCGAAAGGAGACCTCCGAGCGCTGGAGCGGGAGGCGGGTTATGACCTGGAGCGACCGTTCCAAGTACGAAAATCCGGCGTTATCGCAGCCACTTTCGGATGCCGCCAACGGACATTTAATCTGCGGTTTGTTACCATCTTGTAATCCGTGGTTTGTTACCATCCTGCCGAACTGCGGTTCCCACTCTCGTCTTGACAAGGAGGAAAGATGTCGAACCATTTCACCGGCCTAAGCCTCGGCCCGCCGCTCGGCGACCAAAGACTCGACCTGTGCGATCTCTACGCGTTCCAGTCGCCGGCCGACCGGTCGAGAACCGTGATCATCCTCAATGCAAATCCGAATGCCGACGCGCTTCATCCTGACGCCATCTACCGGCTCAACGTCGACAATGACGGTGATTTGCTGACGGACCTCGCGCTGAGCTTCGTGTTTTCGAAGCCGCAAAACGGCAAGCAGACGTTCAACGTGTTTCTGGCCAAGGGCGCGGAGGCGCGCTCTGTCGAAGCCGTCGGGAAGAAGATAGTCGCCGAGGCGGAAGTCTCATTCGGCCCTAAGCCAAACCTCGTCAAGGCGGGCGACTACACGTTCTTCGCCGGCAGTCGCAGCGACGCCTTCTTTTTCGATTTCGACGGCATCAAGAATCTGTTCGACATCAGGGGCAAGCGGAATTTCACCGAGCCTCACCTGAGCGGCAAGTCGCCGTGGACCGGCGTGGACTCCAATACCGAGGCCAACGTCTTCTCGATGGTGGTCGAATTGCCGACCAGCGAACTGGCGCCGAAGCCCGAAGTACGCATCTGGGGACGATGCAGCGTGCGGGAGGACGGCAGGCTGATCCACGCCGATCGCGCCGGCCATCCGAGTGTCAGCAGCTTTTTCAACACCGACGACACGAAACTGGAATACAATGCCGGCGAGCCGGTAAACGATCGCACCCGTTGGCTCGATCAGTTCGTGCATCTGATGGGCCACACGGGGAATTACTCTCGCGAAGAGGCGATTGCCGCGATCGACAAGGAGCGAACGCTGCCCGACGTGCTGAGCTTCGATCCGTCGAAACCCGCCAAGTATCCCAACGGCCGCGTCTTCACTGACGACGTGATCGATTACCGCCTTGCGTTCCTCACCAAGGGCGAATGCCCTCCCAGCGGTTTGAAACCGCACACCGACATTCTCGGCGAGTTTCCGTACATCGGCACGCCGCACCAGAAGTGAAAGTTGCCCGCTGGAGCCTTTGACTATCCAAATGCCCGTACCTGAATAATGCGGGCGGCGACCGGTTATGTGCTCATCGAACCGGACATGCAGATCGCCCGCATCCGGCTCTCGGACAAAACATTCACGCCTTCACCCACGGCACGTCGTGCCCAAGCCGACACAGGCGTACGAGCCCAAAGTGCCCGTAAAGGTGCGAGAGAGGATAGGTCCCGCCCTTGCTTCGCCTGACTTTGTGCTTGAAGCGCAACCACCGGCGCAACCGCACCGCCGTGTAGTTGTCGATCGCCCGGTACGCTTTTGAGACGGTGCCTACTTCGAAGTAGTTCGCCCATCCGCGCAACGTGCGGTTCAACTTCTCCACCAGCTTTGCGGTCTCTTGCCATGATCCCGATCGGGCGGTCAGCTCGTGGATGTTTTCCACCATGCGTTTGATGCTCTTCCGCGATGGCCGGTACCCCAGATACGCTTTTCCGGTTTTCGCTGAATACATCTGCCCGAACGTATACCCCAGGAAATCGAACTCCTGTTCCGGCACCTTGCAGATTCGTGTCTTCTCCTCGTTGACCGTGAGCTTCAGCTTACCCATGATCTCGCGCAGTCGCTGCAAAGCCTCTTCGGCTTTGCCCTTCCGGCACAGGATCACGAGGTCGTCCGCATAGGTCACGATACGCGAGCCTAGGCTTTGCTCCAGCCCGAGCATCTTCCATCCCAACACGAACCGGCGCATGTAGAGATTCGCCAACAGTGGTGAGATGGGTGAGCCTTGCGGGATGCCGCGCCGGTTGTCCCGGGCCGCGGTCGTGCGTGTCTTCCTTCCTCGATCATCGGTTTCTTCCACGGCGCATTCCAGCCACATCTTGATCAGATGCAGCACGCGCCGATCAACAATCCGGCGCGCTACCGATTTCTGCAAATCGGCGTGCGGAATGCTTCCGAAGTAGTCCGCGAGGTCGGCATCAACGACTTCCGGGTGGCCACGGAACAGCTGCTTCTCCACCTCGACCACCGCTTGCTGGGCGTTTCGCCCAGGACGGTAGGCGTATTGTTCTGGTGGAAGATCGGCTTCGAAGATCGGTTCCAGCACCAGCATCGCTGCTGTCATGCAGACCCGATCCCGCAAAGTCGAGATGCCCAACGGCCTGAGTTTGCCGTTGGCCTTCGGTATGAACACTCTTCTGATGGGTTCCGGTCGATAAGTTTCTTGCCTGAGCGCAAGCGCCAGTTCGCCAAGCCATCGTTGCACCCCATACGCTTCGATGTCCGCGAAGTCCTGACCATCCACACCCGGTGCGCCCTTGTTGGAGCGGCACTGGGCATAAGCATGAGCCAAGATGTCGTCGCGGCTGATCTTGTCGTACAGGGCGTAGAAACGGTAGCCGGCTTCTGCCTTCGCTTTCGCGTGCAACGCCTTCTGCAGTTTCTGAACACCATTCGGAGTTGATAGGTTACCCAATCTCCAGGTCCCTCACTACGTGTTGCGTTCGTCTTGAACTGAGGTCCCTTCCCTCCCCCGGAATTACCCGGCTTCAGCGGTACTACGAACCTCTCCGACTCCCCAGGGCGCCCGGCCTGTCCCTCACGGGCATCCGGTTGGTCATCCCTGACCACGCCTTGGGGTCTCCCGTGTTGCGTACGCTTTCCTTGTGTACATGCTGTCGCCACTACCCCGGCGCAGCGGCTGGGCGTCTTGCTTTGCTCATTTCACCCATCCGTGTCAGCCTTCCCCGAAAGGGTTGTCGGGTCGGCCTGCGCATCGACCTTTTCGAGGATTGCTCGGCGTTCACTCGCGTTACGGCCTGCACACTCGCGCTGTCACCATATATCGTGACACGCATCCCGAAGGCTTCAGCTATTTCGTCACCTCCATAGCTGCCCCGGTTGCTTCCGGCTGGAGCAATTGCCGGGTGGGTCTTTCACCCACTGGAAAGCGCCGCCTTTCCACGGCGCACACCCAAAGCCGACATTGAACTCACGGATGGCGAGAGCACTGCTGCTCTCGCCATCTTCTGTCGGTCTGTGCGTATTATGGCGTGTCGCCGTACATGGCCTTCAGCTGGCCATGGGCGAAGGCGAGAGCCGGCGGCATATCCATCTTGCCGCCCATGATTTCGATATAGGCGCCGGATTTGCTGGCGCGGGCCGACTTCATCGCTTCATCGAGTTCGCCGAGCGTGGTCACACGAGCGGTGAACCAGTCGGCGCAACCGAGCGCCTTGGGCAATTCGGCGTAGTTCCAAGGCGCGAGGTCGTTGTAGGTCCAGTTCGGATTTTCCTCCAGCGCCCGCTCGATAAGGTAGCCGCTATTGTTGAGTACGAAGACAATAACGTTTGCTCCGAACCGTCCCATGGCGCCGATGTCGTTCGCAGTCAGTTGATGCGAGCCTTCGCCCGTGATCAGAATTGTGCGCCGAGTAGGGTCGGCAAGCGCGACACCGAAGGCGGCCGGGGTCGCCCAACCGATCGATCCCCACAGAACTTGCGCTTGCACCCGCACACCGTCCGGAAGGATCGTTGGCGTCACGCCGAGGCTTGAACTGCCGGTCTCGAGAACGACCGTGTCGCCTGAGCGCAGGAATGCCGCGTAGCGCGGATAAAGCGCCGCCATCGTGATCTTGTCGGATGGCTTGCCGTTTACCGGCGCAAGCCCCTGCGGTTTTCCCCGGTATGGCGCCGATGATGGTTTGAGCTTGGCGAGCTCAGACAGAACGTCCGCAAGCCGGACATTGGCGATGACTTCGTCTCCGATCCTGACGTCGTCGAGGCCGACGGTAATAAACCGGGACAGATCGAGGTGGCCGGAATAGGCCGCCGTGGTGATGTCGTTCAAATTGACACCGCCCAGATCGAGGACGACATCGGCGCCTTCGACGATTTGCCGCGTTTTCGGCTCTGACACCGCGCCGGCATACATGCCGGCAAACTGCGGATGACCCTCGTCGATCAGGCATTTTTCCATGAGCGTCGTGACAAAAGGACAGCCCAACGCTTCGATCGCCTTCTGTGCCTGCTTTTGCAAGCCAAGCCGCGAAACCGTGAAGGCCGGAAACGCGACGACGGATTTTGCCTTGTTGACACGCTCGGCGATCATCGCCATCGCCTTTTGTAACGCTGCTTCGTTCGATCGTGGCACGATCGGCTTCACGTCAGCCGACACGACTGGGGTTAGCGCGTAGTCCGACGGCACGGCGATATAGGCCGGCTGATTGTTGCGGCGCGCCTCCGCGATGACGCGCTCCATTTCGACGACGCAGTTCTCCGGATTGATGACCGCGTGACAGCACGCTGCGCGGGCGGACAGCGCGACGAAATTGCCGAACACGCCGTCGCCGAGCGTGTGATGGGCGATCTTGTGTACGCGCTGATTCTGATAGGATGGCATTCCGACGACGTGAAAAACCACTGATCGTTCCGACTTGGCGCCCATGACGCCGTTTATGGCCGAGAGCTCGCCGACGCCATAGGTCGTCACCAGCATCGCTGCGCCCCGCATGCGCGCATAGCCGTCGGCGGCGTAAGACGCATTCAATTCGTTGGCACAGCCGATCCACTTCACTTTGGCGCTACTGTCGACCGCATCGCAGATCGGAAACGCATAATCGCCGGCAACACCAAAGCAGTGTTCGATCCCTTCCGCCGCAAGTCGATCGACGATGTAATCGGCGACACTCGCCGCCTTTACGGTTCTTGACGACGCGTCGGACTGTCGAACTGGCTTATTCATGGCGTTCTCCTTTACGTTTTGCTGACGTCGTTGATTGGCGAAGCCCTGCCCTCAGCGTCCTGCGGCTGAGTATCGGCAGCGGGTACGTCGCCCGGGAGCATCAAGTTTGGCTGCGGGAACTTCTAAGCCCAGCGGAACATGACGCAGGTTGCGCGGCGTGAACGCTGCCCAGCTTCGGCAGTTCCAACGAGCGCCGAATTATTTTTTGATTAGCGGCGTTCGATTTTATTTACGCGCAGTCTAATTCTAATTTTGGCGGTCGCCATGGAACCGGTACCAGATTTCGGCTGCTGCCGTAACATTGTTGTCACAATTGCCGTAGTCTGCGGGTCCGGTGTCGGGCCCAGTAATATCGCCTACTTGGCCCGTGGCCGAAGCCAATGTCGCCCGCCACGGCGGCCGGTCTGGGGGGCACCTGTCGACGCCGGCCACGAAGCTCGGCTGCGGGAATTGACCCTGATTAGCAGACCTCGTGCTCAGAATCTGAGACACTTGGCTGCAAGATGGTCTTCGGATGGGCCATTCGGGCCTCCCTGAATGATGATGAAATTACAATTTCAATGACGCATTAATACGATTGTTGCGCTGTGTCGGTAAGCCGCTCGCGCTTTGTTGCTTTTGCGTCGTAGTGGTGCGCGCGATCTTGATTTTTCCTCGCAAGTCTGCGACACGCTGCGCCCGATCAGCCGCGCCGCGGCTGGCGAACTGCCGCCGACACACGATGTCGGCGGCATGACGAGAAACCCGATGCGCCGCACTGGCCCATACCTGACTGCGCTCAACGTCGCGAATGCTTGGTCGTTCAATCGGCTGAGCAAGCGGCCCGTCATGTGCGCGACAATTCAGGGGTCCGTATCGCAAACGCGACTCGGACGAGGGCTGAGACAGACAGCGTAACCGGCGGCGGGCCAAACCCTCCGCCGACTGGCAGGAGGGGACCGCGATGGCCCGCAAAAATCCCAGAATACACAGCAACGAACGGGGCGATCGTGGAGGGTTGCGCGGCGCGCAAAACTCCTTCGCTCCGGTCCCATTACACTACCTTCATGGACCGCTCCGTCCGTTTACCCCCCTGTGGTGCGAGCTCGCCATCACCGTGGTCGCCGTAATGTGCGTCGCGCCGGCCTTGGTCGTGGGCTTATTGCTCCTGCTCGAAGCCGCGCTGCCGAACGCGAACCGCTGCGCCTCCGCGAGTGTGGCGATCGAATGCACGCTAGAGGCTGTGGATACAACCCGGACGCCATGACACCGCTGGAAACGACGACGAGCGAAACTGCCTCTCGCGGTGGGCTCGTTGTCGTTTCGTCTCGCCGTGAGAGCTGAGTTGCTACGTGCGGGGCATTTGCCACGACATGTCTGCAGCCGGCGAAACCTGCCGCACCACCCGCAGCCCATCATTGGTCAACCCGCCGAAACCCGCTCAGCGCGCCGCCCCCGCCGCAATGTGCAGGCCGCACTCCTTCCGGCTGTCGTCCTCCCACCACCAGCGCCCGGCACGTTCCGGCTCGCCGGGGCGGATCGCGCGCGTGCAGGGGGCGCAGCCGATCGAGGCGAAGCCTTTCGCGTGCAATGGATTGCGCGGCACGGCGTGGGCGTCGGCGAAGCTCGACACCGCCTCGCCGCCCCAATCGAAGAGCGGACTGAGCTTGAGGAGGCCGCGGCCGGCATCGGCGGCGACGAGGACGACCTCGCCGCGATGGGCCGACTGGTCGGCGCGCAACCCGGTGATCCAGCCGGCGGCGCCGGCCAGAGCGCGCTCGAGCGGCTCGACCTTGCGCACGTCGCAGCAGGCGGCCCGCGCCTGCCGCGAGGCGTAGAAACCGTTGATGCCGTGCGCGGCGACCAGGGCTTCGAGTTCGGTGTGGCGGGGGTAGATCGCCCGGATGCGGCGGCCGTAGCGCTGCTCGGTCTCCTCCCAGGTCGTGTAGGTCTCGGCGAACAGCCGCCCGGTGTCGAGGGTGACGAGATCGATGTCGAGCCCCGCCACGCAGATATGGTGCAAAATGACCTGGTCCTCGAGCCCGAAGCTGGTGGTGAACACGATCGGCCCTGCGACCTCGTGCGGAACCGCGACAGGCGCCCGATCACATCGAAGCTTGCAAGCGTGGCGCCGAGGGCGGAAGCGCGGGTCAGCAGCGTGACCGCTTCCGCCGGCGCGTCGGACTTTTTTGCGTCGCCGACGAGCGACAGCACCAGTCCGCCGCCGGCAATGCGTCCGCCGTATTCGAGCACGACCCGGCCGGTGCGCGGATTGTTCTCGTAGAGGTCGATGGCCAGCGGCACGGCAAGCGCGATCTCGATGTCGCCCACATGGTTCTGTCCGACCGTCTCGGCATGGGTCACCGCCACCTCGCCGGGATCGACCGAATTTTCGATCGCAACGATGGTTCCACGCCCTTCCGCGGTGCCGACCCGCACCGTGACGATGGCGCCGGCCGCGAGCGGCTCGTCATGGAGCCAGAAGATGCGGGCCTTGAGCCGCTGCGCCGTCGGCGCGCGGGCCGCCGCCGCGGCGATGACGTCGCCACGGCCAACGAACAGCTCGCGATCGAGCGTGATGCCGACCGAGCGGCCGGCACTTGCCGCGGCGGTGCCGCCGCTCGCGTCCGCCGCCGGCCACGCTTCGATGGAGCGGACCCTGGCGCGCTTGCCCGACGGCGCCACCGCGATCTCGTCGCCGATCGCGATCGTCCCGCTTTCGATGCGTCCCGCCACGATGCGGCGATCGTCGAACTTGTAGACCGCCTGCACCGGCAGCCGCAGCGGCAGCGCCGTCGCCGGCTGCGCCGGCAGGAATTGATCGAGCGCTTCGATGACGGTCGGGCCGTTGTACCAGTCGATCGCCGCGGTGCGGGCGACGACGCCGTCGCCATGGCGCGCGGAAATCGGGATCACTGCGGTGGGGTTGACCCCGAAGCCGCCGAGGTGGGCGCTGATCTCGGCGTCGATCTCGCGGAACCGGCTGTCGTCATAGCTCACGCGATCCATCTTGTTGATGACGACGACCACCTGGCGCACGCCGAGCAGATGCAGGAGATAGCCGTGCCGCCGGGTCTGTTCGCGCACCCCCTCGGCGGCATCGACGATCAGCACCGCCGCGTCGGCCTGGGAGGCGCCGGTGATCATGTTGCGCAGGAACTCGGTGTGGCCCGGCGCATCGATCAGGACGAAATCGCGCGACGGCGTGCGGAAGCGGATCTGGCTGGTGTCGATGGTGATCCCTTGGTCGCGCTCGGTCTGCAGCGCATCGAGCAGGAACGACAGCTCGAACGGCATGCCGCGCCGCGCGCTGACCGCCTTGAGCTGTTCGAGCTTGCCGTCCGGCAGGCTGCCGGTCTCCGCCAGCAGGCGTCCGATCAGGGTCGATTTGCCGTGGTCGACGTGGCCGACGATGACGATGCGCACCAGCGGGCGCGAGAAGGCGGCGCTGGCATCGAGGTCGGGTGAGACGCGCGCATTCATGACGCTTCTTCCTTACAGATAGCCGGAGACGCGAAGGCGCTCGAACGCGTCCTCGGACTCGTGATCCATGGCGCGGCCGGAGCGCTCGGGCGTCTTGGTGGTGTCGAGCTCGGCGATGATCTCGTCGATGGTGCGGGCCTGCGAGGGCACCGGAGAGGTGATGTCGGCGTCGCCGAGCGAGCGATAGCGCTTGCCGTCCTGCGCCAGATAGAGCGGAATGATCGGGATGCCCTCGCGGCGCGTATAGGTCCAGATGTCGGTCTCGGTCCAATGCAGGATCGGATGGACGCGCAGATGCGCGCCGGCCGGGAGCCGGGCGTTGAAATGGTCCCAGAATTCCGGCGGCTGGTCGCGGACGTCCCAGTTGCCTTCGAGACCGCGCGGGGAGAACACCCGCTCCTTGGCGCGCGTCGCCTCCTCGTCGCGGCGGATGCCGGCGATCAGCCCGTCGAAGCCGTGCTTGGCGAGCGCGAGCTTGAGCCCTTCGGTCTTGCGCGCCGCCGATCGGGCGGCGGGCGGCAGCGTCGGATCGATCGATTCGAGCGGCGGGCACGCTTCGACGATCAGATCGAGGTTCCATTCGCGGGCGTAGCGATCGCGGAACGCATACATCTCGGGGAATTTCTTGGCGGTGTCCACGTGCATGGCCGGAAACGGCAAATGGCCGAAGAAGGCCTTGCGCGCGAGCCAGATCATCACGTTGGAGTCCTTGCCGAGCGACCACAGCAAGGCGAGTTTCTTCATGCGGGCGAACGCTTCGCGGAAGATGAAGATGCTCTGGGCTTCGAGTTCGTCGAGGCGGTCCATGGCGCTCACTCCCGCTCCGAACCCGGCGCCAGCCGCACCTTCAATCCGCTGATATCGGGCGACATCAGGATCTGGCAGCAGAGCCGCGACGAAGGCTCGACCGCCGGCGCCTCGTCGAGCCGGTCTTCTTCCTCCGCTGTCGGCGGCTGCAGCCGCTCCACCCAGGGGTCGTCCACATAGACGTGGCAGGACGCGCATGCGCATGCGCCGCCACATGCCGCCTTCAGCGCAATGCCCCAGTCGCGGATCACCTCCATGACGCGCCAGCCTTCGAGGGCGGCCAGCGCGTGCTCGCGGCCATGATGGTCGACGACGACGAGAACGATCTCTTTTTGACCGGGTTCGGAGGCGAATTGTTCCAAGGGGCACCTTGACTTTGGAAGAAAAATTTTCTGTTTGAAGCGGCGTTTCTCTATCTATATAGAAATATATTCTCGTCAATAAGGAAATGGCGGCGATGCGTTTCTTGCCCGTGTTTTTGGACCTCACCGCCGGCACGGTCGCGCTGATCGGCGCCGGGCCGGCCGCGCTCAACAAGCTGCGGCTGCTGCGCGCCGCCGGCGCGGACGTGCGCTGGTATTCCGACGACATCGACGTGGCGGAGGAGATGCTGCTGGCGAGCGCGCCGCCCGGGCGGCTCGAAGTCTCCCTGTCCGATCCGCTGCAGGCCAATTTCCGCGAGTTCCAAATGGTGGTGGCGGCCACCGGCACGCCGCTCGATGACGAAGTGGCGGCGCTGGCGCGGGCCGCCAATGTTCCCGTCAATGTGGTGGACCGGCCGGAGCTGTCGAGCTTCATCTTCCCCGCGATCATCGATCGCGGCGAGGTGGTCGTCGCCATCGGCACCGGCGGCGCCTCGCCGGTGCTGGCGCGGCGCCTGCGCGAGCGCATCGAGGCGATGCTGCCGGCGCGCATCGGCGAGCTTGCCGCGCTGCTGCGCCGCTATCGCAGCCGTCTCGCCGAGGGCCGCCATGGCGCCCAGCAGGTGCGACGCTTCTGGGAGCAGGCCGTCGACGGGCGCATCGGCGCTGCCGTCGCCGCCGGCCGCGGCCGTGAGGCGGAAGCCGAACTCATTCGCGACATCGCGAGCATCGGCAAGTCGAACCCGGGCCAGGCAAACCCGGGCAAGGAATTCCGGCCCACCGGCACCGTGCATCTGGTCGGCGCCGGTCCCGGCGATCCGGATCTGCTGACCTTGCGGGCGCTGCACGCGCTCCAGGGCGCCGACCTCGTCTTCTACGACGAGCTCGTCACGCCGGGCATTCTCGATCGGGCGCGGCGCGACGCCGAGCGGGTGTTCGTCGGCAAGCGGCGCGGCGTCCCGGGCATCGGCCAGGACGAGATCAATCGACGCCTGCGCGACGCCGCCCGCGACGGCCGCAACGTCGTGCGCCTCAAGGGCGGCGATCCCTTCGTGTTCGGCCGCGGCGGCGAGGAGCTCGATTATCTGCGCCGCCATGACGTTGCCGTCATCGTCGTGCCCGGTATCACCGCGGCGCTCGGCTGCGCGGCGGAAGCCGGCCTGCCGCTCACCTTGCGCAGCGAAGCGACGCGGCTCTGCCTCGTCACCGCGCATCTCGCCGCCGACGCCCGGGCAACCGACTGGTCCGGGCTCGCCGATCCCCGCAACCACCGTCGTCGTCTATATGGGCCTTGCCGCCGCCGCGGCGGTTCGCGACGGGCTGATCGCCGCCGGACGCGATCCGTGCACCCCCGTCGCGGTGCTCGCCCGCGGCACCCGCCCGGACGCCGCGAGCGTCGCCGGACGTCTCGATGCGCTCGACGCGCTGGCGGCGCAAGTCGGGGAGGGGCCGGCCCTCATCGTCGTCGGCGACGTCGTCGCCCATTCCGATCCATGGCTGGCGGCGCTCGCCGCCCACTCACCTCGGGAGATTGCCGCATGACAGCCCCGCAGCAGCAGAAGCTCAAGATCACCGGACCGGTGGTCGTCACCGCCAACCGGCTCGGCGACGGCGCGGTCGTCTACCGCACCCTCAACGGCAACTGGTCGACCGCGCTCGCCCAGGCCGCGGTGGTCGACACCGCGCCGGCGGCGACGGCGCTGCTCGCCGCCGCCGATTGCCGACGATATCGGCGCGGTCGGCGCCTATGTGGCGCCGGTGCGCTTCGGCGCCGACGGCCGCCCCGAGCCCGGCAATCTGCGCGAGCGGATCAGGCTCGCCGGCCCGACCATCGATCTGCCGCTTACTTTCGGTATTTGACGAATTTGCGAGATCTGACGAATATCGCGGGATCGACATCATGTATCTCTACGACGAATTCGACCGCACCCTGGTCGCCGAGCGCGTCGCGGAATTCCGCGACCAGGTGCTGCGGCGGCTGTCGGGCGAATTGACCGAGGAAGAGTTCAAGCCGCTGCGGCTGATGAACGGCATCTATCTGCAGCTCCATGCCTACATGGCGCGGATCTCGATCCCCTACGGCACGCTGTCGTCGCGAGCAGCTGCGCATGCTGGCCCATGTGGGGCGGCGCTACGACCGCGGCTACGGGCACTTCACCACCCGCCAGAACATCCAGTTCAACTGGATCAAGCTCGAAGACCTGCCCGACGCCATGGCCGATCTCGCCCGCGCCGGCCTGCACGGCATGCAGACCAGCGGCAATTGCGTGCGCAACGTCACCACCGACCAATGGGCCGGGGTCGCCGCCCGGCGAGGTCGAAGACCCGCGCATCTGGGCCGAGCTGCTGCGCCAGCACTGCACCATGCATCCGGAATTCACGTTCCTGCCGCGCAAGTTCAAGATCGCGCTCACCGCCTGCAGCCATGACCGCGCCGCGATCAAGGTCCACGACATCGGCCTGCGGCTGCACCGCAACGGCGCCGGCGAGGCCGGCTTCGAGGTGATCGTCGGCGGCGGGCTCGGCCGCACGCCGTTCATCGGCAAGACCATCAAGCCGTTCCTGCCCAAGCGCGACCTGGTCAGCTATGTCGAGGCGATCCTGCGCGTCTACAATCAGGCCGGCCGGCGCGACAACATCTACAAGGCGCGCATCAAGATCCTGGTCCACGACCTCGGCGCCGAGGCTTTCGCCAAGGAGGTGGAGGCGGAGTGGCTGCCGATCAAGGACGGGCCGCTCGCGCTCGATCCCGCCGTCGTCGCCGACATCGCCGCGCGGTTCCGCTATCCCGATTATGCGCGGCTGGAGGACAATCCGCCGGAGCTGGCGCGGCTGCGCCAGACCGACCGGCGCTTTGCCGCCTGGCTCGACAATGCCGTCACCAATCACAAGGTGCCGGGCCATGCCATCGTCACGCTGTCGCTCAAGCCCGAGGGCGGGCCGCCCGGCGATGCCACGTCGGAGCAGATGGAGGCGATCGCCGATCTCGCCGACCGCTATTCGCTGCGGCGAGATCCGGGTCTGCCACGAGCAGAACCTGGTGCTGCCCCATGTCGCCCAGCGCGACCTGCCGGCGCTGTGGCGGGCGCTCGATGCCGTCGGCGTCGCCACCCCCAATGTCGGCCTCGTGTCCGACATCATCGCCTGTCCCGGGCCTCGACTATTGCAGCCTCGCCAATGCGCGCTCGATCCCGGTCGCCCAGGAATTGACCCGGCGGTTCCGCGACCTCGAACTCGCCCGCGATCTCGGCCGGCTGCACATCAACATCTCCGGCTGCATCAATGCCTGCGGCCATCATCATGTCGGCCACATCGGCATTCTCGGCGTCGAGAAGAACGGCGAGGAGTTCTACCAGATCACGATCGGCGGCCGCGCCGACGAGAAGGCCGAGCTCGGCGCCCTGATCGGCCCCGCGGTGCCCTATGCGGCAGGTCGCCGACGTGGTCGAGGACATCGTCGCCGCCTATGTGGAGCTGCGCGAACGGCCGGACGAGAGCTTCGTCGAGACGGTGAAGCGGCTCGGCGTCGAACCCTTCAAGGAGCGTGTCTATGCCACTCATTAAGAACGGCCGGTCGTCGAAGACCGCTATGTCCGCGTGCTCGACGATGCGCCGATCCCGGACGGCGTGCCGGTCATCGTTCCGGCCGCGCGCTTCCTCGCCGACGCCGACGAGATCCTGCGCCGCGACGCGCCGACCGGCGTGGTGTGGCCGAACAACCGCAACGTCGCCGAGCTCGAGCCCTATCTCGATCGGCTCGCGGTGATCGTGCTGTCGTTCCCGAATTTCAAGGACGGGCGCGGCTACAGCCAGGCGCGGCTGTTGCGGGAGCGCTACGGATTTGTCGGCGAGCTGCGCGCGGCGGGCCAGATCCTGCGCGACCAGTTCCTGTTCCTGGTGCGCGCCGGGTTCGATGCGCTCGAAGTGGCGAAGCCCGCCGACGTGGAGGCGTTCGCCGCCGCGCTCGCGCGCTACACGCGTGTTCTACCAGGGCGCGGGCGATGATCGTTCGCCCGCCATGCGCCGCCGCCTCGCGCGCATCACGAACGCGACGCCGCGTGAAGTGGTGCGCTGAGGCCCGCGGCGAACGTCGCCGGTCAGGCGGGTTTGAACGACTTGTGCCGGCCGATCAGGCCGCGCTGAGGGATGCGCACCTTCTTGTCGGGGTCGGCGACGGCATGGCCGATCTTCTGGGCGTGGCGGCCGTGCTTGTTCAGGATCGACAGGACGAGATCGGCGCTCGCGGGGGTGACCACGTAGCAGAAGCCGATGCCCATGTTGAAGACCTCGTACATCTCGCTGGCGGCGACGCCGGCACAGCGCTGGATGAGGCCGAAGATCGGTTGCGGCTCGATCAGCTGGTCGATCTCGAATCCGACCGGAGCATCGACCCGGGCGAGGTTCAAGAGGCCGTCGCTGGTGATGTTGATGAGCGCCTTGACGCCGCCGACATTGTCCAGGATTTCCATCGCTTCGGCGCACATAGATGTCGGTCGGCCGCAGCAGCTCCTCGCCGAGCGTGGTGCCGAGCTCGTCGAATTTGTGGTCGATGCCGAATTTGTGGCTCTCGAAGAAGGCGCGCCGCGCCAACGACAGGCCGTTGCTGTGAATGCCGCTGCTGCGCACGCCGATGACGATGTCGCCGGGGCGCACGTCGCTGCCGCAGATCACCTTGTCGAGGTCGACGCGGCCGATCGCCATGCCGACGAGATCGAAGCCCGTCGACGATGTCCTTGAGCTGCGCGGTCTCGCCGCCCGAAATGGAGACGCCGGCCATGTGCGCGCCGTCGCACAGCCCCGCGCCGATGGCGTCGAGCATGGCAGCATCGGCGTGGTCGACGGCGATGTAGTCGACCAGCGACAGCGGCCTGGCGCCGACGCAGATCATGTCGTTGACGTTCATGGCGACGCAATCGATGCCGATGGTGTCGTATTTTCCCATCATGGTCGCGATGATCGTCTTGGAACCGACGCCGTCGGTGCACAGCGCGATGCCGGTGCCGTCCATCTCGACGACATTGGCGAAATAGCCGATCGGCAACACCACGCGCCCCATGCCGTGGCGCGGCCAGGTGGCCTGCACGCGGCGTACGATGTGGCGCAGCCCCTTGTCGGCTTCGGCGGTGTCGACGCCGGAGTCGCGATAAACCTCTGGTCGCCCGTCCATGGGCCTGTCTTCCGCTCGATCCGAACTCAATTGGGAATGTCCTATCACGCCTGCGTTGCCGGCCGCCACCGCCGGCCACCTCCGGTGGCCCCCGCCCGGGAGGGCGGTGGCGCGTATTTAGCAGATCGCACCGACGTGTCACGCCAGGCCGCCACGACCGACGGCAGGAGTTGGGGACATCGCAAAGTGGGGACAGCCGCAAGCGGCGCGGCCGCGGCCGGCGCGACGCCCTCATACACCATTAACCACGGCTCGATTGTGCAAAACCTGCGCATCGAAATTAACGTCGCGGCAATGGCCGTTGCCTAGGTTGCATCAGGTTCAGATGACCGGGCGACCAAAAGCGCCGGCGGGACCTGGCTTAGACAGCGATGGCTGGGATACAGGAGCACACACCATGATCAATCTCGTGAAGCGTTTTGCCAAGGACGAATCCGGAGCGACCGCCATCGAATACGGCCTGATCGCGGCCGGCATTTCGGTCGCCATCATCACGGTCGTCAACACGCTGGGCTCGCAGCTGAAGAGCACCTTCACCAACATTTCCTCGCAGCTCGCCACCGCCGGCAAGTAAGGCGGCAGCAGCCAGCAAGTAAGCCCCCGAATAAGCGATCCGCGAACACCCATACAATGCCCCCGCCGCAAGGCGGGGCTTTTGACGTTGAGCGCCGGCCGTGCGGCGCAATCAACGCCGGCTATTCGTCCCGAGCCGCGGGGCGAGCCTTCTTCGATCCGGAATAGTTGATGACGAGGTCGCAGCCCAGGCACTCGAAGCGATCGATGTCCGCGCTAGTGGGAGCGATGCGGCTTCCGAGCATCGCGAGGCCGCAGATGGGGCAGTGCTTGGGCCGGGGTATCGGCATGGGCATGGGGGGCGTGCTCGAGCTCATGGAATCCGCCACTCTGGCGAGGCCAGCATCGAATAGCGGACAATAGAAATCGCATTGGCCGGTCGTTCTTTGATCCAGATCAAACCGCTCTCTGTAATTCGCCTGGGCGCAAGCGACGATCGATTGGCGCGGCCGGGATCGGATTCCGCTGCGCAAGCAGGCATTTGGAAAATCGCGGGGATCAGCCGCGCAAGGCCTTATGGACGGGCGGCGGCACCCGCGCATTTTGAGCTTGGTTGTGTCCCGGAAGGCACAGCCTTTCCATGGCCCTGATGCTAATTTGCTCATCCCGCGAAAGGGCGCCGATTGCTGTGGGGGGCGGTTGGCGCGTCGCGCTCGGCGTCATGAAGAACCGGTGAGCCAATTATGAAACGGCAGTTGCTCGCGAGCATAGGCGCTGCTGGCGCTCACCGGAATGGACGCCGCGGTGGCGGGGGACCTGCCGCCCGGGGGTTATCTATCCGGCGGGCGCCCCGGCGGGAATTGTCTATCCGGCGGCCTCTCCGACCTTCACGTTTACCGGCTTCTATGCCGGTGGAACGGTCGGCGGTGCACTGGGAAGCTCGAAATACAGTGAAACACCGTCTGGCACTTTCGCGATAAGAGAATCGATAAACGGGAATATGGTGGCGGTCCCGTTGCAAAATGTCGCCGCCGTGGGAACGAGCTCGACCGCGCCGAGAGGGGTGATCGGCGGCGTCGAGGCGGGGTACAATTGGCAGATCGGCCACTTCGTGTTGGGCTTCGAGACCGATTTCAGCGGCTGGAATTTGTCGAGTAGCGCGGGAGTGGTGGGCGTCGGATATTCAGCGAATCCGATACCACAGGCACCGGATATGTGCATAGGCAAGCCCACGGGTAAGTCTCCGAACCAAAAGTGCCCCGGAACCTCGTTTACCTCCACGACCTCAACCAATTCGAGCTGGCTGTTCACGGCACGTCCGCGCCTGGCTTTGCCAACGGCAACCAGCTGATCTACCTGACTGGCGGTCTGGCGGTCAGCGATGTGAGCTTTGCGCAATCCAACGTCCTCACTGGATACGGCCAGCGGCCCGGATCCGGCCCCACGCTCGCGGGCGCAACTTCCAGCACCGAGGTAGGCTGGACCGCCGGCTTCGGCATCGAATACGCGCTGTCCTGGAACTGGTTGATCAAGGCCGAATACCTCCACGTCAGCTTTCCCAACGTGAGCGCACCCCAGGCTTTCTCGGGCGCTCCGGCTACCGCCACCGGCAACCTTACCGGTATCGCCACCGGCAACCTGACCGCTTCGATCCTTCGCGCCGGCTTCGACTATCGCTTCTGACCGACGGCGAACGCGGGAGGGCCATGCATCGTGCAGCCGTGACATGGTGCAAAAGATATTGCCGTCGATCGGGCTATCGATCGCAATCGGCGGCGCGATTGCGTCGCGTCCCAAGCTCGCCTCCGGCCCTTGCGCAAAACAGCATTACCCCAGGCCTTGCTCGACGCAGTCCTCGTATGTGGGCATCCGCGAGATGTATCCGCCGGAGAGAAGACTTTCGGCAAGCCGCGCGAACCCCTGGCGCGAGACATCGGGAGTGAGCGTCCACATCCCGGCTCGATGATAGCGCCGGAGGGCGCTTATCAGAATGTCGCGCGCGATGTCGGGGAAATACGGTGCGGTGACCTCGGCGAGTTCCTCCGCGCCGTGCTCGGCGAGCCAGCCCTGCATTTGCAGGATGGCACGTGTCACCGCGGCGAAGGCGGCGCGATGGCGCGCGATTCCGTTTCGGGTGGCGATGAACGTCGTATAGGCCGTCGGCCCGCGCACAGCGGCCGCATAGAGAACGTCGCCGATGCCTTCCGCCTGCGCCATCGATACGAAGGGCTCGAACACCTGGATGGCGTCGAGCTGGCGGTTGCGCAGCGCCTCGAAATTGCCGGCCATCGGCCGATCGCGCGCGCGATCGAGCCCTGTCGGATCGATGCCTTGCTCACGCAAATCGTGCTGCAGGCACATCCAAGGCGTCGGCACCTCGGAGACTGCCGCAAACCTCAGTCCCGGCAAATCTGCGAGCTGGAATTCGCGTCGACGGCTTCTGCCGACCAGATAGAAGGGGTCGCGCGCAACGACCTCGCCGAAGCAGACGAGCGTTGAGGTTCGCTCTTGCTCGCGCGCCTTCATGACGCGCATCGGCCCGCCCCATGTGATGTCGATCGCACCGTCGAGGAGCGCGGACACGCCGTCACCGGGACCGGACGAGCCGATCAATTCGACATCGACACCTTCGCGGGCATAAAATCCCAGCGCCTGGGTGGCATAGAACGGCGCATAAAACACCGCGCGAAAGTTTTCCGCGAGCCTGATCCGCATCGGATTCACTCGGCTTTCCGCCGACGGCGCACCGGT
>CAWCJX010000035.1:0-74773 GCA_963795865.1 uncultured Alphaproteobacteria bacterium
TGCTCGACCGCTACGCCTTCTACGGTGTCGCCGCGGTCCTGGAGACCGGCACCGGGCGCGGCGACCTGCCTTACCGGGTGCGTGCCGGAAGCGCTCAGGCGCGCGCTATACGGCCGGCAGCGGCTTCGGCATGCCCAATGCCAGTACGGCGGGGCCATGCGCGACAGCGCCTATGGCGTCACCACCGAGGAGGAGGCGCGCGATGTCCGCGAACTCGCCGCCCACAAGGCCGACATGGTCAAGATCTTCGGGTCGACGACCGCAACGGCACGGTGGAAAAGCTCACGCCCAACCTCTACCGCGCCATCATCGACGAGGCCCACGATGATCTCCGGGGTGATGGCGCATGTCTTCGCCCTCGACGACGTCAAGGCGCTCGTGCGCGCCGGCATCGACGGCTTTGCCCACATGGTGCGCGACAAGGACGTCGACGACGAGCTCATCGCGCTCCTCAAGCAGCGCCCCGACGTGTTCTTCGTGGCGACGCTGTGGGGCGAGCGCCGCGCGCTCTATGCCGGCAAGCCGGGCCTGGGTCGACGATCCGGGTCTGCGCCAGGCATTCGGGACTGAAGACATCAAGCAACTCGCCGGGCAGCTCTCTCCGACCCGAATGCGGACCCGAAGGCGGTGCAGCGCGCCGGTTTCGCCGCGGTGACCAACCTGCGCAACATCGCGAAGCTGTACGCCGCCGGCGCGCGGGTCAGCCTCGGCACCGACACCGGCCAGTCGTCTCCGGCGGCGAATTCTTCGGCCTCGGCTCCCATGTCGAGCTCGAGCTTCTGGTGACGAGGGCCGGGCTGACGCCGATGCCGGCGATCATGGCCGGAACCCACACCGCGGCCGGGATTCTCGGCCTCGACGATCTCGGCATGGTGCAGGCCAGGGAAGAAGCGCCCGAGCTTCCTGGTGCTCGACGCCAATCCCCTCGACGACATCGCCAATACGCGCCGGATCAGCAAGGTGTATCTGCGCGGGCAGGAAATTCCGCGGCGCTGTCGGCGAAGTGGCAGGCGAACGGTGCCCAGCCCGGCAAGTGACGGGCCGGGGCCTGGAGCGCCATCGTTCGGGTCCGATCGGATAGCGCTCTCGAGCTTGATGACTTGAAGTTCATCGAGACGTCCGTGATCGGTGGCCGGGATGCCATCGGGATCATTGAAGTCCAGCCCTCCGCCACCAGCGCCGCCTCGATTCCGGGTTCGCCTGCGCACGCGCCCCGGAACGACCATGCCGAAAGCCAGATGCGGCGCGGCTCACAAGCCGAACACGTAGAGCATCGTTGCGCTGCGCTGGTCGTTGAGCTCGGGCGTGTTGCGGATTTTCGCCTTGGCCGGCCCGCTCGGCCCCGACGCGATCGCCACCTGCCTGTTGCCGACCACCGGAGCCCATCGGCGGCGCGGCAAAGCCGGTGCCGACGTTGAACTTCCACAATTCGTCGAGGGTGGTGTCGTCATAGGCGGCGACGGTGCCGTCCATGAGGGCGATGAAGACGAGCCCGCCGGCGGTGCTCGAGCGCGCCCGCATAATTGGGGTAGCGCGTGCACGTTCTTCTTGATCTCGAGGGTCGCCGGGTCGACGGCGGTCAGGTTGCTGGTGGCGCGATCCTCGACCTTGAAGGAGCCGCCGACACCGCGATCAGCCTTTTCGGTCTTCGGCTTGTCCTTGTCGATGGACACGAATTCGCATGCCGTCATGGCGGGAATGTAGAGCAGCTGGGTCTTGGGACTGTAGGATGACGGGTAATCCGTTATTGCCGCCGTTGATGGGCAAGCCTTGCTTGACCGGGAAGTACAGTCGGTAGAGGCGAGGCCCGATCAGGTGCACGTCCTTGTAGATGATCATGGAGCTGCCGGTCTTCTGGTCGATGCCGGCCGTCCAGTTCACGTCGGTATCAGGCTTGGCGCCGACCATGGCGCCGTTGGCGCGCTCCATGGTGTAGACGAAGCCGTTGCGCGCCAAATGGGTGACGAGCCTGCGGGCCTGCCCGTCGATCACGCGATCGAACAGGATGTGGGTGCCGACCTCGTCGTAATCCCACATGTCGCCGGGGGTGTACTGGAAGTACCAGTTCATCCGGCCGCTGTCGGGATCCCAGGAGACGACGCTGTTGGTGAAGAAGTTGTCGCCCGGCCGGACCCGCGGGTGAACTTTCGGCACCGGATTGCCCACGCCCCATAGCGTCTGGTTGGTGTTGGGGTCGTAGGTGCCGGTGACCCGCATCGGCGCCGCCGCCGGTCTGCCAGGCATTGGTGTTGCCCTTCCAGGTTTCGCTGCCGGGCTCGCCTGGCGCCGGCACGGTGGTTGCCGCAACACCTTGCCGGTCGCGTCGTCGAGGCCGGCGATCCATGCGGATGCCGCGATCGCCGCCGGCCGCGCCGACGATGATCTTGTCCTTGATCGCGAGCGGCGCGCCGGTGATCTGCACCTGCGGCACGTCGAAGGCGATGTTGGTCTCCCAGACGATCTTGCCGGTGGCCTTGTCGGTGGCGATCATGCGGGCCGGTGAGTTCGCGGCCGAGATCACATCGTCCCAGAACGCGGCGCCACAATTGACCGCCTGCCTCTCCTGCTCGGGATCCATGCGCCAGACGATCCGGCCGGCGTCGCCCGAGGTGCCGTCGATCTTGTAGAGCACGCCCCGGAAATCGGTGATGTCGAGGAAGCCGTCCTCGGCGAGCGCGGTCGCCTCGTTGGATTCGTTGCCCGCGGTCCCGCCGAGCGCGACCGCATAGACGAGTTTCCAGGCTCTTGGCGTTGCCCTTGTTGATCCATGAGGAAGAAGCGCTGGCCGTCATAGCTGCGGTGGTTCATCAGCCAGTTCTGCGGCTCCTGGGATTGAGGAGGCGCTGCGGCGTCACCTCGGCCGCGAAGGTGCTGGTTCCGAATGCCGCGAAGATGGCGCCACCGGTGAGCAAGAGGTTGCGCAAGAATGCATAGCGCGTTTGCATGGATTTACTCCCCAATTCGCTCGTTGTCATAGTCGGCCCTCGCTATCACGCAGGCGGCTCGAACTTGTTGGCCGCGCTAATCTCTCCCCGCGTGCGGGGAGGGTATTCCTTCCGTCTCGCAATACGATAGCCGGGGCGAAGGGGGAAGCGTTAGCTCACAGGCCGAACACGTAGAGCACGGTCGCGCTACGCTGGTCCTTGCGTTCCGGGGTGGCCAGGAGCTTCGTGCGCGAGGTCGGGCTCGGCCCCGACGCGATCGCCAGATACTGCTTGCCGTCGACCTCGACGGTCATCGGCGGCGCGGCGAAGCCGGAGCCGACATTGACCTCCCACAGCTGGTCGAGCGTGGTGTCGTCGAAGGCCGCGATGGTGCCGTCCATGAGCACGACGAATACCAGCCCGCCGGCGGTCGCGAGCGCGCCGGAGTAGTTCGGATACGGCAGGTGCACGTTCTTCTTGATTGCGAGGGTCACCGGATCGACCGCCGTCAGGGTGCTGGTCGTACGGCCGTCGATCTTGTAGCCGCCACCGGTTGGCACGGAACCAGCGCCTTCGTTCCGCTGGGCGGCGATGGTCTTGTCGTTGGTCACCAGTTCGCAGGCCGTGGTGGCGGGAATGTAGAGTAGCTGGGTCTGCGGATTGTAGGCGGACGGGAAGTAGTCGTGCCGCAGGTGCGATTGGGACAGACCTTCTTGATCGGATTGGCGGAGGTCGGGTCGGCGAGGCCCGAATAGGTCTGCACGTCCTTGCCGGGATCGTAGTCGACCGGCTTGCCGGTCTTCTGGTCGATCCCGGCCGTCCGTTGACGTTGTCCACGTAGGGCTTGGCGCCGACCATGACGCCGTTGGCACGTTCCATGGTGTAGACGAAGCCGTTGCGGGCGGAGTGGGTGACGAGCTTGCGCGGCTGCCCGTCGACGGTGCGCTCGAACAGGATATGGGTGCCGACCTCGTCGTAATCCCACAGGCCGGGGGGCGTACTGGAAGTACCAGTTAGTATTGCCGTGTCGGGATCCCACGAGATGACGCTGTTGGTGAGAGATTGTCGCCCGGCCGCGCGCGGGCATCCATCATCGGCACCGGGTTGCCGACGCCCCACAGGGTCTGGTTGGTGTCGGGATCAGTAGGTGCCGGTGTCCCCCACGGCGCCGCCGCCGGTCTGCCAGGCGTTGTTCTTGTCCTTCCAGGTTTCGCTGCCCGGCTCGCCGGGCGCGGGAATGGTGTACTTGCGCCACAGCAGCTTGCCGGTCGCGGCGTCGAGCGCGGCCACCCAGTCGCGGGCGCCGCCGTCGCCGCCGGAGGCGCCGATGACGATCTTGTCCTTGATGGCGAGCGGCGCGCCGGTGATGGTGACGCGGTCGGCGTCCGATACGTTGAACTCCCGCACCACGTTGCCGGAGCTCTTGTCGGTCGCGATGATGCGGGCCGGCCGCTCGCGGGCGAGATGACGAGGTTGCCCCACAGGGCGGCTCCGCGATTGGCGACCGTCCGCTCCTGCTTGGGATCCATGCGCCAGACGATGCGGCCGACGTTCCCGGCGGAGGCGTCGATCTTGTAGAGCACGCTCCAGGAATCGGTGATGTAGAGGAAGCCGTCCTCGGCGAGCGGCGTCGCCTCGATGAATTCGCCGCCATGGGTGCCGGCGAGCGGCACCGCATAGGCGAATTTCAGGCCCTTGACGTTGGCCTTGTTGATGCGCGCGAGCGGCGAGAAGCGCTGGCCGTCATAACTGCGGTGGTTCATCAGCCAGTTCTGCGGCTCCTTGTCGGGATTGAGCAGCCGTTGCGGCGTCACGTCGGCCGCCGACACGGGCGATGCGGCCAGCATGCTGCCGGCGAGCAGCGTCGACGTGGACCGAAAGATTGGGCTTTGCCATGGTGTACTCCCGTGGATTTTCGTTCATCGAGGCGGCGGACCGCTGCGCGGCGATCCGCCGTTTGTGGATTTTCGGCTCACAGCCCGAACACGTAGAGCACCAGGGCGTTGCGCTGCTCCTTGAGCTCCGGCGTATTGACCAGCCTGCTTCTCGCGGCTGGGCTCGGCCCCGACACGATCGCGACATATTGCTTGCCGTTGACCGCGAAGGTCATCGGCGGGGCGGAGAAACCCGATCCGACATTGATCTTCCACAGCTCGTCGAGGGTGGTGTCGTCATAGGCGGCGACGGTGCCGTCGAGCAGCGCGTTGAACACGAGGCCGCCGCCGGTCGCCAGCGTGCCGGCGTAGTTGGGATAGCGCAGATGCACCGTCTTCTTGATCTCGCCGGTCAGGGGATCGGCGGCGGTCAGGTTGCTCTCCCAACGATCGGCGGTCTGGCTCAGCCCGCCGTTCCAGCCCCTTTCCTTGGTGTGCTTCTCGCGGTCGATGGTGACCGTCACGCAATTGGAGAGCGCGGGAATGTAGAGGAGCCCGGTCTTGGGGCTGTAGGAGGACGGCCAGTAATTGTTGCCGCCGGCCTGGGACGGACAGACCTTCTTGAGCGGCGCGCCCGGGGTCAGATTTCCGACGCCGGCATAGGTCTGGATGTCCTTGCTGGGGTCGTAGTCGACCGGCTTGCCGGTCTTCTGGTCGATGCCCTTGGTCCAGTTGACCTCGACGTAAGGCTTCGCCAGCACGGTCTGGCCGTTGAAACGGTCCATCGTGTAGAGGAAGCCGTTGCGCGCGGAATGGGTGAACAGCTTGCGCGGCTGGCCCGCGACCGTGCCGTCGACCAGGATGTGGGTGCCGACCTCGTCGTAATCCCACATGTCGCCGGGCGTGAACTGGAAATACCAGTTCATCTTGCCGGTAGTCGGGATCCCAGGAGATCGCGCTGTTGGTGTAGAGATTGTCGCCGGGGCGGTAGGTCGGATCGAACATCGGCACCGGATTGCCGGTGCCCCAGATGGTCTGGTTGGTGGCGGGATCATAGGTTCCGGTGACCCACACCGCGCCGCCGCCGGTCTGCCAGGCATTGGTGTTGCCCTTCCAGGTCTCGCTGCCGGGCTCGCCCGGCGCCGGAATGGTGAATTGGCGCCACAGCTGCTTGCCGGTCTTGGCATCGACCGCGCCGATCCAGTCGCGCACGCCCTGGTCGCCATTGGCGGCGCCGACGATGATCTTGTCCTTGACGGCGAGCGGCGCCGCCGTGAACGTCACGTCGGGGGTATCGGTGAAGGTCGTTTCCCACGCCACCTTGCCGGTCTCCTTGTCGGTGGCGATGATCCGCGGCGCGATGCCGGCGCCGGTGATCACGAGATTGCCCCACAGCGCGGCGCCGCGGTTGCGCTGCTGGCGCTGCTGTCCGGGATCCATGCGCCACACGATGTGGCCGGCGTCGCCGGAAGTGCCGTCGATCTTGTAGAGCACGCCCCAAGAATTCGGTGACGTAGAGGAAGCCGTCCTCGGCGAGCGGCGTCGCCACCGTGAATTCGTTGCCGGCGCCGCCGCCGAGAGCGATCGCATAGGCGAGCTTCAATCCCTTGACGTTGCCCTTGTTGATCATGTCGAGCGGCGAGAACCGCTGGCCGTCATAGCTGCGGTGGTTCATCAGCCAGTTCTGCGGCTCCTTGTCCGGATTGGTGAGCCGTTCCGGCGTCACGTCGGCCGCGAAGGTGCTGGTTGCGAATGCCCCGAATAAGGCACTGCTCGTGAGCAGGAGGCTCCGCAAGAA
Organism: uncultured Alphaproteobacteria bacterium; assembly: GCA_963795865.1. Lineage (GTDB taxonomy): Bacteria > Pseudomonadota > Alphaproteobacteria > Rhizobiales > Xanthobacteraceae > JAJPKK01. The sequence continues at coordinate 6,597 of CAWCJX010000035.1, forward strand.
TGCGTGTTGCGCTTGCATAGGTTTCCTCTCCATTTCGGATTTACTCGTTGTCATCATCCGCCCTGGTTATCGCGAAGGGCATTCGAATTCGCTGCAGCCCTCACCTCGCCCCGCAAGCGGGGCGAGGGGGAAGCATGATCTCACAGCGCGAAAACGTACAGCACCGTGGCGTTGCGCATCTCCTTGAGTTCCGGCGTGTTCATCAGCTTGGCCTTGGACACCGCGCTCGGCCCCGAGGTGATGGCGATGTACTGCTTGCCGTTGAACGCAAAGGTCATCGGCGGCGCCGTGAAGCCGGTGCCGACATTGGCCTCCCACAACTGGTCGAGGGTGGTGTCGTCGAACGCTGCGATCGTGCCGTCGAGGAGGCCGAGGAACACCAGCCCGCCGCCGGTCGCGAGCGTGCCGGAATAGTTGGGGTAGCGCAGATGCGCGTTCTTCTTGATCTCGAAGGTGATGGGATCGACGGCGGTCAAATTGCTCTCGAACCGCTCGTCGGTGGTGAAGAGGCCGCCGTTCCAGCCCCGTTGCGCATTGTGCTTCTCCCGATCGATCGCTACCGCCACGCAGGCCGTCATTGCGGGAATGTAGAGCAGTTTGGTCTTCGGGCTGTAGGACGACGGCCAGTAATTGTTGCCGCCGGCGATCGACGGACACACCTTCTTCAGCGGCTCGCCGGGGGTCAGGTTGCCGACGCCCGCATAGGTCTGGATGTCTTTGTTGGGATCGTAGTCGAGCGGCTTGCCGGTCTTCTGGTCGATGCCCTTGGTCCAGTTGACGTTGTCCATATAGGGTTTGGCGCCGATGATCTGGCCGTTGTGGCGATCCATCGTATAGAGGTAGCCGTTGCGCGCGGAATGGGTGATCAGCTTGCGCGGCTGCCCCGCGACCTCGCCGTCGATCAGGATGTGGGTGCCGACCTCGTCGAAGTCCCACATGTCGCCCGGCGTGAACTGGAAATACCAGTTCATGTTGCCGGTCTCCGGATTCCAGGAGATCGCACTGTTGGTGTAGAGATTGTCGCCGGGACGGTAGGTCGGATCGAACATCGGCACCGGGTTGCCGGTGCCCCAGATGGTCTGGTCGGTGTCGGGATCGTAGGTTCCGGTCACCCACACCGCGCCGCCGCCGGTCTGCCAGGCGTTGTTGGCACCCTTCCAGGTCTCGCTGCCGGGCTCGCCGGGGGCGGGAATGGTGAATTTGCGCCACAGCACGCGCCCGGTTGCGGCATCGAGCCCGGCAATCCAGTCGCGCACGCCGCTGTCGCCGCCGGAGGCGCCGACGATGATCTTGTCCTTGATCGGCAGCGGCGCCGCGGTGATGCGCAGCTCGGGCTGTCCGAACAGCACGTTGGTCTCCCACACCACCTTGCCGGTGTCCTTGTCGGTGGCGATGATCCGCGCCGGCCAGCTGGCGGCCGAGATCACGAGGTTGCCCCAGAACGCGGCGCCGCGATTGGTGCCCTGCTTCTCCTGCTTGGGCTCCATGCGCCAGACGATGCGGCCGCGATTGCCCGAGGTGCCGTCGATCTTGTAGAGCACGCCCCAGGAATCGGTGATGTAGAGGAAACCGTCCTCGACCAGGGGCGTCGCCTCGATCCACTCGTTGCTTCCGGTGCCGCCGAGCGGAACCGCATAGGCGAGCTTCAACCCCTTGACGTTGCCTCTGTTGATCGTGTCCAGCGGGGAAAACCGCTGGCCGTCATAGGTGCGGTGGTTCATCAGCCAGTTCTGCGGCTCCTTGTCGGGATTGAGGAGCCGTTGCGGCGTGACGTCGGCCGCCGGCGCCGGCGATGCCGCCAGGATGCAGCCGGCCAGAAGCGCATTGCGGATCGTTTGATCGCGTCGTGCCATGGTGTCTTCCCTGTTCTCTTGCCTGTTCTCTTGCCTGTTCTCTTGGTGCAGCGCTTGATCGGTGGGCTCCTTCCCCCTTTCAGGGGGAAGGAGCAGATTCGAATCTCAGCTCACAGCCCGAACACATAGAGCACCGTCGCATTGCGCTGCTCCTTGAGCTCCGGCGTGTTGATGAGCCGCGACTTCGCCGACGGACCCGCCCCCGATGCGATCGCCACATATTGCCTGCCGTTGACCTCGAAGGTCATCGGCGGCGCGGAGAAGCCGGAGCCGGTGTTGAACTTCCACAGCTCGTCGAGGGTGGTGTCGTCGAAGGCGGCGATGGTGCCGTCGAGCAGCGCATTGAAGACGAGGCCGCCGCCGGTCGACAGCGCACCGCTGTAATTGGGATAACGAAGGTGGACGGTCTTCTTGATATCGCCGCTGACGGGATCGACGGCGGTGAGGTTGCTCTCGTAGCGCTCGGTCGTCTTGAAGCCGCCGCCGTTCCAGCCTTTTTCCTTGCTGTGCTTGGCGGTGTCGATCGAGATGTCCTCGCAGTTGGAGAGCGTGGGAATGTAGAGGAGCCCGGTCTTGCGGCTGTAGGTGGACGGCCAGAAATTGTTGCCGCCGGCATGGCCCGGACAGACCCGCTTGGTCGGCTCGCCCGGGTTCTGGTTGGCGACCCCGGCATAGGTCTGGATGTCTTTCTTGGGATCGTATTCGACCGGCTTGCCGGTCTTCTGGTCGATGCCCTTGGTCCAGTTCACCTCCATATAGGGCTTCGCCATCACGGTCTGGCCGTTGAAGCGGTCCATCGTATAGACGAAGCCGTTGCGGCCGGAATGGGTGATCAGCTTGCGCGGCTGGCCGGCGACGTTGCCCTCGACCAGGATGTGGGTGCCGACCTCGTCGAAGTCCCACATGTCGCCCGGGCGTGAACTGGAAGTACCAGTTCATCTTGCCGGTGTCGGGATCCCAGGAGATCGCGCTGTTGGTGTAGAGATTGTCGCCGGGGCGGTAGGTCGGATCGAACATCGGCACCGGGTTGCCGGTGCCCCAGATGGTCTGGTTGGTGTCGGGATCGTAGGTCCCGGTCACCCACACCGCGCCGCCGCCGGTCTGCCAGGCATTGGTGTTTCCCTTCCAGGTCTCGCTGCCGGGCTCGCCGGGGGCGGGGATGGTGAACTTGCGCCACAGCAGCTTGCCGGTCGCGGCGTCGAGGCCGGCCATCCAGTCGCGCACGCCCTGGTCGCCATTGGCGGCGCCGACGATGATCTTGTCCTTGATGGCGAGCGGCGCCGAGGTCATCGCCACGTCGGGGGTGTCGGGGAAGCCGGTTTCCCACACCACCCGGCCGGTGTCCTTGTTGGTCGCGACGATCCGGGGCGGGTCGTCGGCGGCGGTGATCACGAGATTGCCCCACAGCGCGGCGCCGCGGTTGCGCTGCTGGCGCTGCTGTCCGGGGTCCATGCGCCACACGATGCGGCCGACATCGCCGGAGCTGCCGTCGATCTTGTAGAGCACCCCGGCGGAGTTGGTGATGTAGAGAAAGCCGTCCTCGGCGAGCGGGGTCGCCATGACATACTGGTTGGCGGCGCCGCCGCCGAGCGCGACGGTGTAGGCGAGCTTGAGCCCCTTGACGTTGCCCTTGTCGATGCGGGCGAGGGGAGAGAAGCGCTGACCATCATAGGTGCGATGGTTCATCAGCCAGTTCTGCGGTTCCTTGTCGGCATTGACGAGCCGCTGCGGAGTCACGTCCGCAGCCAGTGCGGGCCCGGCGAGCACGCCGCCGGCCAACAGCGCAGTCCAGATCGAACGGTCGCCTCGCGCCATGGTGTCCTCCCTGTGGAATTGTTGTTGGACACAGGCTACACCGGCCGCCGGGGACGCGGAAGGGACCGGAGCGCATTCAGATCGATGGATGCGGCCAATCGCGTCCTGTCGGATCGGCCGGCCCGGGCGCCGAATTCCCGCAGCTTCAGGAAAACAAGAGCGATTTGATCACCACGGGGACGACGCCCGGCGGCGTGATGGGCTCGCCGACATCGACGAAATCGAGCTCCTGCAGGGCGACACCGTCGATGGCGACGAGATCGCCGGACAGGCCGAGTTCCTCGGTGAGGATGCGGCCCATGGTCTTGCCGATGTCGCCGTCGATCATCAGCAGCAGCGGCTGGCTGCGGCGCGCCGTCGGGTGCGACCGCGGCCATGATCGCGCGGCCGGCCGCGGCGAGCCGCGGATGGTCCGGATCGCCATGCCAGGCGAAGGCGATGGCGACCCGCGCATCGGCTTCGAGATCGAGCCGCGCCAGCCCGGAAGCGATCGTCGCCGTGATGGCGGCGCCGTCGATGGCGCCGCCGAGATCGAGGCCGACATGGACGACCGGGACATTGTGCACCGGCAGCACGCCGGGCCGCGGCAGGTGGATGGTCTTGCCGCTGACCTGGACGGTGAACTGGGAGGCGCCGATCACGGTGGCGCGGATGCGCTGGCCGGGGTCGATCAAAGCGAGCGTGGTGCGGCGCGCCAGTTCGGCGCGCAATGCGGACGCCAGCGGCCTGGCGATGTCGCCGTAGTCGCGATCCTCGTAGCCGAAAAGATATTCCGACACCCCGCCGGAGAAGGTGATGGCGTCCGGCGGCCTGTGGCGCAGCAGCGGCGCCGTCAGCAGCAGGGATCGGCCGAGCGCATCGGGGGCGACACCGAGAATGTAATCGGCAGCGATGGCGGCGAGGCGCTGCGCGATCGCGTCGCGCGGCGCCCGCCCGGCGAGCGTCGCCGGGTCGGTTGCGATGCCCAGCGCCGCGGCGACCGCGCGGGCGGAATCATCGACCCGGCTCCAGGCACCGCCTTCGTCGCGCGCGAGCAGCCGGCCGCCGACCGCAAAGGCGGCGACGCCGGTGAGCACGCCGTTGTCGATCCAGGCGAGCTTGGTGGTGCCGCCGCCGATGTCCACATGGAGCACGCGGGCGCCGCGCTCGCGGGAAAGCTTCACCGCGCCGGCGCCATGGGCGGCGAGCGCGCATTCGAGCTTGTGGCCGGCGGTGGCGCAGACGAACTTGCCGGCTTCCGCAGCGAACAATTCGTCGATCGCCTGGGCGTTCCTGCGCTTGATCGCCTCGCCGGTGAGGATCACCGCGCCGCTGTCGACATCAGCGCGGTCGAAACCGGCATCGCGGTAGCATCCGGCGATGAAGCTGCCGAGCGCGGCGGCATCGATGGTGCCGTCGGCGAGAAACGGCGTCAGCATGATCGGCGAGCGCCACACCACCTGGCGGTGGACGACGACGAACCGGCTCGACAGGCCCTGGGTCTGGCGCTGCAGGAGCACCTTGGCGAACAGGAGATGCGACGTCGAACTGCCGATGTCGATGCCGATGGTGGAAAGCTCGACATTCTCCTGGTTCCAGATGTATTGCGCGAGCTCGGCGCGGTCCTGGTCGGACATGGTGAGATGTTCGTGGAACATGTCGAGGTCGTGCATGAGAAATCCGCCCAACCGGGCCCAATCCCGATCCGGTGGGCACAGTGCCCCCGGCGGCCGCAGCTTGTAAAGCGCGCGGCGAGCGCATAGAGCCTTCTCGTTTCGTTGACACACGCTTCGCTGTCATCGCCCGGTCAAGCCGGGCAATGACACCGATGGGGTCAGCGTAATCGGAAAATACCTCTTAAAGCACGGCCGAATTGCCGCAGAGTATCGCATGAAGCGCAGCACCGAACGCATCCTGACCACCCATGTCGGCAGCCTGATCCGGCCGCCGGCCCTGATCGAGTTCCTGCGGGCGCAGCAGGAGGGCAGGCCGATCGACGAAGCCGCATTTCAAGCGTGCCTCGCGGCCTGCGTCGCCGACATCGTGCGCCAGCAGGCCGAGGCCGGCGTCGACGTGGTCAGCGACGGCGAGTTCGGCAAGACCATCAGCTGGTCGCAATATGCGCTCGAGCGCCTGTCCGGCTTCGAACGGCGGCCCGTGAGGCCCGGCGCCAACCCGTTCGCACGCGGCGCCGACCGCAGCCGGTTCGCCGAATTCTATGCCGAGCTCGACGCCCGCGACGCGCCGGCGACCCAGTCGGAGGCGGCCTGCATCGGCCCCATCGCCTATACCGGACAGGCGGCGCTGCAGCGCGACATCGACAATCTCCGCGTGGCGCTGGCCAAGACTGAGATGACCGAGGCCGCGGTGACCGAGGCATTCCTGCCGGTCGCGGCGCCGGCGAGCGTCATTCCCGACCGCAAGAACGAATACTACGCCACCGAGGACGACTGCCTGCAGGCGATCGCCGACGCGATGCGTACCGAATACCGCATGATCGTCGACGCCGGCTTCCTGGTGCAGCTCGACGATGCCCGCACCGCCGTCACCTATGACCGCATGGTGCCGCCGGCGAGCTTTTCCGATTACCGCCGCTGGGTCGGCCGCCATGTCGAGGTGCTCAACCATGCCCTCGACGGCATTCCCCAGGACCGGGTGCGCTATCACGTCTGCTGGGGCAGCTGGCCCGGCCCCCACACCACCGACGTGCCGCTGCGCGACATCGTCGATCTCATCCTGCAGGTGCGCGTCGGCGCCTATGTGATCGAAGGCGCCAATCCGCGCCACGAGCATGAATGGAAGGTGTGGCAGGACGTCGAGCTGCCGGCCGGCAAGGTGCTCATTCCCGGCGTGATCAGCCACGCCACCAACATCGTCGAGCATCCCGAACTCGTGTGCGAGCGCATCGTGCGGCTGGCGCGACTGGTCGGCCGGGACAATATCATCGCCGGAACCGATTGCGGCTTCGCCCAGAGCCCGATGTACCGCCGGGTGCATCCCACCATCATGTGGGCCAAGCTCGAAGCGCTCGCCGCCGGCGCCGCAGCTCGCGAGCAGGGAGCTGTGGGGATAGGCGGCACTGCCGTGCACGCACAACGTAACACCCCCTCGACGTGACGCAAACGCCGACCCCGGATTTCACTTCGTTCAATCTGGGCTACTTGCTCCAATTGCTTGCTAGTCCGTCCTCACGAACTGGAGCTGAACGGCACTCGTCAATCCAGTCATGGGAACAAACACGGCCGGGGATTTCAAGGTCAACTTGTCGCCGTCGACGCGCATGAAGAATACACGATTGGTTCCGGTCAGAGATTGATTCGCCGCCGCGTCGACGTGGATGGTGACCTTGATCCCGTCGGGCGTCTGAGCCGGATCGACATCGTATCTGCCGGTGTAGGCAGCGCTTGTTTTCATGAGGGAAACGGCTTCGGCATCGGTCAGCGCAGCAGCAGCCGGCGCTTTGCGAGTGGAGTCGACCAACATCACCCAAAAACGAGCCGGGCTGAATCCGATATAGCCGCCTGGGTGTTCGCCGAGGGGATAGCTGACCTGATTGCCGCCGGTCGCGGCGAAGGACACGAGCTGCCACGTTCCGACGAGCTGATCCTTCGCCGTCACCGGCTGCGCCTGCAACGGCACCGCTAGCACCATCATCGTCAAGGCTACGATTGCTGCCGAAGCGAAGGGGATCGGAATTCTCATCTGCTTTCTCCAATGAGCGGCCCCAGATATCCTTGTCGGGCCGCCGATGGTAGGTTAACTCGCTTGGAGCAGGTAGCCCATGATTTTCCGATCGGCGCAGTACTCTCGCCGGCTCTCCAGAGCGATGCGGTCGCTCACGCCGGTCGCGTTTCTCGTGCTCCTTTGCGCCGCTCAGGCACAGGCCCAGTCGGTCGAGAGCTTCTATCGCGGCCGCAGCATCAATCTGGTGATCGGCTACAGCGTCGGCGGCGGCTACGACATCCATGGCCGTGTGCTGGCCCGCCACCTCGGCAAGCACATCCCCGGCAATCCCGGGATCATCGTCCAGAACATGCCGGGCGGCGGCAGCCTGCGCGCCGCCAATTATCTCTACAACGCCGCGCCCAAGGACGGTGCCACCATCGCCGTGTTCTCCCGCGGCATGGCGATGGAGCCGCTGATCGGCTCGAGCAACACCCAGTACGACTCCCGCAGGTTCACCTGGATCGGCAGCATCACCAACGAGGTCAGCGTCTGCGCCACCTGGAGCGCATCCAAGGTGAAGACCTGGGATGACCTGCTCGCCACGCCCTTCACCGTCGCCGGGGAAGGCTCGGGCTCCGACCCCGACATCTTCGCGACCATGATCAGGAACGTGTTCGGCGCCAAGCTGCGCCTGATCCCCGGCTATCCCGGCAGCGCCGAGATGACGCTCGCCATCGAGCGCGGCGAGGTGGACGGCCGGTGCGGCTGGACGTGGTCGAGCATCAAGCTGCAGCGCCCGGACTGGATCACCGGCCACCGGCTCAACGTGCTGGTGCAGCTCGCGTCCCGGCGCATCCCGGAGCTCGCCGACGTGCCCCTCCTCGTCGAGCATGCGACCACCGCGCGGCAGCGCCAGATCGTCGACGTGATCCTCAGCCGCCAGGCGATGGGCCGGCCGGTGGTGGCGCCGCCCGGCGTGCCCGACGGACCGCAAGCAGGCGTTGCGCCTGGCCTTCGACGCCACCATGGCCGACCCGGATTACGTCGCCGAGGCGACCGCGCGCGGCCTCGAGGTCAACCCCGTCGGCGGCGCCGATCTCGACAAGCTGCTCGACCAGCTCTACGCCACCCCGCCGGAGATCATCGCCGAGGTCCGCGCCATCATCGCCCCCGGCGCGAAGTAGGAGGACGACGACGGACGGGCGACGGAGGACGAGGCCGGAGGGCAGAGGCCGGACGACGGAGGGCGGGTGGCTCTCGCCCACTTTGCCCGGTCATTCCGGGGCCGGCGTAAGCCGGAACCCGGAATCCAGGCGGTCTCGCGGGTTCCACCGCCGGCATTTCGGGTTCGGGCGTTGCACCGCCCCGGAATGACGGTGTTCCCTTCCTCCGCCTCCGTCTCCGTCTTCGGAAAAATTGACACCTTTGCCGCAACCTTTCATAGAAGCGACGGACTCGTCCCAGGAGCCCCCCATGCTGAACACCGTCGCGCCGCGTACCGACCAGCGCCTGCGCAATTCGCCCCGAAGCAGGATCTCCGCGTCTGGCTGGCGCAGATGGAGGAGGCCGGCGAGCTGACCACCATCACCGGCGCCGGGCGCGACGAGGAGATCGGCGGCATCGTCGACATCTACCAGCGCACCATGGGCGCGCCGGCGGTGATGTTCGACGACATTCCCGGATTTCCGCGCGGCCGCCGCGTGGTCGCGAACATCCTCACCTCGGTGCGGCGGATCAACCTCACGCTGGGCCTGCCGGCCGATACCAGCGAGATGGACCTGGTGCGCTACTGGCGCGCCTACATGAAGGATCCGCAGACCATCCCGCCGGTGACGGTGGCGGGCGGGCCGCTGATGGAGAACGTCGCCACCGGCGGCGACATCGACATCCTGAAAATCCCGACGCCGAAATGGCACGAGCACGACGGCGGCCGCTACATCGGCACCGGCTGCATGGTGATCATGCAGCACCCCGACACCGGCTGGATCAATTACGGCGCCTACCGCATCCAGGCCCAGGACCGCGCCGTCGCCTCGGTCATGACCTCCAAGGGCAAGCACGGCAACCTGATCATGCGGCGCTGGCACGAGCTCGGAAAACCGTGCCCGATCGCCGTGGTGTGCGGCATGCATCCGGCGCTGTTCATGGTGGCGGGCATCGAGATTCCCTACGGCAAGAACGAATACGACGCCGCCGGACGGCTGCTCGGCGAGCCCGTCGAGGTCATCATCGGGCCCGAAGACCGGCCTGCCGATCCCGGCCCATGCGGAGATCGCCTTCGAGGGCTTCGTGCATCCGGACGATCTCGTCGACGAAGGTCCGCTCGGCGAATGGACCGGCTATTACGCCGGCGGCAGGAAGCGCGAGCCGGCGATCCGCATCGAGACGTTCTGGCACCGCAACGACCCGGTGCTGCTCGGCGCGGTGCCGGGCATGCCGCCCAATGACGACACCTTCTACCGCGGCACCTACCGCTGCGGCGCGGTGTGGAACCAGCTCGAAGCCGCGGGCATTCCCGAGGTGAAGGGCGTGTGGTCCCATGAGGCCGGCGGCAGCCGGCTGTGGCTCACCGTCGCCATCAAGCAGATGTATGGCGGCCACTCCAAGCAGGCCGGCCTCATCGCCTCGCAGTGCCATGCCGGCGCCTATGCCAACCGCTGGGTGGTGGTGGTCGACGACGACATCGATCCCGCCGACATGAACCAGGTGATCTGGGCGATGTGCACCCGGTTCGATCCGCGCGAGGACATCGAGATCCTGCGCGGCTGCTGGAGCACCTCGCTCGACCCCATGGCCTACGGCCCCGACGACCCCCGCAACGCCCGCGTCGTCATCGACGCCTGCAAGCCGTGGGCGCGGCGCGACAGCTTCCCGATCGAGGCGCGCTCCAGCAAGGAGCTCGACGCCCGCATCCGCGCCAAGTTCGCCGCGTTCCTGCCGAAGGGGGCGTGAGGGGATGGTGAATGTATTCATCCCGAGAGTTCATGAATCCTCATTAGGATCCCTCATCCTGAGGAGCGCGCCTTAGCGCGCGTCTCGAAGGACGCTACCGGGTACAGCATGCGCAAGTCTTGGCAATGGCAGTGTGTGCGGCCGTCCTTCGAGACGCCGGCTGCGCCGGCTCCTCAGGATGAGGTCGTCAGGACGGGTCGGGCGCGCAACAAGAACGAGGCGCGCTGACCTATGACCGAAAAGTTCGACATCACGCTCAACATCAATGGCCGCGACTATCCGATCCGGGTCGAGCCGCGGCGCACCCTGGTCGACGCCATCCGCGACGACTGCGGCCAGACCGGGACCCATATCGGCTGCGAGCACGGCATCTGCGGCGCCTGCACCGTCATCCTCGACGACGATGCGGTGCGCGCCTGCCTGATGTTCGCGGTCCAGGCCGACGGCCGCCGCATCCGCACCGTCGAGGGGCTCGCCGACGGCGACAGGCTGCATCCGCTGCAGCAGGCCTTCATCGATCATCACGGCCTGCAATGCGGCTTCTGCACGCCGGGCTTTCTGATGCTCGCGGTCAACGTGCTGGAGCGCCAGCCCGACATCGGCGATGACGAGATGCTCGACGTGCTCGCCTCCAATCTGTGCCGCTGCACCGGCTACCAGAACATCATCCGCGCGGTGCGCGCCGCCGCCGCGGAGATGCGCAAGGCGGTGACGTGAGCGTGCCTACCCGGTCCCGCCGCGGTCGGACCAGCGGCGCGTACTCGGCCATCCGGTGCCGCGCATCGAGGACCGGCCGCTGGTCACCGGACACGGCCTGTTCGCCGGCGATGTCGCCTTCACCCATCAGCTCCATATGCGCGTGGTGCGCGCCGCGGTCGCCCATGGCCGCATCGTGCGCATCGATGCTTCGGCGGCGCTGCGCCTGCCCGGCGTGGTGGCGGTGTGGACCAGCGCCGACATTGCCGACATTCCCGCGATCGACTTCCGCGACGCTTCGCGCGCCGCCGACGAGATCAAGCCCTATCGCCAGCCGGTGCTGGCAACGGGCCGGGTGCGCTATGTCGGCGATCCCGTCGCCGCGGTGTTCGCCGACGACCCCTATGTCGCCGAGGACGCCGCCGATCTCGTCGAGGTCGAGATCGAGCCGCTGCCGGTGCTGCTGTCCGCGAGCGACCCGCCCGGCGAATTCGACGACGGCCGCAGCACCGCGCCGTTGACCGTGCGTCACAGCTTCGGCGACATCGACGCCGCGTTCGCGGCAGCCCATGCGGTGATCGAGCTCGATCTCTCGATCGGGCGCCATTCCGGGGTGCCGCTGGAGACCCGCGGCGCCATCGGCTTCTACGATGCCGCCCATGACGTGCTGGAGCTGCACGGCGCCGCCAAGGTGCCGCACCGGAACAAGGACACGCTGGTGCGCATGCTCGGGCTCACGCCGGCGCAGATCCACCTGCATGAGGGCCACACCGGCGGCGGCTTCGGCGTGCGCGGCGAGCTTTATCCCGAAGACGTGCTGGTGCTGGTCGCCGCCAGGCGCTTCGGCCGGCCGGTGAAATGGATCGAGGACCGCCGCGAGAACCTGATCGCGACCAACCATTCGCGCCAGCAGCGCCACAGGGTCCGCGCGGCGGTGGACAGGGACGGCCGCCTGCTCGGCATCGACGACGAATTCTTCCACGACCAGGGCGCCTATGTGCGCACCCACGGCGCCAGCGTGGTCGGGCGCACCATGAGCATGCTCACCGGCGCCTACAAGGTCGCCGCCTATCGCGCCGCCGGCCATTTCCGCCTCACCAACAAGACGCCGGCCGCGACCTATCGCGCGCCCGGCCGCTTCGAAGGCAGCTTCGTGCGCGAGCGCGTGATGGATGCCATCGCGGCGAAGCTCGGCATCGACCGCGTCGCGTTGCGCCGGGCGAACCTGATCCCCGCCGCCGAGATGCCCTACACCATCGCCTTCAACGAGAAAGGCGCCGAGGAGCTGCCGCTCGATTCCGGCGATTTCCCGGGCTTCTTCGACAAGGCGCTGGCGCATTTCCGCTGGCGCGAGGTCGAGGCCGGCGCGACGGCGCGGCGCGCGGCCGGCGAACTGGTCGGCACCGGGGTCGCGTTCTTCCTGGAGGAGGCCGGCCGCGGCCCGCGCGACGGCGCGCAGATTTCCATCGACACCAGCGGGGCGGTCGAGGTCGTCACCGGCGGCGCCTCGGTCGGCCAGGGCTTCGAGACCGCGATGGCGCAGATCTGCGCCGAGGCGCTCGGCGTCGATTATCGCGGCATCCGGGTGGTGCACGGCCAGACCGACCGTATCGCCCACGGCATCGGCGCCCATGCCGCCCGCGCCACCGTGCTGACCGGCGGCGCGGTCCACGCCACCGCCGTCAAGCTGCGCGGCCTCGCGCTCGGCTATGCCGCGGAGCTGCTGCAGACGCCGGCCGCGGAGCTCGACATCGTCGATGGCGTGGTGCGAAAGCGCGGGATGCCGGGCGGTCCCCCGCTTGGCGATCCGCTGCGTGGTGGTCCTTCGATCGCGCTCGGCGATCTCGCGCGACGCGTCGGCCCCGCTTCCGACCTGCTCGACGGCCGCAATCCCGGTCTCACCGCGCAGGCGTGGTTCGAAACCGAGCACACGGTGTTTCCGTTCGGCGCCCATTTCGCGGTGGTGCGCGTCGATGCCGGCACCGGCCGCGTCACCGTCGAGCGCCTGATGGTCGCCTACGATGTCGGCCGCGCCGTCAATCCGATGATGCTCGACGGCCAGCTGGTCGGCGGCGCGGTGCAGGGCATCGGCGGCGCGCTCTTCGAGGAGTTCACCTATGGCGAGAACGGCGACCCGCTCGCCGTCACCTTCGCCGACTACCTGATGCCGACGCTCACCGACGTGCCGCCCATCGAGACGCTGATCACCGAGGACGCACCGAGCCCGCGCAATCCGCTCGGCCTCAAGGGCGGCGGCGAAGCCGGCATCAACGCCGTCGGCGCCGTCATCGCCAGCGCCATCGACGACGCCATCGGCATTCCCGGCGCGGTGACGCAGCTCCCGGTGACGCCGCAGCGCATGCGGGAGATATTGCGCAAGCGTGGCCGGTGATGGAACTTTGACGGGCGTTGATGACGTTCAGTTTGATCGGGCAGGCGGGACGCGTGGATTTCCGCGCACCGTGCCTCGCCGATTTCGGATTCGCAGTTGGCGTTCGGCGTTCATCAAATCGTTGTGAACCCGGATCATCGTGTCCAAACAAGATTGCGCGCCCTACACTCCGGCAGGAGGCGCGGGGGTGTCGCGAACCCATGGGAGTACGCAGCGATGTTCAAGAAATTGTGCTTGCTTTCCGTCCCGCTCGGCCTGTTCGCCGCTGCCTCCATTCCCGCCCAATCCGCCGACGACATCAAGCCGCCGGCCGGTTATCGGCAATGGTTCCATGTCAACACGATGGTCGTCGACAAGGCGAGCCCGCTGTTCGACGGCCTCGGCGGAATGCACAACGTCTACATCAATGCGACGGGATTGCCGGCGCTCAAGAAGGGCGGCCCGTATCCCGACAAGTCGATGTTCGTCACCGACCTGCATGATTTCACCGTCTCCGACGGCTCCTACGTGGAAGGCGCCCGCAAGGGCATCGCCGTCATGGTGAAGGACGCGAAGAAATACGCATCGACCGGCGGCTGGGGCTTTCAGTTCTTCGCCGGCGGCGACCCGAAGATGCCGATGGTGAAGGACCCGGCCAAGGATTGCTACGCGTGCCATGAGCCGAAGAAAGACCAGGGCTACGTCTATTCGACGTATATTCCGTGAACGGCAGCTCGTCCCGATGACCAGCGATCCGGGTCGCGCAAGTCAGGGATGGACGCTCAAGCGTGCGAGATCGCGCAGGCGTTCGACGATGGGCCGCGAAGACGATGAGCAGGTCGCGTCGCGCTTTGGACGCTCGGCGCACGACGCGGCATGGACGCTGCGTCGTCGCCGTCTCCGGCGTCGGCCCGGCGCAGCCTCCGTGCGCTCGACGCCACGGCGAAGCTCGAAGGCGAGATTCGCGTGCGCACGGCCGCGTATCGCTGCGTTCAGCGCCGACGCGAGGAGACCGTTGCGATGCGCAATTCGACGGCGTCGTGCTCGCCAGGCCGAATTCATCACCTGCCGATCCGCAACGCGCGATCGGCGAGATGTCGGGCGCACCGCGGCGGGACTGCCGTCGTGGGCGCCGCCGCGAATGGCGCTCGCGACTGGTTCTCAACCCGGCTGCTCGTAGACTGAACGCAGAGTACGACGCCCGCTCAAATCCTGTGCTCGTCGCCGCGCTTGCGTCCCTGGAACACCGGCAGGAACAGCTCGTCGAGCGACATGCGCCGCGGGGTCAGGCCCTGCTCGTGGGAGAAGCCGGCGAGCATCTCGAGCGTCTTGCGATTGCGGTCGGTGAGGCCGTATTCCCAGGGGTCGGGGCCGAGGATCGCCATCCTGCTCCTCCAGCGCCTCCTGGTACCAGGCGAGCGGCACGATGCGCGGATTCTTCATGCGCTCCATGGCGATCGCCTTCGACTTGTCGAAGGCGTGATACATGTTGATCGGCACCCAGGGATGGCGCTCGACGATCTCCTGCTTGATCCCCATCACATGCATGATCGGGAAGATGCCGGTCTTCCGGTAGAACGCGATCTCCTCCTGCTTGTAGTTCGGCCACAGCCGGCGCGACGCGCGGATCGCCGGCCGCGAACGGCTTGATGATGCTGGAATGGATGACGGCGTCGAGCTCGCCCTCGGCCAGCATCGTCTCGACCGACTTCTCGTTGGGCAGGCGGGTGAGCTCGGAGGCCGGGCGGCGGGGTGAAGTCGACGTCCTCGTCGAGTTCGGCGACCCATTCGACCGACGTATGCGGCACGCCGTATTCCTTCTCCAGGAGCCCGCGCATCCAGTGGATCGCCGTCACCAGGAACGACTTGATGCCGATGCGGCGGCCGATCAGGTCGGTCGGCTTGGCGATGCCCTTGCCCGTGTTGACGAACACGAAGCCGTGGCGGAAGCGGCGATGCAGGAACACCGGCAGCGCCCGCACCGGCAGGTCCTGGCCGCGGGCGACGATGTAGGACGATGCCGAGGTCTCCGCCATGTCGAAGTCGCGGTTGCGCAGGAAGCGCCAGTGCCGGGTCGTCGAATCCATGTCGGTGAGCACGGTGAGGTCGATGCCGTCGGGCGTCACCGTGCCCTCCTTGAGCGCGCGGGTGATCTCGTAGTCGCCGCAGGCGAGCGTGATGGGAATGTTGCTTCGACCACTGTTTCCTCCGAAGAAGCGTCTCGCCCTCGAGTATTTTGCGATTACGCTGAACCTCTTGGTGTCATTGCCCGGCTTGACCGGGCAATCCAGTACTCACGGTCGGCGTCTACTGGATCGCCCGGTCGAGCCGGACGATGACGGCGAAGTGTGAGTCATCGCCGCGCCGGCTCATCCCCGCCGCGCCAGTATCGCCTTGAGCCGCGCCGGCGTGATCGGCAGCGCGGTGACGGCGCCGGGCATGCCGATCGCGGCGTCGACCGCCGATGCGATCGCCGCGCCGACCCCGGTGATGCCGCTCTCGCCGGCGCCCTTGATCCCGAGCGGATTGAGGTCGGTCGGGAAATCCTCGGTGAGGATGATCTCGACCGGCGGCGTCTCGCGGGCGGTCGGCATGAGGTAGTCGGCGAACGTCACCGCGAGCGGATCGCCGTGCTCGCTGTAGCGGAATTCCTCCATCAGCGCGCCGCCCAGCCCTTGCGTGAATCCGCCGACGATCTGGCCCTTGACCAGCATCGGGTTGATGGCGCGGCCGATGTCGTAGCCGATGACGTAGCGCTCCACGGTGACGCCGCCGGTGTCGCGCGTCGACCTTCACCACCGCGACATGGCTGCCATAGGGATAGACCTGCCGCTCGACATTGAACCAGCCCTCGGCGGCGAGGCCGGGCTCGCGGCCGGCGAGCGACTTCGAGGTCGGCAGCAGGGCGGTGGCGACGGCGCCGAGCGCGATCGACGCGCCGGCGCCGTCCTTGCGCGTGATGACGCCGCCGACGATGTCGAGGTCGCTCCGGCGCGGCCTGCAGGAGCTGCCGCCGCCATGTCGAGCGCCTTGTCGCGCAGCTTGAGCGCCGCCACTCGCGTCGCCGAGGCGGTCATCACCGTCGCGCGCGAGGCGTGCGCGCCGATGCCGAATTCGATGCGGTCGGTCTGGCCGTGGGTCACGCGCACGCGGTCGATAGTCGACGCCGATCATCTCGGCGGCGACCTGCGCCATCACGGTCTCGAAGCCCTGGCCGAGCGAGGCGCCGCCGGTGATCACCTCGACGGCGCCGGAGGTGTCGACCGCGATCCTGACGCCGTCGGACGGCCCGAGCCCGCTCTTCTCCACGAACATGGCGATGCCGGCGCCGACCAGCTCGCCGGCGGCGCGGCGGCGCGCGCAGATCGGCCTGCAGCTTCGTCCACGACACGGCGGCGAGCACCTTTTCGAGCAGCCCCATGTAGTCGCCGGTGTCGAAGTGGATTTCCTCGCCGAGCGCTTCGAGCGGGCGCGCGATAGGGCATCTCCGCCGCGGTGATGGCGTTGCGGCGTCGCACCTCGATGGGGTCGATGCCGAGCTTTTCCGCGATCGCATCGATCAGGCGCTCGCGGATGAAGGTGCGTCTCGTAGCGGCCCGGCGCCCGGTAGGTCGCGGCCGGCGTCTTGTTGGTGAGGCGGAAGTGGCCGAGCGAGCGATAGGCCGGCACCCGGTACGGGCCCGGCAGGATGCCGCAGATCATCATCGGCGACGCGGATCGCGTGGGTGCGCACATAGGCGCCCTGGTCGTGCCAGAACTCGTCGTCGAGGGCGAGGATGCGGCCTTCGCCATCGAGCGCGGCGCGGATCCTGTGGCGCTGCTGGCGCGAGTGATTGGCGCAGACGAGATGCTCGCGGCGGTCCTCGATCCATTTCACCGGGCGCGCCGAGCCGCATCGCGGCGACGCAGACCAGCACGTCCTCGGGATAGAGCTCGCCGCGAATGCCGAAGCCGCCGCCCACATGGGCCTCGTGCACATGGATCGACGACGGGCTGCGCCCGAGCATGCGGGCGAGCAGGTCGCGGTTGCGGTGCGGCACCTTGGCGGCGCCGTGCAGCTCCAGAATGTCGCGCGAGGCGTCGTAGCGGCCGATGGCGCCGCGCGTCTCCAGCGGCACGCCGCTGTGGCGCCCGACCGCCAGATCGAGCTCGACCACCGGATGCGGCGCGCGCGAACACGGCGTCGACGTCGCCATAGCCCTGGCGGACGATGGTCGGCTCGGTGTTGCGGCCGGGCGAGAATTCGCCGGGCTCCGCATCGGCGTCGAGCAGCACCGGCAATTCGGCGATCTCGATCGCGACGAGGTCGGCGGCATCCTCGGCGATGTAGGGATCGACGGCGAACACGGCGGCGACGGGCTCGCCGACATAGCGCACCCGGTCGCGTCGCGAGCACCGGCTGGCGGTACGGCTCCAGCCGCTCGATGCGGCCTTCGCGGAAATCGATCGGCGGCACGTCGGCGATGTCGGCGCGGTCCACACCGCGACGACCCCCGGCAGCGCGCGCGCCGCCGCGGCGTCGATCGGCGACGATCCTGCCATGCGCGATCGGCGAGCGCGCGAGCCGCATGTGAAGCTGGTGCGGAAACGAGATGTCGCCGGCAAAACGGCCGCGCCCGCGTCACCAGCGGCGGGTCCTCGAGCCGCGGCACCGACTGGCCGATGTATTTGTTTCGTGTGGCGGCCCGCATCATGAGAGAGACGATGCGGCCTGCTCCAGCGCGCGGCGCGTCACCGTGGCGACGAGTTCGCGGCGGTAGACGGCGTCGGTCTGTGCGTCGGTCAAGGGATCGATGGCGGCCGCGGCAGCCTCCGCCGCTGCCGTGAATGCGGCCGCACCGGGAGGGCGGCCGGCGAGCAGCGCTTCCGCCGCCGCGATCCGGCGCGGAGCGGCCTCGGCGCCGCCGACGCCGACGCGCGGCGCGGCGATGACGCCGTCGGTCGATCTCGAAGGCCACGAGCGCCATGCCCATGGCGAAGTCGCCGGCGCGCCGGTTGAACTCGTAGAAACCCCAGCGGGTCTGCGCCGGCAGCAGCGGCAGGCGCACCTCGGCGAGCAGCTCCTCGGGTTCGAGCGCCGTCGTCATGATGCCCTTGAAATAGTCCCGCGCGGCGATGACGCGGGACCCGCGCGGTGCTGCGCGCCACCATCTCGGCGTCGAGCGTCGCCGCGACCAGGCACCATTCGGACGCAGGGTCGGCATGGGCGACGCTGCCGCAGAACGTGCCGCGGGTGCGGATCGGATAATGGGCGATGTGACGCATCACCGCCGCCAACAGATCGCCCGAGCGGCCCGGCGACGACCGGACGGTGGAAGGCCTGATGGCGCACGCCGGCGCCGATCGCGAGCCGGCCGTTCTCGACTCGCGAGCCGCCGGAGATCGCGCAATCCCGTTGATGTCGACGAGATGATGCGGCCGCGCCAGGCGGAACGCCATGGTCGGCACCAGGCTCTGGCCGCCGGCCAGCACGCGACCGTCGTCAGGCGCGTATTGCGCCAGCATCGCCACCGCTTCCTCGATCGTGCTTCGGGTGCGTGATAGCGGAATGCGGCGGGCTTCATCGTGCGGATCACCCTGTCCGCCGAACGCGGCGTCTCCCGGGCCCGGCACGGCGAGCGTCCCAATTTTGAGACGGCGCGTTTTTTTTGGATTGATACATGATATCTGTTGTAAGTAAAGGAACCGGCGACGCGCCGGGGTCGGGTGTCCCGCCGCGATCCAGCAGAACGCGATCCAGAAGAAGCAGTTTCGCCGATGAAGCCGCCTCCGTTCAGCTATCACGATCCCAAGACCGTCTCGGAAGTGATCGGCCTGCTCTCAACGCTGGAGAACGCCAAGCTGCTGGCCGGCGGCCAGTCGCTGATGCCGATGCTCAACTTCCGCTTCGTGCAGCCCGACCACATCATCGACCTCAACCGGGTCGAGGGCCTGTCCTATATCCGCGACACCGCCGACGGCGATGGAGGTCGGCGCGATGACGCGCCAGCGCGACCTCGAGTTCTCCGACCTCGTCGCCAGGAAGTTCCCGCTGATGCACGAGGCGATCCAGAGCATCGGCCATCGCCAGACCCGCAACCGCGGCACCATCGGCGGCTCGCTGTGTCATCTCGATCCCTCCGCGGAGCTGGTGTCCTGCGCCATGACGCTCGACGCGACCGTGGTGGTGACGGGACCGCAGCGGGCCAGCGCGACATCGCGTTCGCGGATTTCCCGGTGGCCTACCTCACCTCGGCGGTGGAGCCCGACGAGGTCCTCACCGCGATCCGCTTTGCCGCATGGCCGGCCGGGCATGGCTATGCCTTCGTCGAATTCGCCCGCCGGCACGGCGACTTCGCCATCGTCTCGGCGGCTGTGCTGCTCACGGTGGACGGCGCCGGCAGGATCACCCGCGCCGCAGTGACGCTCGGCGGCATGGGCACCGCGCCGGTGCGGGCGTCCGAACTGGAGCAGGCGCTGATCGGCAAGGCGCCGGACGCCGCGTTGCTGCGCGAGGCCTGCGAGAGCTGCCGCGGGCTTTGCGGCGCTCGACGACGTGCATGCGCCGGCCTCCTACCGCCAGCATCTCGCCACCGTGATGTCGCGGCGCGCTTTGGAAAAAGCGCATGCCCGCGCCACCGGCAAAGCATAGGGCCCCACCATGGGTCAGACGCGCAAGATCGCCTTGACCGTCAACGGCAAGCGCTACGAGGAGGAGGTCGAGGTCCGCGTCACGCTCGCCGACTTCATCCGCCACCAGCTCGGCCTCACCGGCACCCATCTCGGCTGCGAGCATGGCGTATGCGGCGCCTGCACCATCCTGATGGACGGGCTGTCGGCGCGCTCCTGCCTCATGCTTGCGGTGCAGGCGGACGGCCACGACATCCTCACCGTCGAGGGCATCGCGCCCAGCCCCGACAAGCTGCATCCGCTGCAGCAGGCCTTCCACGAGAATCACGGCCTGCAATGCGGCTTCTGCACGCCCGGCATGCTGACCACCCTGATCGAGTTCCTGCGCGACAATCCCGACCCCACCGAGCAGGAGGTCCGCATCGCCATCTCCGGCAATCTGTGCCGCTGCACCGGCTACCAGAACATCGTCATCTCGGCGCTGGATGCCGCAAAGCGCTTGCAGGTCGAAGCGGGACAGAAGGCTTGAGCGGCGGGCCGTTCAGCGAAGGTTACTCGCTCTCTCCCGGTGGGCACCCGTCACGCAAGGTGGCGCCTCTTCTCCCTCTCCCCGCGTGCGGGGAGAGGGTCGGGGTGAGGGGGCGTTTCCACAATTCTGAGCTTACGACTTCGCCGCTCAGATTCGTGGAGAGGCCCCCTCACCCGGCGCGCAAGAGCGCGCCGACCTCTCCCCGCACGCGGGGAGAGGTGCCGCATCCGGCACACTCTGCGGCCACCGCAGCCTGACCCATGGCCCTCCGCTTCGACGATATCGGCAACCGCCTCAAGGCGTTCCGTCTCGGCTCCGGGCTCAGCGCCGACGAGATCGCGAGCCGGCTCGATATTTCGCGCACCGCGCTCTACCGCTTCGAGAAGGGCGAGCTGGCGAAGATCGAGACGCTGGAGAAGCTCGCCGAGCTGCTCGGCGTCTCGGTGCCCACATTGCTCGGCGTCGGGGTCGAGTATATCGGCTCGGCGGTCGCCTATTTCGAGCGCATGCGCCAGATCGAGGAGACCGCCGAGCACATCATCGTGCTGGCAGGGCCGATCTCCTATCTGCTGGCGTCGGACCGGTTCGACGGCTCGCTCGCGGAAATCCTGCGCGAGAGCATTCCCGACGCCGCGGAAGGCCGCAAGCGGGCGCTGGTCCAGGTCGACGAGGTAATGGCGGTGCTGCGCCAGCGCAAGGAGACCTATCGGCGTCGCCAGCCCGGCATCGTCAACCTGATCTCGGCGGCGGAAATGCAGCACTTTTTGCGCAACGGGCTGGTGGGGCGGCTCGACCTTCCCGACAAGGTGCGGCGCGAGCGCCGGGCGCTCGCCCGCGCCGAGGCGGAGCACTTCGTCGCGCTGATGGAGGACGAGCCGATCGGCGTCCAGATCGGCATCGTGCCCGACACCCTGCCCCACGCCAGCTTCCAGATCTTCCGCCAGCCCGACCGCCAGGTGCTGGCGCTGTCGCCGTTCCGGCTCGGCGAGGAGCCCAATATCCGCGTCGGCGTCGCCATGATCACCTCGGCGCCCGAGGCCCTGGCGCTCCACGACAGGATGGCGAAGGACCTGTGGCGCCGCGCCCTCAAGGGCGCCGCCGCGGTCGCCGTGATGCGCGAGATGATCGGGAGCATATCCCAGTGAGAGGGATTCACGACGCCATTTCCACGACGGAGATACGCCTCCCTCAAGGACTGTCCGCCGACGATCGAGCCAGTTTCGGTTCCGTCCCCGCTTGCGGACCGCTTGCGGGGGAGGGAGAAGCAGGCATGCACAAAATCAATCAAGTCTGATCTCGCCGAGGCTGATGCTGGCGCCGAGCACCGCCTCCACCGTCTTCTTGGCGCGGCCAGGCGCCTCGATCTCGATCGTATAGGTGCCGGAATTCTCGTCGAGCCTGTCGAATTTGAAGTCGCCGTAATTGTCGCTCGCGGTCTCCGCGACCACCGCGCCGCCGCGCAGCAAGCGCACGCGCGCGCCCTCGACGCAATCGACGACGCCTTTCACTTGCGCCGACACCGTGCCGCCGATGAAGCATTTCGCGTAGCGCCACAGGTTGCGGTAATAGACGCGCGGCCTGGTGGCGAGGTCGGGCCTGATGGTTTCGAGGCCTTCCACGCTCGCCATGCGCGCCATCTCGGCATCGTCGAGCTTGACCGCGCGCATCGCACCGGTCGGGCACGACTGGTGGCCGCGGGTCTTGCTGCCATCCCTGTCGATGAGATGGGCATCGAACGGCCAGTGCTGCGGGATCTGCAATTCCTCGTTCCACCAGATGTGGCCGTAGGGACAGGCTTCGACCAGATGCTTCTGCCCCTTGGACTTGACGGGATCGATGATGACGATGCCGTCCTCGCGCTTGCGCGATCGCGCCGTCCTTCGCCGCCTTGATGCAGGGCGCGTCGTCGCAGTGGTTGCACATGGTCGGCACGTAGGCGATGTCGATCATCGGCGCCTGGCCGCGCTCCTTCTGCAGGATGTCGATCCAGCGGTGGCCGTGCTGCGGCATCGGCGCGGCATAGCCGGGAAAATCATTGCCGACATATTCGTCCATGGTGGCGAGCGCACACAGCTGGCAATTCGTGCACTCCGCGACGTCGATGATCATGTTCCACTTGTCCATGGAAAACTCCGAACATTTCTCCCTCCCCGACTTCGGGGACGGCGCGAAGCACGAGATTACTTCGCCGGAACGAGGTTGCGCGGCTTCCAGCGTGCGCTTGATGCCCTTGTCGCGCTCGAGCTCGCGCGAAGGTCGCGGACATGTGCTCGATGCGGCCGTCCCACAGCTCGACCTGCACCAGCGCAGTTGGCGCCGGCGAGCGAATGGGTCGATTTGGTCTGCGTGCGCTCGGGGGTCAGCAGATTGAGGCAGCCGCCGCGATCGACCGATTTGCCGGGCTCGCCCATCGGGTCGTAGACGGCGGAGGATTCGTAGCCGTGGCAGACGCCGCGGGCGAGGCGCTGGGTCGGCAGCGCCGCGCAGATCACGGCGCCGCGGTCGTTGTAGACCTTGACGAGGTCGTGCTTCTTGATGCCGCGCGCCGCGGCATCCTGCGGCGTTGAGGCGCAGCATCCAGTAATAATAGCCGTTCACGTCGACGCGGTGGTCGGCGATGTTGAGGAGGAAGCTGTCCTTGCCGTCGCCCTGGGTGTGGAAGCGAGTATTTCGAATGCGGCGTCAGCATCTGCAGCGGATAGTGCTCGAACATCGCGCCGGAATGCGGCCCCTCCCATGACGGCTCGTATTTCACGATCGGCGGACGCTCGGGATCGTTGAAGCGCTTGAGGCTGTTGCACTCGAATTCGAGCTTGCCCGACTGGGTCTGCAGGCCGCGCTGGAATTCCTGCGCGTAGTCGGACGGCAGCGGCTGCGCCTCCGGCACGTCCTTCTTGCGGTTCTCCCAGAACCAGCGGAACGACACCGGCGCGCGCAGCTTCTCCTTCTCCGCCGGCACCACGTAATAGCCCCTGCGGATGAACTCCTTCCACGAGATGCGCTTGGGCAGGTCGGAGGCCTCGAACAGGCGCTTGACCCAGTCGATCTCGTTCATGCCCTCGTTGAAGTAGTTGGCGAG
The DNA here is from genome assembly GCA_963795865.1 of uncultured Alphaproteobacteria bacterium. Classification (GTDB taxonomy): domain Bacteria; phylum Pseudomonadota; class Alphaproteobacteria; order Rhizobiales; family Xanthobacteraceae; genus JAJPKK01. The sequence goes on from CAWCJX010000035.1 coordinate 30,146, forward strand.
GCCGAGCCGCTTGCAGATCTCGGTGAAGATCCAGTAGTCCGACTTCGATTCCCCGAGCGGCGCGATCGCCGGCGCCTGGAAGATGATGACGCGGTGATTGAGCTGCTGCTGGCCGTGATGGCCGTAGCCGCCGAGCCCCGCCCATTCGCTGATGTCGACGCGCTCGAAATTGGAGCAGGCCGGCAGGATCACGTCGGCGAATTTCGCCTCGCCCTCGAACCAGATCGACTGGTTGACGACGAATTCGAGATTGTCCGACTGGTACATCCGCACATGGCGGTTGGTGTTGTTCATGGTCGACAGCATCGAGCCGCCATACTTGTAGAGCATCTTCACCGGCGCATGGCCGGGCGCCGGATAGGAGAACTTGGCGAACTGGTGCTCGATCGACTTGCCGGCCCAGGCATAGCCCTCGGCCTTGCCGTCGGTGATCGCCTCCGGCATCCAGATGCGCGGAATGCGCTGGTAGGTCGAGGCCATGGTCGGCAGCTGCGGCATGCGCTGATAGAGCTCGACCGGCATCGAGGTGTTCTCGAGATCGCCGGACATGCCGCCGTCGGCATAGCCCGGGAAATAGAAATTGAAATCGAGCGGGCAGCCCCATTGCAGATTGCCCATGTTGATGCCGGGCTTGCCGAGGCCCTGCATCGCCGTGAGGCACACCATGACGCGGGCCCATTGGATGCCGGTCTGGTTGCGGCAGGCGCCGCCATGGCCGTTGCCCCAGCCGCCGGGAGCGAGATAGACGCGCTTGCTTCCCCATTCGCGGGCGAGCGCACGGACGTCCTTGGCCGGAACGCCGGTCTCCTGCTCCTGCCATTCCGGCGTCTTCGGCGTGCCGTCCTCCTCGCCGACGAGATAGGCCTTCCACTTGTCGAAACCGACCGTGTGGGTGCGCACGTAGTCCTTGTCGTAGAGGTCTTCCTTGATCCAGACATAGGCGATCGCCATCGCCATGGCGACCGAGGTGGTCGGCCTGGGCGCGAACCACTTGCCCGGCAGGAATTGCGCCGAGGCATTGAAATAGGGATCGACGTGGACGACCTTGATGCCGAGCCTTGGGTTCTTCAGCCACTGCCGGCGCACCGTGCCTTCCTGGGCGCCGTAGGAACCGCTGGTCGTCTCCGGGTCCGCCGCCCAGAACACGATCATGTCGCAGTTCTGCAGGCAGTCCTCGACGGTGCCGTAGGTCTCGGACTGGCCGACCCGCAGCGTATGGCCCCAGTGATGCACCGCGCCCCAGTACCAGCCTTCCCAGCTGTCGGGATTGTGGTGGACCTGGGTGTAGCCGACGGCGTTGCGGAAGCGATGCAGCGCGGAGAGGTAGTAGCCGATATTGCCCCAGGTGTGGTGCGAGCCGTGGGACACCGCCATGACGCCGGGACCGTAGGTGCTCTTGCAGGCGCTTGATCTCGGCGGAGACGATATCGAGCGCCTCGTCCCACGAGATCCGCACATAGCCGGACTTGCCGCGGTTCTGCGGATTGCGCGCGCCGTTGGGATCGAAATCGACCCGCTTCATCGGATGTAACAGGCGGTCCGGCGAATAGACGATCGATTTGGCGTTCTGGCCGTGCGGCGCGAGCGTCGTCTTGCGCGGCGGGGTGAATTTCATGCCACGCGCCGCGGATGGTCCAGGGCTGCGGGTCGGTGTCGTCGAAATCGATCGGCGTCATGCGCACGATCCTGCCGTCCTTGACGTGCACGAACACCGGGCCGCCATTGGTCATGTTGCAGTAGCGCATGGTGCCGTCGGCGAGCCTGGTGCCGAATTTCCAGCCGGCGGTCATCGTCGCCATCATGGTCTGCGCCCACCAGTTGGTGAGATCCTCGGGCCCGTCGACGGTCGAGGTTGAAGTCCTTCTGGGCGTTGATCTGGTCGAGCCAGTTGATCGGCGGGGTGAGCAGCGAGGCGCCGATCGCCGCGTTCTTGAACGCGAGCGTGATGTCGGGCTTGGCATGGAGCCCGGCGCCCGACCTGACCTTGCCGGCGCGGATGTCGAACCAGCGCCCGACCTCCTCGTCGCGCGCCTTGATCTGGGCGACCAGATTGCGCTCGCGCAGGCGCTCGCGGAACGCCGGATGCCGGCGCGCCGACACCTTCATCGCCTGCGCAAAACCCCACAGGATGACGGAGAACCTGGCTGTCGCGATGCTCATGGCCGTTCCTCGGTGGGCATGGACCGGGTTGGCAGTGAACCGGCCGGCCGGCGCGTTTCGTTCCCCCGTCTATTATGGAATATGAGCCCGCTCAAGGCGCGCAACCGGCACGTGTCATCCCGCACAGGAGCGGGGCGATGAACCGGGCAGCGTGGCTACAGGACCGCAGGATGCAGAAGTTCGGGACGTATTGAGCCGCTGGGGCCGGCGAGCGGTCGATGATGGAGGCCGCGGAGCCGGGGATGTCGGAGCGGCGGCGAGCGGCATCTATCAGCGAAGTTGGTATCGACCCGAACGAAAAACCCTCTATCTATGCCGCGGTGAGGTTGCCGAACCTGATCAGGTTCTCTTTCTGCTTCTCGTTGCGCGGCTTGAGCTTGAACAGGCGCGCCGCGGTGCCGCCGAGGATGTTGTGCTTGCCCTTCTCGGAGACGAACGGCAGGTCGAAGATGGTCGACGGCAGGTCGAAGTCCCAGTGCGGATAGTCGGAGGCGTAGAGCAGATGATTCTCCGCGTCCATCATGCGGAAGGTCTGCTCCATGGCGGCATGGTCCTGGATCTCCATCGGCTGCGAGGAATAATACATGTCGCGCATGTATTCGCTCGGCTTCTTCTTGAGCAGCGGGCACTCCGACGGCCGCATCATGTATTCGTGGTCGAGCCGCTGCATCAGGAACGGCACCCAGGCGAGGCCGGACTCGATCCAGATCACCGGCAGCTTGGGGAAGCGCTCGCCCATGCCGTTCACCACCCAATTGGTGCAGTGGAGGATGTTGTAGAACGAGAAGCCGAGCGCATGCACCGCGATGAAGCGGTTGCAGCCGCGGAACACGTTTTCGTTCCAGTTGAACGCCGAGTGGAACGACAGCACCAGGCCGCGCTCCTCGATGGCGCGGTAGACCTTCATGTAGGCGTTGTCGTGCACCGGCAGCGTGCGCACGGTGGTGATCATGAAGCCGCCGACGTCCTTGCGGTGGCCGAAGGTCTCGACATGGCGCAGCGCCTGGTCGGGGTCCGACAGCGGCAGCGTGAGCATGGAATACATGCGGCCGCCGGATTCCGGCAGCACCTTCTCGGTGACCCAGCGGTTGTAGGCCCAGCACAGATCGGCCTCCATCTCCTTCTGGGGATGCAGGCCGATGTTGAGCATGCCGGTGGGGAACAGGCAGGAATAGTCGACGCCCATGGCGTCCATCCAGCGATTGCCCAGCTGGATGTCGCGATGGCTGCCGGGCTCGGTCTTCTCCGAGCCGCGCATGGTGTAGCGGGTGACGCGGCCGCCCATGTCCTGGTAGCCGATCTGCTGCGGGATCAGGGTGCCGCGGCCGCCCTTCATGCCCTGCGTCATGGACAGCTGGCGCAGCACGTCGTTTTCCATGAAGGGCAGGATGTCCATCATGGATTCGTTCTCGTAGTGATGGGCATCGACGTCGACGATCAGCATGTCGTCGAACTTGCGCTTGTTCGCCTGCTGGCGGGCGTGGGCGAGGAGCCGCGAGGTGTTGAGCTCGTCTACCGTGATGCGCCGGCCGCGATCGGACATGAGTTCCATGGCGTGCCTCCAAAAGACGGGTGTCGAGGACCGGTCAGCGGCCGGTCCAGCTTTGCCACATTCCGAGTTCGAAAACGGCGAGGTTGGCCGATTTCAGCAGTCCGCTCGCCGTCACCATGACGTCGGTCGAGGTCACGCGGCTGCGGCTCGCCAGCGGAGGAAAACTGGCGCCGGCTTCGATCTGGGCCGAGTAGCTCCGGCATAGCCGCCGCCATCAGGGCCTGCAGCGCTTCCTCGCTCAGGAAGTCGGTGCGGCCGGCATTGAGGGCGCGGTCGATGTCGCGGGCGAGCCGCGTGGCGGCTTTGCAGGCCTCCTGCGCGCGCGGCGCCGTCGGCGCTCGCGGCGGCGGTTGCGACCGGCGTGGCGAGCGCCGCTTTGGTGCGACCGGCGGGCTTTGACCGGACCTTGGCCGCGGGCTCCGTGGCCGGCTTGGGTGGAACCTTGGCCACTGCCGGCTTACGCGCGGACATAAACCTCGTCCCCCTTCTGGATCACCTCGTATTTGCGCAGCTTGAGCTTGCGGTCGGAGACGCATTCCCCGGTCTTGATGTCGTATTCGTAGCCGTGCCACGGACACACGAAATGCAGTTCGGTGTCGGAGAAGTACAACCCCTTGGAGGTCTTGTCCGGCATCAGCCGCTCTTCGACCTTGGCGATGGTCAGTCCCTCGCAGGCCGGCCCGCCCTGGTGCAGGCAGTAATTGCTGTAGGCATAGAACGTTCCGTGTTCCCGGAAGACGCCGATCTCGTGGTCGCCGACGAACACGATGCGGCGGTCGCCGTCCTTGAATTCGGACGCCTTGCCGACAAGTTTCTCAGCCATGAGAAGCGTTCCCTCCCGGGCCGTGAACCCGGCCTGTTTTGTTGAATTGGGCTTTTATATCCGAAATCGGCAGCAGCAACCATCCGATTGAGCAAGGCGCGCCGCAGGCGATCGTGCCTGTACGGCCCCGCGCTCCGGCTGCGCTTGCCCGGTTCTTGCCAAGCGCGCCGCAAACCGGTTTGGTGCCGGGCACGAAAGGGAGGCGACATGGCGGGCTATCGGCTGGTGACCTATGCCTCGGCCGCGGGGCCGCGCGCCGGCATCGTGATCGGGGACGAGGTGTTCGACGCGGTTCGCGTCACCGGGCACGCGGGCGACGCGACGGTGCTCGGCATTCTCGACGACTGGGCCGCGGCGCGCGACCGCCTCGGCAACGCCGCCCCGGCACCGGGCGCCGGCCAGAAGCTTGCCGCGACGCGGCTCCTGGCGCCGGTGCGGTGGCCGTCGGCGATCTATTGCGCCGGGGCGAATTATGCCGACCACGCCGCCGAGATGGGGCGGCTGCACAACCGGCCGCCCGAGCCCGACCCGCATACGCTGGGCCTCAAGCCCTGGCACTTCATCAAGGCCGGGCGCAGCACCCTCGCGGGCCCCGACGATTCCATCCCGATCGCGGCGCTGTCGAAGACCATGGACTGGGAGATCGAGCTCGCCGCCGTGATCGGCCGCAGCGCCAAGAACGTCGCCCTGGAGCGGGCCTTGGACCATGTCGCCGGCTACACCATCGCCAACGACCTTTCCGCCCGCGACATGGGCCGCCGCCCCAACGTCCCGGATGCCTCGCCGTTCAAGTTCGACTGGGTCGCCCACAAGAATTTCGACGGCTCCTGCCCGCTGGGGCCGTGGATCGTGCCGGCCGGCGACATTCCCGATCCCCAGAAGCTCGGCTTGAAGCTGTGGGTCAACGACGTCGTCAAGCAGGACTCCAACACCGCCCAGATGATCTTCACCATCGCCGAGCAGATCGCCCATCTCAGCTCCCGCATCACCCTCAATCCCGGCGACGTCATCCTGACCGGCACCCCGTCGGGCGTCGGCGCGGCGCGCCAGGAATTCCTCAAGCCCGGCGACGTGGTGCGGCTGTGGATCGAGCACATCGGCACGCTGTCGAACCGGATGGCGTGAGCCGGCTTGTGCATGTGCGGGCGCGCCGACCCTATCGCTGGCATTGCCCGGCTCGACCGGGCGATCCAGTAACCCCTGTGCCGCGGGTGAAACTCGGCCGTGCCCGGATCGCGGTCCGGTGGTTACTGGATCGCCCGGTCGAGCCGGGCGATGACAGCGCGGTGTGGGTCAACTAAGCTCGCACCAACGACGCCGGCGGAACGCCGGTCCACACAAGGGAGAACTGCAATGGAGTTTCGATTCTGTTCCGGCCGCGGCGTGCTCGGCGCGATTGCGCTCGCCGCGGTGCTGGTGTCGAGCGCCGTCGCCGCGGCGGAGGAGGCGAAGAAGTATCCGGACTGGGAGGGCCTGTGGAACCGCGGCAGCCCGGTCGGCTCGTGGGACCCCGGCAAGCCGCCGGGCCTCGGACAGCAGGCGCCGCTGACGCCCGAATACCAGGCCGTATTGGAGGCGAACCTCGCCAAGGGAAAGGCCGGCATCCAGTTCGACATCAAGGGCACCTGCGGCCCGGTCGGCATGCCGCGGCTGATGATCATGTACGAGCCCATGGAAATCGTGATCAAGCCGAAGGTCACCTACATGCTGGTGGAGTCCATGAGCCCGATCCGGCGCATCTATACAGATGGCCGCGACTTCCCGGCCGAGCCCGATCCGGCCTTCGTCGGCTATTCCGTCGGCAAGTGGCTCGACACCGACAATGACGGCACCTACGACACCCTCGAAATCGAGACCCGCCACATGCGCGGGCCGCGCCTGTTCGATTCGGTCGGCATTCCGCTCGCCAGCGACAATGAAACGGTGGTCAAGGAGAAGCTCTATCTCGACAAGGCCGATCCGGACATCCTGCGCAACGAGATCACCACCTACGACCACGCGCTGACGCGGCCGTGGACGGTGTCGCGGTTCTATCGCCGCGAGCATCACCCGATCTACGAGGAATACAATTGCACCGAGGACAATCACTGGGTGACCATCGGCGGCGAATTGTATCTCACCGATTCCGAAGGCTACCTGATGCCGATCCAGAAGGGCCAGGCGGCGCCCGACCCGAAATATCTGCAGAAATATTTCCCGCAGGCAAAGAAATAGTGCCCACGGGCGAAGAACAATGCCCGCTGGCGCCATGCGCCTTGCGTGCCGAGCCCGGCCGCCGGGGGCGGCGCCAATGACCTGGAACCTGACCAGTCTCGTGGTTCAAATCATCGCCGGCCTCGTCGGCGGCCACATCGCGGCGGCGGCCGCCCATGAGCATGCCTTCGGCGCCGTCGGCCACACCCTCACCGGCCTTTCCGGCGGATTCCTGAGCGGCGCCTTCCTGCAGACCCTGGCGGTGACGATGGTCACCGGCACCGGCACGTTGAACGAACCGAGGCCCGCCGATGTATTCATGATCCAGGCGCTGACCGGGCTCGCATCCGGCGCCATCGCGACGCTGGTGATCGGGTTCGTCAAGCACAGCATCGACCAGCACAGGGGCTCGAAGGGGTAGGCTGCCGCTTCCGCCGAGGCCACGCTTCCGCCAGGCCTCCGTCCGTCAAAGCCTCCGTCCGCCAAAGCCTCCGTCCGCCATGGCCGTGTCGATCATGGCCATGTCCTCCGCCCCCGGGGTCGGCTACACTGCGCCTGCAACCAAACGTCGCGCCCCAAGCAGGGCGCGCACCTACGGGAGGACGTCATGATCCGCACGCTCGCCATCACGGCCGCGCTCGCCGCGGCGGTCTCTGGTTCGGCGGTCCAGGCGCAGGAGCCGCTCGCCATCGCCAAGCAGGGTTATTTCTTCGTCGGCGGAAAATATTCCAAGGTCGGCGACAAGCAGGTGATGAGCGGCCAGATCTATGTGGAGTACCAGGTGCCGCGCCGGCGCACCCAGCCCTATCCGCTGGTGATCGTGCCGGGCGCGGCGCAGACCGCCACCAATTTCAACGGCACCACCGACGGCCGCGAGGGCTGGACCCAGCATTTCCTGCGGCGCGGCTATGCGGTCTACATCGTCGAGCAGCCCGGCCGCGCGCGTTCGTCCTATCAGCCCGACACCGAGGGGCCGCAGGCCTATCCGCAGGTGCTATCGGTGCAGCAGCGCTTCACCGCGCCGGAGAAATACAATCTGTGGCCGCAGGCGCGCCTGCATACGCAGTGGCCGGGCACCGGCATGGCCGGCGATCCCGATTTCGACCAGTTCTTCGCCTCCCAGGTGCCGTTCGTGCAGAAGCCGGACGTGATTCAGGCGCTCAACCGCGACGCGCTGGCGGCGCTCATCGACAAGCTCGGGCCGGTGATCGTGATGACCCATTCGCAATCCGGCGCCTATGGCTGGGAGGCGGTCGACCAGCGGCCCAACCTCGTCAAGGCGCTGATCCAGGTCGAGCCGTCGGCGCCGCCGGTCCACGATCTCGAACTCCTCGGCGCGCCCGAATGGTTCCGCGACGGCGCGCCCACCCGCAACTGGGGACTGACCTCGATCCCGATCACCTACGCGCCGCCGGCAACCGACGCCGCCGAACTCGCCTTCGAGCAGCAGGACAAGGCGGACGCGCCGGACCTCGCCAAATGCTGGCTGCAGAAATCGCCGGCGCGGCAATTGCCCAACCTGCAGAAGCTGCCGATCGCCATCGTCACCGGCGAGGCCTCGTTTCACGGGCCCTACGAGCACTGCGTGGTGAAGTACCTGGAGCAGGCCGGCGTGCACCCGACCTGGCTCAATCTCGGCGCCATGGGCATCCACGGCAACGGCCACATGATGATGCTGGAAAAGAACTCCGACCAGATCGCCGACGTGATGGAGCGCTGGCTGCGCAAGGCGCTGTCGGAAAAATCCGCGGCCGCGAATAGCCACCGCGCGTCACGGTAGGCGGGCACGCCGCGTCAACGGCGTCTCGCGGCTCGCGAGGCGCCCATCTCCGCACGACTTCACGCCGCGGGCGCCCCCGGGGTGGGGGAATTCGTTTTTCAAGAAAACAACCCCATGCAAAGTAGAATTACAGCGCGCTGTAGTATGATGGTACCTCTATTCGCCCGACTGCCGGCGGCGTGAGCGCAAGAAAAACGGCTGTTGAAGAGATCAAACCAATCCGATCCGCTTGAGCCGGGCCTGACGCTCGGATGTCAATGGCGGGTTGTCGGGATCGGAGAGCGCGGCAGCGTTGATTTCACCGTCCGTCATGCCACGGAGCGCTTTCCAATCGGTGCCGTCCTCTGGAAAGGGACGCGTCGACCCGTCCGGCAGCACTTGAACGAGCGTGCCGTCAGGGAGGCGCTCTGGCTACGATAGTATCGTCTTTGCTCATCACTCGCGTTCGGGCACGGGAACGTTAAATCCGTTGAGCGTCGTCGATACGAGGCAGTAGAGGCCAACGAGATAAATGAGTTCGTTGGTTCCGTGCTGCCCGAACGTCGCGACGGCCAACCGGTAAAGCGGCTCCGGCAAGGTCCCACCCCGAACGAGCTTGTAGGCGACATCGAAGGCGACGCCCTCATCCGGCGTGAGATCATTCGGCTTGAGATCGGCCACCAGCGTCGCAAGGCGCTCGGGCTTCATCCCTTCACGCTCGGCGACCGCGATATGCGCGTAAATCTCATACGCCGCGTCGAACCGTGCGCCAACGACAAGGATCGCGATCTGGCGGATGTTGTCGGGCAGCGTCGCGTTGGCGGTCATCGCCAGGGTCAGGTCCCAGATCGCCTTCCCGATCCCCGGCTCGTGCAGCCAGGGATTCCACGGACCCATCAGCGCGCCGTCTTCCCGTTCGACCTTGAATGCATTGAAATTGCCGGCGATGCCCTTGCGCATCGCGTCGTAGAGCGAGCGTTGCTCAGCGGTCAGATCGGCGGGCGGTATCAAGGGCAGGCGCATGGGGCGGTTCCTCCGGTCGGTGGCATCTCCAAGCGTAGCACGGTCATTCGGAAAGACATGCTGGGCTAAAAGATCAAATCAGTTCCATCGGCAGCTCACGGCCGACGATTTTTTTTTACCAGTAGTTTCCGTCAAGAGTCCTGTGAGATCCTATGGAGTTCGAGACCACCCGAGCAATACTGCCAGATATGGACCCAAGTGCACATCTCACGATTTCGCATCGTTCGCCGCTGCCAAGGTAGCCGCTCTCAAACTCGGTGGCCGAACCAATTCAGTTGATCAAAAAATCGCTCCAATCTTGAAAACGCTTCTGCTCCCGATACCACGCGATGCCACTGCCTCGCTTTAGCGGCGGTGTCGATATATCGGAAATCGATGTTGCCATCAAACAGAGGAGAAATTCGCAAATAGGCACCAGAATAAGGGTCGCCAGCGGGCATCTGCGCTACGCACATATCCCACACAGATGTCCACGCCCAAACCCCATTCGCGTAACGCGAGGCTTCGATTTGTTCAACAAGTCGGACCATGTTCCTCAGATAAAGCGCGGATTCGGCGGCAGGCGCGTAGTGTTGTTTTATGTAGCTCCAAGATTTGAGCTTCGCCATTTGTGTTGCCCCACGGGCTGAAGCGGGCGGAACCGCCCCCCTACTCCGCCGCCTCCGTCGCCGGCGTCCCGTCGCCCGGGAACTCCTTCCCCATCCGCGGCGTCACGCCGTTCTTGCGCATCTCTTCGAGCCAGATCGGGTGGATGCGCTTGTCCTGGTCCTCGTATTCGATCTGGTCGCCGCCTTCCTTCAGGCTGAGCGACACCGCGCCCTTCTCGCCGGGCTTGACGCCGAGCAACGAGCGGCGCTGCTGCAGGGTGAGCGGATAGCGCAGGCCGCCGACGCCGGTGGCGAGATAGCGCGCCGGGTGTTGGCTCGCATTGAAGTGCTGGTGGAACTGCTGGTCGGCGGGCGGAAACACCACGCCGTAGTGCCAGTCCAGCCGCTGGAAATCCTGCTCGGCGTCGTACCACAGCAGCGAATAGCCGTGGCCGGTGACGCACATGACGTGGAAGCCGGGGCCGTGGCGGTGGCCCTTCTTGTAGGTGCCGACCGGCATTTCCGAGATGTGGGCATGCATGGTGCCGTCGGCGAGCACGAACATGATGTTGGTGCCGCCGCCGCCGCGGTCGCCCCAGGATTTCAGCTCGATCGCGGCGAGATCGGGGACGAAATTGGTTTCCCACATGTGGTTGCCGGGCCGCACCGTGATGAGGTCGCCTTCGCCGGCGAAATACTCGTTCTTGCCGGCGCGGGCGGCGAACTCGAAATCGGTGTCGAACACGAAGCGCTCGTCGTGGAAGGTGTTCATCACCAGCGGCAGGTCGGTGGTGGCCACCAGCAGCGCGCGCTCGCGGCCGCTGCCGTTGAAGTGGCGATGCCTGGCGTTGAGCGGGATCGCGAACAGGCTGCGCGGCCCCCATTCGAAGCTCTTCTTGCGGCCGTCGGCGAACTCGATCTGGGTCGAGCCGGTGCCTTCGAGGACGCAGATCACGTCCTCATAGAGGTGGCGCTGCGGCGTGGTGGCGCCGCCGGGCGGCAGGTCGAACAGGAACATGTTGGCGAAGTCGCCGCGGCCCTTGAGATGCACCGCCGCCGATTTGACGCCGGTGCGCGGCCACAGCGCGGTCTCGACCTTGAACAGATCGATGCCGTAATCCTCGGCGACCGGCAATCCTTCCTTCGCGACCCAGTCGAGATAGGCATCGACGCCGTAGCGCGGCTTGTCTTCGGTCATGGTTTCCTTCCCCAAGTCTGATCTGGGAGCGCGATCCGCCGCGCGTCGAATTGCGCTCCGATGGCATCGGATCGGCGCCTGATCTCGTCCGAAAAGTCTGCAACTTTTCGCAATCATGCGCCAGCGTTACGTCCGCGAATGATCGCTTCGAATCGCGCGATCGAACGGCTTTCTTACTCCTCCCCCACGTCCCAGGCTGTGTGAAAACGGCTCTTTTCAAAGTCTGCCGCGAATTATTTTCGGTGTCGTACCCTTGCGATCAAGGCTGAAAGCGCTGCGGTTTTGGTATCGCCTAAATCGAGACCGAATCCTACTTTCAAAAGAGCGTCCGAGGGGGGAGGGGGCCGATCTCTCAGCGAAAGTGATGCCAGCAATGTTCGATCAGGCGACGCCGCTCATCGTTCCGGGCCTCGCGAACCTCTACGCGGCGCTCGCGCCGGTCGCCGAGGCGCTGCTGCGCGTCGTCGTCGGCCTCGCGCTGGTTCCCCATGGCCTGCGCATGGCGTTCGGCTGCTTCGCCGGCACCGGCCTCGAGGCCGGCAATCTGAGGGAATTCGCCGCCCAGCTCGATCGGGACGGCTATCGCCCCGGCCGGTTGTGGGCTCCCGCCATCGCGATTACCGAACTCATTTGCGGGCCGCTGCTCGCGCTCGGCCTGTTCACGCGGCCGGCGGCGGTGCCCATCGTCGTTTTCCTCGCGGTGTCGAATGTGGAGCGCTGGCGGGTCGGCGGCTTTTTCTGGAACACGCTCGGCCTCGAATACACGCTGCTGTGGACGGTGGCGGCGTTGTTTTTCCTCGTCCATGGCGGCGGCTTCTATTCGCTCGATCATGTCCTGATCGGGCGGGAGTTCTGACGCCGCCGCCCCGCCCGGAGTCACAGCAGGCTGGCAGCGATGTTCACCGTCAATGCCAAGAGCGTCGCGTTGAAGACGAACGACACCACGCCGTGTCCCGCCACCATGCGGCGGATCTTGTTCGAGGTGACGGCGACGTCGGACACCTGCGAGGTCATGCCGATGACGAGGGAGAAATAGAGGAAGTCCCAATAGTCCGGCGGCTCGTCGCCGGGAAAGGCGAGCCCGCCGCCCCGGTGGCTGTTCATGTCGTAATACTCGTAGGCGTAGTGCAGCGCGAAGATCGTGTGGGTGAATATCCACGACAGCAGGATGGTGATGGCGGCGAGGGCGAGATGGGCGGGCGCCTTGCTGGCGCCGCCGAGCTCGGCAATGATCGCCCCGAGGCTCGCCAGCGCCGCGACGGCGGTGAGGAAGAGCACGGCGATCCGGCCCTCGTCCTGCCGCGCCGCGTGGCGGCGCATTCCGTCGGTATCGGTGGTGGCCATGATCCGGCACGCCAGGACGAGGTAGAGGCCGACGCCGATATCCCAGCCGACCAGCACGCGGGTCGCGACATGCAGGCCTGCCGGCAGCACCGCCGCGACGGCGAGGCCGAGCAGCGCCGAGAGGAACAGGCGCGGCCGAATCCGCACGATCCGGATCGCGCGCCGGATTGGATTGTGCTTGGCGGTGGTAGCCGGCATCGGCGGGCTCTCCGGGCGCCGGTGGTGCGCGGATAAGTCGCCCCACTGCAGTGTCGAGTTGGTGGGTCGACCTGTCCGACATCCGGGAATCGAATGTCGGGTTCAGACCGCGGAACTGAACCTCACCATATCTTTTTTGCAGCCGTGCATCCAAGGTCCGCATGCGGCAACGGCGTCGCCCCAGAAGCGCGCGAATCGTTGCTATGCTGCGGCATGAGTTCGCAGCCGCGAAAAGTCCCGTCAGCCGCGCCGTCACCGGCCGCGCCCCGGAGCGCGCCGTGGCGGTGGCTGCGCTTTCTCATCATCGCGATCGTGCTTGTCCTGCTCGTCCCCTATGCGCTGGTTCCGCTCTATCGGGTGGTCGATCCGGTCTCGACCCTCATGCTGTGGCGCCGCGCCAAGGGCGCACGGGTCGAGCGCACCGTCGTGCCGATCGAACGTATCGACCCCAATCTTTCCCTGGCCGTGATCGCCGCCGAGGACGCCAGCTTCTGTGCTCACCATGGCGTCGATCTGCGGCAGATGCGGGAGGCGGTGGCGAAGGCCGACGGGCTGCGCGATGCCCGCGGCGGTTCCACCATCACCCAGCAGCTCGCCAAGAACCTGTTCCTGTGGCAGGGGCGCAATTTCGTCCGCAAGGGGCTCGAACTGCCCCTGGCGCTGTGGATCGACCTCGTCATTCCCAAGCGGCGGCAGCTCGACATCTACCTCAACGTGGTCGAGTGGGGCCCCAATGGCGAGTTCGGCGCCGAGGCCGCGGCGCGGCGCGCCTTCGGCAAGCCGGCGCGGCAATTGACGGCACAGGAGGCGGCGCTGCTCGCCGCGACCCTGCCCAATCCGGTCCGCCGCAATCCCCGCCAGCCCGGCCCCGGCATGCGCCGGCTCGCCGGCATCTACATGGCGCGGGCGGCATCGGAAAAGGTCGGGGGCTGCATCCGCGGCCGGGCGGGCTGAACCGGCCTCGGAACGACACCGAGGCGGCGGGAGACAGGCAGGGACGACCAGGGGTTCACCGGTAGGCGCCCTTGTCGGACGCCCCTGGTTCGGACGCCCCTAGCAATCCGGCCGCGCATCCATTATAAGCCCGGCTTCCGTTTACAACCCGATTTTGGCGCCCGCCGCCTTATCCAGGAATGCGAGGAGATCACCATGGCCGTGCCGAAGAAGAAGACATCGCCGTCGCGACGCGGCATGCGGCGTTCCGCCGACGCCCTGAAGCAGCCGACCTATGTGGAAGACAAGGATTCCGGCGAATTGCGCCGGCCTCATCATATCGACATGAAAACCGGCATGTATCGGGGCCGGCAGGTGTTCAAGGTGAAGTCCGAGGCCTGAGCCGGGAGCCGCGCCGGGGCTCGGGCGAGGGCCGGGCGGCAGCCGGAATGCCGTGACGCCGCTACCATTCATCCGGAGGCCGGACGATGTTCCTCCTTGGCGTTCCCCTGCTGATCTTCTCCTTCGCGATCTACAACATCGTCGAATTCATTCTGTCGGGCTTCTCCTGGTCGATGGAGATCCTGCGTTTTCCGCTGGCCTCCGGCGGCGAGTTCGCGATCACGGCCGGCGATCTCATGGTCGCGGGATCGATCCTCATCCTGCTGGTCGAAATGCTCAAGGCGGCGCGGCTGAGCCGGCGCAGCATCATCGACCACCTGTTGTCGATGGTGCTGTTCGTCGGCATGCTGATCGAATTCCTGCTGGTGAAGCAGGCGGCGTCGTCGACGTTTTTCCTCCTGCTGGTGATCAGCTTCGTCGACGTGATGGGCGGCTTCGCCATCAGCATCCGCGCCGCCCAGCGCGATATTTCATTCTCCGGTCCCGACAACCATTCCATCTGAGCGCGCGGCCGCGCGCCGATTCGAGCGTCATGTTCCGCGATTTTCACAGCCCGGGGCGGTCCGCGGTGATGGCCTGCGAGGGCATGGCCGCGACCTCCCATCCGCTGGCGAGCGAAATCGCGATCGCCACGCTGCGGGCCGGCGGCACCGCGGCCGATGCGGCGGTCGCGGCGGTCGCGGCGCTCGGCGTGTTCGAGCCGCACATGACCGGCATCGGCGGCGACTGCTTCTGCCTGGTGGCGAAGCCGGGTGCCCCATTGTGGGGCTATAACGGCTCCGGCCGCTCCGCCGCCGCCGCCCGGCCCGAGGTCCTGATCGCGCAGGGCATGCGCGCGATCGGCTATCGATTGCGTGCATTCGGTCACCGTGCCGGGCGCCGTCGAGGCCTGGGATGCGGTGCTCACGGCCCATGGCCGGTTCGGCCTCGATCGCGCCTTGCTGCCGGCGATCCACCATGCCGAATGCGGGGTCCCGGTGGCGCCGCGGGTCGCCTGCGACTGGGGCCGCCTGGCCGAGCGCCTGCGTGCCGATCCCGGCGCGTCGCGCCATTATCTCGTCGATGGGCGGGCGCCGCTGCCGGGCGATATCGTGCGTTTTCCGGCGCTGGCGGCGACGCTGAAGGCGATCGCGGCGCGCGGGCCCCGCGCGTTCTACGAGGACGCCGCCGCCGACATCGTTGCGACGCTGGCCGCGCGCGGCTCATGGCTGGCGCGCGAGGATTTCGCCGGCCATCGCGGCGAACCGGCGACGCCGATCGCGTCGAATTACCGCGGGCTCGACGTGGTCGAACTGCCGCCCAACGGCCAGGGCCTCACCGCGCTCGTGCTGCTCAACATTCTGGAGCGCTTCGATCTCGTCTTCGCTCGATCCGCACGGTCCGGAACGGCTGCATATCGCGCTCGAGGCGGCCCGCCTCGCCTATGGCGTGCGCGACGCCCATGTCGCCGATCCCGCCTGTCGTGCGGGTCGGGTTCGACGCCCTGATCGACAAGGGCTTTGCCGCCCGCCTCGCCACGCTGATCGACCGCAGCAGCCGCGTGCCGCTGCCGCGGGCGCCGACGCCGGACGGCAATACCGTCTATGTGACGGTGGTCGATCGCGACCGCACCGCGGTCTCCATCATCAATTCGCTCTACGGCCAGTTCGGCTGCGGCATCGCCACCGAGACGACCGGGATCATGCTGCACAACCGCGGCGCCTGTTTCGTCATCGATCCCGATCATGCGAACGCGTTCGGCCCGGCCAAGCGGCCGATGACGACCATCATCCCGGCGCTGGCCATGCGCAACGGCCGCTGCGAATTGTCGTTCGGCGTCATGGGGGCGGCCTACCAGGCCATGGGCCACGCCCATGTGATCACCAATCTCGTCGACTTCGGCATGGACCTGCAGGCGGCGATCGACGATCCCCGGGTGTTTTTCGAAGGCGAGACCACCATCGTCGAGCGCGGCATCCCGCGGCCGCGGTGCGCGGCCTCGAACAGCGCGGCCACCGGGTGGAATTGTGCGCGATGCCGCTCGGCGGCGGCCAGGCCATCGCCATCGACTGGCGGCGCGGCGTGCTGACCGGAGCCTCCGACCCGCGCAAGGACGGCTGCGCGATCGGGTATTGAAGGGGGCGTTCCGGACCCGGTGGCAGGTCTTGGCTCGGCATGACAAAGCGCCGGGAGCCAGCCTGATGCCCCCAAACGTCCAAATTATCTATTTGTTGAGTGTGTCTGGTTACGTTTCCTGCAGATTTTTCGCCGCCTCGATCAGGAGTGGCCGTGGGCACCACCAAACGGATGTCGTCTGCGCTGGCCCAGGCCGTGTCGATGCCGGTACGGCCGCGGGCGCGCGAGACCGCGGCGGAGCCCTGCAAGATCACCGAAATTCTCGTCTCGATCGGCGAGGTTCCCTATGAGTGGGACATCCGCAGCGACGCCCTGGCGTGGGGCGCGAATGCGCGACACGTCCTCAAGGTCGCCGCCGCGGCCGCCATAGCGACCAACGGCGCCTTTGCCCGCCTGATGTGCGCCGACAACACCCAATCGCGCCGCGACGCGGTGCTGCTGTCGGGCCAGCGCGACGCCGGCGCCGGAGTGCCCTATCAGGTTCAGTACTCCATCCGTGCCGCCGGCGACGTCACCCCCATGTGGGTCGAGGACACCGGCCGCTGGTTTGCCGGTCCCGACGGTCGGCCCGCCCGCGCCCACGGCATCGTGCGCGTCATCAACGAGCGCCGCGCCCGGGAAGAGCGGCTGTCCCATCTTTCGCGCTTCGACGACCTCACCGGGGAGATGAACCGAAGGCAGTTCACCGACGTGCTCGCCGGCGCGCTGCAGGATGCGATCCGGGTGCGAGCCTCCTTCGCCGTGCTCGTCGTCTCCATCGACGATCTCGCGCGCATCAACGAGGCCTACGGATTTGCCGTCGGGGACGAGGTGATCTCGGCGATCGTGCTGCGCCTGCGTGCCGGCATGCGCGCCGGCGACAGTCTCGGCCGGCTGTCCGGCAACAAGTTCGGGCTGATCCTGCGGGATTGCGGTCCGGACGACCTCATGGTCGCCGCCGAACGCCTGCTCGTCGCCGTGCGCGACGAAGTCATCCACACCAGGACCGGGCCGGTGGCGGTGACCGCCTCGATGGGCGGCATCGTCGCGCCGCACCATGCCGAAACCGTTCACGAATTGCTGTCGCGGGTCCATGAAGCGCTCAATGCCGGCAAGCTGCGGCGGCGCGGCTCGCTCGAAGTGTACCGCCCCAATGCCGAGCGCGAGGCGCTGCGCCGCGAGAACATGCGCGCCAGCGATGCCATCATCGGCGCCCTCAACGGACGCCGCATCATTCCGGCTTTCGAGCCGGTGGTCGACGCGGTGTCGCGCCGGCCGGCGTTCCACGAATGCCTGATGCGGATCGGCCGCGGCGACGGAACCCTGGTCGGCGCCAATGACGTCATGCCGATCGCCGAGCGGCTCGGTCTGGTCCGCCTCATCGACCATCGGATGCTGGAACTCGTCCTCGCCGAACTCGCCGAGGCGCCGGACCTGCAGCTGAGCGTCAACGTGTCGCCGGCTTCGACCATCGACGGGTCCTGGTGGAATGCGTTGGCGGCCGCGCTGGCCGGCAAGCCGGGTCTCGCGCCGCGGATCATCGTCGAGTTGACCGAGAGCGCGGCGATCCAGAACCTCGACGAGACCCGCGCCTTCGTCGTCCGGGTGAAGGACCTCGGCTGCCGGATCGCCATCGACGATTTCGGCGCCGGCTGCACGTCGTTCCGCAACTTGCGCGGGCTCGGGGTCGATCTCGTCAAGATCGACGGCGGCTTCGTGAGGAATCTGGCCTCCTCGCCGGAGGACCGCGCCTTCGTGCGCATGTTGATCGGCCTCGCCCAGCAGATCGGCCTAAGACGGTGGCCGAATGGGTGCAGGACGAAGCCTGCGCCGCGCTCCTGACCGAATGGGGCTGCGACTATCTGCAGGGCGCGCTGATCGGCGCGGCGACCATCGAACGTCCGTGGGCGAACCCGCGACGTCCTTGCGCGAGCCCTCGCTTCGCCGGCGACGGCATCGTGACGTCCGTGACATGCTCAATTTTGCTGGCCGGACGAGGCCCGAGCAATCTGGGGCCGTTCGAATATTACGGAGCGCAATGACTTCCCGGCCGTCGCTCGCCGGACGATGTCCCAGATTATGCCTTGGTGTCGCTCAGCTTCTCGATCCGCTTCTGCATCTCGTCGAGCTGGCGCTTGAGATCGTCGATCTCGCCGCCGGCGGCGGCCGGCGTCTTCTCGGCTTCGGCGTTCTGCGCCTCGCGCCGCGCGAACGGCATGAACATCGCAAAGGCGCGCTCGAACATTTCCATGTTCCGCCGCACCTGGTCTTCGAGCGGGGCGAACGGACCGGCGCCGAAGGCGTGGCTCAACTGGTGGCGGAATTTCTCCTGCTCGCGGGTCAGCGATTCGATCGATACTTCGAGGTATCGCGGCACCAGCATCTGCATGCTGTCGCCGTAGAAGCGGATGAGCTGGCGCAGGAATGTGATGGGCAGCAGGTTTTGCCCGCCCTTGTTCTCCTGCTCGAAGATGATCTGGGTCAGCACCGAGCGGGTGATGTCCTCGCCGGTCTTGGCATCGTAGACGATGAAATCCTCGCCGGTCTTGACCATGCCGGCGAGGTCTTCGAGCGTCACATAGGTGCTCGTCCCGGTGTTGTAGAGTCGCCGGTTGGCGTATTTCTTGATGACGACCGGTTCTTCGGACTTGGCCATGGCTTGCATACTCGTCTTGCCCATTCGACAATTCGCCGAAACGCCACCGCGCTTCATGTCCTTTCAAAATATGCGTTTTTGCCATAGCAGGCCACTGTTTTGTGCAAACTTCCCGCCCAATGTGACTAAGCGACGCCGCGAAGCGTCCCCTGGCGGGTCCTGCGCGATGGCTCAGCCCGACATTGACATGCCGCCCAGCCCTGGCGGGCGCAGGCCATTTGACATGGCGCCATCGGGCATTGACCATGGCGTTCGACCCTTCGTGCCGCGACGCGCGATCCAAGCCGCAACCTCTGCCGAGAAGGAGTTTTCGTGATGAAGGACGATATCGTCATCGTAGGCGCGGCACGCACGCCGGTGGGCGCGTTCAACGGGTCGCTCGGCAGCCTGCCGGCCCATGAATTGGGCAAGGTGGCGATCATGGCGGCGCTGCAGCGGGCGGGCGTCGAGGCGCCGCGGGTGTCGGAAGTGATCCTGGGCCAGATCCTGACGGCGGGCGAAGGCCAGAATCCGGCGCGCCAGGCCTCGATTGCGGCGGGAATTCCGGTCGAGGTCCCGGCCTGGGGGGTCAATCAGCTGTGCGGCTCCGGCCTGCGCACGGTGGCGCTCGGGTTCCAGGCGATCCTCAATGGCGATTGCGAAATCGTGGTGGCCGGCGGCCAGGAGTCCATGAGCATGGCGCCGCACTGCGCCCATCTGCGCAACGGCGTCAAGATGGGCAATTTCGAAATGGTCGACACCATGATCAAGGACGGCCTGTGGGACGCCTTCAACGGCTATCACATGGGCAACACCGCCGAGAACGTCGCCAAGCAGTGGCAGATCACCCGCCAGCAGCAGGACGAGTTCGCGGTCGCCTCGCAGAACAAGGCGGAGGCCGCCCAGAAGGCCGGCCGCTTCAAGGACGAGATCGCGCCGGTGACCGTCAAGACCCGCAAGGGCGACATCGTCGTCGATGCCGACGAATATCCCAAGCACGGCACCACCATCGATGCGATCGGCAAGCTGCGCCCGGCGTTCGGCAAGGACGGCACGGTGACCGCCGGCCAACGCCTCCGGCATCAATGACGGCGCCGCCGCCGTGGTGCTGATGAAGGCGAGCGAAGCGGCCAAGGAAAACCGCAAGGTGCTGGCGCGCATCGTGTCATGGGCCCAGGCCGGCGTCGATCCCGCGATCATGGGCATCGGGTCCGATTCCGGCGTCGCGCGCCGCGCTCAAGAAGGCCGGCTGGAAGATCGACGACCTCGATCTCGATCGAGGCCAACGAGGCCTTCGCGGCGCAGGCCTGCGCGGTCAACAAGGACCTCGGCTGGAACACCGGCAAGGTCAACGTCAATGGCGGCGCGATCGCGCTCGGCCACCCGATCGGCGCGTCCGGCGCCCGCGTGCTGGTGACGCTGCTCTACGAGATGGCGCGCCGCGACGCCAAGAAAGGCCTGGCCACGCTGTGCATCGGCGGCGGCATGGGCATCGCCATGTGCGTGGAGCGCGGTTAGCCCGACCGGGGCCTGGTCGAAATCGGGCGGCGGCGCTTGCCGCCGCTTTTTTGTCGGCGCCGACCGATCGATGTCATTGCGATGCAGCAATGATTTGCCTTTGCCGACGCGATTAATTGACGCCGGACCGCCGTCGTGAAACATGGCCCCCGCCGGCAATCAGAGAATCAGGCAAACAGGGATTTCACGGAGGAAGCGATGGCACGGGTGGCAGTGGTGACCGGAGGCACGCGCGGGATCGGCGCAGCCATCTCGAGGGCGTTGAAGGCCGCAGGCTACACGGTCGCCGCCAATTACGCCGGCAATGACGCCGCGGCCGAGAAGTTCAGTGCCGAGACCGGCATCAAGGCCTACAAATGGGACGTGAGCTCCTACGACGCCTGCGTCGCCGGGCTCGCCCGGGTCGTCGCCGACATCGGTCCCGTCGAGGTGCTGGTCAACAATGCCGGCATCACCCGCGACAGCATGTTCCACCGCATGAAGCCGGAGCAGTGGACGGCGGTCATCAGCACCAATCTGGTTTCCCTGTTCAACATGTGCCGGCCGGTCATCGAAGGCATGCGGGAGCGCAAGTTCGGCCGCATCATCAACATCTCCTCCATCAACGGCCAGAAGGGCCAGATGGGCCAGACCAATTATTCCGCGGCCAAGGCCGGCGAGATCGGGTTCACCAAGGCCCTGGCCCAGGAGAATGCGCGCTCCGGCATCACCGTCAATGCGATCTGCCCCGGCTACATCAACACCGAGATGGTGCAGGCGGTGCCGAAGGAGGTGCTGGAGAAGTCGATCCTGCCGCTGATCCCGATCGGCCGTCTCGGCGAGCCCGAGGAGGTCGCGCGCTGCGTGGTGTTCCTGGCCTCCGACGACAGCGGCCTCATCACCGGCTCGACCCTGTCCGCCAATGGCGGGCAGGTGATGGTGTGAGGCGGCGTTAGGAATCGTCCGCCGGGCGCCGGGGCGACCTCAATCGGACTTGACGTCTGCGGCATCCCGCCGATGCGGCGTCCATCCCGGCGGCGCCAGCTCGAAGCCCGAAAACGTGAAGCCCGGCGCGACTGTGCATCCGGCCAGCGTCCAGTCGCCGAGGCACGCCGCGGCCTGCCAGGCGTGGGCGGGGACAACGGCCTGCGGGCGTTCGCCGGCGGCGAGATCGGCGCCGAGGCGGATGCGCTCGACCGCCGCGCCGGCGTGGAGCGCAATCTCGAGCTCGAGCGGGGCGCCGGCATAATGGTGCCAGGCCTCGGCGGCGTCGACGCGATGCCAATGGGAGCGCTCGCCGCGCGCCAGCAGGAAATAGATGGCGGTCGAGGCGGCGCGCCCGGCGCCGTCCGCCTGGTCGCGAAAGGTTTGGCGAAAATGGCCGCCTTCGGGATGGGGCGCGAGGTCGAGCAGCCGGATGATGTCCGCAGCGGTCAGCTGCGCGGCGCCCCCCTGCGCGGCGCCCGCCACGTCAAAACCGGTTCTTGCGCGCGCGCACTTCGGCGAACACCCGCGCGGCGGGTTCGCCGGCGAGGCCGACCGCGGCGGCGACCTGCGGATCGTCGGCGCGCAGGAACACGTTGGCCCGCTTCTCCTCGCCCATGAGGCTCGGGAGGGTCGGCGTTCCCGCCGCGACCTGCCGCCTTGCCTCGGCGGCGCGCGCCTGCAGCGCGGCATTGCCGGGCTCGATGGTCAGCGCGAAGCGGATATTGGCCTCGGTGTATTCGTGGCCGCAGAACATCGCGGTGTCGTCGGGCAGGGCGCGCAGCTTGAGCAGCGATTGCCACATCAGCTCCGGGGTGCCCTCGATCACCCGGCCGCAGCCGATCGAGAACAAGGTGTCGCCGGCGAACAGCAGCTTGTCGCTGCGGAAAGAAGTAGTTGATCTGGCCCAGCGTGTGGCCCGGCGTCTCGATCACTTCCGCGGTGAGAGAGCCGACCTTGACGCGGTCGCCTTCGCCGACCTCGACATCGACGGCGGGAATCGTGCCGGCTTCCCGGCGCGGGGCGACGACGCGGCAATGGTGGCGCTGCTTGAGTGCGGCGATGCCGCCGGTGTGGTCGCCATGATGATGGGTGACCAGAATATCGGTCAGCGTCCAGCCGGCGGCGGCGAGCGCGGCCTCGACGGGCGCCGCCTCCGGCGCATCGATGGCGGCGGTGGCGCCGGTCGCGGGATCGTGCACGAGGACGCCGTAATTGTCCTTGAGGCAGGGAAACAACCGGGTTTGCGCAGTCATCGGTCCGTCCATGATTTGATCCAGCGGCGGGTTGTAGCATGGCCCGGGGATGCGTGCAGCCTCGCAGCGCGGTGGTTGTCGCAGCGAGTGGCGTGCCGATGCGAAATGCCGATTGCGCCGGTCGCCGCGGGGGACGATCCCGGCGACAATTCGATGGCGGTGGTCCGGCACTTGTGATCCACAAGCGACATAGGCCGATTTGAAATCCCGCAGCGCAGCAGTGCGTGCTATGCTTTCGGTCGGAAGCACGGCGGCACAGCGCCAAGCGCCGCTTCCCAGTGGGGCGAGGACGAAGGGGCACGACAGAAGGACTTTGATCATGACCGGCGGAAAGGACGAACTCGCCGAGATCGAGGACAAGATCAAGCGCACCAAGCTCTCGAACGAGGCACGCGAAAAGGCTCGGCACGAGCTCGAGAAGCTGCGCCGGATGTCGCCGATGTCGGCCGAGGCGACCCTCGTACGCGATTATCTCGACTGGCTGCTCTCGATGCCTTGGAACAGGAAGACCAAGCTCAGGGATCTGGCGCTCGCGCAGGAGATACTCGACAACGGCCATTGCGGACTGGAGAAGGTCAAGGAGCGCATCGTCGAGCATCTTGCGGTCCTGCAGCGCGCCAAGCCGACCGGACCGATCCTGTGCCTGGTCGGCCCGCCCGGCGTGGGCAAGACCTCGCTCGCCAAATCGATCGCGCGGGCGACCGGACGCGACTTCGTGCGGATGTCGCTCGGCGGTGTTCACGACGAGGCGGTGATTCGCGGGGAGTGGCGGACCCATATCGGCTCGATGCCGGGCAAGATCATCCAGTCGATGCGCAAGGCGAAAACGTCGAACCCGCTGTTCCTTTTGGACGGGGTGGACAAGATGGGCGCCGACTTCCGCGGCGACCCGTCTTCGGCCTTGCTGGAGGCGCTCGACCCCGAGCAGAACGACACCTTCAAAGACCATTATCTCGAGGTCGGCTACGATCTCTCCCACGTGGTGTTCATCACCACGGCGAACACGCTCAGCATCCCGCCGCCCTTGATGGATTGCATGGAGATCATCCGCATCGCCGGCTACACCGAGGACGAGAAGGTCGAAATCGCGCGCAAGCACCTGATCCCGCGCGCGATCGCCAAGCACGGCCTCAAAGAAGAGGAATGGTCGATCAACGACGAGGCGCTGCTCCTGCTCATTCGCCGCTACACGCGCGAGGCGGGCGTGCGCGATCTCGAGCGCGAGCTGTCAAGCCTCATCCGTAAGGCGGTGAAAGAGCTGACCCTGCAAAACAAGCAGTCGATCACGGTCGAGGCGAACACGGTCGCCGACTATCTCGGCGTTCCCAAATTCCGCTCCGTGGGGACACGGGAAGACGGTGACCTTCGTAGCCGGGCTGCGGATCGACGCTCTCAGCGCTCCGTTCGTTATGCTTCGAGCCCACCGTGAATGCCGAAACGACTTCAGAAATTCAGGATGCGCTCTATCCTGATAGGGCTCTGCGTAATATCCTGCAGCCTTTGCTGCGCTGCGTAGGTCGGCTTCCGTACCGACTCGGCCGCCCGAGCGGTCGGTCAGCGGGCCGCTATCCGGGGTGAACCGCGACCGTTTGTGGTCAGCCTGACCACCCATGACCCGACCGGTCCCTGATCCGGTTTTTGCAACGTTTTCGAGTAGGCGTTACCGCCCCTAGCTGCGCGACCATAGCGACCATCGTTTTGGATTGACACAAGGCACGAACCTGCACCAAAATTCGGGGCTGGGTCGATACACCCGCCGCCTGCGCCCTTTGGGGATGGTGAACGTATCAGTCGCTCCGTCCCTCGCCATTGGCGAACGGGTCGGCAAGGCAGGCCCCGATCTCTTCCGTTCGCCGATGATGAGGTGCTCTCGTGCGCGATTTCCGCGATGCGAAGGCCATGGCGCATACCCTGCGCGATGCCCTGAAGGCGAAAGCCATCGAAACCAGCCATGGCGAATGCCTGGAGCTGATCGCGAATGCGTTCGGTTACGAGAATTGGAATATCCTATCCGCCAAGATCGAGGCCGCTCGATCGCGTGTACACGATGCCAGCGCGCCTTCCCGCGCCGGCGCGATCGGCCCGCAGTCAACCGACACGCTCTATTGCTCGTTCTGCGGCAAGTCGCAGCACGAGGTGCGCAAGCTCATCGCCGGGCCGACGGTCTTCGTCTGCGACGAATGCGTCGAGCTATGCAACGACATCATCGAGAACGAGGACATCATGAATTTGTTCGCGGAGGATGACGAGCGTGGAGATCAATCCTATTCGGCCGCGTTTGCGCATGTGCGGGGAAAGTCGACCGAGCAACTGATATCCGACGTGGTGCGCGCCAATAAACACGTCGAGCGTTGGCGCCTGAATTTGGAGCAGATCAAACGAAAGCTTTCGATGCGAGACGGAGAAGTGCCCGCGAAGGGCGACGTCCTGGCCTCGCCCGGCTTCGCTTACCTGAAGAACAAGACGAAGGAAGAGCTTCTCGCCCTTCAGCAACACCATGAACGCGCGCTGAAGCGATATGAAGATGCGCAACGCATCGCAGCGACCGTGATCGGCGAACGGGGGCGGTAATTGATTGACGTCGTCCAGATGGATGCAGCTGCCTGAGAGGATCACCAGCTCGGATTGTGGGCGATGGCGGCGATGGTTCCCTGCCGGCAATCCGCGAGGCGTCAGTCGCATTCCGGGTGGCCTTTGATGGCTTTGAGATAAGCGACCGCAGCCTGACGCTCGCTTTCCTCGCCAACGGACAAAGGCATGTACAACAAGGAGTTCTTGAAGGTTTTCCCGGTTTTCTTGTCGAGAAATGCCTTCGGGCTCCTGAGGTATTCAAGGAGATTTTCGTCAGTCCAGACAATCCCGGCATCTCGCGCAGCAGCCAAAGGAGGAGCGGGATGGTGGTAGACGCCCGTCGGATCCAACGGCGCCGGGGTGGTGCCCGCGAGCGACATATAGACGTTCTGGAGATTCGGGCCGAAATTGGAGTTTTCAGAATCGAATTCGGCCGGGCTTATGTGGTGGCAGTACGCAGTGCAGGTCGTCTGGGCCAACACCCGGCCACGCGCCGCGTCATCTGTGAGGACACAGAATCGCCATTGACTGCCACGGACTGCAAGCACGAGAAGAGGCACCAGAAGCAATCCCAGTCCCAGCAGCCATCGCATTGCGCTTCTGCGCTTCACCGGCCGCCCCCCTGTCTCAACGAGTTGTCTGGGTTGCCGGCGACATCATTGAGCGTTCGTACAGAGGCCACGCAACAGGTGAACAGCAACCCAGCGTAACGCATTAATCCTCCCTCTTATGCGCGACGGCTCGAGGCCGACGATAATTGATTTGCAGGATAAAGGCACTCTCACAGCTGTAACGCAGGGGAGCAGCATACGTGCCCATGAAATGTCCCGGACCGAGGCGTTTGACGCGAAGTCGATATTACTTAAATTATAAAATACCTGACTAACCCGAAGGTAATTTGATTTATATCAACGTGTCTCAAATTTGGTCGACGCGGCACGATGCAGATGTCCGTAACCTCGACCGGCGGCGGCGTGTACCAGGCGAGCCGGGAAACGACGGGGGACCCGTGCGGCCTCGCAGCGCGGACGGTTGTCGCAACGAGCGGTCCGCCGCCTGTGACCGGGAGCTGACGTCGATATTGCCTGTTGGGGCCGGGTCGACGCCCCGTTCGGGGGAGCAGCATCTGGAGCAACCTGACCAATGCTTCCGATGCGGGTTTTGAACCGTAAGATGCTGTCTTTTAGAGCTGGGGCACCGATGTGAGGCGGCACGAATTCATCCACGCTTCCGAGTGGTGCCGCAGCCGCGACTTCCGGCGCGTCATGACCGGGCCGAGGGCGATCAGGGATAACGGCGCTCGAGATCATCGAGCCATCGGCCGACCAGCTTCAGGCTGGTGTGCACGAACCCCTTCGGCTTGCGGCCGGCCCAACGGGTCAAAAACCGCGGTCCGCCCGGCGCGAGCACGGCAATCCCGGCGAGCAGGAACGGAGCGCCGGGGAGGCCGGGGAGGATCACCCCGAGAACGCCGACCGAGACCATCATCCACCCGACGTCGCGCGGCAGATTTACGATGCGCAGGACGGCCTGCTCGTCCCTCTGCGCTTCATCCGCCGCCTCGGCCGGGCCCGCCTCGGCGCCATGCAGCGCCGGACCAGGCGCGCCCTCGGAGGTGACGGCGACGTCATCGGCCGGATCGGTCGCGGTCATGCCTGGGTCCTTACGTGCTTGATCTCGCCTTCCGGCGCGCGCCGAGCCGTCCGGGAGGCGCCCGCTGCGTCATCCGGCCGCCGTCGGCTGATATGGGCGGATCACACCGCGCCGCGCCAATTCTTCAAGGTGCTCAGCCATGACAGCGGAATCGGGACCGAGCACAAAAAACAGGTCCCGCAGCCTCTTTTGTCGCCGATTGATCTCGTAGCCCAAATAGATGACCGCCGCGGCAGCCGCAGCGGTCG
This sequence comes from uncultured Alphaproteobacteria bacterium, assembly GCA_963795865.1. GTDB lineage: Bacteria > Pseudomonadota > Alphaproteobacteria > Rhizobiales > Xanthobacteraceae > JAJPKK01. Next base: position 57,256 of record CAWCJX010000035.1, read on the forward strand.
CGATGACTTCCGTGACGGTTCCGAACCATCGATCAAACATTGGCGCTCTCCCCGATTTTTCGCGCCGGCTCCGCCGGCCATATCCATCGCATTATTCGATCATTCTCTGGTGCTCGTGACCGCCGATGATCTGTATGGCGCCGGCGAGACCCTGACGGTGCAGATCCTGGCGCACCAAACTGTCGATATCCGCCGCATTGCGGTGCGTGACCATGAAACGAGCGAACATCTTCAAGGCATCCAGCACCTGCTGCTCGCTGTCCAGGATGCCAAGATGCATCCGGAAGCCATGGGTATGCTTGACCCGGTGGCGGTGGTGAGGGCGCAGGTCGTGCACGGCGATGATCGGATCACGGCCGACCTGCAAGGGGTAATAGCGCAACAGGGCGATGGAGGTCGCGCGATCGAGGACATAGACCTCCTCGTCAATGTTGAGATCGCGGATCATGTGGAGGTGCTCGCGCACAACCTTGCTCGCAGCCGAATTCCAGCCGGTATCGATGACAAAAATATGAAAACGCGCGCCAGTCGCCGCGTCGACCGGCTCGCCGGCGTCGCTGCTCGTCTTGTCGCTGTTCGCCTTGTCGCTGCTTGTATCCAAGGGTGTCATGCTCGCTGACCGCGACGACGTCGCCGCTTCGAAAGTCTTCACCATCCACATCCCCTATTTCGGCACGGCATAGAAACAGACGATGCGCGGCGAAGTCGATCCTGAACGATCGATCGCAGGGCTGTACCCAGCGCTCGCTCACGCGGCGACCGGTTCGCTGTCGATCGCCGCGACTGCCACGACCGCCTCGATCGACTGGTCCACATCGACCGACCCGGTCCAGTTCTACCGACCCGTCCACTTCGATCAACTCCTGCGCCGCGTCGAGAAAGCCGCTCTCGCGCAACTGCAATTCCAGCAGATGTCGCCGCTCGGCTTCAAGCGCAGCGACCTTTCGCATCGGCCGCACGCCGTTGGCCAGGGCCCCCAGCGCCGCCACATTATTGGTCAGCACGGAGGCGGCGATCCCGAACCCCAGCGTGAACACGCCGACGATGCAGAGGATGTTGGGCCCCAGGATCAACCCCCAGCTGATGCGCACGTTGCGCTGCAAATCGCCGGCGATGTCGCGCAATTCGCAGAGTTTGCCGAGCCCCGGCTCCATGAACACCACATGCGCCGTGTCGGTCGCGATCGATGTGGCGCCGCGCAAGGAGATCGAGACGTTCGCCTTCTTCAACGCGATCGCGTCGTTGATGCCGTCGCCGACGAAGCAGACCTTGCGGCCTTCCTTCTGCAGTTTCTCGACGTAATCGGCCTTTTCCGTCGGCAGCACTTGCGCAAAATAGCGGTCGATGCCGAGTTCCGCGGCGAGCTTTCGCGTCGGCGCCTCGTGGTCGCCGGAGATGATCGCGATGTGCTTGATGCCGCGGGCGCGCAGGCCCTTGATGATCTCGGGCACCTCCGGACGGACCGAGGCGCGCAATTCCAGCGCGCCGCCAAGGGCGTCGTCGACCGCCACCATGACCATGGTGTGGCCCTCGCGATGGACCTCGTCGAGCGCGGCCGCGACCTCCGGCGTCAGCGCGACGCCCTCCAGTTCCAGGAAGCGGCGGCTGCCGACGCGGATTTGGCGGCCCTCGACGCCGACGGTGATGCCGTAGCCCAGCTTGTATTGCGTCGAGTCGGTGCGCGGCAGCTCGAGCCCTTCCTCTTCCGCCTTCTGCAGGATGGCGAGCGCGATCGGGTGATGGAACCGGTGCTCGGCGGCCGCCGCGTAGCGCAAAATGTCAGCCCGTGCATGGCCGTTGGCGGCGATGATCCGCCCGACCTCCGGGCGTTCGCGCGTCAGCGTGCCGGTCTTGTCAAACAGGACGGTGTCGATTTCGCAGAGCAGATCCAGCGCGCGACCATCCTTCACCAGCACGCCGCGCTGCGCGCACAGCGCGAGCGTTGAAAGCATCGCCAGCGGGGCCGCCATCCGGATGCCGGTGCCCATATCGCTGTTGAGCACGGCGGCGGCGCCCTGCGGGCCCATCGCGCCGAGCGCCAGCGCCCCGACCGCAAGCGTCGGGATGACCGCTTTGTCGGCCAATTGTTCGCCTCTTTGTTGCGAGGCGAGCGTGTAGCCTGCGGTGTCGTTGAGGATCTGAGCGATTTTCGAGGTTGCGGTTTGCTCGCCCGACTTCTCCACCGAGACGTGCATCTTGCCGGCCACCATGACGGTGGAAGCGAACACCTGATCGCCGACCCCCTTCTCGGCGGGGGTCAATTCGCCGGTCAGCGCATGCTGGTCGATCATCGCCAGTCCCTCGACGATGATGCCGTCCACCGGCACGACTTCGCCGGTATGCACGACCACGATGTCGCCTTTATGCAGCTTGTCGGTCGAAAGCTGGATTTCCTGGCCGTCCATCAGCAGCCAGACGAAGCGCGGCTGCTTGCCGAACGCGCCGAGCAGCATCTTCTTTGAGCTGTCCTCCGTGCGGCGTACCAGAAAGCGGCCGAAGGAAAGGCACCAGCACAGGATCGCGCCGGCCAAGACCTGTCCGGTGCCAAGGCATGCGAGTACGACGATCGCATCGAGCACGTCGACGCCGAGCCGCCGCTCTTTCGTCACGACCCTCCAGGCGCCTTTGAAACTGGGCAGCGCGGTGTATGCGAACAGCGCGGCGGATACCGGCAGCAGCGCTGGGACCGCGAACTGTGCCAACGCGGCGAGCGGCAGCGACGCCGTGCAGATCGTCAGCTCGCGGTTGATTTTGTCGAGCTGCGCCGGATGCTCCGTCGCCGCCAGCGCCGTGTCGAGGATCTCGACCAGCTGCGCCACGTTGATTCGTCGCGGATCGTATTCGATGTCGACGCGGCACTTGACCGCGTCGGTGTCGTAGCGGTTGACGCCGAGCGCGCCCATCAACTCGCGTTCGATCGCGTCACACAGCGCACGCTTGCGATGCAGCAAGGGGTTGTTGAGCCGAATCGCACCCAGCCGCTCGCGTTCCGCGCGCCATCCCGTGATGCGACCGGCATAACGCCGGTAGCGCACCACGCCGTGCCGGTCGCGCGCGGTGGCGGCGGCGGCGACGGGCATGGGTTTTCCCGCGTCCGCCGCGCCGCCGCTGAGCAACAAGGCCAGCTGATCCAGCACGTGCTTCCGGCGGTACCGCCGTGCGTCGTATCGCAGGTCGACGGAGGTCGTCCGGGTCGGCGCGAACGTCGCGTCCTCGATCGCAGGCAGCCGCAGCGCGACCTGCAGAAAGCGCCGGCACAAAGCTCCGTCCAGCGCGGAATATGAAAACATTCTCGCGTTTTCGACCCGGATGACGCCGGCCTCGGGAAACACCACCTTGATCCCGGATTCGGCCGTCACGCCGGGTCCGACCGCCATCGGACCATCATGCATCATGTTCTCTCTTGGCAGTTCTCTCTTGGTAGCGCTCTCCCGACAGGGCCGGCAACGAGGTTGCCGCGACCGTTTCTTCACAGGCTGCGCATCGCGCCGATCAGTCGGCCTTCAACCAGTCCATCGCCGCGCGCGCGCCGTCGCTGAACCCATCCATCACGGGATTATCCTGCGGCAGCCACTGGGTCACGAACACCGCAGTATAGACAATTCCGAAGGAAATCGCGTAAGCACTGGTGTAGCTGATGCGCGAGACCGATCGTATCAGGCCTGTCCCGACGATCGCATTCTGGACCGCGGTGGCGTGTTCGGTAGCGGTTTTCGACGCATCCCGGACGGCGTCGGCGACGGCACGCATCGCCTGATCTTCCGCAGTCCCACCGTTGGCAGTCGTCCGGATTACACTCATGTCGACCCCTCAAGGTTACCCGTGAAAATTCAAAGCGTAAAACCAGACTGTGAATGTGTCATGTCTTAGCGCTTTGGCACATATCGATTGCGCCGTTCCCCGCGGCCCACGATCCCGGCGGCGATCAGCGATCCGGAGCAGCTACCGACAGCAACTCACCGAACCGGCGCAACGGGCACCGATTCCCGCTATACTGCCCTAGACAACACCGGAGGAGAGCCATGCGCCATCGAGGGTTCACCATCGCGACTGCGATTTTGCTGTTGGGGATTGCAACCCACACCCGAGCGACCGCCGCCGAGATCGCCGTGCTGGCGGCGGCGGCGATCGAGCAGCCGTTCGAGGCCGTCGCGCACGCGTTCGAGCACGAGACCGGCACCAAGGTCAGCGTCGAATTCGGCTCGGTCGGGGCGATCCAGAACAAGCTCAAGGCCGGCGCCAAGCCTGATCTCGTGATCCTGTCGACCGCGGCCGTGGCGGCGGCCGAGAAGGACGGCGTCGTGCTGGCCGCAAGCCGCGCTGTCGTGGGCCGCGCCGAGATCGGCGTTGCGGTCCGCGACGGTACTCCGGCGCCGGACATTTCGACGACCGACGCTTTCAAGAAAGCGCTTCTCGCCGCGAAGTCGGTCTCGTTCACGGATACGGCCGGCGGCGGCACCGCTGCGGTCTTCGTCGCGGGCCTGTTGGATCGGCTCGGCGTCGCGGCCGACGTGAAGAAAAAGGCGGTGCCGTTCAACACCGGCCGAGAGGTGATCGGCGCCGTGCTCAAGGGCGACGCCGAGCTCGGCATCGGCTTTACCACCGAGTTCGTTCCGGTCAAGGGCGTGAAGGTGGTCGGCGCGCTGCCGAAGGAGATCGAGTTCGTCAACGAGTACTCGGCCTACATCCCGGCCACGAGCGCCGCCGCCGCGCCGGCGCGGGCGTTTCTCGCCTACCTCGCCCGCCCGGCCTCGCGCGACACCTTCAAGGCCGCCGGCGTGATGCCGTAGAGTTCAGGGATTTGGACTCGTCCAGGACTTGTCCGCCAACGCTCAATTCGGTTTCGTCCCCTCTGCGGCCGCTTGCGGGGGAGGGTCAGGGACGGGCAATTCCACGGCACAGACTCGCTGCAAGAGCCCCCTCCCCAACCCTCCCCCGTAAGCGGGAGAGGGAGTAGAAAAGCCGTTCGATCGCGCAAATTGAAGCGATCATTCGCGGACGAGTCTCAGCGCTTCCGGCGCGGGATGGGGTCATCGCGCATCGCGGCCTGCCAGGCCATCGCGGCCAGGACGACAGCAGCCTGCCGCAGGTCCTCGATGCTCACGGCATCGGCCAGATCGGCATTGGTGTGGCGCGTGCGAACATCGTAATTCCGAAAGTCCTTGATCACCGTGAACGCCGGAATGCCCGCCCGATCGAACGGCACGTGATCCGTGGCGCCGATGCCTTCGATCACGTTCCGCCGCACTCCGATATCCCGCAACGGCGCGAGCCACGCATCGAAGATTCGTTTCGCCGGCTCGTTGTTCTCCATGTAGAAGCCGTAGGTCGGGCCGGTTCCCGGATCGTCGTTCAGGTAAACGGAGATCTTGCTGCGGGAGGCATCATCGCGAAGGTGCTGGTCCACGTAAGCGCTGGCGCCCAGCAGGCCTTGTTCCTCGCCTCCCCACAGCGCGACACGGATGGTGCGTCGGGGACGCGCATGAACGGCCGTCAGGATTCTCATGGCTTCCATCACGGCCGTTGCGCCGTCCGCGTTATCGGTGGCGCCAGTCGCCGTATGCCATGAATCCAGGTGAGCGCCGACGAGGACAACCTCGTCCCGTAACGTCGCGTCCGTGCCCGGCATCTCAGCGAGGACATTGTAGCTGTTGAGGTCATTCTCGTAGGACCGCGCCCCGACCTCGATGCGCAGCTGCGGCGAAGCGCCGGCCTGGACCATCCGGACCAGCATATTGTAATGCTCCGCGGCCAGCACCACCGTCGGAACGGCGTCGCGCGCCGTTCCGGGGAAGCCTTGAACGCGCACCGTGCCGTGTTCCATGGCTCCGGGGCTGAGCGCCGCTCCCGCCCCCAAGGCTTGGAGCCGGGTCAACATGCTGTATGTCGAAGTCGCACTGGAAGGCCCCGGAAGCGGCGGGTTCCCGGTTCGCACCGGGCCGTTTCCCTCGGATGGCTGCGGCCGATCGTTGCGGAGAAACTCGGCCTGTGGACGATGCATGAGCACAATAGCGCCTCGCAGGCGGGGGCCGAGGCGATCGATATCGGCAGCAGTGCTGTCGCCGAGGTAGATGGGCGTGCCGGTCAGGACTCCGGATGTCGGTGGCGACCATGCCTCGGCATATCCGATCAGCGGCATGTAGCGCGGCGCCGTCATCTCCACCGTAAGCTTCTCGAGGGACCATCCGCGCCCGAATGGAAACGGTTCGAGCCGCGGGTTGTCGAGCCCCCAGGCCTTCAGGCGTTCCACGGCCCAACGCGCGGCCTGCACGTGCGCGGGCGATCCGGTCAGCCGAGGCCCGATCGTATCCGTCAGCGTATGAAAGATCGCCGCCGCTTCGGTACTGCGCAATCCTTCAGCCTTGATCGCCGCGATCGTCGATTGGCCGTCCTGCTGAGCTGCGAGCAGAACGCTCGAAGCGGTCAGCAACACCGCAAACCCAATGCGTTTCAATATCATCCTTGCGGCCTCACATGGTTCGATATTTCCTGAGGTGGACGGGTCAAGTCGTCAGTTCCCCCGCGGCTCGCTCCGCGCGAATTTCACGTACACCTCGACCGAGCTTGCGTCTGAGGAGGTTGCGAAGCGTCACGCCATCGGCATAGCCGACCGCGGCGGCGATCTTCTCGACGTCGTCACTGGAAGTCCGCAGCAGATGCACCGCGCGCTCGACGCGTAGGGCTTGGAAGTAAGCGAGCGGGCTCTTGCCGAGCACAGCGTTGATGCGCCGTGCCAGCGTCCGCTTGCTCGCCCCGACTGCGTGGGCGGCCTCGTCGAGCGAGAAACCATCGGCAAGGTGGCCGCGGGCCCAACGCTCGAATTGCTGTACCAGCGGATCGGCGTGCGCGAGATGATCGCTTATCGCGTAAGTCGACTGCGTCGGTCGCGAATCGACGATCAGGTAACGCGCGGTCGTCTCCGCAAGCATCGGGCTTGCCTGGCGGATCAGCCAGAGCGCCATGTCCATGTGGCTGAGCGCTGCGCCCGCGGTCAGCACGCGGCCGGAGCGAACGAGCATGCGCCCGTCCTCGAGCCGCACGAGCGGATAGCGCTGGCGGAAATACGGCGCGAGCCACCATGTCGTCGTTGCGACCTCGCCGTCGAGCAGACCGGATTCAGCGGCGACGAAAGTGCCGATGCATGCGGCTGCGACGTGTGCGCCTTGGTCGCCCCACTGCCGCAAAATGCGTGCGGCGGCGCGCGCTTCGGGTGCCGCGAGCGCCGCGGCCAACGGCTCCGGCGTCCTGTCACCGATCGCCGGGACAACCACCCAATCCGGCAGCGTGCGGCCGTGCGCGGGCGAGACCGGGACTTTGAAACCCTGGTTGGTGTGCACCTGACGACGCAAGCCGATGATGGTGACGTCGAACGCTGTGGATGCGAGGCCTTGGGCAGTACCGAGTTCGTTCGCCGTCGCAAACGCGTCGAGCACAGCAGCCAGGCCGGTATCGAAAACGCCGTTGAGGGCGAGCACATCGATCTTCATGGCTATATCGATATCAAAGATGTCATTCTTGACAATAGGCCGGCATCCCCTGCGCCGCTAGTTTCGAGCCGCTTTCGCGCTCTTCGTTGCAAAACTCATCATGGAGACGTCGATGATCAAGCTCGCTTTTTTCGCCCGCTTCGAAGCCAAGCCCGGCAAGGAAGAGGCGGTGGCGAAGTTTCTCGAAATGGCTCTCGACATGGCCAAAAAGGAACCCACGACGATCAACTGGTACGCGCTCAGGCTATCGCCCACCACGTTCGGCGTGTTCGACACCTTCAACAATGAGGACGGGCGCCAGAAGCACCTCAACGGCCCGATCGGACAGGCGCTGATGGCAAACGCACCGGAATTGTTCTCTTCGCCGCCTTCGATCGAGCCGGTGGAGGTGCTCGGATTGAAGTAACGGACCTTAGACGTCGGTTCGGAGGGCGACTGCGCAAGCAGTCGCCCTGTCGCCCTTCTCTCAAACTCTTGGCGACGCATGCCGCTCTTTTCTTACCCGTCGACTGCCTCCGCGAGCGCCGCACCGACGGGCGGACGGGCTGCGCGCGCCAGCCTTTGCCAAGCCTCCTGCAACACCATTCCAAGCATCATGGTGGCGACAAAGAGCACGACACCCGGAGACAGCGTCGCGAGATTTTCTATCGCCGGCCCCGGGCACAATCCGACCAGGCCCCATCCGATGCCGAACAGGATCGAACCGGCGACCAGGGATGCGTCGACGCTCCGCCGCGCCGGCCACAGGCACTGCGAAGCCAGGACCGGCGCGCCGCGGCGTTTCGCGGCGGCAAATCCGGCGGCGGATACGGCGAGCGCCCCGACCATGACGAAACCGAGAGTGGGGTCCCAGGGCCCGAGAATGTCGAGAAACCCCAGGACCTTCACCGGATCGGTCATGCCGGAGATCAGCAGGCCGAAACCGAAGATGAGACCGCATGCGAAGCTCGCAATCGCCCTCGGCACGACTTCAGCCTCCCACGCCGTGGCGCATGATGGCGACGACGATCATGGCGGTGACCATGAAGATCATCGTCGCCGCGATCGAACGCGTCGACAGGCGAGCTATACCGCACACCCCATGGCCCGACGTGCAGCCGCCGCCGAGTCGCGTCCCGAAGCCCACCAACAGGCCGGCAACACCAATCAGCATCCAACTCGCCGGCATTTGCGGGGGCAGCAGGGGAAAGCCCGGCGGCGCTGCCGATCAGTGGCGGGGCAATGAGGCCGGCAATAAAGGCGATCCGCCAGCCCTTGTCGCCCCCGACGCCATCGAAGCATCCGGCCAGGATGCCGCTGAATTCCTGCGATGCGGCCGAGGAGCAGCATCAGCAGCGCCGAGGCGAGGCCGATCAGCGCGCCGCCGAGCAAAGCCAAAGTCGGATCAAACTGGGTCATCTGCCACTCTCTCCAGGGATTGCGTCGCACCTGCCGACGCGAACCCGCGTTTGCATGTCGATTATTCTAACCCGCCGACAGCCCCGACGGCGTGGTCGGGGCCTTGCTCAAGTCGCCGCCGGCAAGCGCGGCGTCCTGGCTGAATACCGTCGGCGGCAGGTCGATGGCGATTTCGCGCTGGTCGCGCCGCGGCGCGATGACGGGATGCGCCTCGAGATACTGCCGCAGCGCCTGGTGGACCGTCATCGGCAGCACCCTCGCGTCGTGGGTTCCGGGATGGCGGCAGATCATGTCGAGCGGCTCGCCGTCGCGCTCGCAGCCCGCGATGGTGTAGCGCTGCTGATCCTCGACGTCGCGGCCGTTCACCTTCACCGACACCAGTCGCCGGCCCGGCTCCGCCGATGCCTTGAACACCATCGTCATTCCGGAGGCGCGAACACCCCAGCCGCCGTTGAGCTTCCACGGGTCCCTGGAGAACACCAGTTCCAACTCCCGCTCCAGATAGGCCATCAGTTGCCGGCCCGTGATCCACCCGATCTTCATTCGGGCATCCATGGGCAGCAGGTTCCAAAGGTCGGCGTCGGTGATGCGCGGCGGCGGGATCGGTACGCCGAACCGGAATCCGTTGGAGAATCCGATGTCGGCACCGGAGATTTCGCGCACGGCGTCGGTAATGAAGGCATCGGCCGTCGTTTCCAGAACGTCATAACGCATCAGCAGCGTCTCGGTGGTGCCTGCCGGTTCGGACATGCGGGAGCGATAAGGGGCGAGCGACTTGTCGACCAGCGCCTTCATCTTCGGGTCTTCGTCGTAGCGGCTCGCCAGAACGGGGATCAGGCGGAACGCGTGGCCGGCGACGCCGCCCGGCCCGACGACGAGGTCGATGCGGCCGAGGAACGAGCCGAAACAACCGGGCTCGACCACGATGACGTCGCCCTCCATGATCTCGCGCGTCGTTCGCTCGTGCGAATGTGCCGAGAGGATGACGTCGAATTCCGGAATCTCGCGTGCGAACTGGCGCGAGATCGTCAGCCCGGTATGACTGACGGCGACGACGAGGTCAGGCCGTTCCCGCGCGCGCAGTTCCTTGACGAAGTCGCGCAGGCCCTGGATTCGCGCCGTGTCCATGCCGCGGAAGTGGGTCGGCGGCTGGCGTCGGCTCGCCCCGATGTCGGTGATGCCGACGAATGCCACTTTGACGCCGAGGCGCTCGAGAATCAGCGAGGGCCTGAACACCCGCTCGCCGCTGGCCTCGTCGTGAAGGTTATAGCAGATCACCGGGCAGCGCAGGCGCGCCATGGTCTGCTTGAACCGCTCCGGACCATAGGAGGCTTCCCAGTTGCCCGGTACAAAGGCATCGCTGCCGAGGGCGTTGAGCGGCTCGAGAACAACTTCGCCTTCGGACCAGGTCGCGGGCCCGGTGCCCTGGAATTCGTCGCCGCCGTCGAGCAGGAAGCAGGCCCCATCGCAGTTTGCACGTTCCTGCTCGATCGCGGTCTTGAGGCGAGCAAAACCGCCCATCATCTGGATTTCTGGGCTCGCTCCCGGAACATATTCCGGATGGGTCTCCAGTTGCGCATGGATGTCGGTGAAATACAGGAGCGTGACGCGCCTGCCGTCCTGAACGAGCCCGGCCGGTTGACTCGCGGCCGGGCCGGGCAGCAGGGCGCCGAGGCCGATCGACCCCGCGCCGGCGCCTTCGAGCAGCCGGATCGCCGCAGCCGACAGCATGAAGGATCTGCGGGTCGAAGACGTCGTCATGAGCACTCCATTCGCTTCGCCGCCATCGCCGGCCATGCAAGCATCGCATTGGGCCAAGCCGCTGTGCCGCCGCACCCCGCGACGAATTCGCGCCGCCGCATCGATCATGGCTCCAGCCGCTTCATGGGCAGCCTATCCCGGCCGGGGATGGATTGGAACGGGCACGCAACGCAGGCGTTCCGCCATCATTGTCCCCGCCATCATTGTCGACTGGCGCGCCGCCGTGCCGCGGCAATCGCAATCGGCGAGACCGCGCGGCGCCGAGGGGGCTGCGACGCGATGCCCCTGCAACTCGCCCAGCGATGCCGCGCGATTTCCCGGCCGGCTCGAGACAGCGCAAATCCGGCGCGCTTGCCCGGCGCGGTGATACCGCTCGGGCAAGCCCGATGCCGTCGATCAGCTCGCGAACACGCCGGGCAGCACGACCGTACGGAACATGAGAAAGAAGAAAAATGCGACACCGAGGTACCCGGCGCAAATAAGAGCCAGGAACAACGGGTCCGAGGATGATTGCTGGGCCGGCGTCTGAGACGACATCATTTGTGTACTTCCCTCTGGTGCTGGCGCCGCACGCGTGATCACGCGACGGCGAAGGACGGTGGGCGCGCGAACGTCCACGAAACCAATAGTCGCAGCCGCCTTGCGGACGCGCAAGGCCGCGCGCATGGGTGCGGTCCGCGATGCAGGGGCCGCTCCTGCCCTTACTGCACCGGCGTGCATTGCAGATCGGCGCCGACGGTCAGCGCGCCGGTGTAGGACTTCTTCACGTCGGCGATCGCCGCATCGAGGTCGAACTGGCCGATATGGCTCACGATCAGTCGCTTGACGCCGGCCTCCTGGGCGAGACGGCCGACGACCGCCGGCGCGGCATGCAGCGGGCTCGGCGGCGCGTCGGCGGCGATGGCGAGATGCATCACCAGCACGTCCGCGCCCTTGGCGAAGTCGACGAATTTCGGGTCGCTGCCGTTCTGATCGGAGCTGAACACGATGGACACGCCGCGCGTCTGCACGCGATAGGCGAGGGTGGGCAGATTGGCGTGCGGGATGTGGAATGCGGTCACCGTCATGCCGTCGCGGTCGAGCACCGTGGTCGGCTCGGTCTTCGTCACGTCGACGACGCTGACGGCCAGAGGCGGGCGTTCGACGCCGGGCTGCGCGGCGCCGAGCGTCGAGCCGAGCACCTGAAACGCGCCGGTCTTGGCATCGAACATGCGGCTGAGGAAGGTCGCGAAGTCGGGCGCCGCGCTGTTGCCGGAGGGGCCGACGATCGGCAATGGCGCGCTACGCATGCGATTGCTTCCCCACATCAGTGCGGCGAGGTCGGAGGTGTGATCGGGATGCAGATGGCTGATGCCGACCATTTCGAGATCGGCGAGCTTGGCCCGGCTCTGCCCGAAGCGGATGTAGGTCCCGCCGCCGATGTCGAAAAGAAGTTTCGCCTGCGCTCCGACCCACAGCAGATAGCCGGCCGAGGCGCGTTCTGCATTGATGGCCGGGCCGCCGGAGCCGAGAATCTGCACGGCGACCGGGCTGCCGGCGCAGGTTTGCGCCGACGCGCCCGATGCGATCGAGAGAACGGCGAGCAGGGTAATGACGGCCGGCCGAAACATGAGCGCGCTCCTTCGCATGCGAATGATGAACCCAAATCCCTGAACGATGCCGCCGAGGGCGTCGATGCCGCCCATCGCAGTGTTCGGGATTTCGGCACCTCCCGCGGATAGCTGGCGGACGAAATTACACCGATCTCGGGCGCGCCCGGAAGGCGTCGGCCGATCTTATTTTGCGGCGCCGGCGCCGGCATTCTCGGACGCGATCGCCCGGGGCCGCCCTCGGCAGTTCATGATTCGCGCACCACGAATCCGGCGTGGCCGCCGGTCGTGCCTTCCCGTCAGACATCCCGATGGCCCCGACTTGGGCGATCCGATCCACCGATCCTTGTCACACTCGATGTCATACTCGATCGGGTTCTCGCGCAGACCTGCACCTGCCATTCCGCGTTCAAACGCCGACAGTGGCCGGGATCGCTGACGATCAGTCGTGATGAGATCGGCTAACGCAGGCCGAGGATGTAGGCGATTACATCTTCTCTCTGCTCGGCGGTGAGCATGAACATCGGCATCCCCGCATGGGGCGTCGTGAGCGCCACCATCAAGGCAATGCTCGTCATTCCCGGGGCGGCGGCAAGCTCCGAAAACGTCGGCGACCGTGAGTTCGGCGAGCGAACCTCTCCTTTTCGGATCGCGTGACACTCCGAACAGACCCGCTGCGCCAATGCGAGGCCCCCTTGCGGATCGCCGGCCCCCTGGGCGTGAGCGAGAGTGCCTGCAACCGAGAGCGCGAGAAAGGTTACGAAGAAAATCAGACGTTCCATTTCGAGTCCTCGCCATCGAGATCGGGAGCCGCAGTGTTTAGCGCAATAAGAAAGATCCTGCACGCCCCTGCTTTGATCTTCGTCAACCGCTGACGGATCGCGGATGCCCCGGGCCGCCGATGTCGCGTTCGCGCGGGCGAGTTGAAACGGCTCTCGGCTCGGTTCAAGGGTGTCGCAGCGAGCCGTTGCGCCGATGGGAGACGCCACGGCCGCGTTCGGCGAGCGCGGCATCGGGGCGCCGATGCGTGACCCGTGGTGCAGGTCCCTCAATCGGCATGCCGGCTCAGCACGGCCCGCGCTTCGTCTTCACTGTGGACGATCGGCAGCATGTGGTGGAGGCCCGCGTGGATCAGGGCTATCGCCACCAGCGGCCTCGGGTACAGCAGAATCAGGGTTCGAGAATTGCGGGCGACGGTCTTCGCCGCAATCACCAGATGACGCATGCAGTTCGAGGCGATGAAATCGACGCCGCCCAAGTCGATGACGATGTTGGTGTCGGAACCAGCGAGCTCGGTCAGAGGCACGGCGATCTTCTCGGCGCCGAAAATGTCCAGCCGGCCGACCAGCGTGACTCGCTTGCCGAAATCGTCGAAGTCCGAAACGGTGATTTCCATCCGCCAAGTCTAAAGCCGAGTTCGCATCATCGCCAACTTTGCCGGCCGCACCCTTGCCTGCCACAGCGGAAACTCGAGCTGCACCACCGGTCTCGCGGCCTCGCCCGGCGGATGTTAGGTTGGGCCATGTCGCTCGATGTGGTCGATCTCCGCAGCTTTTACGCTCATCCGCTCGGCAAAGTGGCGCGGCGCTTCGTCGGCGTCGGCATTCGGCGCCTGTGGACCGGCAGCAAGGGGTTGCGCATCCTCGGCGTCGGCTACTCGACCCCTTATCTCGGCCTGTTTCGCGAAGATGCGGAGCGCTGCCTCGCTTTCATGCCGGCGACCCAGGGGGTGGTGAAATGGCCGACCCTGCGGCCGACGCTGGCGGCGCTGGTGGATGAAACCGAACTGCCGCTGCCCGACGCGGCCGTCGACCGCATTCTCTTCGTGCATGCCCTGGAAATGACCCATGACCCGCCGGCGCTGCTGCGCGAGGTGTGGCGGGTGCTCGCCCCCGGCGGGCGCCTCCTTGCGGTGGTGCCGAACCGGCGCGGCCTGTGGGCGCGCATGGACACGACGCCGTTCGGGCATGGCCGGCCCTATTCGCGCTCGCAGATCACGCAATTGCTGCGGCAGACCTGGTTCACGCCGACCGCCTGGGGCGAGGCGCTCTACGTGCCGCCGATCGAGCGGCGCTGGTTCCTGCGCTCGGCGGTTGCCTGGGAACGCACCGGCGCGACCGTATCCGCGCCGTTTGCCGGCGTGCATCTGGTGGAAGCCACCAAGCAGGTCTATCGCACCATCCCGGCGCGCCGAAAGAAACTGGTACCGAGCCTCGAGCCTGTGCTCGAGCCGGTGCTGGCACCGTCTCCCGGCGGGGCTGCCCGGATCTAATGCCGGTGGAGCAGGCCTGGCGCCTGCCTTGCCCGGGCTGGGGAACCTGGGATCACTCGCCCGGCGGCCGGGGGCCCTGCGGGGCGTCGTCGCCGTCGCTCACGCCCTGGCCGCCCTGCGACAGGTCGCGGGGGCCGCGGTGACGCCGGCGGCGCCGGTGCAACGGAAACCGGTCGCCCTGCTGCTGGGCATCGAAGCCGTTCTGGCCATGACCCTGGGGCGCGCCCGCCTGCGGCGCCGCGGGAGCGCCACCGCCGGTGATGAAGGAAGGCAGCCGCTCGACATTGCCGTCCTCCTCGCCACTGCGCTGGGGCTGCTGCTGCGGATGGCGGCCGCCATAGGGCTGCTGCTGCTCCCGCGGGGAGAAGAACTGGGCATCGCGCGGCAGGTAGGGCTGCGGGTCGCGGGTGCCGAATGCCACCTGCTCGTTCGGCCCGGGCGCGCCGCCGACATCATCGTCGCCGTCATCGCCGAAGTCGTCGCGCATGTCGGCTCCGCCTTCGGGGCGGAAGAACGGCGTGGTCTGCCGGAACTGCTCCTGGGCGGCAGCGATCAGGCGCAGGTAATGCTCGGCATGCTGGTTGTAATTCTCCGCCGACACCGGATCGCCCGAGGTCTGCGAATCGCGCGCAAGCTGAATGTACTTCTCGGCAATATGCGACGCGGTGCCGCGGATTTTGACGTCGGGCCCGTTCGATTCGTAGACCCTGGTGAGTGGATTGTGGCTCTTGCGGTTCCGCCCCCGCATACGCTTGTTTTGACCGTTTCTCATGGCTTGCGTGTTCGCCAACCCTTGATTGGGGCGGCCAATGCCGCCGTTTCTTCGATCCGGACACGCTCGATGAAGCGCGCCGGGCTGCAGCCCTCGCCCAAGCGAGAACATCCAATACGGGGCTCCGCGACGGAGCCCCAAACGGATAACAATGATCTTTAAGTTAGAACTCTCTCGCGGGACCCCCGCGGCGTTGCCCACCTTCCATCACGCTCGCCGCGGCGCTGGTGCGACTGCGACGATACGCTCAACCGATGAAGCATTCCGATCCCAAGCGGGGCGCCGACAACCACACCATGCGGTTTCCCGGCAGGCTGATTTCCGGCATCCATCTCATCCGCACCACCGGCCTCGCAGAGCCATGCTCCGGGCCATGACTGTGTGGCGCGTTGTTCAAACTTGGGTCGATTCCTATCCCGGAACCTAGACGGTCTGCGTCGATAATCCAAGCGATTTTTTCCTGCATTTGCCCCGGCCGCCGCGCGCCGGTGTCATGGGCTCGTCATGGGCGGCATGCGGACACCACCCTCGGGATGCCGGCGAGATCTGGTATGGCCGCGATGGAACCCAGCCCCGCCGCCGCGGCGAGCGCCGCGACGGCACTCGCTTGCCCCGCCCCGATTTCCATCACCAGATGTGCCCGCGGCGCCAGCAGGCGCCACGCGTCCGCGGTAATCGCCCGATAGGCGGCAAGACCGTCCGGACCGCCATCGAGGGCGCCGCGCGGATCGAAATCACGAACCTCCGGCGCCAGCGCCGCAATCTCGCCCGTGGATATATAAGGCGGATTGGCCACCACGAGCGCCAAGCCTCCCGCTAGAGCCGCCCCGAAGTCGCAGGCGATGAAGGCCGCCCGCGCCCCAACCCCGAGCCTCCCGGCGTTGGCCCGCGCAGTGGCGAGCGCCGCCGCATCGCAATCGGTGCCCATCCCGCAGGCATTGGGCAGTTCGTGGAGCAGTGCGATCAGGACCGCGCCGGAGCCGGTGCCGAGGTCGGCGATGCGCAGGGGTCGCGACCGCGCCCCGCCGCGGTCGAGCTCGGCGAGCGCCGTTTCCACCACCGTTTCGGTGTCGGGGCGCGGCACCAGCACCGCCGGGGTCACCCGGAACGGCAATCCCCAGAACTCCTTGACGCCGGTGATGCGGGCCACCGGCTCGCCGGCAAGCCGGCGCACGGCCAGTGCCTCGATGCCGGCAATGTCGGCGCAGTCGAGCCCGCGCTCGGCGTCGCGCATGAGGCCCGCATGGTCGAGCCCGAGCGCATGGCCGACCAGCAGGCGGGCATCGAGGTCGGGGCTGTCGATCGCGCCGGCGCGCAACCGTGCAGCGAGGTCGCGCCGCACCGCTGCGATGCGCCGGCCGCCCGTTGCGGCTCCGGTCACGCCCGCACGCCGTCGGCGTCGGCGAGCAGCGAGGCCTGATGCTCCGTCACCAGCGCGTCGATGATCTCGTCCAGCGCCTCGCCCTCGATCACCTGGGGCAGCTTGTAGAGCGTCAGATTGATGCGGTGATCGGTGACGCGGCCTTGCGGGAAATTATAGGTGCGAATGCGCTCGGAGCGGTCGCCGCTGCCGACCTGGCCGCGCCGGTTGGCGGCGCGCTCGGCGTCGCGCTTCTGCAGTTCGGCGTCATAGAGCTTGGCGCGCAACAGCGCCATCGCCTTGGCGCGGTTGCGGTGCTGGCTGCGCTCCTCCTGCATCATCACGACGATGCCCGACGGTATATGGGTGATCCGCACCGCCGACTCCGTCTTGTTGACGTGCTGGCCGCCGGCGCCCTGCGCCCGCATGGTGTCGATGCGCAGGTCGGTGTCGTCGACGTCGACGTCGACGTCCTCGACCTCGGGCAGGACCGCGACCGTGGCGGCCGAGGTGTGGATGCGGCCCGACGCCTCGGTGTCGGGAACCCGCTGTACCCGGTGGACGCCGGACTCGAATTTGAGCTTGGCAAAGGCGCCGCGGCCCCGGATCTCGGCGATGATCTCCTTGTAGCCGCCCTTGGTGCCCTCGCTGGCGGACAGCAGCTCCGATTTCCAGCCATGGACGGCCGCGTAGCGCTCATACATCCGGTAGAGGTCGCCGGCGAACAGCGCCGCCTCGTCGCCGCCGGTGCCGGCGCGGATTTCCAGGATGACGTTGCGGTCGTCCATCGCGTCCTTGGGAATCAGCGCGAGCTTGATGTCCTGCTCCAGGGCGTCGCGCTTGCGCTCCAGCAGCGGGCGCTCCTCGCCGGCGATGGCG
>CAWCJX010000036.1:0-19668 GCA_963795865.1 uncultured Alphaproteobacteria bacterium
CGGGCCGATCTCGGAGGCCAAGGCGAGATGACCGCTGCCGCGCGCCCAGAACAGCGGCTTGATGCCGAAGGGATCGCGCGCCAGGAACAATTCGCGGCGCTCGCGGTCGAGCATGGCGAAGGCGTACATGCCGGTGAACCGCGACAGCGCCTTCTCGCCCCATCTCGCATAGGCCGCGATCAGCACCTCGCTGTCGGACGTGGTGCGGAACACGTGGCCGTCGCGCGCGAGCGTCTCGCGCAATTCGACGTAATTGTAGATCTCGCCGTTGAATACGAGCACGTAGCGGCCATCCGTCGACGTCATCGGCTGATTGGCGCGCGGGTCGAGATCGATGATGGCGAGCCGGCGGTGCAGCAACGCGATGTCGGCCGCATCCGCAGGGGCGACGCTGGCGTCGCGGGCATAGGTCGCAAGCCCGCCGGCGTCCGGCCCGCGGTGCGCCAATGCGGCATCGAAGCGGGCGCACAAAGCCGGCGGAACGCGGTTGCCGGAGAACGCGATGATGGCGGCGATGCCGCACATGAATTTGCTCGCTGCTTCTTCTCGCTCCCCGTCTTTGGGAGGGCACAGGGTGGGTGCTTCCACGGCACGGCGCTTGGTAGAGAAGGCCCCCCTTCCCCTCCCCGAAGACGGCCGAAGACGGGGAGGATGAGGAGCGGCCGCAGCAAAATCAGGCTACTGCGCCCGCTTCCACAGCCAGGCCGCGACCTCGCGTGCTCCGCGCAGCGGCCACAGCGGGGCGGTGCGGAAGGCCCGCCGCGTGGTGTCGAGCAGATCGCGCAACGCGCCGGCGCGCAATTGGTGCGCCGCCAGCATCGTCGCCTCGGCGGCGTGCCATTGCCGCACCGCGCGCAGCGCCGCCGGCGTCGCCTGCCGCGCCGGTGCCCCGCTCAGATAATGTTGCGCGATGGCGATGTTCTCGCGGCGCACCAGCGCGAAGTTCCGGCGCGCGCGGTCGATGGTGCTGGAGCCGTCATGCATGAGATAGCGGTATACCGGCCGGTCCATCTCGACCAGCGGCACGCGGGCGATCCAGGCGCGCAGCATCCATTCGCGATCGGCGGCGAGCCGGTAGGCGGTGTCGAACGCACCGATGCGGTCGAACACCGCGCGCCGGATGCACAGGCTGTTGATCGCACAGGGCCCGCGGAGCAGCAGATCGGTGTCGAGCGGCGCCGCCGCCCGTTCGTCGGCGCCCGCGACCGGGCCGGCGACGCCGGCGCGGTCGATCTCGGTGAAGGTCGCCCGCCCGCGCGCCATGCCGGCCGCCGGCGCCTGCGCCAGCGCATCGCGCCAGGCGGCAAGCGCGCCCGGCAGCAGCACGTCGTCGGCGTTGAGGAGCACGATCGCCGGGGCGCGGGTTTCCGCAAAGCCGCGATTATGAGCTTCGTAGATGGAGGTGCCGGGCGCCGAGATCACCCGCACGCCAGCCTGCATGGCGATCGCGACCGTGTCGTCGCGCGAGCCGCCGTCGACGAGCACCGCCTCGAAATCCGCATCCTGGGCGGCGAGACTCGACAATGCCGTGCCCAGATGGGCAGCGGCATTCAACGCCGGGATGACGACGGCGATGTCCGGCGTGTGCTGGGGCATTGGTCCTGTATGGTTGCGCTCAGGCGAACGGCACCCACC
This sequence comes from uncultured Alphaproteobacteria bacterium, assembly GCA_963795865.1. Lineage (GTDB taxonomy): Bacteria > Pseudomonadota > Alphaproteobacteria > Rhizobiales > Xanthobacteraceae > JAJPKK01. Next base: position 1,636 of record CAWCJX010000036.1, read on the forward strand.
CGTCGCCGACGAGGTCGACATCGCTCGTGGTCCGGCGTTTTCGCCGAGAGCGTGATGCGCAGAGTTCAATCCTCTTTGCCGCTTCGTTCGGCGATCGCCGCACTGCCCGTCATCTTCTTGCGAAGCCCCAGGTGATCCCGAACTTGAAGAAATACGTCCATCACGGTCGATCGGGCAATTATTGTCGCGATCGCCAGGAAACCGACGAAGACAAGCACGCGGATCAGCAGACCGGGATTGAAATATTGCGCGAAGCCGACCATTCCCGCGATTGCCACGATACCGGCAATGACTCCGCGATCCTGGAACGGCAGACTGACGGAACGGTAAGGATCGATTCCTGTCGCCACTCTGAATATCAGGTACTGTACATATGTTGCGCACACCGCGGCTGCGAGGCCGACGAATTGCAGAAGGACGAACAGTATCAATATTGCTGCAACGGCTGCGAGACTGCTGCTCAAAGAGATATACCGTCCCCTCCCATTCAGCATCAGGAAATAGAACTGCGGCCGCCCGCTAAGCTGCACCAGCATCCCGCCCACCAGGAGCGCTGCGTAGGGCCAGGCATCGCTGAACTTATCGTGCGTCAGCATTCCAATAATCATGCGCCCGAATAGCGCCAACGCAACGCCGAAGGCGGTAATGCCCAAAAACATGACATTCGAGGTGCGGGCGGTGCGAATAAATCGCTGGTCCTTCCCGTTCGTCTCGTCCAGCGAGACGGGGGCCACTGCGCTCTGAATGGGCCGCGCGCCCAACGTGACCAAGGACTGGTACTGCTGGGCATGAGCATAGAGACCGAGATCCTGCAGCCCGGTATATTGGGTCAGCAGCGCGCGTTCGGCGCTTACGCGAGCCTGTACGGTCAGAAATGCCAACGTGCTCCAGCCACCGAGATATAGTGCGTCCTTGATCGTGCTCCAATCGATCCTTGCTTTGAAAAAGCGCGACAGCATGGCGACCGAGCCGACAAACGCCACAAGACCCCCGGCGGCATACCCGACGAACAGCGACATTGCGTGCAAGTCGAAGATAAACAGTGCCGCAAGCGTCGCTCCTGCCGCGACAATGCTCTTCATGATCGCAACAGACGAATAGTAGCCCGGCGTGTTGCCGAACGATGAAACGGATGCTGCGAGCATATGTATGCTCGCGCCGATTCGCTCCACCGCGATCAATGCGACCATCGAAAAGGTGATACCTGCGGTGATTTTCCATAGAGTCGTGTACAACGGAAAATGCCACGAAAAGCAGCGCCGCAAACGCAAGACTGGAACAGAACACGAGCGCCGTCAAGGTCGTGACCAGCCGGCACTGCTCTTCTTCTGACCCGTGCCGAAACCGCTGGGCCACGAGGAAACCACTCCCCAACTGCGACAGGCTCATTGCCAGCGCGGAGAACGAGGCAGTAAGGCTGAATAATGCAAAGTCAGCCGGTCCGAGTACCAGCGTGGTGAACGGCAGCGTCACGAAGCCGAGGCCGACTTGCAGGACGCCGGGGATCAAAAACAGCAGGAATCGGCGCCGAACCTCCCGCGCGGCCAAAGGACGAGCCGCCGGCGTCGGCCGAACCGTTTGAGGAGCCACAGTCTCTATTGGAATGCATAGCCTCAGCTTTGCGACTGCCTGCCGCGATGTACCGGGCCCTCGAATAGCAGCGGACCAACATCGCGTTGGAACATGGCATCGAGTTCGGCGGCTGTTCGCACTCCGCCCGCAGCATCGGTGCGCGCACCATCTGCCGGGAGGACGTCATGAACTTGGGCGAACGGCCCTTCGATAGGACCGAGCAACTTCTCATCACGAAACACGATGATGCCGCCGCCGGTGTCCACCGACCGCCGGGCACGCCACTGCGCGAAAGCGCTGAAACCTACCACAAGCGAAGTCCGGTGCATCGCTAATCCGCGCAAGACCAACTTGCGCGACCCGAAATCTAAGGGCCGAGAAAGATACTCTTTGCCCCGGAACCGTATGGCGCCGCTCACATCTGGGTTCCCGGCCGCATCGCTATCGCGGAAGCTGTCGGTGAACATAACGCCGTCGTCGTGAATGACGATGTCGTGGATACCACGAGACGGATATTGATAGGCTCGTACTACGTCGTTCGCAACAAATCCAAGCGCACCGGCCTTTTCGCCGGCGGTATGAGCCGTGAAGAGCAACGTGTCGCCGTTAACGCCCACTGAGTTGACATGATTGTGGTCGGTGCGGAGCGGATATCCCATGCTGTCGACGAATAAGACCTTCTCGTCGACGATGCCTCGGCCACGCGAATCCACGCAGAGCAAGCTGTTGCCGCGGCAATTGGCACAGTAGACGAGGTTTGTCCGCGGATCGAATGCAATCTGATGAATCCGCTCATTCTGATAGCGGGTCTCGAAGCGGGCGAGAACTTCGACGTTTCGCAACCGGTCGATATTCTCGCCGCCCACGATCTGCGCCGACAAAACGAAGGAATGGATGCCTGCGGTCGCACCAAGAAAAATCGAATCGCCGTAGCGCGCGACACCGAAACATCTCACCGGCAACAAACATTGTAAGGCGCCTCGATCCAGGAGGTAAAGTCCATTATTGGTTGTCAGCAGCAGTGGAAACGGAACGAAATCGGCCACGCGCGCAATGAAATTCTTGCGTGGCGCAACCGTTGCACTCAGGAAGCGGTCATAAAGCTGGAATTCGAGCAGCCGGTGCGAAAGTTCCTGTCGCCTGTTGTGATCCACGAGAGCGCGGGCGAAGCCCCCCACCGTGCGGCCGACGATCGCGAGATCCCTGATCAGGCGGCTACTACTCACGATTGCTCACTGCGACTGCGCCGGCACCCACCATGTCCGACGGACCAAGCATCACGGCGATTTGAATCGCAACATCTCAACGCAACGGGCCGATCTTCACATTCAAAACAAGGGGAGCCTGGAAAAGCAGCGGGCCCACGTCGCGGCGGAACATGGCGTCGAGTTCCCCGACGGACCGCACGGGACCGGGAACATCGGTGCGACTGCCATCTACCGGGAGGATGTCGTGAACCTGACCGAACGGCCCGTCGATTATATTGACCGGCTTCTCGCCGCGAAACAGGATGACGCCGCCCCCTGCTACACTTAGCCGCTCTTCCCGCCGGGCAAATGCGCTGAACCCCACCGCGAGCGTCGTCCCGCGCATCGCCAATCCGCGCAGAACCATAGTGCGTGGTCCGGGATCCAAGGACTGGCTGCAATATTCCTCTCCCCGAAACCGAACGGCGCCCACGACCTTCGGATTTGGTCCGACATTGCGTTCGCAGAAGCTATCGGTGAACATAATACCACCATCGTGAATGACGATATCATGGGCTCCGACCGCTGGATATTGATAAACGCGGATGGTATCGTTGGCCACAAAACCGAGTCCGCTGCCAGCTCCCGCGTACCGAACACCGAACAGCAAGCTTTCACCGTTCACCATCACCGAATTGACATGGTTCTGATCGGTAATAAACGGGGAGCCGCTGGGATCCACAAACAAGAACTTCTCATCGACAATACCGCGTCCACCGGGGTCGACGGCAATCAGGCTGTTGCGGCGACAATTGGCGCCGTAAATCAAGTTGGTTCGCGGATCATACGTAATCTGATGAATACGCTCATTGTGATACCGGGTCTCGTAACGCGCCAGAATCTTCACATTCTTTAACGCGTCGATGCTGTCGTGGCCGATGATCTCGGCCGATAGAATAAAGGAATGGAGGCCGGCGGATGCGCCGACAAAGAGAGCGTTTTCGTGACGCGCGAGGCCGAAACAGATCACCGGCAGCAAGCAATGCCAACCGCCTGGTTCCAAGAGGTAAAGCCCGGAGTTGCTCGTCGCCAACAGCGGAAACGGCACGTCGTCGGCCGCGCGAGCAGCGAATGACTTGCGCGGCGCATCTGTCCCACTCCGGAATCCATCGTACCTCTCGTAGTCCTGTAGTCGATGCCAGAGTTCCCGCCGCCGGTCCGCATCGATGGCCGCGCGGGCTACCCCGCCGAACAGGCGGCCGGTAATTGCCGCGCGAGTGCCCAGCAGAGACAAGGCCGACGATAGGGTCCATTTAGCAGGCGGCTGCGGAATATTTCTGTGCATCTCAGCGGCTCCCCGCACGCCACGCGCCGAACGCGGTGCGCATTGAACTTTCGGCCAGCCATCGTCGCCCGCCGCACACCTGAACTCCTCGAAGGCCCGTCTCTCGTCTTCATCACTGTTTTTTCATGGATGGAGCGACCCCGTGGCCCGCAAATGCTCGACCACCATCCGTGCCAGTTGGTCGGCGCCTTGCTCCCGGGTTCGCAGAACCAGGTCCGGATGCTCCGGCGGTTCATAAGGCGAATCGACCCCGGTGAAGTTCTTGAGCGTGCCCTGGTCCACTTTGGCGTAGAGGCCCTTGGGGTCGCGACGCCGGCATTCTTCGATCGGGGTGTCGACGAAGACTTCGAAGAACTCGCCTTCGCCGACGAGATCGCGCACCATCTGCCGCTCGGCCCGGAACGGCGAGATGAACGCGCACAGCACGATCAAGCCCGGCATCGACGAACAGCTTGGCCACCTCGCCGACGCGGCGGATATTCTCGACCCGGTCGGCGTCGGTGAAGCCGAGATCGTTGTTGAGCCCGTGGCGTACATTGTCGCCGTCCAGCATGTAGGTGTGATGGCCGGCGCCGTGCAGATGCGCCTCGACGAGCTTGGCGATGGTCGATTTTCCCGAAGCGGACAGGCCGGTGAACCAGACGATGCAGGGGCGCTGATGTTTGAGCCGCGCCCGCGCGCCTTTTTCGATGGCGAGGTGCTCCGGGTGGATGTTGGTCGCCCGGCGCAGCCCGAACACGATCATCCCGGCGCCGACGGTCTCGTTGGTGTAACGGTCGACGATGATGAAGGCGCCGGTCTCCCGGTTGCTTTCATAGGAATCGAACGCCACCGGAATGGCGGTGGTAAAGTTGCACAGGCCGATCTCGTTGACGGCGAGGGTGCGTGCCGCGCGAGGCTCGAGGTGGTTGATGTCGAGCTTGTGCTTGATCGACGACACCGTCGTCGCCACCCACATGGTGCCGATCCGCATGAGGTATGAACGTCCCGGCAGCAGCGGCTCGGCGCTCATCCAGATCAGGTGAGCCGCGAACTGGTCGGCCACCTCCGGGCGATGATCGGGCGGAACGAGAAGATCGCCGCGGCCGACGTCGAGCTCGTCGCCGAGCGTCAGCGTGACGGCATCGCCGGCGCGCCCGCCTTCGACGTCCTCGTCGCCCGCGACGATCCGCGCGATCCGGCTCGCGGCGCCGTTGCGGGCAACGCGAATCGGATCGCCGCGGCGAATGCGGCCGCTGGCGATGGTGCCGGCAAAGCCGCGGAATCCCTGATCCGGCCGGTTGACCCATTGCACCGCAAACCGGAACGGCAGAGACTCCTGTGCCGCATCGATCTCGACCGCTTCGAGATGCTCCAGCAGAGCCGGCCCGGCGTGCCACGCCATGTTGCGTCCGCGCTCCGTCACATTGTCGCCGAACCGCGCGGAGATCGGGATCGGCATGATCGCGCCGAACGAAAGCTGCGAGGCGAAGCCGAGGAAATCGGCGGCGATACGATCGAACGCGCCCTGGGTATAGCCGACGAGGTCCATCTTGTTGACGGCGAGCACGACGTGGCGGATGCCGAGCAGCGAGCAGATCACGGCGTGCCGTCGCGTCTGCGCCAGGACGCCCTTGCGGGCGTCGACGAGGATGATGGCGGCGTCGGAATTCGAGGCGCCGGTCGCCATGTTGCGGGTGTATTGCTCGTGGCCCGGCGTATCCGCCACGATGAACGAGCATTTCTCGGTAGCGAAATAGCGGTAGGCGACGTCGATGGTGATCCCCTGCTCCCGCTCCGCCTCGAGCCCGTCCAGCAGCAGGGCGAAATCGACGCTTTCGCCGGTGGTGCCGTAGCGCTTGGAGTCGTTCTCCAGCGCCGCGAGCTGGTCGTCGAAAATGGCACCGCATTCGTGCAGCAGGCGGCCGATCAGCGTCGATTTGCCGTCATCGACCGAACCGCAGGTGAGCACGCGCAACAGCCGCCGCCCCGCGGCGGCATCCGCCAGGGCAGCAATTTCCGCATGAGCGGCCGCTCGCCCCGCCATCAGAAATAACCTTCCCGTTTTTTCCGCTCCATCGACGCGGCCTGGTCGGCATCGATCACCCTGCCCTGCCGCTCGGAGACCCGCGACGCCCGCAATTCCGCGATGATATCGGAGACGCTGGTCGCGCCGGACTCTACCGCGCCGGTCAAGGGATAGCATCCGAGCGTGCGAAAGCGGATGCGACGCATCGCAGGTCGCTCCCCCGGCGCCAATGGCAGGCGATCGTCGTCTCGCATGATCAGCGCGCCGTCGCGCTCGACCACCGGTCGCTCCGACGCGAAGTACAGCGGCACCACCGCAATGCCCTCGAGCGAGATATATCGCCAGACGTCGAGCTCGGTCCAATTCGACAGCGGAAAGACGCGCACCGATTCGCCGCGCTGGATCTTGGTGTTGAACAGCCGCCACAGCTCCGGGCGCTGATTGCGGGGATCCCAGACGTGATTGGCGCTGCGGAACGAAAAAATCCGCTCCTTGGCGCGGCTCTTCTCCTCGTCGCGCCGCGCTCCGCCCAGTGCGGCGTCGAAGCCGTGCAGATCGAGCGCCTGTTTGAGCGCTTCGGTCTTCATGATTTGGGTATGCAGCGCCGATCCCGAGGTGATGGGGTTGATGTCGCGCGCCACGCCATCCGGATTGACGTGGACGAGAAGGCGGAGCCCGCGTTCCCGCGCCGTGCGGTCGCGAAACGCGATCATGTCGCGAAACTTCCAGCGGGTGTCGACATGGAGCAGCGGAAACGGCGGCTTACCCGGATAAAACGCCTTCAGCGCGATGTGGAGCATCACGCTGGAATCCTTGCCGATCGAGTAGAGCATCACCGGACGCTGAAACTCCGCGACGACTTCACGCATGATGCCGATCGCCTCCGCCTCGAGACGCTTGAGCTGGGGCGGTAGTGGGGCGGTCATGACGGGTTGAAAACCTCCAAGTCGCGACGGACTTCCGGGCGCGCGATACCAATCTCGATCAGGCGAAGCGCCCGCATTCACCGGATCACTCGCGGCTCCGGAAGCGGCACGATGAAGGCGCCCTCGTAGCCCTTCTTGCGCAAGATACCGACCAACTCGTCGGCGATGTGCCACGACAGCAGCAGCGCATATTCCGGCTGGTCCGCATAGAGCTTTTCCTCCGCAAACACCGGAATTCGCGTTCCCGGAATGTAGTGGCCGATCTTTTTCGAGCCCTGGACCTCCAGCACGCAATCCAGGACACCGACATCGAGGCCGAAATAATGGATCAGCGTGGTTGACCGCGCCGGAGCGCCGATGCCGTAAAGGCGATGTCCTTTGCCGACAAGTCCGGCGAGCAGATCGAACATCTTCAGCTTCGCAGCCGTAATGCGGTCGCGAAACTCGGAAATCCACGCCGGCGAGTCGAGACCCGCGGACCGCTCGACTGTAAGAAATCGGTCGACCGAGTCGTCGCGGGCGACCGCCGCGCCGCGGGTCGCATACACTCGGATCGAGCCGCCATGGGTGCCGATGCGCTCCACCGAAACGACCCGGAATCCACGCCGCGCCAAAAGATCCTGGATTGAATTGACCGAATAGTACCGCAGGTGTTCGTGGTACATCGTATCGAATTCCAGTCCGTTCACGATGTCGAGCAGGTAATCCGACTCGGAGATGAATACACCATCCGGTTCGAGGAGAGCTGAGATGCACGTCATCACCTCGTCGATGTCCGGCATGTGGCCGAACACGTTCGCCGCCGTCACGATCATGGCCTTGCCGTGCTTCGCAACGACCGCATCGACGGCCGCCTTTCCCAGGAAGTCATGCACAGTAGGGATGCCGGCCGCGATGGCGATGTCGCCGGCCTTGGTCGGCTCGATCCCGACGACCCGATGTCCGGCGGCCTGGAAATTGCTCAGCAGCGTCCCGTCATTGGAGCCGATATCGACAACCAGGTCCCGCGCCGACAAACCGAAGCGACTGCGGGCCTGACGTGCCAGCTCGGCGAAATTCTCCCGCAGGCTTTTGGTGGTCCCGCTGGTATACTTGTATTCCGGTTGAAATAGCAGCGCCGGGTCCTCGACGTACCCCAATTGCACGAGATGGCAGGACGGGCAGTAGCACACCGGCGCCGGAAACCACCCCTCTCGGACCGCCGGCCCATCGATCGGATACATCGTGCTGACCGGCGGCAGATGGCCGAGGAACACCACTGGGGTGAGCGGCTGCGCGGCGCAGTTCTGGCATTGTTGGATCGGGCCGAAGGCTTTTCTCATCGCGGGATTCCGCCTGGCTGGAGTGCGACACACGGCCTCGTCAGATCGGCCGGACGAAGGAGTTTGGATCGTAGAAACGATAGAGCTTCACGAGTTCGGCAACTCCCTCGTCGATCGAAATCTCGCAGTCGAACCCGAGGGCACGCACCTTGTCGAACGAGATGATGAAGTTGCGCACGTCCTTGTCGCCGAGCTCGGACTCGATGATCTCGAACTTCACGTGACGCTTCACTGCATTGGCGAGCTCGAGCTTGGAATAGTTCAGCCGCTCGCTCCCCATGTTGTATATCCCGCCGCGCATGCGATCAATATTGTCCAACGCGAACAAGTATCCCCGAACCGAGTTCCCGCACATGCATGAACGTTCGCTTCGAATAAGCGGAGTAGAGGACGAGCGTGCCTTCATGGACGGCCTTTTCGACGAAATCATTGAGAATCAACCCGGCGCGCATGCGCGCGCTGACACCGAATACGGTCGCCCAACGAAGCGAAATCGAATTCGCCCGCTCCATGACGTACCGCTCGGCCGCGTATTTAGTGATGGAATAAAGCCCGCCGCGCGGATTTAACTTGGTTTCCTCGTTGCACACCGCGCCGGCGTTCTCGTAGAGCGATGTCGTCGACGCAAACATCAGCACCTGGCCCGGGTCGAGGCTGTCGGAAAGATGCCGCGTGGCGTCGACATTGATCAGCTTGGCCGAGTTCGGATTGCTTTCGCACGCCGGGTACCCGCTCAACCCCGCGAGATGAAAGACGACGTCCATGCCCTTGAGGTAGGAGGTGTCGCTGACGCGAATGTCCTGCTTGAGGACATGGAATTTCTCGTACGGAACGAGGTTGAGGATGGACTTGTATCCGTACAGGAAATTGTCCATCGCCGTCACCTCATGACCTGCCTCCAGCAATGCCTTACACAGCAGATTTCCGACATATCCCGCGCCTCCCGTCACCAATGTTTTCATCGAACTTCCCTCAGCTGGTAAAAGCCGCCAGTCCAGCGGCGTTCCACAGATTTCACGATGCGTGTCGCCATGGTGGCTGCGAGCTCAGGCCCACATAGCCGAGCCCGATGATGCAGATGCTGCGATCGGGATAGCCGTCGGGGATGATCATCGGTTCCGCTCACACGGAATTGTCATGCCGGAACAAACTCGGGGCGAATTGTCGCCGAGCCGCGCGTTGCCGTGAAGAAACTGGTTGCAGTCGTAGCGTGGCAGGGCTCGAGGCCTGTGGCTCAGATCGCCGGCGGAGATACCGCGCGGCTCGACATTGAAGGCGAACAGGTTGCGATGTTCCGACAGGATCCGCTCGGTGGTATCGTTGAAGGAATGAAACCCGCCGTAAGGATGGCGAGGTCCACGAATTCCAGGCCGCCCGTGACGTCTTCGAGGAATGCGAAGGAATTGACAATCTCCGCGCGCTGCTCGGATTCCTCGAGCTTGCTGAACACCGGATGGGTCTTGCTGTGGCTTCCGATCACCATTCCGGCGCGTCGCATTTGGTGAATTTGGTCGAGCGACACATAGTATCTCGCGGCGAGTTCGCGTTCCTTGTCGTCGAAATATTGCGCCATCAGCTTATCCATCACGATCGGCCGCCATGTATAGGAGATGAAATAATTCAATACCCGCTTGACCGCCAAAGTCGCATCGTCGTTGCTCTGCCAGCGATAGGTGATTTCCCGTAACGTCCCCACATCTTCCGATTTCATCATGTCCTGGGTGACGAGTTCCTTGAGGGCGCCCAGTATTTCGGTGCCGCCATGGTGGCCGAGCAGGACGTGGATGCGGTGCACGTCCAGCATGCGGCCGGTGGTATAACGTCCGGTTGGCACGTAGAACAGCCCCCACAGCCCGCGCCCGGCGAGTTCAGGCAGAACATGCTCGGCGTGATCGGCGAGGCCGTCGTCAAAGGTCAGGATCACGCCGTCCGATTGCGGGACGCCGGTCGCGACGGAGCGCAGGAACTCCTCTTTCGCGACGAAGCCCGAAGTCGCGGGCCGAACTGATCGAGCTGCCGGCGAAAATCATCGAGGCTGAGATAACGAAAATACGGCATGCCGCCGCTGTCGGGGCGGACGTAGTGGTACATGATGGCTTTCACGTCCGCTCACCACTCAATTGCGCAACAGACCTGACCGCAGGATTTTCGACGATCGGCGCCCGAAGCGCCCGTTGCTCGATTTCCCGGAGATAGCGATCCACCAGCCCCTCGGCGAATTGCCGCACGACCTCCTGCGCGGACGCTTCGGTAAAATCCTTCTGGCGATAAACGCTGACATCCGCCGGTTCGGGCAGCTGCGCCATATCCGGCAGGATCGAGAACTTCGAGATGATGTCCGCATAGACGAGCGCCATGTCGACGATCAGACGATTGCCGATCTGATGCGGCGTGTCGCCCGGCAGGACGCGCGCGCGAATTTGGTGGATGACCCTGCCGGTGTCGATTTCGGCATCGATGTGCATGAACGTCGCTCCGACGAACTCCGGCTCGCCACGCACCAGCGGCCAGAAATTGGTTCCGGCGGCCGCGATACATAAGGGGATAGTCCGAGATGCACGTTGAGAAAGCGGCCTTCGAAACGCGTCAGCAGTGGCGCACGTATGAGCGAACCGCCGTAGCAGGCGAGCATATCGGGATGCAGTCCTCCAACGTCGTCGGCATGCCCTGGCGCGTTGATGTCTCCCTTGGCGATGAGTATCGGCACGCTGCGATCCGGCGCGAGCGCCACGAACGCAGCGAAGAAATCCCGTTCGGACTGTTCGCGCGCGGCGAGATGGCCAGCCCGCGCGGTATCAGCGCCACCGTCCACGGACTTCGACGAAGCGCAGGACGCTCTTTTCGGTTCCCTCGCAGTAGCTGCGGATCACCGACACCCCCTCGGAAAGCGCGATCGCCTTGCGGACGAACGAATGGCGCAATTCCGACCCGGTGAGGAGGACGACGCGCTTGCTCACGAACTTTTTGGCCTGCCGCTAGACACGTTTCGATTACTCGGACCCTGTTGGTTTTATTGCAGGGCTTGATTAAGCTAGATACTCTCGGCCGGTGTTTACTAGATCGCCCGGTCGAGCTGGGCAATGATAGCGAAGTTTGTGTCAACGCGACGAACGGCTTGCGCTGACCGCCGGCGTGTCACCGCAACGATCATCGCATCTGCAGAGGCGCGGAATGTGCGGGGTCGGTCCCATGCAGCCTGTGCATGTCGTCCGGGACTGCCTCGGCCATGGACAGCGGGTCCACAGAAAGATAATCGACGCCGCCGTGATTCGGGATCCAGTCGCCGAAGGCGGCGATTGCCGCGAAGCTCTTGGCGGCGACATGAAGATTTGGCACAGCGGATCGGTCACATCGGAGCCGACCGTCGCGCGAAAGCTGCTAAATTACCCATGGCCGCCGCGCCATCAGCGCATAAGCATGCACCTTGGCGCGATGGACCGCCGCAGCGCCGAGGCGGGGGACGGTGTGAAGCCTCGCGAGCGTCGCGCGATAGTCGTCGGCGCTGTCGTGGTCAAGCGTGAATCGAAGCCGCTGTTGCGACCGGTGCCGGCAGTGATGACCGGAACGCCGAAGCAGGGCATTTCATATCCGATGCTGCCGCGCACGGTGACGCCGGCATCGGCCATGCGGAACAGCGACAAGGTGCTGATCGGGGTCTTCGGTTCGTTCGACTTCTCGTCGACCTTCACCTGGCACACCACGATGCATTGCCGCGCCGCAAAGGCGGAGACGATGTGGATCGCCTCTTTCGAACCCTTCTTCTGATACGACCGCCGCGACGTCTTGCCATCGATCGCGATGACCTCGGCTGGCGTGTTCGTCAGCGCCGCGACCCAGGCCACGAAGCAAAGCTGGAAGGCGCGGGCGTCGAGCGTGGCGAAGATATCGCCGAGATGATCATGGGAGGGCGTACCGTTCACATAGGGCCGAAACCGCCGCAGGAGTTCGATCTTGCGCTCGCCAAACCGCGCTATGTCGGTGAACGCCTCCGCCCCCGCGAGAACCGCCAGAAGAATCAAGAGAAGCACTTCCGGCAGCGGATAATCCACTTTGCCGGCCTGACGATGGTCCGGCAACTCCTTGAAATGGTGAAGGAAACTCGTCGTCTCCGCAATCGCTGCAAACCGTGTCCCGTCGGAATCCATCATCGTCCTCCATCTGCGACTAGTGGAGGACACAGATTTAGCACTTCAGTCCTTTGTGACGGAACTCTTCACCCGATTGCCCTGCCGCGGAGCGCGGGTCCACTTGACGGCATCACCGAACAACCCGGCCGCGGGAGAGCGTCGGAGCACGCGTGCGATCACGCTCATGTCAGTTGGTCGCATCCATTTTCACGATCCACCCCGCCTCGCCAGAAGGATCGCGGGTCCGCCCGGTCGGCCGTCGGATCCCGAGGGCAATATGCTACCGCAGTTCGGGTGAACCAGAGGTTCCCCCAAACGCTTGCATGCGCGCAGCGACGAACCGGCATCAAGCCGCCGTGATCGCGCCCTCGTCCAACAATATCCTGACCTTGCGGCCCAGAAGTTCGAGCAAGATCGCGACGCGCTCCCGATCGGCCATGCCCTCGAACAAACCGAGGGAATCCGCGAATGCGCCGTCGACGATGCGTATCTGTTCGCCCGGGGCGAACCGCGGTCGCCGTTCAAGTTGGACGAAGCCGCCGGCTTCCCGGCCTTGCAACTCGGCCACGACCGCGGGCGGGACCTGCGCAGGCTCGTCGCCATTGCAGACGAGACGCGACACGCCGGTGGTCGAATGAATGGACCGCCAGCGCTGCATCTCCATGTCGACGGAGACGAACAGGTAGCGCGGGAACAGGGGAGCCGCCACGGTCTCGACCTTGCGCGCATGCCGGCGGCGCTTGAGATAGCGGGGCAGGTAGGTGGCAAAGCCCTGGCGGATGAGGTGTCCCGTCGCCTTGCCTTCCGCGTGAGGCTGAGTTTGAACGACATACCAGCGAGACGTCATGCGATCGCCTCCTGGCGGGGGCGTGCCCGCACGCCCAACAATTTAGGCGCCAATACCCGGTCGGGTCCCAGGATCGCGGCGGCGGCTTCGAAGGTGGCCTGCGGGGCTCCGAGGTCGGTGACGATGACGGCGTCGAAAGCGCCGTCGACCGCTGCGAAGGAGGCGACCACCGGGACGCCGACGAAGGTCGCCGAGGATGCCTTGGCATCCACCATGGCGACGATCTCGATGCCGCTTTCGAGTGCGCAGATGCGCGCGATCTCGGCGAGATCGGACGCGCCGGCCACGACAACGCGCTGAAAGGCGTGATTGCGGGCAACGGAAAAAATCTCGGCGCACTCGGCCCGTGCCCGCCGGAAGAACGAAAACGAATAGCCGAGATATTCGACGGTGAGCCGGGATTTTTCGGCAAAGCCGTGGGGCGTCAAATAATAAGCGTAGCGCCGCGCCGGCGCCTCGCTGACTTTCACCAGGCCCTTCTTGATACAGCGCTTGAGGTAGGCGTTGACGAGTCCGAGGGCGATCCCGAGTTCCGCGGCCAGACGCCGCTGCGACTGCCCGCCGTCGCGCTCGACCGACTGCAGCAATTCCAGCATGATGCGCTGGTTGTCCTGGTCCTGGACGGTATTCGACATCTGCCCCACCGATTGCCAGCCGCCTTCCTACAACGTTCATATTGTGAACGTCAAGCCCGACGTTCACAACGTGAACGCCGATAATGCTTGATATCAGAAGCCAACGCGCGCCACCGCACCTCGAACTGAGGCTGGAGTGCCGACCATACGCGAAGGCGCCATATGGAGTTGATGCACGGAGCCGATCTCGGCGATGTGACGGTGATCTTTCAAAGACATTGCTGATGTATGCAAGCCCGCCAGCTGGCATCGGATGCTTGCCGCTCATCAGGCTTGGCGTTCCTGACGGGAGCAAGTATGACCCACAGCCGGCCATGCAAACATGTACGGCGCAAAAGCCATCACCTACCTGGATTACCCTATGGATTTGTATGATTTGAACCGCCTGCTGCGGCGGGCTAGGTTGTACGCGCCTCTGCATCGCCTCGCGCACGGTGTTCAGCTGGCGATTGCGCGCAGCGCAGCCGTTCGCACCTCGCCCGATGTATTTGCCGGATTGCGGCGCGTGCTTGCCGGCCTCCCTGACGCGGCACGCCGCACCGATCGCAGCGTCCTCGTCGCCGGTTGGTCGAGCGTCCCTGCGGCAGCCCAACAAATTCCGATCCTGGCCGGATTCGTCCGAGCCGGTTTCGCACCGGTTGTCGTCTTGGAATCGAGATCGACCCCCACGCGCGAGCTCTACGTAAGCGCGGGCGCCCAAAAATTTGCGTTCTGGGACGAGCTGCAACCCTCGCGAGCGACGGCGGGGGACTTGGTGCCCTTATCCTCCCAGAACGACCTTCTTGCATTGAAGTATGATGGCCTCCGAATTGGGCGTTACGCGCTATCGACGATGATGAGAAGCACGCGATGCGGCCGCTTCGACTTCGGCGACCCCGTCGTGAAAGCTACAGCGCTGAGATGGCTGCAGAAGACGCTTGATGGAGCCGCATTTGCCCGTCAGCTCGTAAGCCGATTGAAGCCGGACGCCCTGCTCGTCACGGACCAGGGCTACACTCCCCTCGGACCATTGTTCGAGTGCTGCGTGAATGCGGGCATCCCCGCATTCAGCTGGAACGCCGGACATCGCGACAATGTGATGCTACTGAAACGATACGCGCGGGACAATATCGATTCTCACCCGGCCTCGCTATCCGCCGCATCGTGGGACACGGTGCGGCGGCGGCCGTGGTCTGAGGCCGATTGGGATGCGCTCGCCGCGGAATTCGCTCACGCCTATCGATCCGGCCAATGGTTCGGCGAGGTCGGAACCCAGTTCGACAAAGTATTTCCTTCACGTGACGAGCTCGTTCGGAGTTTGTCGCTCGACCCGAACCGCCGGACGGTGCTGCTATTTCCGCACATTTTCTGGGACGGTACGTTTTTCTGGGGACGTGATCTTTTTTCCGATTATGAAGCGTTCTTCACCGAGGCTTTGAAGGTCGCCTATGAGACGCCGAGTGCGAATTGGATCGTGAAGATTTATCCGGCCAATGTGGTGAAAAACCGGCGCGATGGCTTTTCCGGGCGCTCAAACGAGATGCGCGTCATTGACGCGATGGGGAAGCCCCCACCCCACGTCACGATCCTCGATTCGACGACCGATATCTCGACCTTGTCGCTGTTCGAGATCGGTGACGTCTGCGTGACGGTGCGCGGCACGGTGGGAATCGAAGCGGCTTGTTTCGGGCTCACGACCATTACGGCGGGCACGGGCCGCTATGACCAACTCGGCTTCACCATCGATCCGCCGACCCAGGATGCATTTCGCGACGTATTGCGGCGGGTCGACCAGTTGGAAAAGCCGTCCGCCCATGCAATCGAGCTCGCGCGGCGCTATACGCACGCGGTTCTGCTCAATCGCCCGGTTTCCTATACGACGATTCGGTTCGCATACGCCCACGATGCACTGGCTTCGCTGGTCATCGACGTCGACGAGACGGCCGGGCCGCTCTTGGAATCATGCGACGTGAAAGCCGTGGCGGATTTCATTGGTTCGGGGCAAGAGGATTTTCTGGATGTGCACGCATGATGAAGTCGGCACCCACATGCATTCCTGTGTCGGCGGCCGCGAGAACCGCTTGTGACCGGAAACCGAGGCGAGTTCAAGAGTTTCCGACCGCGGAGCGGATCGCCGCGGCGACCCGCGCCACGTCGTCTTCGGTGATGCTGAAATTCGACGGCAGCCACAGCCCGCGCTCCGATATGCCGCAGGCATTGGCAAAGGCGTCGTCGCCGGCGAGATACGGCGCCTGGCTGTGAATAGGAAACCAGAAGGCGCGAACGCCGATGCCTCGTTCTTCCAATGCCCCGCGCACGGTATCCCGATCGGTCAACAGCACGTCGGTCCACTGGCGCACCTCGCCGGGCTCCGACTTGTAATCGGGAACCACCACCCCGGGCAGCCCGTCGAGCGCCGCGCAATACCAGGCATCGCGCCGGCGCGCCTGCGTCAGCCGCTGATCGAAGACCTCCAATTGCGCCAGCCCCACCGCCGCCTGCAGGTCGGTGAACTTGAAATTGAATCCCATCGCCGGATGGAGGTCGTCGCCGCCGGTGCCGCGCTTCGGCCGGCCTTGATCCTTGAGTTCGAGCAAGCGGTGATAGACGGCGATATCGTTGGTCACCACCATCCCGCCCTGCCCGGTGGTGACGGTCTTGTTGGCGGAGAATGAGAAGCAACCGGCATTGCCGAAGCCGCCGAGCCGACGCCCGTCGTAAGCCGAGCCCAGCGCCTCGGCGGCATCGCAGACGAGAACAAGTCCGCGCTCCCGGCAGAACGGTTCGAGTTCGCGGTAGTCGGCGCCGCGTCCATTGACGTCCACCGTCACGACGGCGCGGGTCCGGGGCGTGAGCGCGCGCGCCACGGCCTCGATTGCGAGCGTGAAGCGGACCGGCTCGACGTCGGCCAAAACCGGAGTGCCGCCCGCCAGCCGCACCGCGTTGGCGGTGGCGATGAAGGTCAGGTCGGGAACGATGACCTCGTCGCCCGGACCGATGCCGTGCGCCATCAGGGCGAGCGAGATCGCGGCGGTGCCGCTGGTGACGGCCACCGCGTGCCGGGTGCCGGTTCGTTTTGCGATCGCATCCTCGAATTCCCGGGTCACCGGGCCGTCATTGAGGAAATTGCGGTCGAGCACGCCGGCAAGGCGCGCGAGTTCGCCGCCAGTCATCGCCGGCGCGAACCACGGCAACGTCTCAGGCACCCGCGGCATCTACTTGCTCCAGGACACACGAAACGCGCGGGCGCGGAATCGCGACCGTCGCAGCAAGAAAAAATCCGCCGTCGTCATGTGGCCGGACGCTCCAGGTCGCAATGGTAGGCGAAGCGAAATCCGTGGATGTCGACGAAAGGTCCGGGAAAGCGGGGATGGCGCGCCGCTCTGACCTTGCGAGTGAAGGTCGCGGGATCGGCGGGGTCGGCGACGAGCCAATCCTGGAATTCGCGCTTCGTGGTCGGCTTGCGTCCCCAGGTCGCGTCGGCGTCCCGGCCGATCTCGCCGCTTTTCCCGTAGCGATCGACGATTTCGATAAAAAGTTCCAAAGCCGCGATCTCGGCGCGCGCATAAACCGCGTGGCAGCCGTCGTCCGCTTCGATCGCAAAGCGCCTGACGGCGACGATGGCGCCGGAATCCACCGCAGCCTCGATCATGTGGGCCGTCGCGCCATAGCTGTTCTCCCCGTCGAACAAAGCGAGCGAGGCACCGCCCCGTCCGGGATAATTCGGCGGAGCGGGATGGAAATTGATGCCTTGGATCCCCAACAGTGGTCCACGCAAAATATATTCGTTGAGGAAGCTCAGGACGACATCCGGTTTCAGCGCGGCGAGCCTGGCTTCATCGACGTCGCGCGATTCGACCGCGGCAACGACCTGCAGGCTGGCCCGGCAAATCAAAGCGGCACTCGGATTGAGGTAGTGGCCGTCGCGAAGCAGGAGAACACAAGAGCGTTTTGCAGTCATTCGAGGTCCCGCGAAGCTCAAAGTCACCAAGAGTGTCGGCTTATGGCTACCGCCATCGGCTAGGACACCATGGCAAGCAGACCACGCGCAATCATTCTCGGCTGGTATTGCGAAAGGTATGTTT
>CAWCJX010000037.1:0-3452 GCA_963795865.1 uncultured Alphaproteobacteria bacterium
GGATTTATCAGGTGGTTCCGTTCACGAGCTTCTCCGAGAATGAATTGCTGCCGGACGGCTCCCGTCCGCCGGTCTGGTTCGCTTTCGATGAGACGAGACCGCTCGCATTCTTTGCCGGCATCTGGACCCGCTGGACGTCCGTCCGAAAGGTGAAGGAAGGCGAGACAACCAACGACCTCTTCGCGTTTCTGACGACCGAGCCGAACAAGGTGGTAGGAGCGATTTATCCGAAGGCCATGCCGGCCATCCTCACGACGGTTGAGGAAATCGATACCTGGATGAGCGCGCCGACCGAGGAAGCGCTGAAGCTCCAACGGCCGTTGGCCGACGATGCGCTCATGATCGTTGCCAGGGGCGAAAAGAAGGATGAGGGAGGCGTTGCGGCCTGACGGGCGGCCGGGCGTCGCCTGATATTCCTCAAAACCGGCATTCAATGGCCGGGCCGGCTGCTTCGCGGGCGCGACTGGCCAACGCCGCCTCATGGGCCGCCCACAGAGCGCGTTTTCAGGATCGGAGGCTACTTGGATGCCCCGGCACGTTCAGCGCATGGGCGAGGCTGCCAGCGCGCCCTATCGGCCGGCCTGGATGTTCGCGGGGGTTGCCGGCTTTTCGAGGGCTGGACCGTTCTTCGCGAGACGCCCGCCCCGGCGGCCACAGGTCTGCCCGGGAGGGGATCAGCACCGGCACGTGATCGGGCCACTGGTCCGCGCTCAAGATCCGGTGCTGAAATTCGGTTCGGCACCGTGGTGGTGATCGTGGGCCCCCGGCCGCGCCGAAGGACAAGTCGAATAGGCCCAGGACCGGCCGCGCCAACCTCGCCTACCCGACACCGGCGTCGGCGACACGCACCAGCGAGGCCTGCCTTCCTGGGAGCCTCCGGGCTGCCCGACACCCCGCCACCGTCGCATCGGCACCCATCCAGAGGTGCCGGCTCGCCCCACTAACGTTAGATTTATTTTGCCGAGCATGCCTTGCGGCCTCCAGATCGCCTCCCATCTCTTCGTGCAGACAAGGAAGCATCACCTTGTCTCGCGACGCGCCGCACGGCAATTCCGAGCGGTGGCACCAACCGACCCACTCCAAACGGGCGCGGTGGTCCAGGGATGCGCCGATGGTCAAGCGACCACCGGAAACTAATAGTCGGAGACGCCTCTCACCCGTGTCTTCAGCCTACCCGCGTCCCGCGTGCATCCGCGCGCGAGGAACTCTATTGCCGCGCTCCGCAACGGGCAGAGCGTGGGCTGAAAGGACTTGGTTATGTTAGTCCAAGAAATCCAAACTCAGTATGCCGCCGCTCGCGAGAGCGGCGACACCGACACCATCGAAATCTTACAAGCGGAAGCTCGCGACATCGCCAAGGCCGAAGCACACGCGGTCGCGGTCGCAGAAGCCGATGGCGACGAAGCGGAATACACCCGCATCTCCGAGGCGACATTCGCCAAGGTCTATGCGGAGACGTTGGGGTTGAGGCACGAAGCGCCCGATCCACGAAGCCGGGCACGCTGTCATCGGCCGGGCGCTCACCCTTGCCTGCGGCAGCGCCACCATCAAGGTGGACCACGACGAAGGCAGCGCCGGCCATAACATCAGCGTCGACCCCTGGTTCTGCATTTTCGAATGGGAACGGCGCGGCAAAGTACGTACCGACGACGCGGTGTGGCATGCCCGGATTATCTCCTACATGGCCGGCGCCGAAGCGGAGCGTGAAATCCTGGGCGGCTGCCGCGGCGGCGACGGCGACGACAGGTACCAGATCGCGCTGATGGCCGAAGAGCTGGCTCGCGGTACTGATTGGAGCAAGCTTGAGCCGCGCCTGCGCGCGATGAACTCGCATGTTGGTCCGACGGCACCGCGCGCTGATCGAGCGGGTTGCCAAGGCACTTCTCGCGAGGACGACCTTGAGCGCAGGCAGGCTCGACAAGCTGGTCGGCCGCAGCGTCAACGACGTGAAGGTCAACGCGCCGTTCCTGTTGCAGATGGCGCAGCGCGACGACGTGTAGCAGGCTTGTCGGACGATCCTGTATAGCTGGTACTCGTTGCCGTCCGGCGCCTCGGCGCGGGCGCTCCCCGCAGAGGATATTTTATGGCTCGCACCGACGCTATCGTGCTTGGCGCCGGCATCGTCGGCGTTTCGGTGGCGCTGCATCTCGCCAAGCGCGGCCTCGCCGTGGCCCTGGTCGACCGCGGCGAGCCCGGCCAGGGCACCTCCTACGGCAACGCCGGCATCATCGAAGGCAACACGCTGTTTCCGGCGCGGTTCCCGGCCAGCCTCGGCGCGCTTCTCCGCATCGCCCTCAAGCGGGCGCCGGAGGCCGACTACCATCTAGCGTTCCTCGGCCAGGTCGCCCCCTGGCTGCTGGCGTTCCGCCGCAACTCGGCGCCGGAGCGCCTGGTCGAGACGATGCAGGCGATGCGGCCCTTGTTCTCTCGGTCGGTCGGCGAGCACGCCGCCCTGATGGCGGAATCGGATGCCGAGCGCTACCTGCGCCGCACCGGCTGGCTGAAGCTCTACCGCAGCGATGCCGGCTTTGCCGGCACCGCGCGCGAGCGTGCCATCGCCGCGGAGATCGGCATGCCCTTGCGCGTGCTCGATGTGGAGGCGGCCCGCGCGTTCGAACCCTCGCTCGCGCCAGTGTTCCGCCACGCGGTATTTTGGGAGCAGGCGGCGAGCATCTCCAATCCGTTGGCGGTGACCCGCGCCTATGTGGCGCGGTTCAAGGCGCTCGGCGGCGTCGTGCTCACCGGGGACGCGATGCGCCTGCACCAGTCGGCGGGCCGGTGGCGGATCGACACCGCGGAAGGGCCGGTCGACGCCGAGGCGGCGGTGGTGGCGCTTGGGCCGTGGGCGCCGGACCTGCTGGCTCCGTTGGGGATCAGGCTGCCGCTCGGCATCAAGCGTGGTTATCACCGCCATTTCCGTCCGCGCGGCAATGCCGGCCTGGCACGGCCAATTCTCGACGCCGAGAACGGCTACTGCATCACGCCGATGGAGCAGGGCATCCGCCTCACCACCGGCGCCGAATTCGCCGCCCGCGACGCCGCGCCGACGCCGGTGCAGTTCGACCGCGTCATGCCGGTGGCGACCGGCCTGTTCCCGCTCGGCGATCCGGTCGAGGCGCAACCGTGGATGGGCGCGCGCCCCTGCTTTGCCGATTCCCGCCCGGTGATCGGCCGCGCGCCGGGGCAGCCCGGCCTGTGGCTCGCCTATGGCCACGGCCATTCCGGGCTGACGCTCGGCCCAGTGACGGGCCGGCTGATCGGCGAGATGATGACAGGCGTGACCACGTTCTGTGATCCCGCGCCCTACCGGGCCGAGCGTTTCTTGTGAGGCGTCGGCGGCTGCAGTAACCTCAATCGCGCTCAGCCGTTGAGTTAGCCAACGCTCATGCACTCGTGTCTAAGATTGCTGTTTTAGAAACGAACTTGTATGCTACGTTCCCGTTTCGTTCCGA
>CAWCJX010000038.1:0-42002 GCA_963795865.1 uncultured Alphaproteobacteria bacterium
CATGAATCGGTCGTCTAGTACCTACTAGGCACACAGTACCCATAACGGTCCATCCTATAGCCGGCGAGGCGGCAACGTCTGTACCTTGGGATATGATATCTGGCGACGGGCTCGGCTTTTTGAATGGCGTGTATGAGTGTAACGCCGCTGGCCGGCGTCGCCGATGCCTGCCATGAGCCGAGTACGAGGACTCCTGCGACAGCAATCCCCGCTCCGACTGCGACAGAAAGCTTGTCTGTCATCGTTTTCTCCTGGCGTTTTTTGTTTGCATTGCATCGCCGTTTTAGCATTAGGCTCACTGATGGGAAAGTGCGCACCTTGCGCCTGGCAAGCAACGACGGCGCAGCCACCAAGCCGGCCCCCGTTACAACGTCAAGGCCGGCGGCGGCGCCGACGACTTGCCTGAGGCCGCGTGCTACTCATTGCCCTACACGACCTTCTGGTCACATAAGCCACAGCCGCATGAATGCGGTTTGCGATGCGAGATCCAGTGGGCGCTGTCAGTCAATTTGGGCGCGGCGTGATTCAGAATTTACGCATGTCGATAAAATATCTCACCGGCAGCGGGCAAAATCGGACCTGTCGTGCTTTCGACGCGCAACACGTCCATAATACGGCGGTGGCGGCGGACTGTGATGCCTGCTCGTGCCACGGATGCCCGCTGCTGAGCGGTGCGTCCGGCGCGCGCCGAGTTATCCACATGGGATAACCGCGGACTTGCGTGGCACGGCGGGTCGTCGGCTAATGGAAGGTCGCTGGTGGTCATGAAAATCGGAGCGTCCGGGGTTGAGCGACTGGAATACCAAACTCGATCGGGCGAACGGCGAAATCGCCGAATTGCAGCTCAGGATTTCCTTTCAGCGGGAAGCCGTGAAGCGGCTCGCCGAAGCGGGCGCGGATACGACGCTGGCGCAGCGGATCCTCGATATCCGCAAGGAACGCCTCGTGCGGGCGCTGGACCACAGGCAATTCATCGCTTCGCAGATCGGTGACCGCGGCGAGGGTGAGTCCGCGCGGCGAACGGCGAGCGATCCGTTATCCGAGCCGCTGCGCTTTCGATGGGACAAGACGCCGTAGGGCGACTTCGCTCATCGGCGCCCAGTGACGGCGCCGTTCTGCGATCTCCGGGGCGTTGAGATCATCCAGGTGTGCGATCAGCCAAGTACGCGATCAGCCAGGTATGCGATCGCTCGGCTTTATCGCTCGAATGGAGCGACGGTCAAGGGCGCGTCGAAGTGGTCCCTGGCGCGGCCGCAGCGGGCTTGGCGGCGTGCCTGGCAACCTTGGCGCGGGCAGGGGCTGCCGGCGGACCGGGGTTGGGCCGTGCGCGAGATCCGCAGAAGCTCTCGACGGCATCGGCGACGGCGGCGGTCGTGAGCGCCTGACGCTCCGGCGTCCCCAGTTCCAATTCTTCATCCCGATTGACGATCGAGCCGGCTTCGAGCAGGACGGCCGGCATTTTCGTCGACCGCAGCACCACCAACTGGTCGTATCGATAGACGCCCGCCTCGGCATCCACGAGCTCGTGACGCCAGTGGCCCATGATTTTTTCGGTGTAGTGGGGGGTATAGATCAGGCCGCGCGCTTTTAGTTGGTCGCCCAGCAGCTTGCCGAACAGCAGGCTTCTGCCGCGGTTGGGGTTGTCGTTGGAGATGAAGATCGAATGGCCGTGGAACCTGTCGCTGTAACCGTGCTCCTGCGCCCTCATACTGCCATTTCTGCAGAAATCCGTCCGGCACCGCGTCGTGGTGGATGGACAGGAACAGATCGGCCGTCATCGCGTTCGCTCGCGCCACCCGCTTGAACAGTCCGGCTCTGGGAGCTTCGGCGGTGATCAGCAGCACGGTGCGTTCGAAACCGGCAGCGAGCAGCTTCTGCTCGATCTGCTTGGCCAGGCGCAGGTTGAACTCGTACTCATCGACCCCGCGCGCACTCTTGGCGCCGGGCTTGCCGGCGGTGTGCCCGACATCCACGATGGTGCGAAAGTGCTGGTGATCGCAGGCCGAAGCGCCGGCTGCGGCCGTGGGCGGCCTCGCCCCGGGCGGGACCCGTGGCTCCCTGCGAAAGGTGCAGCGTCAGGGCGGCAAGCGTGACCGTTGCAGCGCGCAGGTGCATGGACAACCCCGTCAGACCTTGATTTTCTCGTCTTCCAGCGCACGCCCGACGGCGGGACGCTGCAGCATTCGGTCCTTGAACGCCGTGTAGTTCTTCAATTCCGGCATCGGCAGCTCGCGACGCACACCCCAGCTGTAGAACACGAGGCCGTAGGGGTCGATCACGGAATAGCCGTCCAGAGAACCATTCCCGCCCGGCCAGCATTCCGTCGATCTGCTTCAAGTAGCCGTGGAAGGCCTTGAGCCCCATCTCCTTGAGGGCGGGGAAGGTGGCGGGATCGGCCGAATATCGCTCCGGCCGGCCGACATGGGCGTAGGCGGTATGCACGGTGGCTGCAAAGAAGCCGATCCGCGACAGCGCCTCGGCTTCGGCGACCGGGCCGTTCGGCCACAGTCCGAACCGCTTGCCGAGATAGGGCAGGATCGCGGTGTTTTCGGCGAGCGGCTTGCCATCGTCCAGCCTCAGCACCGGCACCCGCCCCAACGGATTGAGCTTGAGGTAGGCCTCCGCCCGCTGCTCGCCTTTGGCGAGGTCGACCCGGAGCGCGTCGTATGGCTCGCCGCTCTCTTCGAGCACGATGTGCGCGGCCATCGAGCACGCACCGGGAGCGTAATAAAGACCGAGCATAGAATCTCCAGACCTGATGGCGCGAATCCACGGCAAAGCAACCGGTCCGTCCGACCACGCGATACCAAGGCGTCCCGGCAAAGGCAACAACGTGCATCGGGCGGGAGCGGCAGGACGATCGAACCGCTCGCGAATGGCTTGTGTCGCCGCGGTCGCGAATATATGGGTGGTCGGCTCCGCCGGAAGGTCCTGGTTCGGGCCGGGTGCCGCGCGCTGATGGGATTCGCATGGCAGGCGGCGATTGGGCCTAAATGGTGCGCCCATCAGGTCGAGAGGATCTGGCAGAAGTTACTCCGAGGGCGTACTTGGCACTGGTGTCCCCACGGTGAGCAACGACGAAATGGGCCCTCACCGCGTCCCGAGAATCTGCCGGCGCCAAAAAATATGAACCTCCATGGCACTATGCATGTATGCAGTGAAGGAAATCTTCAAGACGCTGCAGGGCGAGGGCGCACAGGCCGGACGCGCGGCGGTATTTTGCCGGTTTTCCGGGTGCAATTTGTGGTCCGGCCGCGAGGTCGACCGCGATGCGGCAATCTGCCGGTTCTGCGACACGGACTTCGTCGGGACCGACGGGCCGGGCGGCGGTCAATTCGCGACCGCGACAGACCTCGCCGCGGCGATCGAGGCCGCCTGGGGCGCGGAACCGGATCGGCGGTTCGTCGTCTTTACCGGGGGCGAACCGCTTCTCCAGCTCGACGCCGAGGCGATCGCCGCGGTTCGTGTCCGGGGGTTCGAGAGCGCGGTCGAGACCAACGGTACCAAGGAGGTTCCGCCTGGGCTGGATTGGGTTTGCGTCAGTCCCAAGGCCGGTGCTCCGCTGCGCCTGCGCGGTGGCGACGAGGTCAAGCTCGTCTTTCCTCAGCATGGCATCGACCCGGCAGAAGTGGCGAAACTCGGGTTCCGCCACTTCTGGATTCAACCGATGGACGGTGCTGGACGCGAAGCCAACACCGCCGCGGCGGTGCGCTACTGCCTGGAACATCCGCGTTGGCGCCTCAGTCTTCAGACCCACAAGTTCATTGGAATTCCCTGATGTTCGAAGTGACCAAGCAATTCCGCTTCGAGGCGGCCCATACGCTTCGCCGGGCGATCGAGGTGGAAGCCAGCCTTCGAATTCATGGACACTCCTATCGCGCCGAGGTTTCGGTGCGCGGCGAGGCGGATCCGGTAACCGGCATGGTCGTCGATCTCGGTCTGCTCGATCGCGCCTTGCAGGACGCGCGAGATGCATTGGATCACCGGTTCCTCGACGACGTGCCGGACCTCGGTCCGGCGACCCTGGAGAATCTGTCGGTGTGGATATGGCGTCGGGTCTTGCCGGTCTGCGCGGGTCTGTCGCGGGTGACAGTCTACCGAGACGGCACGGGAGACACGTGTAGCTATTTCGGGCCGCGGGAGGCCGGGTCATGACGACGGGCGACGGTGCGCTCGTGCTGCTCTCGGGCGGTCAGGACTCCGCGACCTGCCTCGCGTGGGCGCTGGACCGATTCGAGCAGGTGGAGACGATAGGATTCGATTACGGTCAGCGTCATCGCGTCGAACTGGAATGTCGAGGTCGCGTGCGGGAAGGGATTGCTTCCCTCGATCCTCGTTGGGCCGCACGGCTCGGCGAGGATCACACGCTCGCGCTGCACGCGCTGGGTGACGTGTCGAACACCGCCCTGACCCGCAATGTGGCAATCGAGATGGACGACAGCGGCCTGCCGAACACTTTCGTGCCGGGACGCAACCTGGTCTTCTTTACCTTCGCCGCGGCGCTGGCGTTCCGGCGCGGGTTGCGCCACATCGTCGGCGGCATGTGCGAGACGGACTACTCCGGCTACCCCGATTGTCGCGACGACACGATCAAGGCGCTGCAGGTCGCCCTGAATTTGGGCATGGAGCGTCGCTTCGTCCTGCATACGCCGTTGATGTGGATCGACAAGGCGCAGACCTGGAGGCTCGCCCTCGATCTGGGCGGCGACGGCCTCGTTGATCTTGTCGTGGAAGCGACACACACCTGTTATCTCGGCGACCGCAGTCACCGCCACCCCTGGGGATATGGCTGCGGCGAATGTCCTGCCTGCCGGCTTCGCGCGGACGGGTTTTTGCGCTACCGCGCCGGAGCGCCGGCCGGTGGGACGGCACAAAAAGCAGCGGATGTTCAGGTCGGTCAGTGACGTTGCGGGTCGATCGTCGTCTTCCATCCTCTGCGCGCAGCGGGAGATGTCGCCGCTCCCGGATGTTCGGGAAAGCGCGTGGCCGGCCTATTCGTGAGATTTTGACCATTGAAATCCTGGCCGTGACGCCTCGAGCCGTCTGCCCTGGCCTTGCCAGGGCGGCGGGAAAGCCGCATCTTCGCCGCCGCAAGTCCGGCAGCCACCGCGGCCCGTCGACGACGGCCGGGGTCGGCCCTGCCGGTCTCGCCGCCGCCTGCCTCGCGCCGCAGAGAGCTTCGGAATGACCCTGCACCAGCTTCGAATCTTCATGGCGGTGGCGCAATCTTCGTCCTCGACGCTGACCCATGCGAGCAAGCAACTCGGCCTCGCCCAGCCCTCGCTCTCCCAGCAACTGGCGAAGCTGGAGGAAAGCGTCGGCACGAGGCTGTTCGACCGCAGCCACAACCGCATGGTGCTGACCGATGCCGGCCACGTGCTGGTTCGCCACGCCCAGGCCGTGCTCAAGGAGATCGAGGAGGCGGAGGCGAGCCTGCGCCAGTTCGGCGCCGGCAGGCGCTCCATCATCCGCATCGCCGGCCTCAATTCGGTGGTCAAGGCGGTGCTGCCCGACGCGCTCAACCGCTGCGCTGCGGCCGGTGCCGAGATCGAGATCGACATTCACGAGGCGGCGCCTGCCGAGGTGCTGGAAATGCTGTATGCGCGGCAGGCCAATATCGGGCTGATCGCGGCGGACTCCGTCGCCCAATCGAGCGTCGGCTTCCGCCAGGTGCCGATCGTCGACGATCCCTACGTGTTCGCGGCGCCGAGTTCGCTCCGCCTCGGCAAGCTCCGCGACCTCGATGCGATGCCGGCCGAGGCGCGCCGGATCCTGAACAGCTGCATCCAGTTCCATTTCGGCACCGCGCACACCCTGCGCATCCAGCAATGGTATCAGCGCGTGCTGCCGGCCCACCGCACCGTTGCCCATTGCCGCACCTACGAGGTCGCGCTCGGACTGGTCCATGCCGGCTTCGGCGTCTGCCTGCTCCCGGCGCTCACGGCGTTCCTGGTGGAGGGCGCGCTGGACGGCATCGACTTCTTCGCGACCGACCACGGCACCCGGCGCACCGTCGCCCTGGTGGCCGATCAATACCTGCGGATCTCCCCCTTCAAGGGCTTCATCGAGGCGCTCCAGGCGGCCGGGCGCAACATTGTCCTGCCGCCGATCCGGCCGTGGCCGGAGCCGATCAAGATCACCGGCGATGCCGCCCGAACGGATGAACCCCAGCTGCTCGGGTGAGAAGCCGGGCCGGCCCCGGCACGAAGCGCCGGCCTGAAGGGCTATCGGAAATCCGCAATCGGCGCCATAGATTGATTGCCTGGTGCCGGCACGGGAAAGCAGTGCAAGCTGGCTCTTCCATCGCCGTGCCGGGGTCTCCATGGACAGCAAATCCGATCTCGACGCGGGCATCGCTCGTTCACGGCTACCAGAATGTGGTCCGCAGCCCTGCGGGGCCGGCACAATGGGCGGACGACCTCGCGCCGATCGCGGTCTCGGACTGGAGCTATGATTTCGCCGCCCACCTGCTCGAGCGCGCCGGCTTCGGCGGCACGCCGGAGGAGATTGCGCGCCTCGCGGCGATGACGCCGGACGAGGCGGTGTCCCATCTCGTCGATTACAAGTCCGTCCCCAACGACCATCTCGAGCCGTTCGACCCCTCCGGCGTGTGGGATCCGGGCCTGCGCGATTTTCCGCCCAGCCGGGTCGCGGCGACGCGGCGCGCCGAACGCGACGGCGAGGCGCTCGGCGTCAAGGTCAAGCCGCAGGGCGAGCGCCGGCTGCAGCCGGTGGTCGACCGTTTCTTCTACTGGCTGCGCGCCACGCTGCTGGAGACGCGCCGGCTCGCCAACTGGTGGGCCGACCGCATGGTCGCCACCGCGCGCCCGCTGGAAGAGAAAATGGCGCTGTTCTGGCACGGCCATTTCGCCACCGGCGAGGAGAAGGTCCGCGACTATCGCAAGATGGAGCAGCAGCTCGCGCTCCTGCACGCCCAGGCGACCGGAAATTTCCGCGACCTGCTGATCGAGGTGGCGCGCGGCCCCGCCATGCTGGTCTATCTCGATGCCGCCCAGAACGTGAAGGGCGCGCCCAACGAGAACTTCGCCCGCGAGGTGATGGAACTCTTCACCATGGGCGTCGGCAATTATTCGGAGCAGGACATCCGCGAGGGCGCCCGCGCCTTCACCGGCTGGATCGACGACGATCTCGCCTTCAAGGTCGATCCGGCCAAGCATGATGACGGGCCCAAGACCTTCCTCGGCCGCACCGGCAATTTCGACGGCGTCGATGTCCTGCGCATCATCCTGGAGCAGAAGGTCACGGCCGAGTTCATTTCCGGCAAGCTCTACCGCTATTTCGTCCGCGACGACATTTCGCCCGCGATGCAGGCGAGACTCGGCGCCGTGCTGCGCGACAATGACTATGAGATCGCGCCGCTGCTGCGCACCATCTTCCTGTCGCGCGACTTCTACAGCGAGCCGTCGTTCGGCACCCGTATCAAGGGGCCGGTCGAGCTCGTCGTCTCGACCTATCGCAAGCTCGGCGCCAGGCGGCTGCCCGGCATTCCCGATCTCTATCGTGGTCAGCCGCGAGCTCGGACAAATCCTGCTCAATCCGCCGACGGTGGCCGGCTGGGCCCAGGGCCGCGCCTGGATCACCCCGGGCCTGCTGCTGGCGCGCGGCAATTTCGCCCGCGACGTGCTGTTCCCCGACATCCTGAATTTCACCGATCCGAACTTCAATCCGGGCAGCGAGATCAGGCGGGTCAACGACCGCATTCTCGCCGGCATGGACATCCGCGAGGCGACGATCGAGCGCGGACCGGGCGAAGGCGGCGGCATGGAAGGCGGCGAAATGACCATGGCGAACGTCATCGCCGGCGCCGAGGATTTCAACACCCGCTATGGCAGCCTGGTCGGCTTCCAGGAGGCGGTCCGCAGGATCAAGCCGATCCCGCGGGCGGCGGCGCAGTTCGACCTGTCGCTCGCCGTGGTTTCCGCCGGAGCGAAGACCGCCGCCGAGGCGGTCGACCATCTCCAGCTGCGGCTGCTGCGGGTGCCGCTCGACGCCGAAGCGCGCGCCGCGCTGATCGCGTTCCTGGAAAAGCAGCTCGGCACCGCCGACCTCGACCATGCCGCCGGCTATTCGGAGCGGCCGCTGCGGCTGGTCGCGCACCTGATCATGAGCACACCCGAATTCCAGCTCTGCTGAACGGCGGACAAGGAGGCGAACGTGGCGAATTTCAAATCCATCGGCGGCGTGGCGCGGCGCGACCTGCTGCGAGCCGGTTTCGGCAGCGTCATCCTCGGCGCGACGGGCCTCGGACGTTCGCCGTTCTTCTCCCAGGCCGCGGCAGCGCCGGCGCCGAAGCCCGGCCGCATCCTCGTCGTGGTCGAACTGTCCGGCGGCAATGACGGGCTCAACACCGTGGTGCCCTATGGCGACGACGCCTATTACCGGGCGCGGCCCAGGATCGGCATCCGGCCCGACAAGCTGCGCAAGCTCGACGATCATTTCGGCTTGCAGAACACCATGGCCGGCATGGAGCGCCTCTACAAGGACGGCCACCTCGCGATCGTGCACGGCGTCGGCTACGACCAGCCGTCATTCTCCCATTTCGCCTCCATGGCCTATTGGCAGACCGCGGCGCCCAACCGCGGCGAGCTGTACGGCTGGGTCGGCCGCATGGCCGACGCCATGGACCCCGAGGGCCACAACAACTACGTCGTCAACATCGACACCCAGCAGTCCCTCGCGGTGCGCTCGCGCGGCCATGTGCCGCTGGTGTTCGACGATCCCGCCAAGTTCGTGCGTTCCGGCTTTGCCGACGAATCCTCCCCGCTCAAGCTTCTGGCGGCGCGCGGCCGCGGCGCCAACGAGGCCCAGGAGTTCATGTACGGGGTGTCGCGCAGCGCGCTGCAGGCCGAACAGCTGGTGCGCGACGCCTGGGCCCAGTACCACACTCCGGTCGACTACGGCCTCGTGCATTTCGGGCTGGAGCGGGTCGCGGCGCTGATCGCGGCCGATTTCCCGACCAAGATCTACTATGTCGCCTACCGCAACAACGCCTTCGACACCCATGTCTACCAGGGCGACGTCCACGCCCGCCTGTGGACCTATACCTCCGACCACATCGCCGCCTTCATGAAGGACGTCGCCCGGCTCGGACGCGCCGACGACGTGGTCCTGATGGCGTTCAGCGAATTCGGCCGGCGCGTGCAGGAGAACACCAGCCAGGGCACCGATCACGGCACCGCCGGCCCCGCCTTCGTGATCGGCGCGCCGGTGAAGGGTGGCCAATACGGCAAGATGCCGAGCCTCACCGAGCTGCGCCAGGGCAACCTCGTCTACACCACCGATTACCGCCGCATCTATGCGACCGCCATCAACAGGTGGATGGGCTACGACGATCCCGCCAGCATCCTCAAGGGCGAGTTCGATCCGCTGCCGATCGTGTAGGGATACAGAGAGCGTAGGGCGGGTTCGCTTTAACCCGCCGTTCCCCGCTGCGGCGCTCGCCGAACTCCGGTGCGGATACAACTGACCGTGAAGTTGCAGTTACGTCCGCCCGAAGAAATGCCGGTAGGAGTAAGACAGAAAGCCGATCGCGATCGGGAGAGTGAGCAGATGGTAGACGAAGAGAATTGTGCCGATGAAGGCCATGCGACTGGCGAACGCCTCGATGGCAGACATACCGGGACTAAGAGATCCAATTAAGACGATCTGCGCTGCCAGTATCGGCAGCCACGCGCAGGCAGTAGTGCCCCAAAACATCCGCCAGGTGTTTCCGCGCGTACGTTTCCATGTCTCTTTGAACGTCAGGTGCAAGTCGCCGACCGCGCGCGCCGGAAGCAACAAGCTCACGCGCAGAAAGACGGCAAAGGCGGCCAGATAAATCAGAAAAATCACAGGAATCAGCACTGGGAACCGCGGAGCACCACCTGCAATTACTGGAGACAACAAAACGAACATCGGCAGACTGAGGAGCAGGGCGGGAAGGAGAACGATTAGGCCGATCGCAATCCCCATCCCCAAATAACGCCACAGGCTTTTTGTGGCGAGATTGCTGCCGCTAAATCCAGGGTGTTCGCCCAGAACAATGCGTCGATGCCACGCAACTGCAATACTGACGCCAGCAAATATGAAAACCAGGCCGGCGGCGTTTGAAAGCACTGTCGTTTCGACCGGTTTTGACGCGGGCATCCCCCGTTTCATGCTCGCCATGACATCGGCCATCAAAGAAAACTGCACCCAGTTCATGATGCCCACCAGCGGCGTAACCACCGCTAGCCAAAGCCAGGATATGCGCAACACGTCCGGAAAATTATGGAAGTAGCTCGAATATGACAGGCAGATCGTATCCCACAGCGGCAGCTTCGCCGCACCGTCGCGTCGGCTGCCGGTCTGCGACGGGGGCAAAGACATTTTGGTCCTGAGTTCAGGGACATCATCCGCTCTTGTCCAGCCGGGAAAGCCTTCGCGCCAAACGAGCACGTCTTTCCCGTTTCTGGAAGCCCGCGAGCGTCCTCTTCAACTCTTGAAGGCCAAGAGGTCCTATGTGCCCTTCCGAGCCCAAATAGTACCAGCCGTCAGACACAAACCAGTCTCCTGGAAGCGGCCGATCACGCACCGGCTGGAAAGAAGGGACGTACCCACAGTACCTTCGCGGCGATAGTAAAGCCAATCCGAACATCGCGCCTCTGATCGTGGCCATGGTGTTGGTCGACGACGAATTTCGGCTGGCGCGGGTAGGAGAACACCAGCCAGGAGGCCGAGCTATCGCTTGAGCGGCTCCAACGGCCCGTAGTCGCGAAACAGGCAGTTATCATCCGATCTGCTGTCGACGATGCGGCTGCCCTCGATCTCGTAGATGGTCATCGGACCAGCCTCGATCTTGTTGCCGCTGCCATCGACGATCTGTTCCCTGGTGCATACGTTCAGGCGGCCGGTAAGCCCCAGCTGCGGCGTCGAGATCAGGTATCGCTTCTCGCTTCCCTCGTAGTAATTCAGAGCCCGCGCCACGGACGTTCGGTAGGTCTCGGCGGCTGGCGACGGGGGCGGCTCAGTCATGTTGCAGCCCTGCGCGGTCGCGGCGAGAAGGATGACCACGTAGCGCGACGCCATGTCGCCGGCCCACGTCCCGAAAGCGTAGCGGCTTGCGAAAGCGGGACTCGAGATTACTTGCGCTTGCCGCGTCGCGTGCTGGCGGGTGCCGGTCCGAGTTCGCTCCCAAGCGGGTCTTCATTCTGGATGGTGCGTGCATCCCGCATGACCTCGAGACAGGACAAGAGCTCGACGTAACTCGCTGGACCGCCGCTATTCTCCAAGGTGACACAATCGGCTTTGTCGGCGGCCAAGTAATTGGGCCAGTTCTGCTTCAAGGTATTCTGCGCCGTGGTCTCGTCGGCAAGACAGGATTCCTTGTTGCGCCCGAGAATGACGGAACCGGCCCCGGCAGCGATACAGCTCGGCCCGACCTGGAGCGTGGGCGGGCCGCCAGCGCACCCAGGGCAGGTCTTCGGCCTTCGACCAATGTTGACGCTCTGGCTCTCTTGCGTTGGTGGCCTCTCGGGTTGCAGCTCTTCGTGAGCGACGTCGGGCGGAAGATCTTTGATACCTGGTTGCCGATGTCCGACCGGTGCCGGCGGCACGCCCTGGCCCGTCGTGGAGGGGACACGGGACCCCGAAGACGGGATTTCTTGAGCGAAAGCGCCGCCAGCAGCCAGCGCAAGGACCGCAACAAAGATCGTTGGTCGTCGCATGACATTGCCTCCATTGCGTTTACTTGGAAGCGCCGTGATCCAAAAACAGTTCCATGCGTATGGACGGGGGCGAAAGAACCGCCCGGCCACCGGAACCATCCGACAGTGGACAACCCAGGCCTATCGCGGTCGGCTAGCCGCGTCTATGCGCGCGCGGCAACCCGGACGGCTAGGGGCACCGCAGTCGGTGTCGTCCGCAATCGAAGCAAGTCCCTTGCCGCCGCCGCCCACGAAGCTCGGCCACGGACCCGCAGCCGGCGATGGCGCCATATCGTATGGACGCCGCCGCCTCAAGCGGAACCGGGGCGATGCGCCCGGAGGAAGGAACGAACTTGGCGCACCGCCAGGGGAATGCGCTCGGGGGGTTCTTTCCAGGGAAACACGCTCACTTCGGCGTTCGGCGCGAGCATCGCCGACTCCATGGCGACCGCGTAGGGATGCGCCGGGATATCGTCCGGCAGGACCAGGATCGGTGTCTGGCAGTTGCGCACGAAATCGCGGGTCACCGTGAGGACGAAGTCGGGATTGTTGCGATACATCCGGGTCAGATATTTTTCGACTGCCTCCATCGTGATGTCGGGCCGGCGCTTTACCAGATCCGGACCCCAGCCGGCCATGCTGCCGTCGTAGAGCAGGGTCGGCTTCTCCGGCCGGAAACCGACCGGCTGCGCCAGCACGGCGGCGACGATACGGTCAGGTGCCCGCTTCAAGAGGTTCCAGATGAAGGGACCGCCGATGCAGAAGCCCATCACCATGAACTTGTTGATGCCCAGGCGATCCATCACGCCGAGCTGGTCATCGGTGTGGGAATCCCACGGCCGGTCGATCTCGAGCGGGCCGGAGGACTCACCGCCATTGGCGTTACGCAGGTCCGCGGCGATGCAACGGTACTCGCCCTTGAACTCCGCGATCGGGTCGAAGGGCGAGGTGCGGGTGAAGTTGGCGATCGTCGAGTTCAATCCCCCGCCGGCGATGAGCAGCAACGGATAGCCGGAACCGGCCTCCTCGAAGCGGATGCGAACGGGGCCTTTTTCGTAGAAGGGCATGGCAGCTTCTCCTTGACCAGCCTGCTGAGCAAACCTGCGCGGCGCTGCGGCGTCGCGCACATTGCGTCGTCATCGCAGGAACCAGCGCGGCGATGACATCGTGGGGGAAAGCAAATGGTCGCACATAGCGGCGCTCCGCCTCAGTTCCAGGGTTCCATGGCGCTCTTGCGGAGCAGCGGCGCGGCTTCCGGCGAGGCGGCGAATTTCAGGAACGCCCTGGCGACTTCGGGGTTCTTCGACACCGTCAGCACGGCGCCGGCGAATTTCACGGTTTCCTGCAGCTCTTTCGGCAGCGGTCCGATGTAGTCGGCGCCGGCGACGGGAATGATGACGTTGATCTGCTGCAGGCCGACCTCGACCTCGCGTTTCGCCACCGCTTCGGCGACCGGGCGGTTCTCGATGAACTGTGTCCTCGCCTTCAGCTGGTCGGCGATGCCGAGCTTCACCATCACGTCGGCGGCGATATTGCCGCTGCCGCCGCGGGAATAGCCGATCGACTTGGCGTTGAGCATCGCCGCCTTGAACGCCGCGACCGTGCCGATGTCGGGCTTGGGCGCGCCCGCCTTCACCGCGACGCCCACGCCGGCCTGGGCGAAGTTGGTTTGCGTGCCCGCCACCATCTTGCCCTGCTTTATCAGGGCCTCGACCTGTTGCGGTTGTACGGCGGCGATGTCCGCCGGCGCGCCGGTATCGATCATCCGGTTCAGCACGGGGGTCTGCTCGAAAATGACGACGACCTTGTGCCCGGTCGCCTTCTCGAAGGCGGGAGCGAGATCGCGCACGCCCGACACGATCCCCATGCCGGCCAGCACGGTGATCTCGGCGGCCTGCGCCGGTCGCTCGCCGGTCAGTCCCAGCAGCAGCACCGCGACGGCGGCCGCAAACGAAGCTCTTGTCATGGCGTTCTCCTTTGGAGCTACGACCCGCGCAGACGGCGCCATCCGCTCGGAAGGTCGCCCCGGGGTTTGGCTGTTTGGCGGGTCCCGACATTTGGCAGCCGAATGTCGGGTTCAGGCCATTGGCCAAGAGCGTGCCGCGGAATGCGGTCGACGCCGTCACATCGGTCGATTGACCTCGTCCGGCGCGCCTTGGGGCACGGGATAGCGGTCGACGACGAACAGCATGGTGAGGCCGGTGAAGTGGCCGATGGAGCCGACGGTCTCGACGATGCCGCGCTCGCCGAAGCGATCGGCCATCGCCTTGAAGTTGGCGTCGCTCACCTGGCGGGTCGACAGCAGCTGGGACGTGAAGTCGTAGACGGTCGCCTCGTCCGCGGTCATGTTTGCGGGCCGCTCGCCGGCCGCCATGGCGGCGATGAAGGCGGGGCTCAGGCCGGCGTCGAGCGCCTGCTGGCGGTGCGAATACCATACATATTGGCCGCCCCAGTAGCGCGCCGTGAGCATGTTCGCGATTTCCTTGAGCTTGCGCGGCATCGGCGACTTGAAGCGCAGGTAATCGGCGAGCGGACGCGACAGCTGCGCATATTCCGGGCTGCGCAGATAGATATTGAAGGGGCCGGTCTCCGGCTTGCGGCCTTCGGCGATTTCCTTGTCGGCGAATGCCTTCTGCTCGGGGGTGAGGTCGGTATAGGCGAGCGGCTTGAAGCGGTTGCCGTGGGTGTTGAATTCCGGCGCCGCGGTCGCCACCACGATGGCCCCGACCAGCCCCGCTCCGATCACCGCGCCGACCGCGCCCGCAATCATGAATTTTCCGATCATGTGATTCCTCCCTGCCTGGATATTCGCCTGATGAGGTGCCCGGTTTTCCGCCGGCTGGTTGTTTTGAAAGCTTATGCGAAGTCGATCGTTCCCGCCAGAACGTAAATCGGGCAACGCAAATCGGGCAATCCCGGTTGACGCCGCAGGCGGTCGGCATAGCATGCCGCGGCAACGCGAAACCAAGGACGGCCGAAACAGGGGAGGCGAGGATGTCGACGAGGCGGTATTGGAATTCGACGGCGCTTGGTCTGGTGTCACTGCTGCTCGCCGGTGCTGCAGCAGTCGCACAGCAGCCCCGGGCCGCCGACCCGACCAGAAACCTGACGCCCGTCACCGACGCCATGCTGCGCGATCCGCCGGCGGCGGACTGGCTGATGTGGCGGCGCACCTATAATGGCTGGGGCTACAGCCCGCTCGACCAGATCAACAAGGGCAACGTCAAGGATCTCCAGGTCGCCTGGAGCTGGTCGCTCACCAGCGGGGCCACCGAGACGACGCCGATCGTCCATGATGGCGTGCTCTACATTTTCAACTACGGCAACAAGATCCAGGCGCTCAATGCGGCGACCGGCGACCTGATCTGGGAATACAAGCGCGACCTGCCGGCCCGGCTGATCGCCGGCTCGCCGAACCTGTCCACCCGCAACATGGCGATCTATCAGGGCAATCTCATCGCCGCCACGTCAGACGCCCATATCGTCGCGCTCGACGCCAAGTCCGGCAAGGTGGCGTGGGACCATGCCACTGCCGACTGGACCAAGGGCTGGCGCTACACCGGCGGCCCTTTCATCATCAACGGCAAGGTGATCCAGGGCATGACCGGCTGCGGCAACGCAGAGCCCGGCGGCTGCTTCATCACCGGCAACGACAGCAGGACCGGCGAGGAGCTGTGGCGCGTCAACACCATCGCCCATCCCGGCGATCCCAATTTCGACACCTGGAACGGGTTGCCCATGGAGAGCCGGTTCGGCGCCTCGGCCTGGATCTCCGGCAGCTACGATCCCGACCAGAACCTCGTCTTCTACGGCACCGGCCAGCCCTATCCGTGGATCGCCGAGATGCGCGGCACGCTGCCCGGCCAAGCCCGGGGCGAAGCACAACGCGCTGTATTCGGACTCGACGCTGGCCATCAATCCCGACACCGGGCAGCTGAAGTGGTACCACCAGCATCTCGAGGACGACACCTGGGACCTCGATTACGTCTATGAGCGTCTCCTGGTCGACCTGCCCGTCAACGGCGAGACCCGCAAGGCGGTGATCACCTCCGGCAAGCTCGGCATTCTCGAGGCGCTCGACCGCACCAACGGCCAGTGGCTGTGGCACAAGGAGACGGTGCCGCAGAATGTGGTGGCCTCGATCGATCCCAAGACCGGCGAGAAGACCATCAACCCCGCCGCCGATCCCGCACATCGGCGTGACCACGGTGAACTGCCCGTCCGACCCCGGCGGACGCGGCTGGCCGGCGACCGCCTACAATCCCAGGACCGGCATGATCTTCATGCCGCTCAACGAGTATTGCGCCAACACCACGCCGACGCCGCTCGATCCCGGCCAGTCCTATACCGGCGGCGGCCGTGCCGTGTTCGCGCGCGGGCCGGTGCCCAACAGCGACGGCAATATCGGCCGGGTCGACGCCATCAAGGTGTCGGACCGCTCGACCGCCTGGAGCTATCGGCAACGTGCGCCGCACACCAGCGCGGTGCTGCCGACCGCCGGCGGCCTGGTGTTCGTCGGCGACATCGATCGCCACTTCACGGCGCTCGACGAAGCCACCGGAAAGGTGCTGTGGCGCACCCGCACCAACAACGCGGTCAACTCGTTCCCGATCAGCTACAGCGTCAACGGCAGGCAATATGTCGCGGTCGCGACCGGCAACGGATCGGGCCTGGTGAGGTCGCTGGGGACGTTGGTGCCCGAGGTCAAGAGCCCCGACGGAGGCTCCATGCTGCTGGTGTTCGCACTGCCGGAGAAGTAGCCTTCTCCCTCTCCGGTGTGCGGGGCGCGTGCGGGGAGGGAGCACAACTCACAATTCGAGCACCGCGATGTCGCGCACGTTCTCGATGTCGAGCAGGGCATCGAGAAGCGCGTCCCTGCACGGACCGTCCTGCGTCAGCCGGCGGAATTTCGCGGCGACTTCATCGAGAGACATGGGCGTTTCCGGGCAGCCGCGGAACGACGCGATGGCGTCCTCGATCCTGCGGCCGTCGCGCAGCGCGATCGAGAGGCCGGCGCCCCAGCCGGCATCACCGGGCACGATCGTGATCCGGGCGGCCAGATCGAGAATGCCGGCATCGTGAATGCAATCGTCGGCGAAGGCGGCAGGGTCGGCCGGATCGCGCCAGGCGGCGACCGCAAGCGAGAACGGCACGCTGTATTGGCCGAGCATGAGGTCGGCCGGCCGCTGCTCGCCATGATGGGACGCCACTTTCGCTGATGCGGCGACTTCCATTGCGGCGATGTCGGCGGCGCCGAAACCATGCGTCGCCGCGAGGCGGCACAGGAGCTCGATGGGCGCCTGTGCCGTGACGTGGCAGGCGTACGGCTTGATGCAGAGACGGCTCGTCTCGAAGAACGACCCGAGCGTTGCCGTCAGCAGCGCCGGGTCGGCGCGCGAGCAGAAGCTCTGCAGCACGCCGAATTCACCCTCCAGGATGGTGCGCGGCCCGTCATAGCCGCGGGCGGCGAGCTGGGCTGCGAGGACGCCGCTCTCGGCAGCGCGGCCGAGATGAAGCCGCTTGACCATGCCACCCTGTCCGCTCCTGGCGAACGCCAGGAGACCGCCGCTGCAGGATCCGGCGATGCCGAGCGCGAAGGCAAGCTCGGCGGGCGACAGCGCGAGCAGGCGGCCGCTCGCGACCGCGGCACCGAACGGCCCGACGATGCCGGGCGCATGGAAGCCCTGGAGCTCCGGCGTGTGCAAAGTCGCGGCGCCGATGCGGAAGCTCGCCTCGCAGCCCGCGACGATCGCGGCGATCAGGTCGCGGCCGCTCGCCCCCTGCGCCTGCGCCATG
Organism: uncultured Alphaproteobacteria bacterium; assembly: GCA_963795865.1. Taxonomy (GTDB): domain Bacteria; phylum Pseudomonadota; class Alphaproteobacteria; order Rhizobiales; family Xanthobacteraceae; genus JAJPKK01. The sequence goes on from CAWCJX010000038.1 coordinate 17,481, forward strand.
GCGAAGGCGGGCAGCGCGACGGTGGCGCCGGGATGGGCGCCGGCGCCGGGCTTGCGCAGGCTGTCGAGCTCGAAGGCGTGAGCGAAGGCGCCGAGCGCCAGCGCCGCCTGGCGGGGATCGAGCCGCCGCCCGAAGCCGGGCACCGCGCATGGGCCGGATGAGCCGGACGCGTCGATGACGCCGGCGATTGAGCGCGACCATGGAAAACGGACGCCGAAGACGGCGCAGGCCGCCGCATCGATGAGGCATGCCTTGGCCGTGGTGACGATTTGCTCCGGCAGATCCTGATAGCGCAGGCCGGCCGCGTAGGCGGCGAGTCGATCGGCCGCAGGGAAGGCGGCGGTCACCGCGATTGCGCTGCTCATGTGGAGTTTCCGAACGCGAAGCCCGCCATCAGACCGCATCGCTGTCCGGCGTCAAGAGGCTGGCTTGCAGTGCCATTGTCGCCTCGTGCGAACCGCCGACTCTCCGGCCTTGTGCGCAGCAGGTCGGAAAGGCCTGCAAGTTTCCGGGATCATGCTAAATCTGCTCCGGCTCGGAAGTGCGGCGGAGCCCGAGACGGCCGGAGAAAACGATGCCTGCAAAAATGATCCTGACCGGCGACGTGAACCTGATGAACGTCACCGATCCCAGCATTCCCTTCGCCCAGGTCGCGCGAGAGTTTCACGACGCCGATGTGGTGTTCAGCAATCTCGAATGCTGCCTCGTGATCCCGTCCGGGCACTCCGTCAGCAATGAGGGCTTCTTCGCCGACCCGCGCGCGGGGGAGGCGCTGAGAAAGGCCGGCATCCATGCGGTGGGAATCGCCAACAACGTGCATTACGGCGAGGCCAACATCCTGTCCTCGATTGCGCGGCTCGACGACTACGGCGTCCTGCACACCGGCGCCGGCAAGGATCTCGCCGCGGCGCGGGCGCCGGTGATCGTCGCGCGCAACGGCATGCGGTTCGGCTTTCTGCAGCGCAGCTCGGTTTATTGGCCGACCGATCACGAGGCCCGCCAGGATGCGCCGGGGATCGCCGTCATTCGCGGCCACACCGCCTATCACGTGCCGGTGTTCAAGACGCGGGTCGGCGTACCGCCGCCCAACCGTCCCGGCGTCGCACCCGAAATCATCACCTGGGCGGATGCGGATTATCTCGGCTGGTTTCGCGACGACATTGCGGCCTTGCGCCCTCACGTGGACGTTCTCGTCGCCTCCTGCCACTGGGGGCTGGGCAGGGACGTCCTCGCCTACATGACCGACATCGCCCATGCCGCCATCGATGCCGGGGCCGACCTCGTCATCGGCCATGGCCCGCATTACTGCCTGCCGATCGAAGTCTACAAGGGCCGGCCGATCTATTACGGGCTCGGCAGCTTCTCCTTCCACACCGGCCATGGCGGCCGGCGGCATGCCGAGTGGGTCGGCATGATGGCGCGGGTGGAACCGGGTCGCGGCGGCGTCGCGGCCGCGCGCTTCCAGTTCGTCCGGCACAATGACGGCAACGAGACCTACCTGTGCCGGCTTGCGGAGGAAGCCTCGGAACTGGCCCACCTTACCGAATACAGCCGCCGGTTCGGCGCCCGGCTTACGCCGGAGGGCGATCAGGTCCGCATCGAACTCGAGGGATGATCAGGTGCGACCCGACCACGGTCAGGCGCGTGCAAACATCGTTGAATTGTCAGACAAGCCGCGGGCCGAGCAGGCGGCGAAAGGGGGCGGACAGCACGGCCGATGGCATCGGCCGTCGGTCCATCGCACCTGGTTCGCATTTGGTAGGAACCGCCCCTCACCAACCCAGCCTGCCCGGCTGGCTTTATCCGGGCGAGCACGGTAGGTTTGGCCCATGACGATGATAAAATCCCTGTTGGACGTTTGCGTAACGGCTTGTGCCATTGCTTTTCTGGGCGCCTTGGCGGGTTTGCCCGCCGCGGCGGACGGCATTTCGCCGGGCCTGTGGCAGTTGACCGAGACCGTGATCATGAATGGCGCCCCGTCGGCGCCCCAGGTCAGGACGCGATGCCTGTCGGCGGAACAGGCCGGCGACACCGGTGCGACCTTCACCCCGGAATATCGCAACGTGAATTCGAATTGCGAGCGCGCCGAATTCCAGTCGACCGCTTCGAAATTGAAGTGGCGCATGGTGTGCAAGGGCCAGATGGACATGGATGTCTCCGGCGACTTCACCTTCGACACCCCCAAGCACTATACCGCGACGATCCAGTCCAAAGGCTCGATGGCCGGCCGGGAGTTCGTCAACACCAGCGTCGCCATCGTGGGCGAGCACCTCGGCGAGTGCCAATAATTCGATTCCGCGCTACGCGGCCTTCGTCGCCTTGACGTCCTTGACGTCGGTGAAGACGATTCCCGGTGCCCGCTCGCGGGTGTAGTCGAGATAGAACTGGCTGCGGGCGAGGTAGACGGGGTCGCCGTCGAGGTCTTCGGCGATGCCGGACCGGTTGGCGTCGATGAAGTCGTCGTATTTCTTGCGGTCGTCGGCGGAAATCCAGCGGGCGAGCTGGAACTCGCTCACATCGAACTCCACCGGCAGCCCGTATTCGGTGGCGAGGCGGTCGCGCAGCACGTCGAGTTGCAGCGGGCCGACCACGCCGATCAGCGCCGGCGAGCCGTCGCTCGGGCGGAACACCTGGACGACGCCTTCCTCGGCCATTTCCTGCAGCGCCTGCTTGAGCTTTTTCGCCTTCATGGCGTCGGTGAGGCGGACCCGGCGCAGGATCTCCGGCGCAAAGCTCGGCACGCCGACGAAATTGAGGGTCTCGCCCTCGGTCAGGGTGTCGCCGATGCGCAGATTGCCGTGGTTGGGAATGCCGACGACGTCGCCGGCATAGGCCTCGTCGGCGATGGCGCGATCCTGGGCGAAGAAGAAATGCGGCGCGTGCAGGCCGATCGCCTTGCCGGTGCGCACGTGCCTCGCCTTCATGCCGCGGACCAGCTTGCCCGAGCACAGCCGCGCGAAGGCGATGCGGTCGCGGTGGTTGGGATCCATGTTGGCCTGGATCTTGAAGACGAAGGCGGTCATGTGCGGCTCCTGCGCCGCGACGCGGCGCACGTCCGCCGCCTGGTCGCGCGGCGGCGGCGCATAGGCGGCAAAGCCGTCGAGCAGGTCGCCGACGCCGAAATTCTTCAGCGCGCTGCCGAAGAACACGGGCGTCAGATGACCCTCCCGGAACGCCGCCAGGTCGAACGGCCGGCACGCCTGGCGCACCAGTGCGAACTCCTCCGCGAGGGCGGCCGCGTCGAGATTGGGGTTGAGCGCCGCCAGTGCGGCGACGTCCATCTGCTGCGGCGTGCCGCGGGTCGTTCCGTCCATCAGCCGCACCGCCCCGGTGGCGACATCGAGGGTACCGACGAAGTCGCGGCCGCGGCCGATCGGCCAGGTCATCGGCGCGGTGTCGAGCGCGAGCGTCTTCTCGATCTCGTCGAGCAGGTCGAAGGGGTCGCGGCTCTCGCGGTCCATCTTGTTGATGAAGGTGATGATGGGGATGTCGCGCAGCCGGCACACCTCGAACAGCTTGCGGGTGCGCGCCTCGATGCCCTTGGCGGCATCGATCACCATCACCGCGGAATCGACCGCAGTCAGGGTGCGGTAAGTGTCCTCGGAGAAGTCCTCGTGGCCCGGCGTGTCCAGGAGGTTGAACACCACGCCGTCATATTCGAAGGTCATCACCGAGGTCACGACCGAGATGCCGCGCTCGCGCTCGATCTTCATCCAGTCGGAGCGGGTGTTGCGCCGCTCGCCTTTGGCCTTGACCTGGCCGGCGAGGTTGATGGCGCCGCCGAACAGCAGGAGCTTCTCGGTCAGCGTGGTTTTCCCGGCGTCGGGATGGGAGATGATGGCGAAGGTGCGCCGACGCTCGACTTCCGCCGCGAGCGGCGAACGGAGGTCGGCCGCGATGGCACCCACAGGCTTGTTCATGGTCCGGCGGATGTAGGAGATCGCCGCCGCTAAATCAAGGTTGCATCAGGTTGCCCAAGCTTGACCGAGGGTGGGCACTCGACTTCGCCGGCGCGCCTTGCAAAGATGGCCTCCCATCCGCAGGAGGAGCCGTCATGAGCCCGTTCGTCAAAGCCTCGATTACCGGTTTGGCCGCCGTCGCCGTGGCCGCCTGGGCGGGCCTGGCCCAGGCCCAGGAGATCAAGCGCACCGAGATCAAGCGCTCCGACCTCACCGGCACGAACATGGAGGTGATCATGACCGTATTGGAGGCGCCGCCCGGCGCGGTGTTGCCCAAGCACTTCCATTACGGCGAGGAGGCCTTCTACGTGCTCGAAGGCGCGATGACGGAGATACCGGGCCAGCCGGCGGCGCCGCGCGCCCAGGGCACCGGCGGCATCAACGTCCGCGAAGTGCCCCATGCCGGCTACAAGGTGGTCGGCGACAAGCCGCTCAAGCTGCTCACCGTGCATGTGGTGGACAAGGGCAAGCCCCTGGCGGTCAATGTGCCGTGAATGCGCGCGGCGTCGTCGGCCTCGGCCCAAGCGGCGGCAAGTTGGTCGAGCCGCGGCTACTGATTTAGCAAGACGCAGAGTGCGGGCTTCACCCTTCAGATCACCACGACGTGATGCCGTTCGGCCCCTCGCACTGCCGCAACCGGGATCGCACGGTCGAACGTCACCAGCCGTCCGCCATGTTTCACAGCGAGCGCGAGCAGGTATATGTCGGTGAGTTGCTTCGGACCGAGGATACGGCCGCGGTCGACCACGCGATCGTCGAGAAGTGAAATGTCGTCCGGCCAGAAGACGTGGTCGTCCGTTTCGGTATTCCGGCGCAGGTGCTCGAAGGCTCCGCCGATGGAAATCGGGAACGAATAGCTCGGCTGCGAAACGACACGAACGAATCCGTTCTGCGTGAGCGGGCATGACGCCCAGCCGCCGATCCGGTTTTGCGACCACCATTGCAGCGCGCGGGCGTGATGAAGGTGTTCCGAGTCGAGCAACGCAATGAGAGCGTTGAGATCGAACAGCGCCCGCACGGCGTCACTGCTCGTCTTCGGCCAGTCGATCGACAAGCTCCGGCGTTACCACGCCCCCCCGCTTGGGCAGGATCGTCAAACCGTGATGATGGGTGAGCTTTCCCAACGCGGGTTCGGTCAGTGCCTTCCGCGCAAGGTCGGAAATCACTTTACCGGCCGTCGTTCTTTGCCCGGAAGCCAGCTCTTTGGCGGCAGCGAGCACATCGTCGTCGATGTCGAGGGTGGTGCGCATGCATCAAATGCTACTGCATCAAATGCATCATTGCAACGGCTGGAGGACCACATCCGAGATCATACGGACCGGCCGCGCTCACCCCGGCCGGAACCCGAACGGCACCCGTTCGCTCCCATCGGGGTCGCCCAGCTCCGGCGGGACTTCCGTCAGCAACTCCACCGAGACCAGCGTTTCCGGCGCGTTCGCGGCCGGCTCGAACAGGCGCTGCCATTCGGCATTGGCGGCCTCGAATGCGGTGCGCGCGCCGTAGGCCGCCATGTCCTCGTATTCGATCATCAGGACGATGCCGGTGTCGGGTCCCGGCACCGTGCTGCGGAACGCCCGGACCGACTTGGGCATGGCGGGGCTTGCGAATTTGGGATCGGCGGCCGCGGCGAGCTTGCCCATGAAGTCCGGCAGCCGCCCCGGCTTGATCTGATACTTGAAGATCGCGATCACAGCCATCTGGGGGCGCTTCACGAAACCGGCGCGGATTGGGCGCGCCGGATCGCCTGCCAGACCCGCTCCGGCGTCGCCGGCATGTCGATATGGCGGATGCCGTAGTCGGCGACAGCGCGTCGACGACCGCGTTCATCACCGAGACGCAGCGCGCCGGCGCAGCCGGCTTCGCCGCAGCCCTTGACGCCGAGCGGGTTGGTCTTGGCCGGCACCGGATGGTGCGCGGTGACGAAGCTCGGCACGTCGGCGGCGCGCGGCATGGCGTAGTCCATGAAGGAGCCGGTGAGCAGCTGGCCGTCCTGCGTCGTAGACGGTGCTCTCCATCAGCGCCTGGCCGATGCCCTGCACGAGCGCCGCCATGCATCTGGCCCTCGACCAGCATCGGGTTGATGACCGTGCCGAAGTCGTTGACCGAGGTGTATTTCACCACCTCGATGACGCCGGTCTCGGGATCGATCTCGACCTCGGCGACATGACAGCCGTTGGGGAAGGCCGACGGGCACCGCTGTCGCTGGCGAGCTTCACGTCGAGCGAGGTGCGGCACGCCCTCGGGCAGCGTTCGGCTCGCCGCGCAGCTGTTGCGCCAGCTCCATGATGCCGATCGAGCGGTCGGTGCCGGCGATGGTGAAGCGCCCGTCGGCGAACTCGATGTCCTGCGACCGCCGCTTCGAGCAGATGCGAGGCGACCTGCTTGCCCTGCTCGATCACCTTGGCGACCGCCTCGACCGATCGCCGTGCCGCTCGCCATCGCCGAGCGCGAGCCGCCGGTGCCGCCGCCGACGATGAGCTCGTCGCTGTCGCCCTGCAGCAGGCGGATGCGGTCGAACGGAATGCCGAGCCGGCTCGACAGCACCTGCGCGAACGGCGTCGCGTGGCCCTGGCCGTAGTCGAGCGTGCCGGTGATGATGGTCACGGTGCCGTCGGCCTCGAAGCGGATGCCGCCCATCTCCTTGTTCGGCGGCGCGGTCACTTCGAGATAGCTGCCGATGCCGCGATCCCGCGCAGCTTGCCGCGCTTGCGGCTCTCGCGCTTGCGCTTGCGAAAAGCCTTTCCAGTCGGCGAGTTCGAGCGCGTGCTTGAACACGGCCGGGAAGTCGCCGCTGTCATAGGTCTGGTCGGACGCCGCGGCGTAGGGGATCTCCTTGGGCTTGAGCTGGTTGCGCCGGCGCAGCTCCAGCCGGTCGATGCCCATCTCGCGCGGCGGCGTTGTCGATCAGCCGCTCCATGAAGTAATTGCCTTCGGGCCGGCCGGCGCCGCGATAGGCGCTGACCGGAGCTGGTGTTGGTGAACACGCACTTGGTCGAGACCTCGATCAGCGGCGTGCGGTAGACGCTGACCATGTTCTTCACCGCATTGAGGGTCGGCGGCAGCGGCGCCGACGGCGCCGAGATAGGCGCCCATGTTGCCGGTGCCGGTCAGCCGCACCGCGAGGAAGCGGCCCTCGGCGTCGAGCGCGAGCTCGGCGACCTTCTCGTGGTCGCGGCCGTGGCTGTCGGAGAGGAAGCTCGCCGAGCGCTCGTCGGTCCATTTGACCGGCCGCCCGAGCAGCGCGCGCGGCATGCAGCAGGCAGACATATTCGGGATAGGCCTGCGCCTTCATGCCGAAGGAGCCGCCGACATTGCCGGTGAGCGACGCGCAGCTTGGCCGGCGGCACGTCGAGGATCTCGGCGAGCTGGCCGCGCAGGCCGAACACGCCCTGGCAGCCCGACATGGAAGGTGAAGCGCTCGCTGCTTCGGCATCGTAGGACGGCGATCGCCGCGCGCGGCTCCATGGCATTGACCACGAGCGCGGTTGTTGACGAGCGCGAGCCGCGTCACATGCGCGGCCTTGGCGAAGGCCGCCTTCACCTTCTCGGCGTCGCCATAGTGATAGTCGAGCGCGACATTGTCGGGCACGTCGTCGAACAGCTGCGGCGCGCCGGGCTTGATCGCCGTCGCTGGCGCGTGGTGACCGCGGGCAGCGGCTCGATGTCGAGCGACGACCGCTTCGGCCGCGTCCTTCGCCTGCGATCGCGCGTCTCGGCGATCACGCAGGCGACCGGATCGCCGACGAAGCGCACCTTGTCGACGGCGAGCGCCGGCCGCGGCGGCTTGTTCATCGGCGTGCCGTCGCGGTTCTTGAGCGGCGGCACGCATTTGAGCGCCGCCATAGCCGGCCGCCTGCAGGTCGGCCCCGGTATAGACGGCGAGCACGCCCGGCATCGCGCGCGCCGCCGCGGTGTCGATGCCCCGGAGCACGCCATGGGCATGGCTCGACCGCACGATCGCCGCATAGGCCTGGCCGCGGAAGGTTCAGGTCATCGGTATAGCGGCCTTCGCCGCGCACGAGCTCGGGATCCTCGGTGCGCGGCACCGGCTGGCCGACGCCGAATTTCTCCAACGCCCAAGAGCCGGGATCATTCTGAACATTCATGATTTTGCGCGCTGAAAAGAAGGGGAGCGAGGGCTTCAGATAATCGAGCCTGATGCACTGCACAAGGCCGGGGCTTTTTGGCCGCGGCGACCTGGGTGAGCCGCCGTTTCCTGATCAGGCGATGCAGTTCCACCACGATGTTGGACTCGCCGTCGGCCCGACTGATCCGCGCGCACTGGGCCATCGAAAACTCCTTGCACTGGGTCATGGACATGGTCTTTCGCGACGACGAATGCCGCGTCAGAACCGACAACGCGCCAGGCCCCTCACCAATTCGACCTTGCCAATCAGCCGGTTGAGCGCTGATATAGCCCGTTAATTCCTCTCGATTGGCACCCAAGCCGGGGCCGTGTGGCTGTATGTCTGCACCTCAGGACGCCAAGAACTGGTTCGTATTGCTCAAGGGCAAGCGGTACGGCCCCTATACCTTTGCGGCGCTGGCTCACGCGGCCGAGAAGGGCGTCGTCGACCCGGAAGCCGGGGTGTGGTGTCTCGGCTGGGCCGAATGGCGCATTGCGCGCAATGTTCCCGGGCTGTTTGCGGAAGAGCCGGAGCCTGCTGCGGACGATCATGAGGAAGACGCCGACTCCGTCGAGGAGTATGCGGACGAGCATGTCGAATCCGAGCGCGAGGAAGATCATCGCGACGACGAAGATGACCTCGACGACGAAGACGACCACGACGAGGAAGACCGCCGCGATCAGGGAAATCGCCGCGACGCCATCGCGGCGATGGCGCCCAATGCGGTTGCGGCAAGCAGGCTGACGGCCGCGCCCGCGCGTGTGGTCGAGACTTCCGACCTGCGCGCCCCCAGCCGCGATACGAACGAGACGGCGATCAAGCCGGACGAGGCGCCATCCCTCGGCCTTTCTGCGGGACCGCGGATGTCGGTTTCGACGCTGGCCCCCGAGCCCGAAGCGGGCGGTCGCGGCGGGGGCGTGCGCCTTGCGGTCCTCTCCGTGCTCGCCGTTCTCGTCATCCTGTCCGGTGCGGGCTGGGCCGCGATTACGCTCGGCATCATGCGTGTGGAATTCATGCCGGAGCAGAGCCGGCAAGCTGCCGTGCCGGCGACGGCATCGCCGGCTGGCAGCGCCCCCGCCGCCTCCGCTCCTGCCCCGGCGCAAACCGCCGACGCGACCGCCATGCCGCCGGCGCGCAGCTCGACCGGCGGTGTGCCGGATATCGTCGCGGACATGCCGGCGGTCGCCGCGCTCAAGACCGCCGATCCCGATGCTTACGCCAAGTTCGTGAAACGATTTGCCTCGACGTACAAGGCGGACGCGGCGGACGACGAAATGCTGACGCGGGCTCGCACCGCGCTTCGCAAGAGCATAAAGAGTTTGCTGGCGAAGGCGTCCACCGAGTTGCTCCTGGAAATTACCGAAGTGAACCTCGCTTATATGCGGGCGCTGCAAGCGGGCAATCCCGGCAGTTGCGTCGCCTTGAGCGACGAGAGCAAGGGGGCCACCCTGGACAGCAATCTGGCGCGTGATCATGCGCCGCTGTTCCAGCGCGAGATGGCGGTGCTCGAACGCATCGTCAGCGGTACCGGGACCACCGAGGCCGCTCCGACCGAGGTCGAAGTGAGGCCCTATCTTGAAACCGTGTTCGGCGAGCTCAAGAAGCAGCCGGTGCAGACGCAGCTCCTGGGCCGTGACAAGCTCACGGCCGCGGAATACGCGCCGTATTGCGATCTCGTCATCGCATTCTACGAAGCGGTGCGCGCGCTGCCTTTTGCGGATGCGGTCAAATTGCTGCGCAACCTCTACGCCACGGCCGCCGCGGAGCCCGACACCGACAAGCCGTGACGCCGCCGGCAGCGAACGAGAATCGAAGCTCCGTGGCGATGAAACGCCACTGATGCAAACGTACGGGATGGATGCAAGGGCAGGGAGGAGCAAGGATGAACGCAATCGCTTTGAGACGTCTACTCGCGGCCGGTGTCTTGGCCGGCCTTATCGGGGCGGAGGGGAACGCGCCGGCCGTGGCGCAAGAAAAGGCTGCTCCGCCGGATTTCTCGTCGAACAATGTCGGATGGGTCGGGCTCAACGGCGGCGGCCCGTTTTTCGAGCCCGTTCCGGGCCGCCTGCCGCCGGTTACGCAGGATCCGGCGCACCCCTTCGTTCCCAACGGTGTCGGCGGGCAGCCAACCTATCGGATCGCCGATCTCACCAATCCGAACCTGAAGCCGTGGGTGAAGGAGCACATGAAAAAGGACAACGACGAAGTGCTCGCCGGCAAGGTCGCATTCACGCCGGGTTCGAGCTGCATGCCGATGGGCGTTCCCGCCTTCATGAATCAAGGCGGACCGAATCCCGTTTACTTCCTGCAGACGCCGAAGCAGGTCTGGATCATCGTTCCGAGCAATCAGCAGGTCCGCCGTGTCTATATGGACGTGCCCCATTCGGCCGATCCGAAGCCGTCATGGTATGGCGAGTCGGTCGGCCATTATGAGGGGGACACGCTCGTTGTCGACACCATAGGGCTGAACGACAAGACGGTCGTCGATGTCTACCGTACGCCGCACACCGAGAAGCTGCACGTCGTCGAACGCTGGAGAGTGGTCGATGGCGGCCAGATGATGGAAGCGAGCTTCACCGTGGAGGATCCGGACGCCTTCTATCAGCCGTGGTGGGGAATGCGGCGTTACCGGCGGGCGCAGCGGGAGATCAGCGAAGACATCTGCGCCGAGAACAACCAGCATTTGTTCGACTATCACATCCCGATCGCGAGCAAGCCGGACTTCTGACGCGACGCTACCGCCCGGTCAGGAAATCGAAGAAGGACCGTGGCTCGGCCTGGGCCTGGGCCTGGGCTTCCATCTGCGGCCGCGGCCGCGGGAACGGCACCGGCGAAGCGCGTGGACGGTGTGGCGGCAGCGGCACGATCTCCAGCGCCTCCGCGGGTTCGTCGGAGATCTTGTTGGTGACCTGGGCGTAGATGTCCCCCACCGCGATCCGGTCATTGATCGAGACGGATGTGCCCGGCGACGGTGCCGCGGGCACCGTATCGGGCGCCGTCACCGCGGGAGCAGCCGGCAGCGAAGCCAGGGCCGGCGCTGCGGGAGCCGCCGGCGCCGACTTCGTGGGAACCGCGAGCGCGGCGGTCGCGCCGGGCCAGCTGCCGGGATCCGCCTGCGGGGACAGCAATTGTCGCGGCGGGACCAGGGGCGCGCTCACAGAGATTCGCTGGCTTTCCACACGCGGGGGTTGTCTTGTGGCCATCGCCGGCACTTCGTCGTCGGCGGCCGTCATCATGGTGGAACCGCTGTCGCCGAGCAGGATCGTCAGCACCAGCCAACCCGCCATGAAAGCCACGGCAACGCAGAAGCCCACGACCATTAGCTGGGAGGCCCGTGAGGGTTGCTCATATTTGAGGCTGGTTCTCGCCATTCCGACCCCCAAAATCCCCTCTGACGCCACCCGAAATCGATCGGAAGCATCAGCCGTTCCGAAGCTTCTCCGCGACCCGGGGGGCGAAATAGGTCAAAACCCCATCCGCCCCCGCGCGCTTGAAGGCAACCAGGCTTTCCATCATCGCCTTGTCGCCGTCGAGCCATCCATTGCCCGCCGCCGCCATGATCATGGCATATTCTCCGGAAACTTGATACGCGAACGTGGGCATTCCGAACGCGTCCTTGACCATCCGCAGCACGTCCAGATAGGGCATGCCCGGCTTGACCATGACGAGGTCGGCGCCCTCGGCGATGTCCGCCTCGACCTCACGCAAGGCCTCGTCGGTGTTGGCGGGGTCCATCTGGTAGGTGCGTTTGTCGCCGGCCAGCGTGGCGGAGGAGCCGACCGCATCGCGGAACGGCCCGTAAAAGGCCGAGGCGTATTTGGCCGCATAGGCCATGATCTGGACGTCGATCCGCCCCTGTGCGTCGAGTGCCCGGCGGATGGCGCCGACCCGCCCGTCCATCATGTCGGACGGGGCGACGATGTCGCAGCCCGCCTCTGCCTCGATCATGGCCTGACCGACCAGCACCTCGACGGTCTCGTCATTGAGGATCTCGCCGCCTCTCAAAAGGCCGTCATGGCCGTGGCTGGTGTAGGGATCGAGCGCGACGTCGCAGAGAATGCCGACATCGGGCACTTCCTTCTTGATGGCGCGGATGGCGCGGCAGACCAGATTTTCCGGGTTGAGCGCCTCGGCGCCGCTCTCGTCGCGCAGGCCGGGGTCGGTGTAGGGGAACAGGGCGATGCAGGGAATCCGCAGCTTGGCGGCCCGTTCGGCCTCGCGCACGGCCTCATCGATCGAAATCCTGTCCACCCCGGGCATCGAGCCTACCGGAATACGGCGGCGTTCGCCGTCGATCAGGAACAGCGGCCAGATCAGATCGTCGGCGGTCAGCAGGTTTTCCCGTACCATCCGCCGAGCCCACTCGCATTTCCGGTTGCGGCGGTGGCGAACGGTGAGATCGAGCGGCGGCGCGCCCCGGCCAGGCGATTTCGCCTCGACGGGGGAAAACCGGACGGTTGGTTCGAGCGGCCGGCCGAACTTGATGGCCATCGAAAAGCTCCTGCGGGCAACTCTACCCTTTTTAGCCTTAAAATTCCGGTAATTCCAGTGGGATGCACGGCAAATTAGGCAAATCCAACGGTCGCCTCATCGAGCGAGTCCGCGACTTTTTGGGGTGGCGCGCTAATCGCGGGCCCACACCTCGCTGAAGTTCGGAAACCGCCGCAGGACCGGGTCGGTATGGGTGGGCTCGAGAATCGGCAGGATCTTCGCCAGCACGATGTTCACCACCGGCGAGGTATGCCTGACATAGAGGTCGATCGGGTCGAGGCGAGAGCGCAGGTGGAGCTTGGGATCGTAATTGAGCCCGCTGCTGCGGAAATTCTTGTAGCCATTGGCGATCGCCCAGGTCACCACGTCGCGGAAGGCGTAGTGGTAGAGGTGCAGCTTCAGCGCCAGGGTGTAGTCGAGCCCGAGATATTCGGCGTAGATGTCGTCGCCCTCGACCATGCACAGGCTGAAGGCGATGACGCGCCCCTGCTGGCGCCAAATGAAATAGCGCACCTTGTCCGGCATCCGCCGGCCGAGCTCGCAGAGTAATTCCCGGGTCAGCTTCTCGAACCGCAGTTTCGAACGCTCGAACACCTGAAGATAGAGCGGATAGACGTCGTCGATCACCGGAGCGATATCGCGCACTACCGTGAGCTCGATCGGCGCCGCCGCCGCGGCGGCGCGAAATTTCACCCGCAGGTCCTGGCGCGTCTTGCGCGACAGCGCGCCGGCCATGTAGGCCTCGAAGGAGGGATAGTCGATATCGAGCCGGGTCATCGGGTAGCTCGGCACCCGGGTGTAGCCGGCATCGATGAAGCAGGCGAGCACGCCGCGGTATCTTGCCGGGAATTCCTTGAAGACGATCAGGCGCGCCTCGAGCTTTTCGGCGTGGCCGGAGATAGCCTTGGCGAGGAGCCGGGCCTGCATCTGGTGCGGCATCTCGTCGTCGCCGTCGAGATGGCCTTCGCCGGCGACGCAGCCGATCATCAAGGTGCGCGCCGTCATGAAGCGCGGCCACAGCAGCCGCACGGCCGCGACGGTGTTGCGCGCGCCGGCGCTCATGCCCGCGCACAGATCCTGGTCCAGCACGAAGAACGGGGCCACCGCCCGCACCTCGCCGCCGGCGTCCCGGAGGGCGAAATAGCGGTAGTCGAAGCCCTGCCTTATGGTCTCCTCGACGATCTCGTAAAAGCGGTGGTCCTTGCGCTCGCCGGCGAAGGCGCGCGGCCATCTCCGGCACCGCGCCACTTCGGCGGCGGTGAGAACGTCGACGCGCGCCGGGTCGATCGCCATCGCGTCGGGCTGGAAGTTCCGGGGAAGCTCGTTCATGAACGGAGCCCTGGGCTGATTCGATCAGCTTCCTGTCCAAGATCACTAGTTGGATATCGACCATCTCCGGTCAAGCGACTCGAGGCTGGATGTTGTGGGAACCGTGACGATGCCGAGTGAGCAACCCGAAGTCCTGTTCGAGCGCCGCGGCGTCGCCGGCATCGTCACGCTCAATCGGCCGGCGGCGCTCAATGCGGTGACGCTCGGTGATGGTGCGCCTGCTGCACGAGCAGCTCGCGGCGTGGCGCGACGATCCTGCGGTCACCCGCATCCTCCTCACCGCAGCCGGCGGCCGCGCCTTCTCTGCCGGCGGCGACCTGCGCAGGATCTACGAGGCCGCCCGCGCCGGGCGTCAGCGCGATTGCCTCGATTTCTGGCGCGAGGAATATCGGCTCAACGCGACGATCAAGTACTACCCCAAGCCCTATGTGGCGCTGATCGACGGGATCGTGATGGGCGGCGGCGCCGGCGTATCGGTGCACGGCTCTCATCGCGTCGCCGGCGACAAATTCCTGTTCGCCATGCCCGAGGTCGGGATCGGCTTCTTTCCCGATATCGGCGCGACCTGGTTCCTGCCGCGGTTTCCCGGCGAGCTCGGCGCCTATTGCGCGCTGACGGGCGAGCGATTGAAGCCGGCCGACGGCATCGCCGCCGGCGTCGCCACCCACCGCGTCGCGTCGCAGCGGTTCGGCGATCTCGTCGACGCGCTGTGCGGCGCGGCGCCGGTCGATGCGCTGCTCGGCGCCTTCGCGGAACCGGCGGGGCAGGGGGAGGTCGCCGTGCGCGGCGCCGCGATCGAGCGCCTGTTCGCCGGCGCCAGCGTCGAGGCTATACTCGCGCGGCTCGACGCCGAGGCGGCGTCCGCGAGCGCCGACGCGCAATGGGCAGGCGCCGTCGCCGCGACCATCCGCACCAAGGCGCCGCGCAGCCTCAAGCTCGCACTGGCGCAGGTGCGGCGCGGCCGCGACTGGTCGTTCGCGGACTGCATGCGCGCGGAATGGCGCATCGTCTCGCGCGTCGCCTATGGGGAGGACTTCTATGAAGGCATTCGCGCCGTGATCATCGACAAGGACAATCGGCCGCGCTGGCGTCCGGCGCGATCTCGCCGGGGTAACGCAGGCCGAGGTCGACCGCCATTTCGCCGCAGTCGCCGAGGAGCTTGTGCTGCCATGAGCGACCCGCGCGTCGACGACGCCATCGAGAGCATCCCGCCGGTCCGCAGCGCTATGTTCGATTGGGCGGCCATGGACTGGTCCGGCCGGCTCGTCCTGTTCCTGCGCGCGATGGCCTGCGTTTCGATGATCAAGGGCCTCTACAGCTGGGCGCAGGTGTGCGGCCTCATCGGCGAAGAGGGCGGCTTCGAGGCGCATATCCAGTCGTGGCAGGCGACCACCGTGTTCTTCTCGGTGATCGATCTCGTGGCAGCGGTCGGCCTGTGGCTGGTGGCGCCGTGGGGCGCGGTGGTGTGGCTGACCTCGACCGTGTCGCTGATCGTCGTCCACGTTTTTCTTCCCCAGGTCTATGGCACAAATCTGCTGGTGATCGGCTTGAACGTGTTCGCGATCACCGCCTATCTCGCGCTCGCGGTGCTGGCGGCGCGCGAACATCCGCGCTGAGACGGCGGCGCGGCGCGGCGGCAGACCGCGACTTGTGAGGCATCGTCGAAACCAATTCGCAGTGAACGAAAGCTGCGATTTCGCGGTGAATGAAGGATGAAGCCGTTCACCTCTTGCCGGCATCGGGACCCGTGCCGGCGCATCCCTGTTTGCGCAAGCGACGCTGGTTCGCTCGTAAAATAAGGCTCTTCCTGCGTTTGCAGGGCCGAGTTCGAAACGACGATGCGCGCGCCCGCCGCACCCAGGGTTAACAGGTCCGCAAGCATTCGCGCGCGCCCATAAACCCCCTCTTCACAGTATTGTTTAAGTCGATTTTAGACCGTTGTGAGTAGAGTTTTCAAACAAGCAGCGGGGGAACAGGAGCCCTGCCGCTACGAAAATAAAACAGGAAGGCGTCACCCATGAAAGCAGTCGTCAAGACCGCGGAGCCCGCAGAGCGCGATCATCGCTTCGAGCACGTTCGCCCGCTCTACCTGGAATCGCTGACGCTCGTCGAGCGGCTGCACCGCCGGCTGCTCGACGTCATCAAGGACGAGTTCGACCGCCGCGGCCGCGCCGACATCAATTCGGTGCAGGCGCTGTTGCTCTACAACATCGGGGACAAGGAATTGACCGCCGGCGAATTGCGCACGCGCGGTTACTATCTCGGCTCCAACGTCTCCTACAATCTCAAGAAGCTGGTCGAGATCGGTTTCCTCGATCATCAGCGCTCGCGGGTCGATCGCCGCTCCGTGCGCATCAAGCTGACCGAGAAGGGCCGCGAGGTCCGCAACATCGTCGACGCCCTCTACCACAAGCATGTCAAGACAGTGGAACAGGTCGGCGGCATCAATGCGGAAGAGTTCGCCACGCTCAACAAGGCGTTGCACCGCCTGGAGCGATTCTGGACGGACCAGATTCTCTACCGGCTCTGATATCCGCTCCGCGCTCGGTTCCTCGACCCCCGGCCGCAGCGCCGGGGGTTTTTTGATTCGATGAAAAGCGACCAGGCTGGTCGCGGCGGCATGGCGGAGCCGGCATCTGCCGTCCGTCATGGTCTCACCACATCTTGTGCCTACGGGCGGCGGCCAAACTTGGCGGGGAGGGGCGCGATGTGTTATCGCGAGCCCAGTCGTCCGTCCGGCAGCGACGTTCGTCTGCTGGCCGAGGCAGGTGCGGGCGCTGTGGGCTCCCGTTTGGAGCTTCCGATGCAGAATCCCGTTGAGCCGACTGCCGGGTCGAGGAGGAATATGTTTTCCGCGACCCTTGCCGAGACCGATCCGGAGATCGCCGCGGCGATCGGCCTCGAACTCGGCCGCCAGCGCGACGAGATCGAGCTGATCGCGTCCGAGAACATCGTCAGCCGCGCCGTGCTCGAGGCCCAGGGCTCGGTGCTCACCAACAAATATGCGGAGGGGCTGCCGGGGCGGCGCTACTATGGCGGCTGCCAGTTCGTGGACATTGCGGAAAACCTCGCGATCCAGCGGGTTACCAGGCTTTTCGGATGTGGATTCGCAAACGTGCAGCCGCATTCCGGAGCCTCCGCCAATGCCGCCGCCTTCCTGGCGCTGATGCAGCCCGGGGACACCTTCATGGGGCTGAACCTCGCCGCCGGCGGGCATCTGTCCCACGGCTCGCCCGTCAACATCTCCGGCAAGTGGTTCAAGGCGGTCCCTTACAATGTGCGCCGCGACGACCAGCGCATCGACATGGACGAAGTCGCCCGGCTCGCGCAGGAGCAGCCGCCCCAAGGTCATCATCGCCGGCGGCTCGGCCTATCCGCGCATCATCGACTTCAAGCGTTTCCGCGACATCGCCGACGAGGTCGGCGCCATCCTGATGGTGGACATGGCGCATTTTGCCGGACTGGTCGCCGGCGGCGCGCATCCGAGCCCGTTTCCCCATGCCCAGGTGGTGACCACCACCACCCACAAGACGCTGCGCGGGCCGCGCGGCGGCGTCATCCTCACCGACCACGAGGACCTCGCCAGGAAGATCAATTCCGCGGTGTTTCCGGGGCTGCAGGGCGGCCCGCTGATGCATGTCATCGCCGCCAAGGCGGTGGCGTTTCGCGAGGCGCTGCAGCCCGCGTTCAAGGCCTATGCGAAGGGCGTCGTCGACAATGCCAGGGTGCTGGCGGAGACGCTGAAGGCGCGCGGCTGCGATATCGTTTCCGGCGGCACCGACACCCACCTCATGCTGGTCGACCTGCGGCCGAAGCGGCTCACCGGCAAGGTGGCGGAGGCGGCGCTGGGCCGCGCCCATATCACCTGCAACAAGAACGGCATTCCCTTCGATCCGGAGAAGCCTGCGGTCACCTCCGGCATCCGGCTCGGATCGCCCGCCGGCACCACCCGCGGCTTCGGCGTCGCCGAGTTTCGCGAGGTCGGCGAATTGATCTCCGACGTGCTCGACGTGCTGTCGCAAAAGGGCGTCGAGGCCGACAGCCTCATCGAGCAGGCGGTGCGCGACAAGGTCAAGGTCCTGCTGGCGCGGTTTCCGATCTACGGTTGACGAGAGAACCCATGCGCTGTCCCAATTGCACCAGCCTCGATACCCAGGTGAAGGATTCCCGGCCGACCGAGGATTCCGCCGCGATCCGCCGGCGCCGCCTGTGCCTCGCCTGCGGGTTCCGCTTCACCACCTTCGAGCGGGTGCAACTGCGCGAGCTCTCCGTCATCAAGCGCAACGGCCGGCGGGTGCCGTTCGACCGCGACAAGCTCGCGCGATCCGTGGTGATTGCGCTGCGCAAGCGCAATGTCGACCCCGAAAGGGTCGAGCAGACGGTGTCGAAGATCGTGCGCGACCTCGAAAATCTCGGCGAGAACGAGGTCACCACCGAGACCATCGGCGAGACCGTGATGGCGCATCTGCGCGACCTCGACGACGTCGCCTATGTCCGCTTCGCCTCGGTGTATCGCAACTTCCGCGAGGCCAAGGATTTCGAGACGGTGCTTGGCGAATTGTCCGGCGATGACGAGCACCCGCCAATCGCCCCCGCGAGCAAATAGGGGCGCAGCCTGGTGGCGACGAAAGCACGGTCCGAAGCCTTCAGCGCGCCCCGGAATTGATTTGATAGGTCTTCCGCATCTGCAATTTAAGATTGTTATCCATAACGATATTTTCTATTGCGCGCAGATCCGGTGCCGGGATCGTGCTCCGCGGGCCGCACCAGTGTCACTTGAAAGCCCCAGTGAGATCGCCGGCAGTCGGTAATTCCGCTCCGCCCGGTTGTGGCGCATTGCAAAACATCGACGGCAACCCGGCATGATTCCGCGCGTGTGACGATTTATCGTGTCTCTCGTAAGCATATGTAATTACATATTAAAATTTATTACTCAAGTAATTTATGAAGAATGTATGACATTTTTATGGTATTAAGGTATAGTTTTTGTGAACGAGCAGATGACCACGGAATACAGAATGGTTAATAAAAAGTTAACGTCACAATAGGCTCGTTCCGGCAGGGGGTTGTATTTTGGCCACATGGTTTAAAATAAACTAATCAAGTCAACGTCTCCGCCGCAATCGGTATTGCCAGGGTTAATACTTCGAATAAATTGTGGCGGCGAGAAGGGGTGGGTCCCGAATTGCGCGGTCCGGGTTCTGCCGTCTCGAGGGGAACGGGGACGGTCTGGGTCGTCGAAGCTCGGAGGGGGTGAAGTCGTCGGCAACGTGTCCGATCTATTGCGGAGGGCCTCCTCGGCGCCCGCGTGTATCCAGACCGTGTTCGGTCAAGATCAGTCCAGCCGAATATTCGGAAAACAGCTCACAAACGGGATGGAAAACTTGCTGGGACGCTGTTCGCGCGCCCGGGTGCTCGAATTTTGCTTCACATAACCCATGACGGGGGGTCATGGGCGCAGGGAACAGGAGAGTTAGCAATGCTGAGACGTCACTGGGGGATGCTGGCGACCGTCGCGATCTTCGCGAGCGGTTCCGCCGGCGCGCAGTCGCTTGACACGGACCAGGTCGAGCGCATGCAGCGCCAGATGGAGCAGCTGCAGGAGCAGATGAAGCAGGTCAAGGGCGATCTCGCGGATGCCAAGAAGAAGGCAGCCGAGGCGAAAGCGGAGATTCCGGCGGCTTTCAACGGAGCCTATGGCGCCGACCTGAAACCGTTCCCCGCCAAGGCGCCGAGCATCGTCGATCGCGTCAAGCTGACTTGGGGGGGCTTCCTGGCGGCGGAAACCGTGTACCGGCAGCACAACGCGGAATCGCGGATATTGGGTACGCCTTTTACCAGCATTCCTTATCCATTCTCGCCCCTGTTCGGCGAAAACGAATTCCACGGCAGCGCCCGGCAGAGCCGGATCTCGCTTCTGGTCGAAGGCGCCTTGGATCCGGTGCAAAAACTCTCCGGATATTACGAGATGGACTTCCTCGGCGTCGGCGTGACGTCGAATTACAACCAGAGCAACAGTTGGGCGCCGCGCATACGCCAAGGCTTCTTCGCTTATGACAATACCGAGTGGGGCTTCCACTTCCTCGGCGGTCAAGCGTGGAGCATGCTCACCCAAAACAAGGTCGGGATCACGGCGCGCCAAGAGAACATCCCGCTGACCATAGACCCGAACTACGTCGTCGGATTTGACTTCACGCGCAACTGGCAGTTGCGTGTGGTCAAGGATTTCGGGTCCTGGGCGTCCTTCGGTCTCTCGATCGAGAACCCCGCCGAGCTCGTTTACAACAGTACCGGCGCCGTTGCGAACGGCGGCAATGTCGGCGGCTGGCTGGTCAATTATGCCAATGCCGGCAACTCCTTCCTGGGCAGCGGCGGATACGCCAATAACTTCGCCCCCGATGTTGCCCCTGATATCATCGGCAAGGCGGCGTTCGATCCGGGTTGGGGCCATTATGAAGTGTTCGGCATCGCGCGCTTCTTCAACGACAACACGTTCGGCTGCGTCGTGGCGCCGGTCAACGTGCGGCCGGCCCCGGCGGCACGCCCCCGGCCCAAACAGCCGGCTTATGTTCCAGCCATCACTGCCGACACCCTCGTCCCCGGCCAGCAAAGCCAGAGGACCAAGAGCGGCGATGGCGTCGGCGGTTCGGTGCTGTTGCCCATCACCAAGTACGTCGACGTCCAGGCCTCGACCTTGTACGGCAGCGGCATCGGCCGCTACGGCGCTTCAAATTTGTCCGATGTCGTCGTCGCGCCCGATGGTTCCTTGTCGCCGATCAAAGCGTTCCATGCATTGGGCGGGGTTGTTTTGCACCCCTGGGCCGGGCTCGACATCTACGGCTATGCCGGAATGGAAAAGGCGCAGCCCAACTATTGGAGCATCGTCTCCACCGGCTCCATCAAAGGTCGGGAATTTGACCGGCTTTGGTGTTCCGAACGCGGTCAACACCGGATGCAACATTACCACCGCTGCCTCGTTCACCGGCGGGACCTCGAACTGCGCGGCCATCAACAAGTCGGTGAGCGATGTCACCGTGGGCTTCTGGCAGGACTTCTACAAAGGCAATTACGGTCGGGTCGCCGGCGGGTTCGAATGGGAATACATCCGCCGCTATGCGTTTCCAGGATATGGTGGCTGCCCGTCAGGTTGTGCCTCGCCCTCGACTTCGGACAACGTCTTCATGACGTCACTGCGCTGGTACCCGTTCTGACCCTCGCGCTGAATCAACAGGAGAAATTCTTATGAAAAGGTTGCTTCTCGCTGGCTTGGCATTCAGCGTGCTGATTATGCCTGCCATGGCCGCAGATATGCCGCTCAAGGCGCCGCCGCCGCCGCCGACCTGGACCGGCCTCTACTGGGGCGTCAACGTCGGCTGGATCGGCTCGTCGCAATACAACATCACCAATACCGGGACCGATACCGGCGTCTCGGGTTTGGGTACAGCCCTGACCTTGGGCGTGATACCGCGCTCGATCACGGTGAGCCACAGCGGGATGTTCGGTGGCGGCCAGATCGGTTATAATTGGCAGATTGACCCGAGCTGGGTATGGGGTGTCGAGGCCGACTTCCAGGGAACCACCGCCAACGGCAGTACGGGTACGGTATCGCAGGTTGGGTGGGGTGCTTTTTCCTGACACCATCACCACGGTGTATAAATACGAGCTCGATGACCTCGGCACGGTCCGTGCAAGGTTCGGTTGGCTGTCATCGCCCAACCTGCTTTGGTACGGTACGGGTGGTCTTGCTTACGGGCAAACCAAACTGAGCAGTTCTGTCCAGTGCCCGCTTGGTTTACCGCCGTGCTTCGTACGAAGTACCACCGCAACCTCATCGACCCATACGTCCGTGGGCTGGACGGCCGGTGCGGGCGTCGAGTGGAAGCTTTCTCCCGTCTGGAGCGTGAAGGCGGAATATCTGTACGCCGAGCTCGGCAGTCAGAGCAACACGATCGCGTACACCTACGGACCAATAGACGGCGGACCCTCTAACAGCAGCCTGACCAGCACCGTGCAGCGCGAACACGACAACATCGTGCGCTTCGGCGTCAATTACAAACTCTTCTGAGCGTCGGCGCTTCGGCGTTGACCTCATGATAAAGGCCCCGGGCGACCGGGGCCTTTATCATTGGCACATCGGCCTCGGATGCGGTGTACGCAAGCCGCCCTCGCCTCCCTCTTCGTCAGGGAGCGGGGTGCATGCGAACGAGCTGCGGTGGCGGCTTGCGGCGACAGCTACCGCGGGAACACCTCACCCGGCGTCACGTCGTTCTTGCGGGTTGCGGGCGGCTCGGATCGCAGCGCCGTCACTGGAGCAGCCGGCGGCGGCTACGGGCGCTGCCGCCTCTTGACGGGCGGGGGTTCCGGCGGTGGCGGTGGTGGCGCCGGCTGGAGTTCGGCCAAGACCGGGTTCGGTTCGAGTTGGGGGGGCGTCATGTCGATGAGTGCGCTTTTCTCCACCGGTATGGATCGGACCGAGACGGTCAGCGGCAGATATCCGTCGAGCACATAGGTCACCGTAAATCCCTCGTTGGCGGGGACCGACAGCGCGCATGGCGTGCGGCAGAGGCCGCCGCTCGAGGCGCGCGCTTCTGCACCCGGCGGGCTGGATTGGATCGTCACCGTAGCCGTCGCATGCGGATCGAGCAGATCGATGCTCGGTACATTCAAATTCGGCAAGTTCGAATTCACCGAGCAGCACGCGAGCGCGGGGCCGCATATCGCAGCGGTGATCGCCCGGGACATTTTCATGCCCGCCCTCTTGGCGCAACTCGCTGCGCGGCAACTCGTTGCTTTGCCGTCGACACGCAACAATAGATGACGAGCGATCTCGTGGACGGTCGTAAACGTGGGTCCGCTGTTCGAGGTGACATCGAGATATGCCCAACCTATGAACCGCTAATGCTTCGCATTCTTACCCAGGGCACCTCGAAAAATAGCAGCGCGCGCGAATTTGTGCGAGTCCGGCTGACGGCGACAAGATTCGCGGAGAATGCAGCGGGAGGGGATGCGGCCGGACGCGGTGCGAACGCACCGACGCCGGATACGCGAGCATGACCCGTTTGATCCGGCCCGGCTGGCTTCGTTAAGCCGTGTATCCCAAATACCACACGGCCGCATTGGATTAGAGAAAAGCAGACTTGCTGTCTGGCTCCGATCGAACATGAAATGATACAGCTTTGCGAGGTGAGGGGAATTCAAAATGCAAGGCTCGAGGGCTGCTTTTTTGTCTGTGGCGCTGTTGGCGGCGGGCGGAGCCGCCGCGGCGGAGTGCCCGGGAAATCCGGACGCGCTCGGGACCAGTCGCACCATCGTGGTCGACCCCGTGGAGCACCCCCGGCTCGGCGGCATGCAGTATCGCGAGAGCCTTCCCCTCGCCGACCACGAGGTCGTGCTCACCTTCGATGACGGTCCGCTGCCGCCTCGCACCAACCATGTCCTCGACACGCTGGCCAGTGAATGCGTGAAGGCGACCTTCTTCCTGGTCGGCAAGATGGCAACGAACTATCCAGACGTGGTCCACAAGATCGAGGCGGCCGGCCACACGATCGGCACCCACAGCCAGACCCACCCGCTGCGGCTGCACAAGATGCCGCTCATCAGGGCGGAGCAGGAGATCGACGAAGGCATTGCCTCGGTGACCTCGGTGCTCGGCGAGCCGCCGGCGCCGTTCTTCCGCATTCCCGGACTGGCGCGTTCCAATGCCATCGACCAATACCTCGGATCACAGAAACTGGTGACCTGGAGCGTCGATGCCACGGCCGATGACTGGACGAAGATCAGCCCGGCTCAGGTGTATTCGCGGGCGCTGCAGGGTATCGAGGCCAATGGCAAGGGCATCTTGCTGCTCCACGATATCCAGGCGAAGACGGTCGAGGCGCTGCCCGATTTGCTGCGCGAATTGAAGCGCCGCGGCTATCATATCGTTCATGTCGTACCGGCGACGCCCGACCAGCCCGAGACCGCCACCGTGCCGAGCCAGTGGATCATGCATGCCCATGCACACCAAAAGGGTCTGGGGTCTTTTGTTCAGGCCGCAGATACGGCGGTGCTGTCGGCGCCCAGCCCGCCGAGCCTCGGCGTCGATGGGCACCCGACCGTTTCGATGCAGCCGCATAGCCGCCCGGTGTTGCGCCCCGGCCCGGTTCCGCAGCCGACCGCCGCTGCGCGGCCGCGCGGTCACAACGGGTCGCAGGCTCGGCAGTCCGGCGATCGCTGGAGGAAACTCGTGAGATTCTTTGACCGCCTGGATGTAGGCATTCTGCATCTTCTCACCGAAATTGGGTATGTCTTCGATCATGCGCCGCGGCGTCCTGATGCTCAACCCGACCACCTGTGCGCCGTAACCCTGCCACGATCCGCACTCGTTGGTCCGGCGCTGCCAGGTGCATTCCTGAAGCTGGCGGTTCTGGCGGACTGGGCCGGTACTGATCGCGGTGGTCACCCGCTCTCATCAAATCGGGGGCCCCGGCATGGCCGGGGCCTTTTATGTATTCTTTATTGGCTCGGGCGCGTCGTTGGTGCCCTCGCCAAACGTTCCTATAATTCGGATGTGTTCCCGGCAACGCGATAGACTTGAGCAGATCGCAAGGCCGCCCGAGCAGCGAGGGTGGTATTTG
>CAWCJX010000039.1:0-66489 GCA_963795865.1 uncultured Alphaproteobacteria bacterium
GCCGCCGGTGCTCCGCGGCCTCGCCGATCGACTGTGGGCGCTCCATAGCAACGCCTACGACTATGGCGCAGCTCGCCCCAACGCCACGGCCCAGCAGGTGCAGCGCTACGAGACCGTGTTCAAATCGACGGTCTACGAGACCAAGCACCCGGTCGTGCAGGTGCATCCGCAGACCGGGGAACGGGCCATCATGCTCGGCTATTTCGTTCGCAAGCTCCTTGGCGTCAGTTCGGCAACTCGGCGCATCTGTTTGCGATGCTGCAGGATCACGTGACGCGGCTGGAAAATACGGTGCGTTGGCGCTGGTCTGCGGGTGATGTGGTGATCTGGGATAATCGCGCGACGCAGCACAAGGCGATCGACGATTACGGCGACCAGCCGCGCATCGTGCGCCGGGTGACCATCGACGGGCCGGTATCCGTCGGCATCGATGGCCGGCAGGGCGAAAGGCGCAACTGTGATGCTGAAGTTCCTGCAGCGGCCTGAAAAATACAGTAGGTCTACCTCTGTTGCGGTGCACGACGTGGCCAATTGATCGAAGCGGCCAGTTCGGCGCCCGGCACTCATTTTGCGATGCCGACCGCCTGCACCACCGCGACAAAGCCTCCGCACATCATTCTCATCCACGAAGAATGGGTGGTGCCGCCCGGATACTTCCCAACGCTTCAGTACGACCCACCGTGTCGACCGGCTGTTCGCCTCCCATGACGGCAAGGTGCACCGTCTGCGGGTGGAGAGCTATGGCGGGGCATCCTGGCTGACCGAGTTCGCCGTCCTGACCGGCCTCTCGACACGCTCCTTCGGCGGCATGCAACAGTTCGTCCAGCCCCTGATGGCGGGGAAGCTGCGCGATACCTTGCCGGAAACGCTTCTCCGCTGCGGCTACCGGAATGTCGTGTTCTATCCGCTCATGCGTAATTTTGTTTCGAATGCCAAATTTTACGCCTCTGTCGGCATCAAAGAGATGTTCGACGCCGAGGATCAGGGCGCCCAAACCTACAATGAGCGCGACCGCTTCTATTTCGGCAACGCTCTCGACGAGATTGCGCGCCACCTGAAACGGTCGCGCCAGCCGCTCTTCACCATGATCTTTACCATGGGCACGCACAGTCCTTATGACACGACCTACATGCCGGAGGTCGACGTGCCGGGAGGCGGTCCGGGCACCGATCCGGAGATGAGCGAATATCTGCGGCGGCTCGCCATGGCCAGGATCGACTACGAGGAGTTGCGCGGCGAGATCGCCCGCCGTCCCCAGGCGAACGGTTTCTGATCGTGCACTACGGCGATCACCATCCGATCGCGACCCGCAGCCTCCTCGGGTTCGACGACAAACTCGATGCCGAGGACATATCGTTGCCGCTGGAGTCGCTGGGCTTCATCACCTATTACGCCGTCGAGGGCATCAACTACCAACCACCTCCGCTGCCCGAGGTCGAGACGCTGGACGTACCCTACATTCCGCTTGTCATCCTCAACGCGGCGGGGTTGCCGCTATCGGATTCGTTTCGGGCGCGGCAGCAGATGCTGGCCACCTGCAACGGGCGCTATTTCACATGCGCATCGCGCGATACCATCCTTGCGTTCCATCGCCGCCTGATCGATTCCGGCCTCATCGACGCACATTGATCTGCGGAAGCGGCAACGGCGTGGGGTGCCGCACGCGGATGTTGGCGCAAGCCGGGCTGCCGCGGATCGGGCCTCCTCGAAGATCGGCTGCGGCACACGCAACTGCGATCAAGCCCGGTGAGATGCGCGACTGTGCGCGACCGCATCGCGCGCTTGATCATGTCGTAAGTGGTCGCAGCGAATTTCGAGAAGCGTTGCACGACGCCGTATGGTAGCACCATTCGCTTTCTTGGATGTGGAACGACGTTGATCGCGGCGATTACGTGAGCGGGTCGACCGACTGAATTCCGTGAGAGGGTGAATGGTGAACTATGTCCTTGTGCTGGCTCTCGGCCTTGTCGCAGGCTCCTTAAGCGGAATCATCGGTACCGGTGCGTCAATCATGTTGCTTCCCGTGCTGGTGTTTCAGTTCGGACCGAAGCAGGCGGTTCCCATCATGGCCATCGCGGCACTGATGTCGAATGTGGCCAAGATAATGGCCTGGTGGCGCGAGGTTGACTGGCGGGCCTTCGCTGCCTACTCGATTACAGGAATCCCCGCGGCGGCATTGGGTGCCCGCACACTTCTGGTACTGCCGTCACCCGTTGTCGATCTGGCGCTGGGGCTGTTCTTTCTGTTGATGATCCCTGGCCGGCGTTGGCTAAATGCGATGAAATTCCGGATTCGGCTCTGGCAGCTTGCCCTTGCCGGCGCGGTCATCGATTTCTGACCGGGATCGTCATCTCGACGGGGCCGCTCAGTGTTCCCGGCATTTACGTCCTACGGTCTATTGAAGGGGGCCTTCCTGTCCACCGAAGCGGCCAGTTCACTCGCGTTGATGGTCAGCAAGTGACCACCTTCCGGCAGCTCGGGGCGCTGCCCTACAGCTCCATCCTGCAGGGAGTGATCATCGGTGCGTCCGTGATGGCTGGTGCCTTCGTGGGGAAGGCTATAGTTTTGCGAATGAGCATCGGCAGGTTCCAGCACGTTCTCGACGGTCTGCTACTATGCTCCGGTCTCGCGATGTTGTGGGGTGCGGTAGGCTGGTGACGGAGGAGCGGACAATTGAGACGCTTGGCTCGGAGCCCGTCCCGTGGCTACGCCCTCAATCTATGATGGCTCGGCCGTCCGTGCTGCGTTGCGACTAAGGAGACTCCGAACAATAAGTGCTACGTTTTGGTCGATTGCCGTGGTCGAACAGTATAGTTCCATTCCGGATGGAAGTCGTGCCCCTTTATGTTGAGCGACTTCATCTCTGCCTTGCTGACCTTGAGGCCTTTTTGGTAATGGCGCGTATCAAGCGCGCTCTCAACTTTGAGGCCGGTTTTGGTTGTCGTTGCCGCGATGAACTCGACCACAGCAATGCGACTTGTCAGCGGCCTGGCGCGCCAAGTCTGGGTAATATGACAGAATAGGCGATGTTCGATTTTGTTCCACTGTGTGCTGCAGCAACATGAGAGGAAAAGGAGTGATGACCTAGAATCACATGGTAGCTGACTGAAAGATGATGGTAGGCCCATCGGCACCGACTTTCAGGAGTGGGTGTCAAACCGCCCCAAGCGGCTGTGGTTAAGAGCCATGGTAGTGAGCATTGGGGGAAAAGTGCAGGGAATACCTGCGCAGGTATGTGTCAGAGAGACGAGCGAAAGCAAACCTTCCGATGACGCGTCGTTAGGATCAAGGTGTCGTCAAAACCAAAGGTGAGTGGAACCTCTGGGAAGAGCCTGCCGGAGACCTGAGTACTGGGTAGGCGGCGACCGGCGTAAAGGGGGCGTGAAGCTGACACAGGCTTTCAATCGGAACTGCAGGAACCAGTCGCTTCAATGCAAAGGGAGAAGCACAAGTGGTTGAAGCCACGAGGCGAGAGTACCGATGTGGAGCACTGGGGCGGATCGATCCGTACGAGCGATGAAGGTTCTGTAATGGAACAGGAGCAAAGGGATCGAGTCAGGTGGTTGCAACAGCGTGCAACTGGAAACAGGATGAAGCGATGGATGCAACGAAGACGAAGCCGTTTAACATTGACAAGAAGTTAGTGTACGACGCCTACAAAGCGGTCAAAGCCAATGCGGGCGCGGCCGGAGTGGATGGGCAGTCGCTTGAGCAGTTCGCCCAAGATCTTGGGAGGAACCTCTACAAGATCTGGAATCGGATGAGCTCAGGTAGCTACTTTCCGCCACCGGTGCGCGCTGTTCCCATTCCCAAAAAGAATGGCGGACAACGTATTTTGGGGGTGCCCACAGTGGCTGATCGTGTGGCGCAGATGGTTGTCAAGCAAGTCGTGGAAAGAACTGTGGAACCAATCTTCATGCCAGACTCATATGGCTACCGGCCCAACAAGTCGGCGCTGGATGCCATCGGGGTGACGCGCGAGCGGTGCTGGAAGTACGACTGGGTGCTAGAGTTTGATATCCGAGGCCTGTTCGACAACATCGACCACACACTGTTGCTGCGTGCTGTCCGCAAACATGTGAAGTGTGAATGGGCTTTGCTGTATATCGAAAGATGGCTGACGGCACCGATGGAACTTGAGGAGGGAACACGGGTCGGAAGAACTCGCGGAACTCCGCAAGGAGGTGTGGTCAGTCCCATCTTGGCTAACCTGTTCCTGCACTACACATTTGATGCGTGGATGACACGAGAGTACCCAGACCTCCCATGGTGCCGGTATGCAGATGATGGGCTGGTGCACTGTCGAACGGAGGCGGAAGCCGTTGCCCTAAAAGCAGCGCTTGCGGCACGTTTGGCGGAATGCCAACTGGAGATGCATCCGGACAAGACCAAGATCGTCTACTGCAAGGACGGAAGACGCAGAGGCTCATATCCGAGCACACAATTTGAATTCCTCGGATACTGCTTCAGGCCAAGGGGTGCAATGAACCGGAAGCACAAAATGTTTACGGGATTTGGTCCTCAGGTCAGCGCGTCATCTCTCAAAGCCATGCGGAAGAAAATCAGGGAGCTTCGCATACGCCAACGCACTCATATACGGCTTGCGGATATAGCCCGAGAGATCAATCCAATCCTACAAGGTTGGTTGAATTATTATGGGCGCTACTCGCCATCCGCTATGCATTCGGCGTGGAAGTATGTCAACGCTACGCTGATAGCGTGGGCAATGCGGAAGTATAAGCGCTATAATGGGCGGAAAATACAGGCTGGCCAAATGATTGGGTCCATTGCCAACAAGCGGCGCAAACTGTTCGTACACTGGCATCAAAGTACTGTCGGCGCGTTTGCCTGATGGGAGCGGTGTGAGTTGAGAGGCTCACGCACCGTTCTGCGAGAGGCCGCAGGTGCAATTCCTTCGGCCTACTCTCCTCGATGTGCCGGGTGGATAGTGATGTACGTGGATTGCAATGCCGGTTTCATCCGCGAAGTTTTGAAGTTCTCTTTTCCAGAGACGCACGCGCGCGCCATTCGAGCCGCCACAGTCCGCGGTGACTGTCAATTCTTGCGCCCCCGGATAGCGCATTAGTCCCATGCGTTCGCGCCAGCAGCGGATGGACTGCACGGCGAACTCGGCTGTGTCGCTCGTGATCCCGACGCTGACAAAGCCAGTATTGGCGGTCACATCATATACGCCATAGGGAGCGACCTTGCCGAGTTTCTTGTCTTCAAAGTCGTGCGCGTTTACCCGACATGGATCGCCTTTCGGGCGATAGTCGGATCCGCCATTCTTGTAGTTGCCGACCAACTCTTTCTTCTTCGTGTCGACGGAGATAACGGGTTGGTGTTGTCGCTGCGCTTCAGCGACCTTTGCGTTGATATATTCGAACTGAGCGTTTCGATCGGGGTTTTTCGAGCCTTCATTCGTCTTGCGATTGAACTGGCGTGTGTATCCGATACCAACCAACTCCTTATCTACGGTATCGGCACTGATCGGGTGTCCCATTTCGGTCAAAGCCGCTGCAAGCTTATCCGGACTTTTCGATACCCACAGCAAAGGCCGCATGGGATCGCCCAGGGTCGCAGGTTCGACCAAGCTCTTGAGCGCGGGGATAAGGCCTGGATCCTTGTCACGGACTGCACGACGCCCGCCGCCGGGGCGACGAACCGTCCTTTTCGGCAGCGGCCCCGCATCGAGATCATCCTCGCCGCGATTGATCGTTGAGCGCGCCAATCCGGTAATCTTTGAGACAGCCGCCAAGCCGCCTCGACCCGCCGTTCGCATCTCAATCGCCGCAAAAAGACGCCGGCCTCGCTCGTCGAGCTTCGAGCCGACCGCATCCCAACGCTGTCGAATGGCATCCTCGTCGATCATACGACCGACCTACGCCGGTTCGTTCGTCAACGGAATCCTATAGACCCGAGTCAAACCGCCGCAGGACGTCAAATCACGATTTAGTTATTGTTCGAAGTGTCCTAGCAAGTTGGGTCGACCAACGGATGGCCGCGTCGGCGGCGTACTGCGGCGGGGATGGGTCGTCTGGCGAAGGATGGGGTCGCCTGTATCAGTCACGAGCGCATCTATCAGCATGTCTGGAAAGACAAGAAAGACGGGGGTAAGCTGTATCTTCACTTGCGTCACAGCGGCAAAAAATACAACAAGCGGAAGGGCAAGAATTCGGGCGCGGGTTGATTCCGAACCGCGTCGACATCGATCAGCGACCTGCCGTTGTCGCCGCAAAAAGCCGCATCGGAGACTGGGAGGCCGACAAAAACCGGCATACACAACACGGCAAAGTCTGGCAGGAGAAATGGTCAGCCTCAAGGGTGCTCGCTACGCTCGCATCGCCTCCGGCGACTAAAGCCCTTGACCCCGACCCTTTCCCCTGCCGTTCACTCCGCCATGTCGTCTATGCTGCACTGTTGCACTTCGGACTTGAAACGGCGGACCAATTGGTGGCATCTGGTGCCATCTTATCGTCACGAGTGAACGTAAGCGAGGCGCTCTATCTCAAGCGAAGCCAATAACAAGCCTTGAGGTCAGGATGGGTCAAAAACGGCGGATCATCGACATCAGATCGCCATCGAGATTGTGCGGCGCCGCGAACCTCGGGATCAGAAGTTCAATCTGAGACACGATCAACAGGATCGGGTTGGCGGCGTTGCCGCTTCACGCGAACTCTATATCGCCGTCGATCTCGAACGCGAGATCGATCCCGCCGACCGTGACGACCGCCTTCGCCGGCAGCCGGTCGGTGTCCTGGAGCCGGCCGCGGCCTTTACCTCGCGATATCTGGGCGCGGCCATAACGATAATTCCGCTTCGATATAGCCGCCGGCCGTCGCCGTGTTGCACGGCGACGGCGATCTTTTGGAGGTCCCGATATTCGCGATCGGCCGTGGCGTGCTCAGGACCACAAGGGCTATCCGGCGGCCTTGGAGGTTCTGCTGGACCTCGCGCATGTTCTTGTCGGCGGTCACGACCACGTCAAAGCCGGCTCGCTCCGCTGCCTCCAGCAAATCGCCGTTGCTCGGCGTCTCCCGCCGGTCTTTCGCCGTGGTCACCGTGTGACCGGAGAGAAACGCGCAACACCTCTCGGGGTTACGTGGTCAGACGGAATGAGCATCGATCTGCGAACCGGCACGCGCGGGTGGCGGCGCGTCGAGCTTGCGTGCGGCAAACTCCAGTACCGCGTTGATCTGCTCCTGCGTTATTTCGAATTGCTCGATAATGTCGCTCATGCTGGCTCCGGCTTCGAGGTTTTCGAACACGGCGGATACCGGCATCCGAGTATCGCGAAATACCCATGCGCCGCCCAGTCGGCCCGGCACGCTTTCCACTGCGGGGCATCGGGACCGATCGAGGAGAGCCATTGCTTGCGTCCTTTCAGGGCAAATTCTACCACGGAAATGGGGGTCTGCACGCACGCGCCGGATCGCGACAAATGGGCGAGCGCGCTCTACTCCGCCAGCGCATCCTCGTATTCGCCGCTGAGCGCGAGCCACTCGTCCTCCGCGCGCGGCGAGCGCGCCCGCGGCGTCGGCGCGCTCCTTGCCGAGAGCGGCGACGCGCGCGGGCTCGCGGTCGTAGAGCTTGGGATCGGCCAGCATGGCATCGATCTCGGCGATGCGTCTGGTCAGGCGGGCGATGGTCTTGTCGAAAGCGTCGATGCGCCGCTTGAGCGGCGCAAGCTCGCTGCGCTTTTCGGCGGCGGCGCGGCGCAGGTCGGCGCGCGATTGCCGGCCCTCGTCCCTGGCCGCGCGATCATCCCCGTTGCCGCCGCCGGCGCCGAGCACCACGCGGCGGTAGTCGTCGAGATCGCCGTCGAACGGCTTGACCGTCGCCGTCGGCGACGAGCCACAGCCGGTCGGCGCAGGCTTCCAGCAGATAGCGGTCGTGGGACACCAGGATCACCGCGCCGGAATAGTCGTTGATCGCCTCGATCAGCGCGGCGCGGCTGTCGATGTCGAGATGGTTGGTCGGCTCGTCGAGGACGACGAGGTGCGGCGCCTCGAAGGTGGCGAGGCCGAGCAGCAGCCGCGCCTTCTCGCCGCCCGACAGGTTGGCGACCGGGGTGTCGGCCATGCGCGCCGGAAAAGCCGATCGCGCCGGCGCGGGCGCGCACTTTCGCCTCCGGCGCGTCGGGCATCAGCTTGCGGACGTGGTCGTAGGCGCTGGCCGCGGGATTGAGCTCGTCGAGCTGGTGCTGGGCGAAATAGGCGATCCTGAGCTTGTCGGCCCGCGTCACCGTGCCCGAGAACGGCGCGAGCCGCCCGGTCAGGAGCTTGGTCAGGGTCGATTTGCCGTTGCCGTTGGCGCCGAGCAGCGCGATGCGGTCGTCGGCGTCGACCCGCAGCGTCAGAGATGCCGCAGCACCGGCCGGCCCGGCTCGTAGCCGACCGCGACGTCGTCGAGCGCGATGATCGGCGGCGACAGCGGCTTGTCGGGGGAGGGGATCGTGATCTCGCGCACATCGTCCTCGATGCGCACGTCGATCGGCTGCAGCTTGGCGAGCAGCTTGAGGCGGGACTGCGCCTGGCGCGCCTTGGTGGCCTTGGCGCGGAAGCGCTCGACGAAGGCGGTGAGCCGCTTGCGCTGCGGCGTCCTGCTTCTTGGCGAGACCGAGGTCGAGCGCGAGGCGCTCGTTGCGCTGGCGCTCGAAGGAGGTGTAGTTGCCGCGATAGAAGGTGAGCTTGCCGCGGTCGAGATGCAGGATCGAATCGACCGCGGAATCCAGGAGATCGCGGTCGTGGCTGATCACGATCACGGTGCGCGGATAGCGCGCGATGTGGTCTTCGAGCCACAAGGTGCCTTCGAGGTCGAGATAGTTGGTGGGCTCGTCGAGCAGCAGTAGGTCGGGCTCGGCGAACAGCGCGGCCGCGAGCGCGACGCGCATGCGCCAGCCGCCGGAGAATTCCGCGCAGGCGCGCTGCTGGTCGGCATGGGAAAAGCCGAGGCCGGCGAGGATCGCGGCGGCGCGCGCCGGCGCGGCATGGGCGCCGATGTCGGCGAGCCGCGACTGGATCTCGGCGATGCGGTGCGGGTCGGTCGCGGTCTCCGCCTCGGCAAGCAGCGCGGCTGCGCTCGCGGTCGGCCGGCGAGCACGATCTCGATCAGGCTTTCGGGGCCGTCGGGCGCTTCCTGCGGCAGCCGGCCGATGGTCGCGCGGGACGGCCAGGCGAAGCGGCCCGTGCTCGACCGCGAGATCGCCGACGATGGCGCGGAACAGGGTGCTCTTGCCGGTGCCGTTGCGGCCGACGAGACCGACGCGGGCGCCGGACGGAATCTGCGCCGACGCCCGCTCGATCAGGAGCCGGCCGGCCACGCGCAGGGATACATCGTCGATCACCAGCATGGGCGTGGTATGGCCGCATTGGCGGCCGCGATGCAACCGGTTCGTCGCCGCCTCCGGCCATCCGCTGGGCATGGGTTGCCAGAACCCGGTCGCTGGCGCCACAATCCGGGCAACCGCCGCGTCCGGCCGGGCCGCGGCGACAAAGGGGATGGAAATGTGCGTAGCCGGATGTGAGCGCGCGGTCCGCGAGGCGTTGACGCGGCGCGGCTTTTTCAGAGGAGCCGCCGCGACCGGATTTGCGGCGACGGCGGTGGCGGGGCCCGCGGTCGCGGCGCCGAGGAGCTTCACCACGGTGGTCGATCTCACCCACACCATGTCGCCGGAATTTCCGACCTTCAACGGCAAGCCGGGCATCGAGATGCAGCGCGAATTCGTCTTGAAGAAGGACGGCTACAACCTGTCCTGGTGGCACCTCAGCGAGCATGTCGGCACCCATCTCGACGCCCCCATCCATTTTTCCGAGCACGGCCTCACCGCCGACCGGCTCGCGATCGAACAGCTGGTGGTGCCGCTCGCGGTCGTCGACATCGCCTACCAGGCCGAGCAGGAGGCCGACTACCTGTTGTCGCGCGACGATCTCGCCGCCTGGGAAAGCAAGAACGGACGGCTGCCGGACGGCTGCTGCGTCGCGCTCTATTCCGGCTGGGGCGAATTGCTGGTCACCGACGAGGCGAAATTCAGCGGCCGCGATATCGGCGGCACCTTCCACTTTCCGGGCTTCGATCCCGATGCGGCGGAGTGGATGATCAAGGAACGCAAGGTGGCGGGCATCGCGGTCGACACCTTGTCCCTCGACAACGGGCCCTCGAAGGACTTCAAGACCCACAGGCTGTGGCTGTCGTCGGGCCGGTGGGGACTCGAAAACGTGGCCAATCTCGGCAAGGTCCCCGCCAGCGGCGCCACCCTCGTCGTCGGCGCCCCCAAGGTCAAGGACGCCACCGGAGGCCTGACGCGGGTGCTTGCGCTGGTATGAGGCCCAATGAGGCCCAGGACCCGTCCACGAATGATCGCTTCAAATCGCGCGATCAGAGCGGCTTTTTACTCCCGCCCCCGCAAGCGGGTGAGGGAAACAAACCGTGACTCGATTGTTGGCGGACAAGTGCTGTTTTGTCACCCGTTCCAGTCGATGGTGCCGGATTCCCACTTCGCCTTGACCTTGGCCGACTTGCGAATGAGATCGTCGATCGCGGTCACCGGTTTCTTGTCGGGATTGGCCTTGCAAAAGCCCACCACCAGATTGAGCACTTTGCTCTCGTCGAGCGTGCTCAGATCGACATGCTTGCTGTCGCCTTCGAGCAGCGCGATGTTGGCGGCGCTGACATAGCCCTGCACCCACGCATAGAGCATGACGTTGACGGGATTGTTGAGGCCTTCGCCGGGGTTGAGATCGTTGACGAGGCGGGCGCAGCTCGAGGTGCCGATGCCCTGGGTGGCCAGCGGCTCGGCCTGTGCGCCGAGGCCGAGGATGACAGGGGTGAGCGCGGCACAGAACACCATGCCAGGCAGTTTCGAAATCATTATCACGGGCTCCCGTTCTTGATGATGCGTCGCGCGATGGCATCAGTCGGTGTGCAGGCAAATCCATTCGCCATGCCGCAGCGTCTTCAGTCGGTGGCGATGCGTTCCTTCCACATCGCCCAGGGGCGTTGGAAATTGGTGTCCTTGCGTCCGGTGATCAAGTCGCATTCCTCGGGGGCGAGAAACTCGATCGGGCCGCCCAGCGCGATCGCCTGCGCCTGCAACCGCGCATTGACCTCGGTATATACTGCCCGATAGACGGCCATCATGATGTTGGAACCGACGCACACATTGCCGTGCCCGCGCATCAGCGCCACATTGCTCGCGCCCAGGGCCTTCGCCAGGCCGCCGCCGTGCTTGGCGTTGCGAATCAGCAGGTCGGTCATGCCGTCGCAGTCGCGGATCTCGAAATTGGGCACCTCCTCCTTGAGGAAGGCCGACATGTGGCAGATCGGCCGCAGCTTGACGGTGGTGACGCTGAAGGGAATGACGGTGGGCGAATGGCTGTGGACGATGGCGTTGACGTCGGGACGCGCCTTGTAGATTTCGCCGTGGATGAAGCGCTCTATGTACATGAGGCGCCCGGCCTGATCGACCGGATTGGAATCGAGGTCGTATTCCATGATGTCCGCGGCGGTGATGATCGCCGGCGCCTTGGAACGCGACAGGAAATATCGGTCGGGCGCATGGGGATGGCGGATGGTCACGTGGCCATAACCGTCGAGGACGCCCTGGTCGGCGAGAATGCGGTTGGCAGCGACCAGGTCTTCTATGGCTGCGGGGTCGACCGGGCCGCCGGATCGCGGCGCCGGGCCGGATGCTTGATCGTTCATGCGTTTGTGACCAATGTGACAATGGCAGGGGGTATCCTAATAACGAATTCGCCCGCTCCCACCAAGCGCGGATACGAGCCCCGTCGAGATTGATGGTAGCCACGCCTCATCCGGTGCGGCATAATGCGATAAAACCCGTGGGGGCGCGCGGGCTTAGCGTAACGAACAGGGGACAGGAGATGCCGGATTCGGCAGCGGGAACCCTGGCGGTTCCGATCTGGTTGGCGGGGGCGGCAGCCGCCGTGCTCGTGGTGGCCGTCCTGCTGGCGGTCAAAAGGGCGGGCGGCGTCGCGCTGATTACGTCGCTGTTCCGCGTCGGCCTGATTGCGGCCATCGTCCTCGGCGCCTGGCTCTATGTTCAGGAGCGTGACGTTGCCGCCAAAGACCCCAACCCGGGCGTCGAACGCGGGTCGCTGGACGCTCGCAAGGCGATGCTGACTGCGGGCGCCATCGCTCCGGGATCGGCGCTGTCCTGCCTCGACGAGCTGGCGGGGGAAGCGGTCGAGGCTGCCTGCGAGAAGGCGGTGTTCGCCAGTCCCGAATCGGTCGCCGCCGCCGTGAAATACGTGAGCGCGCAGCTGGCGCTGCTCGACGACGGCACCGCCTATGTGGCGCGTGGCGATGCATCCTACGCGGCCGAGCTCGCCCCGCTGCGGACGGCGATCGAGCTCGACCGGTTCGGCCTCGTCGCCCATGTGCTGGGAGATCGCGAAGGCTGCAGCGCGGAGAGCTGCGACGCGCTGTCGCGGCTGCGCGATTCCACCCGGGTGCTCGCCAATCTGCGCGATCGCACCTTCGATGAGCAGGTGAAGAAATACACCGCGATCTGGAATGCGCCGCGTCCGGCCGACGGCGTGATCGCGGCGGTCGGCCCGCCGGTCGCATTGCCGGGGGCGGCGGCTCCGGGAACGGTAGCGCCGCGCTACGACTTCCCGTCGGCCAAATCGATTCCGCCGGTCAGCATCATGGCGCCCGAGCCGCCGCCGCCGCGCGATCCCGCCGCGGAGCCGGCCTCGCAGTCGGCCGCGGCCGCACCGGCTGCGCCGGCGAGCGTCACGCCGGTGCCGCCGCGCCGGCCGCCCCAGGTGCGCAGCGCGCCGCCGGCGCGCGCGGCCGTGCCGCGGCCCGACCTCGGCGATCCCGCCGACGGCGCGCTCGGCCGGGTGCCGCCGCCGCCGTCGTCGATCCGGTAATATCGATGTGCTGACGGCGGTGGAAAAAGCCGGGCCGGCCGCTATCAATTGTCATGGCTTGGGTGATATCCCGAGATCATGTTTTCCTCGGTCCTGATTGCGAACCGCGGCGAGATCGCGGTGCGAATTGCCCGCACCGCCAAGCGCCTCGGGCTGCGAACCATCGCGGTCTATTCGGAAGCCGATGCCGGCGCGCTGCATGTGCGCGCCTGCGACGAGGCCTATGCGATCGGGCCGGCGGCGCCGCGCGAAAGCTATCTCAACATCGACAGGCTGATCGAGGTGGCGCGCCGCGCCGGTGCGCAATGCATCCATCCCGGCTACGGCTTTCTTTCCGAGAATGCCGACTTCGCCGAGGCCGGCGCTGCGCGCCAACATCGCCTTCGTCGGCCCGTCGCCCGCCGCGATCCGCGCCATGGGCCTCAAGGACCGCGCCAAGGCGCTGATGGAGAAGGCCGGCGTGCCGGTGGTGCCGGGCTATCACGGCGACCAGCAGGCGCGCGGCCTTTCTCAAGCGCAAGGCCTATGAGATCGGCTATCCCGTCCTGATCAAGGCGGTGGCCGGCGGCGGCGGCCGCGGCATGCGCCGGGTCGACAAGCATGCCGATTTCGACGAGGCCCTCGCCGCCGCGCAACGCGAGGCCGAATGCCGCCTTCGGCGATCCGCGCGTGCTGATCGAGAAATACATCGAGGCGCCGCGCCATATCGAATTCCAGATCTTCGGCGACGGCGACGGCCAGGTGATCCACCTCAACGAGCGCGACTGCTCGCTGCAGCGCCGCCACCAGAAGGTGATCGAGGAAGCGCCGGCGCCGGGCATGACGGCGGCAATTGCGCGCCGAGATGGGCGCGCGCCGCCGTCGAGGCCGCGCGCGCCATCGGCTATGTCGGCGCCGGCACCGTCGAGTTCATCGCCGCCGCGGCGTCGGGGCTCAAGTCCGGCGGCTTCTGGTTCATGGAGATGAACACGCGGCTGCAGGTCGAGCATCCCGTCACCGAGGCGATCACCGGCTTCGATCTCGTCGAATGGCAGTTCCGCATCGCGTCCGGCGAGACCATCGGGCTGCGCCAGGACGATGTGCCGCTCGACGGCCACGCCGTCGAGGCGCGCATCTATGCCGAGGATCCCGACCGCGGCTTCCTGCCGTCGCCGGGGCGCATCGCCGCGCTGGAACTGCCGCACGGGCGAGGGCATCCGCGTCGATGCCGGCGTCGCCGCCGGGCTGACGCGTGCCGTCCGACTACGATCCGATGATCGCCAAGGTGATCGCCCGCGGCGCGACGCGCGCGCAGGCGCTCGATCGGCTCGCGGCGGCGCTCGCCGACACCATCGTGATCGGACCGCGGGTCAATACGCCGTTCCTGGCGGCGCTCGTCGACCATCCCGACTTCCGCGCCGGCCGGTTCGACACCGGCTTCATCGACGCGCCATCTCGCCGCCCTGCTGCGCGACCGATCCGACCGAGGCGACGCAGGCCGCCGCCGACGGCGTCGCTGTTCTGCTCGAACGCGAGCGCATCCGTCGCCGGCGTCGCGCCGGTTGCCGAACCCGCGTCGTGGCGCGACGCCGTGGTCGGCCGATGACGGCTTCTCGCTCGGACCGCCGCGGACGCTCGCGCTTCGACATCGCGGTCGACGGCGTCGCGCGGCAGGCGATGGTCGCGTGGGGCGCCGGCGGCCCGCGGGTGAGCGTCGACGGCGCGGTCAGCGCGCAGGCGCCGATCGCATCGTCGAAATGCCCGACGGCGTCGTCGTCGCCGGCAGACGCCCGCATCACGTGGCGTTCAGGCGCCCGGACACCTCGATCGGCGCGCCGGCCGGCGACGACACGGTGCGGGCGCCGATGAACGGCAAGGTCATCGCCGTGCTGGTCGTGCCCGGCCAGGAGGTGAAGCTCGGCGCCCGCGTCGCGGTGATGGAGGCGATGAAGATGGAGCACAGCCTGACCGCCCCGCGGGACGGCATCGTCGCCGAAGTGGCCGCGGCCGGCGCCCAGGTGATCGAGGGCGCGGCGGTGGTGCGGCTCGAGCCCGGTGAGGGGACGTGATCCTTGACGCAGCGTTTGTAGCGTCATATCTGTAGTTACATACGGAGCGGCCGTGGGCTGGATTTGGGACCCGGACAAGGCCGCGACAAACCGCAAAAAGCATGGCTGTCGTTCGAGACGGCAGCGCTCGTGTTCGACGATCCGTTTCATGCGTCCAGGCCCGATACTCATCCGGATGGCGACCGCTGGCAGACGATCGGACGTGTCGGACCGGTGTTGGTGCTTGTGGTTCAC
This sequence comes from uncultured Alphaproteobacteria bacterium, assembly GCA_963795865.1. Classification (GTDB taxonomy): domain Bacteria; phylum Pseudomonadota; class Alphaproteobacteria; order Rhizobiales; family Xanthobacteraceae; genus JAJPKK01. Next base: position 15,179 of record CAWCJX010000039.1, read on the forward strand.
ACTTTGCCGGCCGGCAATTCCGAAGAGGACGAATCGGTCGGTCGGATCATCAGCGCGCGAAAGGCCACTGCACGCGAGAGGAGAGTGTATGAAGAAGGGAGCTAAGTCGTCGAAAGCCGAACAGCTTGCGGAACTGGCGGCGCTTGCGGTCTTGACCGATGACGCTATCGACACTTCGGACGCTCCGGAACTGCTCGACTGGTCAGGCGCCAAACGCGGTCTTTTCTACCGGCCGGTGAAGGAGCAACTGACCCTGCGGGTGGATGCCGACGTGATCGCTTGGTTCAAGATGCAGGCCACCCCCAAAGAAGGCTATCAGACCCGAATTAATCGAGCGCTTCGGGAGTATGTGCAAACGCAGCTGCGGAAGCGCAAGCAGTTCGAACGAGCATAATTTCCATTCAGCAAATGGCGGCAGGTCGCAGGTGAAGAAGCTGGTGCTCAGCCACTTCGTGCCGGGCGACGATCCCTCCATCACCGACGCCATATGGATCGAAGGCGTGCGCAAGAACTTCTCCGACGAGATCGTGGTCGGCCACGATCTCATGACGGTCTGACCTGGAAGGCTCGACGTGCTGCATCTCATCAAGCTCTGTGTCGGCTGCGATTCCGTCAAGGACCTGCAGGACTGGATCAAGGAGAAGCTCGCGGCGCGCCAGCCGGGCGCGCGCAAGCGCGAGCGCAACCACACCACCCGCATGGTGCCCAAGCGCGCCGACGAGATCGTCGGCGGCGGCTCGCTCTACTGGGTGATCCGCGGCCAGATCATGTGCCGGGAGCGCATCCTCGACATCCGCCCGTTCGTCGACAAGGCCGGCATCGGCCGCTGCCACATCGTGCTCGATTGCAAGCCGGTGCTGGTGGAGCCGCGGCCCTACCGCGCGTTCCAGGGCTGGCGCTACCTCGCGCCGGCCGACGCGCCGCGCGACCTCGACCGCGCCGCCCCCGGCGCCAAGGACATGCCCGAAGCGATGCGCCGCGAACTGCGCGACATGGGGCTGCTGTAGGGTTGCCTCCTCGCGCGCATTCATCGGGGCGAGGTGTGAATTCGACGCCGGCACGCTACGAGAAGCAAGGCCTACGCCACCAAATTCTCCACCGTGCCGTCGGCGAGCCGTCCCTGCGCGCGGTATTGGCCGACTTTCTCCATCAGCGGCGCGTCGGAGACCGAATAGAGCACGGCGTCGCCCGCGCCGGTGTTGACGTGGCGGCGCCACAGGAAGTTCGGCACCACGAAGATGTCGTTCTTCTCCCAGTCGAAGCGCTTGCCGGCGATCTCGGTCGCGCCGCTGCCTTCGATCACCGTGTACATGGTGCTCGCGGTCTCGCGCTTGCCCCGCGTCTCCTCGCCCGGCCGCAGCAATTGGGCGGCATAGGCGAGCGTCGGGAACACCGGGGCGCCGTTGGCCGGATTGACGAAGCGCAGCGTGATGCCCTCGTAGGGATCGCCCGCTTCGTCGGCGAGCCCGGCCAGCGCCTCGCGGATGTCGGCGCCGCGGTAGTGGATCATCGGGGTCGCGCCCGCTCCGATGCCGCGCTGGTGCGACACGAAGCCCGGCAGCAGGCCGCCGGAGCCGTAGAGCTTCTGCGAATAGCCGTCGGGATGCAGCGCCGCCTGGGCGCGGCCATTGCCGGCGCGCGTCGCCGTGGAATTCGTCGTCGAGCCAGACGCAGTCGAGGAATTCCATCAGCGGAAAATCGAGCACGTCGATCCACACCACGGGGGTCGCGCCGTCATTGCCGTGGTCGTGCCAGGTGCCGTGGGGGGTGAGGATGAGGTCGCCGCGCGCGGCGGCGCAGCGCTCGCCCTCGACCACGGTGTAGCCGCCGTGTTCGGACAGGATGGTGCGGCTGGCATTCGGGGTGTGGATGTGGACCGGCGCGACGTCGCCGGGATTGTAGATCGAGATCGCGCAGCGGATGGTGTTGGTCACCTGCAGGCGGCCGCCGAGCCCGGGATTGGTCAACAGGAACTGCTGGCGATCCGCGAATTCGATCGGCGACACGTCGGAGTTGCGGGCGATCTCGGCGATGCGGTCGAGATAGGGGCCGATCTCGCGCCAGCGCCAGCGATGCGGCGCGGTCTTGATCTGGTTGGCGCCGACCCGCCCGGCCGCGACGGTGCCGCTCGCCTCGATCCCGGTGTCGCGGAACCACGGCCGCTGCGCCGGCGCATTGGCCTGGGTGCGCAGCCAGATGTTGAACTTGCCGGCCTCGGCATTGAGGCTTTCCATCGCCTCCCGGGCATTCACGCGTGGCTTCGCCGGGGCGGCAGGCTTGGCGGCGAGAGGCGGCAGTAGAGGCGGTCTGCGGGCTCGCTATGGACACTCTTACGTCCCTCCAACGGGCATTGCGTATCGTGCTTATATGGGGCCAGTGTGCGCCGATTTGGCGGAAATTCAACCGGCAGGCCGGTGTTGTATCGGTGTTGCAATGGCGTTGCAGGCGAGCGTTAAGCGAACGGAGACCATCATGATCATCCGCACCCAGGAGGATGTGACCGCGGCGGTGCTGGCGGAGATCGCGCGGGCGCCCGATCCGCGGTTCCGGGAGGTCATGTCCGCCTTGGTGCGCCACCTCCATGCCTTCGCGCGCGAGGTCAGGCTCACCGAGGACGAGTTCCAGCGCGCCTGCGCCGCCATCGTCGCGCTCGGCCAGCGCACCACGCAGAGCCACAACGAGGTCGTGCTGATGTCGGGCTCGCTCGGATTCTCGACCCTGATCTGCCTCCTCAACAACGGCGACAACGGCCAGGCCGAGACCACCGCGAACCTGCTGGGGCCGTTCTGGCGGCTCGATTCGCCGCGCACCGGGAACGGCGGCTCGATCGTGCGGTCGCCGACGCCGGGCGAGCCGATCTTCGTCGACGCCTGGATCAAGGACACGGAAGGCAGGCCGGTCGCCGGCGCCGAGGTCGACGTCTGGCATTCCTCCACCGAAGGCTATTACGAGAACCAGGATCCCCTGCAGGCCGACATGAACCTGCGCGGCAAGTTCACCTCCGATGCCGACGGCCACATCGGCTTCCGCAGCATCAAGCCGTCCGGCTATCCGATCCCGGTCGACGGCCCGGTCGGCGACCTGTTGCGCGCGCAAGGCCGCGCCAACATGCGCCCGGCCCATCTGCACTTTCTGATCCACAAGGAAGGCTTCAAGACCCACATTTCCCAGGTCTACAGCGACGACGATCCGAACCTCGACACCGACTCCCAGTTCGGCGTGACCAGGGCCCTGATCGGGCACTATGTCCGCCACGACGGCCCGGCCCCGGCGCCCGGACGTCGCCGGGCCGTGGTATTCGCTCCAGCACACCTTCACGATCGAGCCCGGCATCGCCAGGCTGCCGCGGCCGCCGATCACCGACAAGCTGCGCGGCGAGCGGCCCGCGATCGAGCGGCTCAAGCGGGCGTAGACCGGGCAAGTCGTAGCGAGCCGTAGCCCGGAATTGAGCGCCAGCGAAATCCGGGATCGGCCTCTCGATCGGCGAAGCCGTCCTGGGTTTCGCTGGCCGCTCAACCCAGGCTACAGCGGGATTGTCATCGATCACACCGCGACATTGTCGATCAGCCGGGTCTTGCCGAGACGGGCGGCGACGAGGAGGCGCAGCGGGCCGTCGGCCAGGGTCTCGACGCGGACGAGGCTCTCGGCGTGGCGCGCTTCGAGATAGTCGATGGCGAAGCCCGCTTCCTCGATGGCGATGCCGCCTTCGCTCACCACCCGGGCGATCGGCTCGCCGGCGGCGATTCGCCCGGCGCATTCCCCGAGCACCCGGTGGAGCGTCGGCGCCACCGCACGCTCGCGGCTATCGAGATAGACATTGCGCGACGACATGGCGAGGCCGTCGGGTTCGCGCACGGTCGGGACGCCGACCACCTCGACCTTGAGATCGAGATCGCGGGCCATGCGGGTCACGGTCTTGAGCTGCTGATAGTCCTTCTCGCCGAACATCGCCCAGTCCGGCCGGCACTGGGCGAACAGCTTGGCGACCACGGTGGCGACGCCGCCGAAAAAATGCGGCCGGAAGCGGTCTTCGAGGTCGGCCTCGGCCGGCCCCTTGACGGCGACATGGGTGGCGAACCCCGCGGGATACATGACGTCCAGCGTCGGCGCCCAGACGAGATCGACGTCGAGGTCGCGCAGCACCGCGAGGTCGACATCGAACGGGCGGGGATAGCTCGAGAAGTCCTCATGGGGCGCGAATTGTGCGGGATTGACGAAGATCGAGACCACGACGCGGTCGGCCTTGCGGCAGGCGCGGCGCACCAGCGCGACGTGCCCGGCGTGAAGCGCGCCCATGGTCGGAACCAGCGCGACCGATTGGCCGGCGGCGCGGAATTTCCCGATCGCGCGGTCGAGGGTTGCGATCGTGCGTGCAATGGCCGGTCCGTGCGCCATGTGGTCCCTTCCGCGGTTTGGGCGGGGGAACCTAACAAAGCGGCTGCCGTCTCGCCATCCCGTCCGGCCATCCAGGCCGGCCATCCAGACGGGCGCCGCACGCTGCCGGGATTCATGATGAATTGCACCGGCATGGGCGCGAATCTTGACGCTTCGCGGCCGCGCTCTCAAATTGGCGCCGTGCCCGGCCCCGACATCTGGCTGCCAATATCGGGACGCTCCGGACGACTTGATTTTTTGCAGCGGTGGGGCGGCTTATCCAGACAAATGAGGCGCATCTGTCCAGCCGCGCCGCCAGGAGGTCGCATGGCGATCGTGGAGCAACGCGGCGAGACGCCGGCAGCGCCGGGCGCGGCCCATGTGGTCGTCGTCGCCAGCGAGAAGGGCGGCACCGGCAAGTCCACCCTCGCCGTTCACATCGCCGTGGCGCTGCTCAAGGCCGGCCGGCGGGTCGCCACCATCGACCTCGATTCGCGCCAACAGACCTTCACCCGCCATTTCGAGCACCGCCGCATCTGGGGGAGCAGCGTCGGACGGGCGCTGGAACTGCCGCGGCATCATTGCGTCGCGCTCGGCGACAACGTCCGGCTCGACGACAACGAGGCCAGCGAATTCACCGACTTTACGGCGGCGGTCGAGGCGATCGAGCATTGCTGCGACTTCGTCGTCGTCGATGCCCCCGGCGCCGATACGTTCCTCGCCCGCCTCGCCCACGCCATGGCCGACACGCTGGTCACGCCGCTCAACGACAGCATGGTCGATCTCGACATTCTCGGCCTGGTCGACCCGGTCACGCTCAGGCTCACCGGCACCAGCCATTATGCCGACATCGTCCGCAAGGCGGTGCAGCAGCGCCTGGCATTGGACGGAACCCGGCCGGACTGGGTGGTGGTGCGAAATCGCCTGTCGGGAGCGGTGACCGGCAACAAGCGCATCGTGGCGGCGACATTGGAAGCCCTGTCCGGGCTGCTCGGCTTCCGGTTTCTGGACGGGCTTGCCGAGCGCGCGGTCTATCGCGAATTCTTCCCGCGCGGGCTCACCGCGCTCGACGCGCTGGACACGGCGGTTCTGGGGACCCGGCCGAGCCTTTCCCATGTGTCCGCCCAGGAGGAGGTCCGTGCGCTGCTCGGGGCGCTCAGATTGCCGGCCAATAACGGGCGGCGCCCGGCGGCGGACCGCCCGCTACGGGCGGCGGCGCAGCCGCCCCTTGCATTTCACGACATGCTGGCCGATTGAGGCATTCTCCCAATGCGGCCCGGTAAGATGGTTGCCGTTTTGGGAACCGGATGTGTCGGGCGAGGCCATCGGGGGTCATCCAGCCCATTGCGTGAAACCTCCGCTACGGCCACCTTAAGCCGATGATCCCGAAAGGTTGCAGACTTTTCGCACCGGAGCATGCTCAAAGTCGTAACATCGGGCCAGCAACAGAGGTCGCCAGATGGCGAAGTCCCCGGAGGAGCACACCCCGGCCCCGGCGGGTCATGGCGGCACGCCGGCTGCAACGGCGTCACGCGCCGAAATCGACGCGTTTCTCGCCAAGGTCCGCTCGTTCGAGCGCGGTCCGTCGACCGGACGCCGCGGCCGGTTGATCTTTGCGCTCGACGCCACCATGAGCCGGCAGCCGACCTGGGACACCGCCTGCCGCTTGCAGGCGGACATGTTCCTGGAAGCACAGGCGATCGGCGGGCTCGACGTCCAGCTGCTCTATTTCCGCGGCCTGAACGAATGCCGGGCCTCGCGCTGGGTGTCGGAGCCGGCCGCACTGGCGGCGTTGATGGAAAAGATCGACTGTCGCGGCGGCCATACCCAGATCCGCAAGGTGCTGGCCCATGCGCGGGCCGAGACCGAAGCATCCAAGGTGCAGGCCCTGGTCTATGTCGGCGACGCCATGGAAGAAGGCATCGACGATCTCTGCGCCAAGGCGGGAGAACTGGGGCTGCGCGGGGTTCCCGCCTTCATGTTCCAGGAAGGCCATGACGCCGCCGCCGAGCAGGCCTATCGCGAGATCGCCCGGCTCTCCCGTGGCGCCTATTGCCGCTTCGATGCCGGGGCGGCGCATGAATTGCGCGAACTGCTCCGCGCGGTCGCCGCCTATGCGGCCGGCGGAATGAAGGCGCTCGACGATCTCTCGGCGCGGCGCAATGCTGGAGCGATCAGGCTGTTGGAGCAGATGAGATAGCGATGCCGACGATTTTCATCGGTCTGTTAGCGCTGGCCCTGGTGCTGTGGCTCGTGAAGTCGTTCGCCCAGGCCGATCCGAAGTACATGATCAGAGTCGGCCGCACGGCAGGGGGCATTGTTGCGCTGGCGGGGGCGGCCTTCCTCGGGGTGAGGGGGCAGCTTGCCGTTGCGGTGCCGCTCGGTGTGACCGGGCTCGGCCTGCTGGGCTGGGCGCCGCCGGGGTGGTGGTCGGGGTTCTGGCGGCACGACCGGAAAAGTCCCGGCCAGGCCTCCCAGGTCCGGTCCAATTTCCTTGCGGTCGAATTGGATCACGATACCGGCGCGATGAGCGGCGAGATCATCGCCGGACGGCTGGCGGGCACCAAGCTCGATCAGCTCGAGCTCAGCACGCTGGTTTCCCTGCTCGGCGAGTTCGATGCGGAAAGCCGGGACCTATTGGCAGCGTATCTTGACCGCCGGCATCCCCGATGGCGTGAAGACGCGCAGGGCAATGCGGCAGCGGGGAACGGCCCGGCGCGATCCGGCAAAATGACCAAGGAGGAGGCCTATCAGGTCCTTGGCCTTGAGCCGGGTGCGAGCGCGGAGCAGATCGGTCGCGCCCACCGCGGGCTCATGAAAAAACTGCACCCTGACCAGGGGGGCTCTACGTACCTCGCCGCCCGCGTCAACGAGGCGAAGGATGTGTTGCTTCGACGCCATCGATAACTCCCGCACGCATTACTCGAGGAGTTGCCTCCTCTGTTACAAAAACGCTCTGCTCCTGTCGTTACGCCTCGATGTCATCGTATTCTGACGTCTGCGGTCAGTTCCTGATAGTCATACAATCGATATCGTTACGTTTTAGTTGCTTGCAGACGGCGTCGGCCTCGTCTTTCTGCGGGAAGCCGGCGAAGCGGGCGCGATAGAGTGTCTTGTCGCCCTTCACGACCGGCTCGGTGAAGGGATCGGCATTGTCGAGCGCATGGCCGACCTTGGCGTGAGCGTTGCTCAGCCTCTGCTGGGCGTCGCGCTCGACGTCGAAGGCGCCGACCTGAACGATCCAGCCCGTGTGCGTCGATGCGCTGTGCGCGGCAATGTCGGCCTTGGGTTCGGGGGCGACAGCTTCGGGCGTGCGCGGCGCGGCCGCCATGGCAATGGCGCGCGGCGCGACCGGGGCGGCGGCAACAATTGGGGCCGTGATGACTGCAGTGGCAGCCGGCGGCGCTGCAGCCGGGGCTGGGGCGACCGGTGCAGCGGCAGCAACCGGGGCCGCGATGGCTGGCGCGGCAGCAGCCCGCGCCGGGGCAGCCGGAGCCGGGGTAACCGGCGCAGCGGCAACAACCGGTGCCGCGATGGCTGGTGCGGCAGCAGCGCGCGCCGGTGCAGCCGGGGCCGGGGCGACCGGCGCCGCGGCAACAACCGGGGCCGCGATGACCGGCGTGGCAGCAGCCCGCGCCGGGGTAGCCGGGGCCGGGGCGACCGGTGCCGCGGCAACAACCGGGGCCGCGATGACCGGCGTGGCAGCAGCCCGCGCCGGGGCAGCCGGGGCCGGGGCGACCGGCGCCGCGGCAACAACCGGTGCCGCGATGACTGGCGCGGCAGCAGCCCGCGCCGGGGTAGCCGGGGCCGGGGCGACCGGTGCAGCGGCGGCAACCGGCGCTGCGATGATGGGCGCGGCAACATCCGGCGTGGGGGCAACCGGCGGGCGCGACGGCGGCCGGCGCGATCGCGACCGCCTTGGGGGCGGGGGCAGGGACCTTGGGTGGCGGGGCCGCGACGGGCGCGGGCGCCGCAACCGCCTCGGGGGCCGGCTCGTCCCGAGCCGCGGCGGCCACCGGGCCCAGCCCGGCCGTATGGGTTTGCGTCAGCTTTACCTTGACGGTCTTCACCCGGATCGGCGTGATGGTGTCATTGGCGTCGGCTGCCGCGGCGGCCGCGGCCGCCGGTTTCGGCTGCGGCTTGATCGCGTCAATGCCGGGAGTTGTTGCGGCGCTTTTGGCTGCCGGTGCCGCGACCGTGGCGGTCGGGGCCGGGTCCGCCGGCGTCGCCGGCACGAATTTGGAGGCAGGCCACGCCGCCGGCGGCGAGAAGGAAGCGACCGTATAGGTCGAGGCCTTGCCCGGTTGGGCTTCCGCTGCCCGCGTCGCGGGCTTTGCGCCGGTCGCTTCGGCGATTGCGGGCGCGGTGTGCTGAGGGCTCGCGGCGGCGATGTGCTGTTCGATCAGGGTGCGCATGCGCGCATCGCGGGCGCCGGCCGACGCTCCGCCCAGCACGACCGCCACGATATGGCGGTTGTTGCGGCGCACCGATGTCACCAGATTGAAGCCGGATGCCTGGGTATAGCCGGTCTTGATGCCGTCGACGCCCTCGACCTGGCCGAGCAGGCGATTGTGGTTGCGCATCGCCTCTCCGTGATAGGTGAAGGAGGGCGTGGAGAAATAGCGGTATTCGCGCGGGAAGCGTTCCTGGATGGCGCGGCCGAGCACGGCCTGGTCACGTGCCGTCGTCAACTGCTCGTCATTGGGCAGGCCGGAGGCGTTGCGGTAGACGGTGCGGCTCATGCCGAGCGCGTGAGCCTGTTTCGTCATCATCTCCGCGAAATCGCTTTCGTTGCCGCCGATCGCTTCGGCGACGACCACGGCTGCGTCATTGGCCGACTTGGTCACCAGCCCGCGGATGGCGTCCTCCACCGCGATGGTCTGCCCGGGCTTGAGCCCGAGCTTGGTGGGAGCCTGCACCGAAGCATGTTCGGACACGGACAACTGGCTGTCGAGCTTGAGCTTGCCCGCTTCCAGGCGCTCGAACAGCAGGTACAGCGTCATGATCTTGGTGAGGGAAGCGGGATGACGCGGTTCATCCGGACTGGCGGAATGCAGCACGTTGCCCGAATTGGCGTCCACCACGATCGCCGAATAAGGCGGCGAATAGTCGTGACCATGGGTCATCACGTGCGCACGGAAGTGGTGCGGTTCGGCGGCGTGGCGGGCTTGCGCAGGATGCGAGGTGATGGCGGTGACCACGAGCACGCCGACGAGACCGATCGCGACGCGGCAGGAGCCGCGCAAATTCGGAGAGTTCTGCGTCAATTTAGTCCCCCATTTCCCCGTCCGGGTCATTGCCGGACATTTCGCCTGCGAGGCCCTCGTCCCGGAGGGTTCGCTTCGAATTGGCAGACGTCTCGGCTGCGGCCGGCAACATCCGCCTTTTTTCCCTCGGCGATTCCTGCCTGCGAAAACGGGCGGCACCATGGCACGGTGGGGTAAGATAGGGTCGCAAAGTTGCTGCCGGGTTAAGTAATCCCCAGGGCGCGCCGGTCGATGCTGCATTGCAAGAGGGCTGTTGACTTTTTGTGCAGTGCGGCATAAATGACATGCCGACTGCCTTGAGGCCGAGCCAATGCCAGCGGCCGGGAGTGCCGGTTTGGGAGACTTGATCATGCTCAAAAATTTCGACGATGTGCAGAAATACGGCAAGGACAACATGGATGCCACCATGAAGGCATGGGGACAGGTGTCCAAGGGCGTTCAGGCGATCGCTGCCGAGGCGGCGGACTATTCCAAGAAGTCGTTTGAAGAGGGCTCGGCTGCGCTGGAAAAGCTGCTCGGCGCCAAATCGCTCGACAAGGCGATGGAAATCCAGACCACCTATGCCAAGTCCGCTTATGAAGGCTTCGTGGCCCAGGCGACCAAGATCGGCGAGCTTTATGCCGACCTCGCCAAGGAAACCTACAAGCCGTTCGAGAATTTCGTCGGCAAGTCGGTGGTCGTGAAGTAAGCCTGCTTTCGTGTCGGCGATTGTATTTCCGCTCCGTTCGAAATCCCATGCTTCATCGCCCGGCTGGACCGCGCGATGAGGTAACTGCAGCAGCTTCGATGCGGACCAGTCCCGTCGGGAATTCGTAGACCCGAGCCCGGCGGGCTACTGGCCGGGTTTTGCGTCTGCGCGCGTCGCTATTTCGTCAGATGCGCGGTTCGGACCGCCGCATTGAAGAGCGCGATCATCGCCGCCGAGATGTCCTGGTCGGTCGAGACCTGAAAATAGAGGCCGGGCGAGGCGCAACTCTCTAGGTTCGGGCCGATATTGGGCTGGAACGGCGAGATATAGGTATTGTACCAGGCATTGGTCGGCAGCGGCAGGTAGGTCGTGTAGAGCACCGCGATGCGGATGCCGCGGTTCTTGATCGTGGTGCAGTAGGACGGATCCATCAGCGACTGCACCCGCGACGACCCCACGGTTTCGTCCTCGACCCCGTCGGTGACGAAGAACAGCACCTCCTGCGGCGTATCGCCGGCCTGCTTGGTGCCGCTGCCCGGATTGGGCATGATCGAATTGATCTGGGTCATGGCGTTGGTGTAGTTGGTGATCGCGTCGTTGTTCCAGTTCTGGTACGGCACCTCGTAGAGCTGGATGTTCGCGGCCTGCGCCTTCGCCGCACTCAGGCTCGAAGTCAGGGCGGTGATCGTGTTGAAGCCGATGTTGAAGGTGTAGATCGCGGCGCGGTAGGTGGCGTTGTTGGTGGTCGCCGTCGGATTGTGCCGTCGCCATGAGGTTTTGCGTCGCCTGCGCCAGCAGGTCCATGCGCAGGGTGACGCCGAGGCTTCGCGCCAGCCCGTAATAATCATTGGGCGAGGTATCGGACTCGTGACACCCGAAGGCGCATTTGTCCGGCGTGTTCGCGACCATGGTATTGATGCCGGCGGTGGTCGCCGCGATCGCCATCGACGGCGAGTTGTCGAGCAGCAGATAGAAATCGATGTTGGGCGGAACCTGGCCGGTCGACTGCGATGCGCCGCTGATCGGCGCGGTCGTCACCCCGATCAGGCCGCCGAAACTGGTTTTCGAAGTGGTCTGGTAGGTGACCGTCACGGTTCGATTGAGTCCGCTGTCGGACGCGGTGACCGAAAGCGTCACCGGACCGATGCCCTTGACCGCGGAGACCTGGCTATTGAACAGGGTCGTCGCGACGTTGATCGAGGCCTGGTCGGTTTGCGCCAGCAGGGCGGGCGTGACCGCCGCCAGCGAAGCGGAATCGGCGAAGCTGTCGAGCATCGCCTTGCGATTCGACAACTGGCTGTAGTCGATCCCCATGCCGATGATACCCATTACCGCGGCGAGCGACAGCGCGAACAGGGGCACGATGTTGCCGGCACGGTCGGCTGCAAGCCGCCGCGCGGCCGGTTCCGATCGATTTGTTGCAGGGGTGGATCGCACGTTCGCCTCGCGAGCTGAGTTTGAGCGGGCCTGGATCGTGTTCTCCTCGCGTAAAAATCGTGGCAAAAAAATCAGTTAAATTTTATGCAATTGCGCGCGGCTGGCGGCCCCAGGCTGCGCCCGGACCATCGACGGTCCCTTCGGTTTGGAGAAGTCGCCCGTTCCGTCAATGAGTTACGGGATACCCGTTGCGGCATCGAGGACCGCATGCAGGGGCGGGGAAGCGTGCATTGGCCGAGGCCGATGGGTTGGCTAATCCGCCGCGGCGGTTCAATAAAATCGTGGGTCCGGGTGTGGTGATCGCTGGCGATGAATCCGGCTCTAGCCGTGCAGTCCGAAAAGGCCGGAATGCATCAAGGCGTCGGCAAGGCTCGGCGGTGATATGGCTGGTGCAGGTCGTGCCGGACGTGCACATTGTCGTGCCGTGCGGAGGTGAACCGCGATGTCTGGAACGCGACAAGCCGGTGGCGGCGGAGCCGTGGCGGATTTGGAGATGGCTGCCTATTTATGGCTCTGCCGCCGGACTCTAATTTAACACTACACGGCCGTGCCGGTTTGCGGCATGCTTGCACGGACTGGACGTCGAAGGCCGCTGCCATCCATGACCACCGCCACTGATATTCCCGGCATGCAGTTGTCACGGGCGCGCGTCGCGCCGCGTGGCGCGGGCGACGATCGCAAACGGAACAAGGAGCCGGGAGGGCCCGGCACCGCGGTCATCACCAAGACCAAGACGCAGACCAAGAAGCCGAGCCTCTACCGCGTATCTGCTTCTCAACGACGACTACACGCCGATGGAGTTCGTGGTCCACGTGCTGGAACGGTTCTTCAACAAGGACCGCGAAAGCGCGACCCGCATCATGCTTCACGTCCATCATCACGGAATCGGAGAATGCGGCGTTTTCACGTACGAGGTGGCCGAGACCAAGGTGACGCAGGTGATGGACTTTGCTCGAAAACATCAGCATCCTCTACAATGCGTGATGGAAAAAAAATGAAGGACCAGGGGAGCGTCGAAAAAAAGTCATCGAGGGGGATTGAAGTGCCGACGCAACCAACGAAATGAGACTCTGATGCCTACTTTTTCGCGCAGCCTAGAGCAGTCGCTCCATCGGGCGTTGGCGCTCGCCAATGAACGTCACCACGAATATGCGACGCTGGAGCACCTGCTGCTGGCGCTGGTCGACGATCAGGACGCGGCCGCCGTCATGCGGGCCTGCAATGTCGATCTCGACAAGCTGCGGCGCAATCTCGTCGCCTATGTGGAATCCGAGCTGGAAAACCTGGTGACCGACGGCGGCGAGGACTCCAAGCCGACCGCCGGCTTCCAGCGGGTGATCCAGCGCGCCGTGATCCACGTCCAGTCGTCCGGGCGCGAGGAGGTGACCGGCGCCAATGTTCTGGTGGCGATCTTCGCCGAACGGGAAAGCCATGCCGCCTATTTCCTGCAGGAGCAGGAGATGACGCGCTACGACGCGGTCAACTACATCAGCCATGGAATCGCCAAGCGCCCCGGCCTGACCGAGGCGCGTCCGACCCGCGGGGTCGACGAGGAGGCCGAGCAGAAATCCGGCGAAGAGCCCAAGAAGAAAGGCGATGCGCTGGAGAATTATTGCATCAACCTCAACAAGAAGGCCCGCGACGGCAAGATCGACCCCCTGATCGGCCGCGAGTCCGAGATCAACCGCACCATCCAGGTGCTGTGCCGCCGCCAGAAGAACAATCCGCTGTTCGTCGGCGATCCCGGCGTCGGCAAGACCGCCATCGCGGAGGGCCTGGCGCGGCGCATCGTCCACGGCGAAGTGCCGGACGTTCTCAAGAACGCCACGGTGTTCGCGCTCGACATGGGCACGCTGCTCGCCGGAACGCGTTACCGCGGCGACTTCGAGGAGCGCCTGAAGCAGGTGATCAAGGAGATCGAGGCCTATCCCGGCGCGATCATGTTCATCGACGAGATCCACACCGTGATCGGCGCCGGTGCCACCTCCGGCGGCGCGATGGACGCCTCGAACCTGCTCAAGCCGGCGCTGGCCGCCGGCACCGTGCGCTGCATCGGCTCGACCACCTACAAGGAATACCGCCAGTATTTCGAGAAGGACCGCGCGCTGGTGCGCCGGTTCCAGAAGATCGACGTCAACGAGCCGAGCGTGCCGGACGCGATCGAGATCATGAAGGGCCTCAAGCCCTATTTCGAGGACTATCACAAGCTCAAATACACCAGCGAGGCGATCAAGGCGGCGGTCGAGCTGTCGGCGCGCTACATCCATGACCGCAAGCTGCCCGACAAGGCGATCGACGTGATCGACGAATCCGGTGCGGCGCAGATGCTGCTGCCGGAAAGCAAGCGCAAGAAGACGATCGGCATCAAGGAGATCGAGACCACCATCGCCACCATGGCGCGGATTCCGCCCAAGACCGTGTCGAAGGATGATGCGGCGGTGCTCGCCCATCTGGAAGATACCCTCAAGCGGGTGGTCTATGGCCAGGACAAGCCGATCGAGGCGCTGGCGGCGTCGATCAAGCTCGCCCGCGCCGGGCTGCGCGAACCGGAAAAGCCGATCGGCTGCTACCTGTTTTCGGGCCCGACCGGGGTCGGCAAGACCGAGGTGGCAAAGCAGCTCGCGGCCTCGCTCGGCGTCCAGCTGATCCGCTTCGACATGTCCGAATACATGGAGCGCCACACGGTGTCGCGCCTGATCGGCGCGCCGCCCGGCTATGTCGGCTTCGACCAGGGCGGGCTGTTGACCGACGGGGTCGACCAGCATCCGCACTGCGTCCTGCTGCTCGACGAGATCGAGAAGGCCCATCCGGATCTGTTCAACGTGCTGCTGCAGATCATGGATCACGGCAAGCTCACCGACCACAATGGCAAGCAGGTCGACTTCCGCAACGTCATCCTGATCATGACGACCAATGCGGGCGCCTCCGACCTCGCCAAGGCCGCCTACGGCTTCACCCGCAACAAGCGCGAGGGCGACGATCTCGAGGCGATCAACCGCCTGTTCGCGCCGGAATTCCGCAACCGGCTCGACTCCATCATCACCTTCGGCCACCTCACCACCGAGATCATCGCCAAGGTGGTGGAGAAGTTCGTGCTGCAGCTCGAAGCCCAGCTCGCCGACCGCGACGTCACCATCGAACTGTCCGACGACGCCGCCAAATGGCTGATCGAGCGCGGCTATGACGAGCAGATGGGGGCGCGGCCGATGGCCCGCGTGATCCAGGAGCACATCAAGAAGCCGCTCGCCGACGAGGTGCTGTTCGGCAAGCTCAAGGACGGCGGCCATGTCCGGGTGATCGTGGTCAAGAGCGACGCGGAAGCCGACAAGCTCGGCTTCGAGTTCCTCGACGGCCCGATCACGCCGAAGCCGGAGAAAGTCCCTCCGGTTCGCGCTCGCAGCAAGCGCCGCGGTGGTGGCGGCGGCGGGGTGCGTCGCGCCAAGCCGCCGGGCCCGAAGGGCGACGGCCCACCGCCGAGCCGCGGCTCGGTGCCGAAAATCCCGCTCGTCAAGGTGTGACGCGGATACGGTCGTGTAGGGGCGGGCAGGGCGCGTAGCGTTGCGCCCGCGCATACGACATGGCGCCACGTGGCGCAGGACCACGTGGATGCGCTCGTACCGGCCCACGGGCTACGGACCCCGAGCGGCCGACCGATCCATCGAATATAGCGACGGTTAACATTGTCGTGCGAAGCTGCTCCGGCCGCACCGAGGGGTTCGCCGGATGTCAAATCTCGTATTCAACGAGCAGACGAAACTGTTCGCCACTGCGCTGGATCGGGTTTCGACGGCCTGCTTCACCGTCGGCGTTCTGGCCCCGGTGGCCAGCGTCTATTTCAACCTGACGGCCTCCGGCCCGGCCGGCGTTGGCTGGTGCTGCCTGGCTTATTTCATTGCCGGCGGCATGATTCACATGCTGGCGAGACGCGTTCTGCGGGGGCTGCGGGGATGACCGGCCTCGAGTTCTTCGCCTCCATCGGCCTGCCGGCAGCGCTGGTCGTTTGTGCCTATATCGCGGTCATCATCTACGAATGGACGAGCCGACCCGGCGCCGGCGATTTCAAAGGCGTGAACGACAGGAACGATACAAAAACGGTGTGAGGCCTCGACGGGTGCGGAAAGGCGCGCGCTTCGCGCAGTGCAACGCCGGCCTCGCCCTACGAGCCGTTGTCCGTTCTCTCGCGGGCTATAATGGCCTTTGCAAACGAGTCGAAGTTATCTTCGTGGGCAGCCATAGCTTGTTCGATAGAGTTTGCGCCGCTCTGCCGGGTCAATTTGAATGAAGAGTTCAACGAACTGCTTTTCGAAATCGTCGATGACTGCATTTTTGATGGGGACGGTATAGAAATCAGCACTTTGCACAGCGAATTGATGCGAATCGATATCTTCAAGGCAGTTGAATTTGACTGCCCCTTGTCGTCAATCCGCTTCCAGACGGCAACTTCTCGATACATTGAGCGATACACGCCTCCTACGTCTTCTTCGTCTTATTCAGCGCGGTCATGGTTACGATCTCGCCGAGGCGCGCGTAGCGCGGGCCGGCGAGGCGCGCGATCGGGTCGAGCGCGCCGGTCGCGACCTTGCCCTCCGTGACGAGGCCGTCGCGCAGGTGAAACACGACGACCTCGCCGACGATCAGCCGGTTCCTGGTGTGGCCGAACTCGATGCAGTCGCGGAACCGGCATTCCATCGCGACCGGCGCGTCGCGCAATCGCGGCACCTTGACCTCATCGCTCGGCACGGTGGCGAGCCCGGCCTCTTCGACCTCGCTGACATCGGGCGGATATTCGGTCGCGCTGAGGTGGAGCGCCTCCAGATGGCAGAAGTCGGCGATGTGGATGACGTATTCCTCCAGCGCCAGGATGTTGCGCGCGGTGTCCTTGTAGACGCCGCCGCTGCGGCCGACGCTGATCGCCAGTAGCGGCGGCTTGGGCGACACGCAGGTGAAAAAGCTGAACGGCGCGAGGTTGACGCTCCCGCTCGGCGACAGCGTGGTGACCCAGGCGATCGGCCGCGGCACCACGATGCCGGTGATCAGCTTGTAGGTCGCCTCGGTTTCGAGATCTTTCGCCGCGATGCGCATCGGAAGGTCCTGTTCGAGCCGCCTGATTGGCACGGGCTGAACGGGGGAGCAACCGCCGCGCTCCGCTACGCGCGGTCGCGATCCCCACCGGGCGCGGCGGCCGTCCGGGTGGCGCCGGCTATCGCAGGGCGGCGGCGAGCTTGAGCGCCTGATCGGACAGCACCGCCGGCTCTTCGCGAAAGCTCGTCGCGGGCTTGAGCGCGACGCCGTTGTGGCGGGGAATCACGTGGACATGCAGGTGGTACACCACCTGGCCGCCGGCGGCCTCGCTGAACTGGTGCACGGTCACGCCGTCCGCATTGAAGACCTTCATTGCGGCCCGGGCGACCTTCTGCACGATTCCCGCGAGATGGGCGAGGTCGTCGGGGTCGACGTCGAGAAGGTTGCGCGCCGGCGCCTTGGGAATGACGAGGGTATGCCCCGCCGCGCGCGGCATGATGTCGAGAAAGGCGAAGCTGCGGTCGTCCTCATAGACCCGGTGGCTCGGCAATTCGCCGCGCAGGATCTTCGCAAACACGTTGTCGGGATCGTAGCTCGCCATCGCGGTCTCCTTGCCCGCCCAATGTCGAGCCCGTGCCGCGATCCGTCAAGGCGGACACCGAGAGCCTTCCAGTCGAGGGGGCGCGCGACTTCGCGCGAACCCGGAATCCAGGCGGCCGTACCTGGAACTCATGGATTCCGGGTTCGGCCTGCGGCCGCCCCGGAATGACGGGCTAAAACCCCGCGTCCTCGTGAGCCGCGTCCTTGCGGAACGGGCTCGCCTCGAGCATCTCGCGGCCGGCCGCTTCCACATAGGCGCGTTCGCGGGCGAGGTAGTCGTCGATGGCGCGGCGAAGCGCGGGGTCGGCGATGAAATGGGCCGAGTAGGTGGTCGAGGGCAGGTAGCCGCGCGCGAGCTTGTGCTCACCCTGGGCGCCTGCCTCGACGCGGGCGAGCTTGTGGGCGATCGCATATTCGATCGCTTGATAGTAGCAGATCTCGAAATGCAGGAACGGGTGATGCTCGATCGCGCCCCAATGGCGGCCGAACAGCGTGCCGGCGCCGACGAAATTGATCGCTCCGGCGATATAGCGGCCGGCGCGCTTGGCCATGATCAGCACGGTCTGGTCGGCCATGGTCTCGCCGAGGCGGGAAAAGAAAGCGCGGGTGAGATAGGGGCGGCCCCATTTGCGCGAGCCGGTGTCCATGTAGAACGCGAAGAAGGCATCCCACGCCGCCTCGGTGAGGTCGCCGCCGGTGAGCCACGCCACCTCGATGCCGTCGGCGAGCCCTTCGCGCCGCTCGCGCCTGATGACCTTGCGCTTGCGCGATGCGAGCGCCGCGAGGAAGTCGTCGAAGCAGGAGAAGCCGCCGTTCTCCCAGTGGAATTGCTGGTCGTTGCGCAGCAGGAAGCCGCGCTTGCCGAGCCCTTCCCACTCTGCCTGCGTCATGAAGGTGATGTGGACCGACGAGGCCTCGCGCAGCTTGCACAGCTCCACTAACCCTTGCGCGAGCGCGGTCTCTGCGACGGCGGCATCGGGACCCGGCGCCACCAGCAGGCGACGTCCGGTGGCCGGCGTGAACGGCACCGCGACCTGGAGCTTGGGATAATAGCTGCCGCCGGCGCGTTCATAGGCGTCCGCCCAGCCGGCATCGAACACGTATTCCCCGCGCGAATGGGATTTCAGATAGCACGGCGCGACGCCGACGACGGCGCCGCCGCGCTCGGCGACGAGGTGCTGCGGCTGCCACCCGGTGCGCGCGGTCGCCGATTTCGAGGCCTCGAGGGCAGCCAGGAATGCATGGCGGGTGAAGGGGTTGGCACTTCCGGCGGGGCCGGGGCCGGCGGCGCAGCCGTCCCAGTCTGCGGCCGCGATCTCGGAGATCGCGGGGATGACGCGAATGCGCAAGTCGGGGGTCTCGGGTGAGGCGGCCGGCTTACCGGACATGTCAGGGGCGAAATCCCTCGAAGATGATCTGATCGGCGTAGCGGGCGGCCATGGCACGATCCGCGGCGCTCCGCACCGTCCAGGTCAGGAGCGGCAGGGCGAACATATGCCGTGCCGCACGCGGCGCAACCGCCGTGAGATCGCCGACCTTGTAGGCGATGAAATCCGGGCGGCTCTGCAGCCCATGCAGAAGAAATGCCAGGTTCAGCTTCTGCGCCCGGCTGAGAAACCTCCACTCGGGGTGCGTGTAGCGACGCTCGGCGATGACGCCCCGGGCGAGGCGGGGCGCAATCCGCCGCAACTCGCTCAGCAGCGCCGGATCGAACGAGCCGACGCCGACCGGTCCGCCATAGGAAGCGAGCACCGCGGCAGTGCGGGCGGCGAGGCGGCGATCGCCGTCGAATCGGCTCTTGAGCTCGAGAAACAGGGTCACGCGGGATCCGACGAGGTCGCAGAGATCGCCGAGCGTCATCATCCGCTCGCCGGTCGCCCTGAACGGGACCTGCCTGAGGCGGGCGGCGGTGAACTCGCGCAGCGCGCCGTCGCCGTCGGCGAGGCGGCCGAGCGTGGCGTCGTGATGCACCATGGCCTCGCCGTCGGCGCTGATCTGCAGGTCGGCCTCGATGCCATAATGGCCGGCAATGGCGGCCGCGGCGGCGGCAGGCATGTTCTCGATGATGCCGCGGGCGGCATCATGCAGCCCGCGATGGGCGATCGGCCGGGCGGTGAGCCAGCCGAGGTCGGGGGTCGCGGAACCGCCGGGGAGCACGCTGCGCCGGCCTCACGATACTTCGAACGTGCCCTCGACCTCGACGGCGGCGTCGGCCGGCAGCACCGCCACGCCCACGGTGGTACGGGCATGGCGCCCCTTGTCGCCGAACACCGCCACCATGAGGTCGGAGGCGCCGTTCATGACCTTCGGCCCGTCCAGGAAATCCGGCTGCGAATTGATGAAGCCGCCGAGCCGCACCACCCGCACCACCTTGTCGAGATCGCCGAGCGCGGCCTTGAGCTGCGCCAGCAGATTGACCGCACAGGTGCGCGCCGCGGCCTGGCCCTGCTCGACAGTGACCGCGGCGCCGAGCTTGCCTTTGGCGACCAGCGTGCCGTCCTGCAGGCAAAGTTGGCCCGACACGAACAGCAGGCGTCCGGAGCGCACGAAGCCTACATAATTGGCGATCGGTGCTGCCGGTGTCGGCAGTGCAATGCCGAGTTCTTCGAGTTTCTTGTCGACCAATCCGGACATTCTGCCCCTCCTGCCGCTCTCCGCGACGATACTTCGCCGATCGGCCGGTTTCTTGCAAGCACGGTCGCGGCGAAGCCATTTGCCGCGATTGCGTCCAAAAGCCGGGACAGTCAAACAAACACCATGATTCGCATATCGTCCCGAACCGGTCTTCCAGATCCCAGTCTTCCAGATCCCGGGCCATACCCGCTGTTGCGACTTTTTCCGCCGACTTCTATGGTCGCAATCCGGCCCGGCCCCGAATCGTCCGGCACCCGCCGGGCATGCCGGTGGGGCGACCCAAGCGGATGGTTTCCATCGGCTTGGGTGTGTCGCCCGCGGCTTCAACGCGTAGGCTGATGGTCCCGGCATCCGGGAAGCGGATGTCCGAGGTCAGGCCACAGGAGGTTCCATGACGCGAGTTCATATCGCCGTGCCGACAGCCGCCGCCCTGATCGTGGGCTCGCTGATCGGTCTGCCCGGTCTTGCTCCGGCGCGGGCCGCGACCGTGCTCGCGCCCCATCGCGCGGTCTACGACCTCACCCTCACGCGCACCCGCGGCAAGCGTCCGATCCAGTCGGTTCGCGGCCGCATCCTCTATGATTTCGCCGGCAGCGCCTGCGAAGGCTATGCGTTGCAGTTCCGCCAAGTGTCCGAGATCGACAGCGGCGAGGGCAAGGTGGCGCTGAGCGACCTGCAGGCCACCACTTGGGAGGACGGCGACGCCAAGTCGTTCCGCTTCAATTCCCAGAACACCGTCAATGACCGGGTCGTCGACGCGGTCAACGGCAACGCCGATCGCACCACCGCGCAGGTCGAGGTGAAGCTGACCAAGCCGAAGCCCAAGACCATCGATCTCGAAGCCAAGATCGTGTTCCCCACCGAGCACATGCGGCGCATCATCGACGCTGCCAAGGAGGGCAAGACGCTGCTCGAACTGCCGGTCTATGACGGCTCGGAGAACGGCGAGAAGATCTACAGCACGCTCACCGTGATCGGCCGCGAAATCCTGCCCGACGAGAAGAAGCCGGACGACGCCGCCGCCGGCAAGGCGGCGCTGGCAAACCTCAAACGGTGGCCGGTGACCATCAGCTATTTCGAGCAGGGCAGCGGTAGCGGCGAGCAGCTTCCGGTCTACGCCATCGGCTTCGAGCTCTACGAGAACGGCATCTCCCGCGCGCTCTCGCTCGACTACGGCGATTTCGTCGTGTCCGGCAACATGTCCCAGATCGAGGTCAAGGACACGCCCGCCTGCAAGTGAGGCGGGAGCCGATCCACCGGAAATTATCGGTCGCAATCCTTTGGCCGCGCGCAATCTCTCCCTCCCCCGCCGGCGGGTGGAGAGTTGGGGAGGGGGCGGGCCACAAGCGTAGCGCATGTGGCGATTCAGAGAGCCCCGTCCCCAACCCTTCCCCTTCGGAAGGGAGGGAGTTGGGGGTCACTCCTTTCCGTCGTCCTCCAGGGCGATGCCTCTGATCACGGCATCATGTCCGAATTTTTCGCGCAGCCGGTCGACGGCGTGCTCGGCGGCGGCGCTGCGCCGGCCGTCGTGATCGACGAGATCGGCGGGGTCGGCCTCGGCAGCGCCGGCGAGCGCGCTGACGCCGATGCCGATCAGGCGGAACCTGGTGCCGTCGGTCTCGCGCGCCAGCAGGTCCCGGCCGGCGGTAAATATCCTGCTCGCGAGCTGGGTCGGCGCGGCGAGCGAGCGGGCGCGGGTACGCAGACGGAAATCGGCGGTCTTGAGCTTGAGCGTGATCGTCGTTCCCGCCAATTCCTTGGCCTTGAGCCGGGCCGAGACCTTCTCGGTCAGCTCCCACAAATGCCGCTCCAAGGGCCGCAGCGCGGCGACATCCTCATGCAGCGTCGTCTCCGCCGAAACGCTCTTGGTCTCGCGTTCCGGATTGACGCTGCGCGCGTCGATACCGCGGCTGAGCCTTGCGAGCCGCAGCCCCTCGGTCCCGAACCGGCGCATCAGCGTGGTCTGGTCGGCGCGCTGGAGGTCGGCAATGGTGCGGAAGCCTTCGCGCATCAGGCTCGCTCCCATGGCCTTGCCGACGCCCCAGATGAAGGTCACCGGCTTGGGCGCGAGAAACGCCGCAGCCTCGCCGGCGCCGAGCACCGAAAAGCCGCGCGGCTTGTCGAGATCGGACGCGACCTTGGCGAGGAACTTGTTGTGGGACAGTCCGATCGAGACGGTGATGCCGATCTCCTGCTCGACCTTGCGGGCGAACCGCGCCAGCGCCTTTGCCGGCGGCATGCCGTGCAGGCGCTCGGTGCCGGCGAGATCGAGAAACGCCTCGTCGATCGATAAAGGCTCCACCAGCGGGGTGAGGTCGAGCATCATGGCGCGCACCTCGCGGCCGGCGCGGCCATATTTCGCCATGTCCGGGCGCACCACCTCCGCATGGGGGCACAGCCGCCGCGCCTCGAACATCGGCATCGCCGATCGCACCCCGAAGGTGCGGGCGATGTAGCAGGCGGTGGCGACGACGCCGCGATGGCCGCCGCCGACGATCACCGGCTGGTCGCGCAGGGAGGGGTTGTCGCGCTTCTCGATCGCCGCATAGAAGGCATCGCAATCGACATGGGCGATGGCGAGCCGGGCGAGTTCGGGATGGCGCGCGACCCGCGGCGAGCCGCAGGCGGTGCAGCGCGCGCCGCCGTCGCGGACATCGGCAAGACAGTCGCGGCAGAAGCTGACCATCGGTGCGCCCGGCCGGGTTGGTTTGCGGCATGTTAGCCTGAATCGAGGCTCGGATGTCCGCAAGGGCGTCGATCGAGGCACCGATTGAGGGGCGGCGAGGCCCTTCTTTTCGGGCCGCAGATGCGGTTATAATTGAGGCGGTCTGGTCAACCCGAAAGGATCAATCCGGTGAAGGCTTTGCGGCTGCTCCTGTGCTTCGGGCTCGCCGCCTGTGCGGACCTGGAGCCGAAAACCTGGCACCGCGCGGACGGCAATCCGACCATGGCCGACCAGCTCGACCTCGACAAGACGACCTGCCGTGCGGAAATGCAGAAATCCCTGCGGGCGACCAATGCCATGGCCGCGCTCGACTACGATGTCGTCAGGACCGACGTGTATGACGGCTGCATGGCGCGGCTCGGCTACTCCGACACCAACAATCGGCGCGCTTACACGCCTCCCGCCGCCCAGGCCTCCGCTCCAACCGGAGTGCCGGGCGCCGCCGCGCCGCCGGCGGTGCAGGGCGCACCGACGCCGCCGGCCGAGCAGGACTGTCGAAAGCCGTCGGATTTTCGCGTGTGGTTGCCGCTCTGTCCGTGACGCCGGCCGCCGATGCGGCGCATCGTCTGGGCCCGCCCATGGGCGGGCCCTTCGCTGTGGAGCGCGTGCCGGGTCAGTTCGGCAGGCTGAAGGCGATGTATTCGCCCGAATAGCTGCCGCCGCTGACGGCGACCACGATGTACTGCTTGCCGTCCACCATGTAGGTCATGGGATTGCCGCTCTGCGGGGCCGGGATGAACACCGCACCGACCTGCTGTCCGGACGCCTTGTCGTAGGCCCGCAGCATGGCGCCGCGGGGATGCTCCGGCGTCGTCGTCGCTACCGGATCGCCCATGATCACCAGCGTCTTGGTGACCGCGAGCCCGACGCCCGAAGTTTGCGCCTGGCCGGTTTTCGGGATGTTGAGCCCCTTGAGCGCGGGATGATTGCGGACCTGGTCCGGCGTGTCGCCATGCGCCGCCTGCCACTTCAACTGCCCCTTGTCGAGGTCGATGGCGGCAAGGAGCCCGTAGGGCGGCTTGGAGATCGGCAGTCCCTCGATATTCAAACCGCCGAAGCCTCCGGGCGGCGGGCTGGCATCGACCGCCGGATTGCGCGCCTGGCGCGCCCGTGCCGCGGTCTGGGGTGCGCCGGCGGCGCAGCAATCGCCGGGTCCCAGGATTTCCCGAAATTGCTGGCCGGCGATGCCCTGCACGTATCTGATGTCGGAGAACTCGCCGGGCGGCGCCACCAGCGAGCGCACGCCCGGCGTATTGCCTGCCGGCATGAAGGCGGTGTGGGTCTCGGGGTCGTAACCGAAGCCCGGCCAGTTGGTGGCGGTGCCGGCCACGATGGCGCCGAGGATGCCCTTGGTGTCGCCCAGCACGCCCGGCGCGAACGGCGACTCCACCACCTTGTAGCGCTTGAGATAGTCCAGCGCCTTTTGCCTCAGCTCCGGCGTGAAGTCGATGACATCGTCCGGTACCTTGAGGAAGTTGCGGGCGTATTGCAGCCCCTCCGGCGGGAACGGCTGCGTCGCCGCGGTCTTCTCGCCCGGCACGTCGGACTGCGGCACCGGCCGCTCTTCGATCGGAAACACCGGCTGGCCGGTCACGCGATCGAACACGTAGAGCCAGCCTTGCTTGGTGGCGACGGAGACCGCCTTGACGGGGCGGCCATTGACGGTGATGTCGGCGAGGATCGGCGCCGACGTCATGTCCCAGTTCCAGATCGGATGGTGGACGAACTGGTAGTGCCACTTGCGCACGCCGGTCTTGAGGTCGACCGCCACCAGGCTCTCGGCGAACAGGTTGGCGCCGGGCCGGTGTCCGCCGTAAAAGTCCGACGACGGTGTTTCCACGGGGATGTAGACGAGGCCGAGGTCTTCATCGACCGTGATATGCGCCCACACGCCGGTGTTGCCGTTCTCGGCCCAGGAATTGTTCTCCCAGGTCTCGTTGCCGAACTCGCCCGGCCGCGGGATGGTATTGAAGCGCCACAGCTGCTTGCCGCTGCGCACGTCGAACGCGCGCACCAGGCCCTTGGTGTTGTTGTGGGTCGGGACCGTCGCGCCTTCCCGCATGGAGGAGCCCACGATCACGACGTCGCCGGTCACCGTGGGCGCCGCATGGATGCCGATTTCGCCGCTCTCCAGATCGATCTGCTCGTCGATTCCCTTCACCACGCCGACCTTGAGGTCGAGGATGCCGTTGTCGGCGAAGGAGGTGATCACCGCGCCGGTCTTGGCATTGAGCTCGACCAGGCGGTAGCCGGTCGTGACGTAGATGATGCGGTCGTCGCCGCGGCCGTCGGTCCAGTAGGAGACCCCGCGGCCCGACAATTGGCGCGCCGAATTCGCGGCGCGTTCGCCTTCGCGCAGGCTGTGCGACCAGATCAGTTCGCCGGTCTTGGCGTCGAGCGCGATGACCGAGCGCCGCGTGCCCGCGGTGGTATAGAGCACGCCCTTGACCATGATCGGCGTGCCTTCGAGCTTGAATTCGGGATAGGGTCCGAACGCGTCGGTCTTGAAGCGCCACGCCACTTCCAGCTTGTTGAAGTTGGAGGCGTTGATCTGATCGAGCGGCGAATAGCGCGTGAACTTCACGTCGGCGCCGTTGGTCGGCCATTCGCCGTTGCTGGTCGAGGGGCGGTTCTGGCCAGCGAATTGCTGCGGGGTCGGAGTGCCGACGAACACCTGCCCCGAGACTTCGGGGACGGCGTAGACGAGCCCGCCCAGGGCCAGCACCAGCACCGACGCGGATACCAGGAATTTTCGCGACATCGTTCACTCCCGAGCTCGTGTTTGTTTTTATCGACGCGCGGAAGTTTGCTGGAATCCATCCAGATGACTTCCGAGCCGCGGGCACGATAGCAATTTTCGGGTCCGCTCGAAAGCGCGAGATGATACGGCTATCCGCCGGGTGCCGGGCAGCCACGATCACGGCATGTCACCTTGCCAGTCGTGACCGCAGCGAGCCCGACCACGTATTCGATCGTCACTTCGTATAGGTACGATTCAGCGCTTCGCGGCCTCAGGAACCAGATCCCCTATCGTGGCCGGGGCAGCCCGGGAACGGACCTCCGAGCGGAGTGGCTTGAAAATACTCACCGTCGAGACGCCTCGCACAGCGCATATCGAGCGCGCTGGTGCGCCCGGAGAGGCCCCCGGCGCGCGCCCGAAGAGGTCTGGTGGCCTCATTCCCCGCAACGTCGCTTCCTGCTACCTTTTTTACCTGCATGAGGAGCGATTTCGGTGGTGAGCAAGTCCGATCAACAACAGCTGTTTCTGTTAGCAACTCTACCGGCGTCGAAGCGGCAGATCGGGTTGGCGCTGGGCATCGTCGTGGGAATGATAGCCGCGTTCGGCGCCACGGCACCGTTTGCGAACACTCAGCTACCGCGTGTCGACGGTTTCATTCCGGCCTTGGAAACCGCGATTGTAATTGCCGACCTCACTACCTCTGCATTGTTGTTTGCTCAATTTTCCATAGTGCGTCAGTTGGGACTTTTGGTGCTCGCGAGTGGCTATCTCTTTTCGGGGCTGATTGTCATCTCGCATGCGCTCAGCTTTCCCGGAGCATTCGCACCCACGGGCGTCCTCGGCGGCGGCTTGCAGAGCACGGCATGGCTTTATTATTTCTGGAAGGTCTCGTTACCGGTGACCGTGATTGTCTATGTGCTGCTGAAAGACACCGATAGGGGGGCAACTATGCTCCAGCGCTCGCCGGCAGTCGTCATCGGGTGGAGTGTCGCCGCCGTGGTCGCGCTGGCGTGCGGACTGACTTGGATTGCGATTGCGGGAGAATGGCTTCTGCCAAAAGTACATCTCGACAGCATCGAAGTGGCCACCGTCACCCGTCATTTGGTCGGCGGCCTGGTGGTATCGCTGATTGCGGCCGCGCTCGCGCTGCTGTGGCTTCGGCGAAGCTCCGCGCTCGATCTATGGCTCATGGTCATGTGTTGCGCATTGCTGCTCGAAATTGCGATGGCCATCATGCTCGTGACCACCCGCTACAGTCTCGGATTTTATGCCAGCCGGCTCTCTGCACTCCTCGCCACGATATTGGTTTTGCTCGTACTCCTTTCGGAGACGACGATACTCCATGCAAACCTCGCCCGATCGATGATCAGGCAGCGCAGCGAACGCGAGGCGCGGCAGGCTGCCATGGACGTCATGGCGGCTTCAATCGCTCACGAGATCAACCAGCCATTGGCAGCAATAGTCGCAAATGGCGCTGCGGGATTGCGTTGGCTGGAGAGAGCTGCACCGGACTTAGAGGAGGTAAGGGCCGCGCTCAACCGCATCGTCGATGACGGTCATCGAGCAAACAAAGTGATTACCAGCGTCCGGTCGATGTTCAAGAAGGACATTCACGGAAGAGCATTGCTCAGCATAAACGACCTCGTCAGAGAAGTGCTCAAAATGAATGAACTCGATTTGCGTATCAAAGGGGTATCGGTCGCAACCGAACTGCGCGAGGGGCTCCCCCAATTGCTTGCAGATCGAGGCCAGTTGCGGCAAGTCTTATTGAATTTGATCATGAACGCGATAGAAGCGATGGGCTCCGTCACCGATCGTGCACGCGTGTTACGGATAAGGTCCGATGTCATTCAGGGGCGTCCTGGTGTTCTGCTTACCATCGAAGACTCCGGGACGGGAATAGATAGTAAAGACAAGGACCGCATCTTCGAGCCCTTCTTCACCACAAAGTCCACCGGGACGGGAATGGGACTCACCATTTGTCAGTCGATCATCGAGTCCCATGGTGGGAGCCTTCAGGTATCTGCCAACAAACCTTACGGAACCATCTTCCGTGTCGCTTTGTCGAGCGATGCCTCATGAAAGGACAATCGATAGGTTTTTGCGCACAAGAACACGCCGGCCGATCAGCCCGTTCTCATTGCGTCTGCGAGCAGGACATGGGTTATCAATGCCGGGGATTGCCCGACCTGGAAGTGATCCACGCCGCAGATTGAACTCATGTCGCGGTACGGTAGCAACCACGCCGCGCTCACGGCACCTCGCCCCGCCAGTCGTGGCCGGCGAGCGCCTGCCTCGCCCGGTCGAGCTGTTCCGGCGCGACGCCCGCGTGGGCGGCGACGGCGCGCAGCAAGGCCTCGTCGCCGGCGACATAATCGAGCACGCCGGCGAGGAAGCCGGGCGCAGCGGCGGCGGTGCGAATGTCGCCGGGGCTGATGCCGGTGAGCGCGAGGAAGCGTTCGAGGTGCTCGGCATCGCCCGCGACATAGCCGAGCGCCGCGATCGCGAGCGACGCGGCGGCGTCCTGCCGCGCCTGCCGGTCGGCCTTGCCGGGCTGCGCCCCCCGGATCATCGGATGTCCGCGCCCGGATTGTCCGGCCGCACCGGCGGCGTCTCGACCAGGATTTCGCGGGCGAGCCTGAGCACGTCGGGCGGCGAGGCATGGATCTCGGCCATCAGGCTCTGCACCTCGGCGCCGCCGACCGGCCGCACCTCGAGGCCGAGGCCGCGCATCTCGGTGAGGAAATCGGGGTCCTTCATGGTGGCGTCGAAGGCGCTGCGCAACGTCGCGATGCGCTGCGGAGCGACCCCCGGCGGCGCCGCGAACGGCCGCGCCATCGCCTGCCGCGACACGATCAGCTTGAGCGCGGCATCGCGGCGAGGGTCGGTCGGCAATTCCATGATGGTGGGGATGTCGGGGAGGTCCTCGTGGCGCTGCAACGCGATCTGCAGCGGCACCGTGATTTGCTTTTCGGTCAGCATGTCGCGGTTGCGCGCGATCAGGCTCGTCCACGACCAGCCGCAGCGGCCGTCGATCTCGCCGCGTTCCATCGCCAGCACCAGCTCGGCGCCGCCGGGATAGCCGGTGACGATGCGCATCGGCAGGGCGAACAGGTTGCGCAGCACGGTCGGGAACACGTCGCTGTCGGCGCCGGTTCCCGATGCGCCGATCAGCGTCTTCTTGGCGACCATGTCCTGCCAGGTCGCGATGCCGCGCGCCGCGTTGAAGGCGCACACGCTCACCTCGTTGGCGATGCTGCCGATCCAGTTGAACTTGGGCGCCTCGAACTGGGCGCCGTCGGGGTGGCCGAGGATCGGCTCGTAGACGACGCCGCGGGCGAAGGTCGCGAGCGTGGTGCCGTCCCGCGGCGCGGCATTGAAGAGGTAGTTGACGACCTTGAGGCTGCCGGCGCCCGGCATGTTCTGGACGACGATCGACGGCTCGCC
Source organism: uncultured Alphaproteobacteria bacterium (assembly GCA_963795865.1). Classification (GTDB taxonomy): domain Bacteria; phylum Pseudomonadota; class Alphaproteobacteria; order Rhizobiales; family Xanthobacteraceae; genus JAJPKK01. Next base: position 44,113 of record CAWCJX010000039.1, read on the forward strand.
GGCGATATGCCGGCCGAGAAACCGGCCGAGCGTGCGGGCATAGAGATCATAGCCGCCGCCGGGGCCGAAGCCGACCAGCACGCGGATCGTCTTGCCGGCATAGAACTGGTCCGCGGTATCGGCGGCGCCGGCCGGCGCCGCGACGGCAGCGGTGGCGGCCATGGCGATCGCGACAGCGATCGCCCGGCGTCGCGGCCGCAGGATCGTGTCCGTGCGCTCGAGCCCCATCGGCGCCGCCGCGCTATTCGGCGGCGACGTGGGCGCGCCGCTGCACGTCCATGTTGACGAGCTGCAGCGGCGACGCCGTCTTGTCGAGCATGCCCCAGCTCTTCACCCATTCGTAGGTGCGCTGCAGCTCCTCGTCGGGGATCGGCGCGGGATCGCAGACGACGAGGCGGCTCTCGCGCAGATCGTCGACGGTGAGGGCGCCGATCTGCAGGGTCCTTGGCCTTGTGATAGTCGATGAAGTAGCGGAGATATTTGCGCTTGTCGGCGGCGATGCGGCGCACCGCCTCGCGCACCGCGCGGTTGAACGCCGCGTAGGTTTCCGCATCGACCTTGTCGGACGCCACTTCGGTGCCGTGATAGAAGGCGGAGCAGATGACGCGGCAGCCGTTCTTCTCGGCCAGGCTGAGATAGGGCTCGGTCAGGGTGGTCGCCTCGACCTCGCCGGACATCATCGCGGCATAGCGCTTGCGCGAGCCGTTGGCGACGCTGCAGAGCCGTGATGCGGTCGCGCGGCAGGAAGCCCTCCAGCAGATGGAGCGCGAGGTAGTGGGTGCCGAAGTAGAACGGCACGCCGATCTTGCGGTCGGCGAGCTGCTGGGCGGTGTAGACCGGGGAGTCCGGGCGCACCACGATCCCGGCGAAGGTGACGATGCCGCGGCGGCCGACCTGCCGGCTTCCCACGGCAGTGTCCTGGACGCGGCAGTAATTGCCCCATTCGCAGGCATTGTACATGTCGGCCTTGCCCTGTTCGAGCAGCCGGCCATGGCTGGCGAAGGGATCGACGCCGGTGGGACTGGTGATCGCGCTGTCGGCGGTCTTGATCTCGACTTCGTCGCGGTCGGCCCACTCGATCGCGAGCCCCTCCCGGGCGAACAGGCCTTCGTCATAGGCGACCAGCTCGGGCAGGCCTTGGAACGGCGCGGTGGACTCCAACACCAATGTTTTCATGGGCTTTCTCCCTTGCCGGAACCGGGCGCTGTGTGCAGCGGCCGGCTGCGGCGCCGCGATACGGATTGGCCTCGCGAATTCTCGGCGTGGCCGGTGATCGAAAGGTAACCACTTCGGCAAGGAAAATTCCAGAGGCCGGCGGGCGTGGTGTCGGAATGCGTGCCAATTTGCCCCGCAATCGACGAAAAACCCTGCAATTTCCCCGTTTGTATTTGATTGAATTTGCGTTTCTGTAAGGATTGGGCACTACCGTCCCGCCGATGAAGTGGGCCGCCGGAACCGCCCATTCGCCTCGCGCGCAAAGGGCTGGCGATGCAGCGAAGTGGGGATCATGGGGATGGCCAAGACCGTCCTGATCGTGGAGGACAACGAGCTCAACATGAAGCTCTTCCACGACCTGTTGGAGGCCCACGGCTATAACACCGTGGCGACGCGCAACGGCGTCGAGGCCATCGATCTCGCCCGCAGGCACCGTCCGGATCTGATCCTGATGGATATCCAGCTCCCCGAAGTCTCCGGTCTCGAAGTCACCAAGTGGATCAAGGACGATCCGGAGCTGCATTCCATTCCCATCATCGCCATCACCGCCTTTGCCATGAAGGGGGACGAGGAGCGCATCCGGCAGGGCGGTTGCGAGGCGTATCTCTCCAAACCGATTTCCGTGGCCAAGTTCATCGAAACGATCCGCCAGTTTCTTGGCACCCCCGAGGGAGAACGCCGATGACTGCCCGGATTCTCGTGGTCGACGACCTGCCGTCCAACCTCCGGCTTCTGGAGGCGCGGCTGTCCGCCGAATATTTCGACGTGGTGACGCGCGACGAGCGGGGCCGAAGCGCTCGCCAGCTGCGAGCGCGCCGAATGCGATCTCGTGCTGCTCGACGTCATGATGCCGGAGATGGACGGATTGGAGGTCTGCCGCCGCCTCAAGGCCAACCCCGCCACCCAGCACATCCCGGTGGTGATGGTGACCGCGCTCGATCAGGCCACCGATCGCCTGGCCGGCCTCGAAGCCGGCGCCGACGATTTCCTGACCAAGCCGGCATCGGACCTCGTCCTGATTGCCCGGGTCCGCTCGCTGGTGCGGCTCAAGATGATGACCGACGAGTTGCGCATGCGCGCGGTCACCTCGAAGGAGATCGGGCTTGCAAATCCCGCCCGTGAAGCGGTGACCGACACCGGACGCGGCGCCCGCATCCTCGTCGTCGACGACCGCCAGACCTCGTGGGAGCGCATGGCTCATTCGCTTTCCCAGGAGCACATCGTGGACATCGAGACCGAGCCGCGGCAGGCGGTATTTCAGGTCGCCGAAAAGCCCTTCGACCTCGCCATCGTGTCGCTCGGGCTCGAAAGCTATGACGGCTTGCGGCTGTGCAGCCACATCCGCTCGCTCGAACGCACCCGCAGTCTGCCGCTGCTCGCGATCGCGGAAGCCGACGACAATACGCGCCTGATGCGCGGCCTGGAGATCGGCGTCAACGACTATTTGATCCGTCCGGTCGACCACAATGAGCTGCTGGCGCGGGTGCGCACCCAGGTCAAGAAGAAACGCTACGCCGAGAGGTTGCGCGACAATGTGCAGATGTCGATCGAAGCGGCGATCACCGACGCGCTGACCGGCCTGCATAACCGCCGCTACATGGAAGGCCACCTCGGCACGCTGATGGAGCAGGCGATCATGCGCTGCCGCCCTCTCAGCATCCTCATTCTCGACATCGACTTCTTCAAGGCTGTCAACGACACCCATGGCCATTCCGCCGGCGACGAGGTGCTCGAGGAGTTCGCCCGGCGGCTGAAGAAGGCGGTGCGCGGCATCGACCTCGCCTGCCGTTACGGCGGCGAGGAATTCGTCGTCGTGATGCCGGACACTGACATTGCGATGGCGACCGCGGTGGCGGAGCGGTTGCGCCGGCGCATCGCCGCCGAGCCGTTCCCGATCAACCGGGACGCGCGCACGGCGAAGGTGACGATCTCGATCGGCATCGCCGCCATGCGGTCGTCCGAAGACAAGCCGGCGGAGATCATCAAGCGGGCCGACCAGGCGCTCTATCGCGCCAAGCGAGAAGGCCGCAACCGGGTCGCCGCCGACGCCGCGTGATGCCGCAGCGGCAGCGGGTTTCCACTTTGCATGGGGTTGTTTTTCATAAAATGAAAAATCGCCCCTCCCGTTCGAGGGAGCCTTGGCAAGACGTCGTCTCGCAATAACCATTAAACTTCATGGTGAATTGAAAACGTATGGTTAATCAAGGTATTGGCCGTTGATTTGCATCTTCCGCGCGATAGCTTTCCGGATGGAAGTGCGCGGTCGTTCCAAGCCGGTCCGCCAACTCTTCCGCTGTGAAACCCCACGGGTTGCCCAGGTCGTTCGCAAGGACTTGAGGTACGTGGGGTCGGCCGGTTGGGGATGGTGGGGCGAGTGGCCTCCTCAAAACACCGTTCCCGGCCGGCCACCTCGGGTTGCGCCCGCACCGTTTCCCCGGAATCGATAAGGGCGCCGCGGGGCGCCCTCATCGATTCGCACCGAACCGGGGTGAGCCTTACTTGATCTTGGTCTCGCGGAACTCGACATGCTTCTTGGCGATCGGGTCGTATTTCTTCTTCACCAGCTTGTCGGTCTTGGTGCGGGAGTTCTTCTTGGTGACATAGAAATAGCCGGTGTCGGCGCTCGACAGCAGCTTGATCTTGATCATGTTGGCCTTGGCCATGGCGGAATTCCTCGATGACGGCGCGGCAGCGCCGCAGGTTGCCGGGAACCTAGCCTCCGCAAACGAAAAGTCAAGAAATCGGGCTTCACGAGCAAGTCCTTCACTCCAGGAACTCGCGCAGGCGCTTGCCGTGCTGCATCCGGTAGAACGGGACCGGAAGGTCATGGGTGAAGCCGCCGGCGGTGCGGATCTTGAGTTCTTCCAGCACCGCCATGGTGATGCCGGGCATGTCGAGCTTCATGGTGTCCTCGATCGGCAGCCATACGAGTTCGACCAATTCGGTCTCGGCGGTGACGACGCCGTCGATGCGGGCCGCGATCGCATCGGCATCGACCGCAAAGAAGCGGGTGTCGAAGCGCCGGGTCCGGCCCGGCGGGGTGATGGCGCGGGCGATGAAATGGACCTCGGCGAGATCGGGATGAACGCCGTTCTTGGCGAAGTCCGCCCAGGCCTCGTTCGGCACGCGCATCGGCTCCTCGCGCCGTACCCCGAGCAGGAGACCGGTCTCCTCGAACACTTCGCGGATGGCGGCGAGGGGAAAGCCGCGGGATTTCTGCGGGCTCGGATGGCGCACCTCGCGCATCAGCCGCGCCTCCACCCGCGAATCGAGCGCTGTGGCCGCGCTCATCCGCCGGTCATCCGGTTCCACCCGGCCGCCGGGGAAGACGTACTTGCCCGGCATGAACTTGTGGCCGTGATGACGCCGTCCGAGCAGCACCTTGGGCACCGCGCCGGTGCGGTCGATCACCAGCATGGTGGCAGCGTCCCTGATCCGCACATTGGGCAGGTTGCGACGGCTGTCCCCGATGCTGAGGAATTCGGCGAGGCGTGCGGTGGGATCGCTGCTCATGCAACCCTTCCGAATCTCACCGCGGCTCGGCTTCGGGCTCGGCGCGGGGGTCGAAGCCGTGCATGTAGTTGGCCCATTGCCAGCCGACGATGGCGCCCTTGACGGGCTGCAGGAGCCCGATCGCCAGCCCGATGGTGAGGGTCCCCCACAGCAGGGCGTGGAGCCAGTAGGGCGGCGCGAACGCGATCTCGACCACGAGCGCCAGCGGCACCACGACATGGCCGACGATCAGGATCACGAAATAGGCCGGCGCGTCGTCGGCGCGATGGTGGTGGAACTCGGTGCCGCAGTCCGGGCAGCGGTCGGCCACCTTCAGGAAGGCGCGGAACAGCCTGCCGCGGCCGCAATTGGGGCAGCGGCCGATGAAGCCGCGCCGCAGCGCGGCCCAGCCGCTGCGCCTCGGCAGCGCTTCCTCTGCGGCGGTCTGGTCCTGCCAGCTCATCGACGTTTCCGCGCGGGGCGGCGCGGGGCATCGCCGCCGCCCGGAAAGTGGGAGTCCTGGCGGCGCGGCTTGCCGCGCCGCGTCGGATGGGACGGCCGCCCCCGGCCGGCTGCAGCGCCGCTGCCCGACAGCAGCTCGAAACGCAGTGCCCCGGCGACCGGGGCGGCTTCGACCAGGCGCACCGAGACGGGATCGCCGAGCCGGTGGGTCTCGCCGCTGGAGTCGCCGACCAGCGCATGGGCGCGCTCGTTATAGCGGAAATATTCGTTGCCGATGGTCGCCGCCGGAATGAATCCGTCGGCGCCGGTGTCGTCGAGCCTGACGAACAGGCCGGAGCGGGTGACGCCGCCGATGTGGCCGGTGAAGGTCGCGCCGATGCGGTCGGCGAGGTGGTGGGCGATCAGGCGGTCCACGGTCTCGCGCTCGGCCGCCATGGCGCGGCGTTCGGCGGCGGAAATCTTGGCCGCGGTCTCGCCGAGCGAGCGGGCGTCCTCGGCATTGGGAAGGCCGCCGTCGCCGAGCTTGAGGGCGCGGATCAGGGCGCGGTGCACGATCAGGTCGGCATAGCGCCGGATCGGCGAGGTGAAGTGGGCGTAGCGGCGCAGGTTCAGCCCGAAATGACCGTAGTTCTCCGCGGCGTATTCGGCCTGGGCCTGGCTGCGCAGCACGATCTCGTTGACGAGCTTCTCGGTGTCGCGGCCGCGGACGCGGTCGAGAATGCGGTTGAAGCCCTCCGGCCGCAGCGCCCCGGTCTTGGGCAGCGAGATGTCGAGGGTCGCCAGGAACTCGCGCAGCGCGTGGAGCTTCTCGACCGCCGGCTCGTCATGGACGCGATAGACCAGGGGCGTATGGGCGCGCTCCAGGGTTTCGGCGGCGGCGACATTGGCGAGGATCATGAACTCCTCGATCAGCCGGTGGGCATCGAGCCGCGCCGGCGAGATCACCCGGTCGATGGTGTTGTCGGGCTTGAGCAGGATCTTGCGCTCGGGCAGATCGAGGTCGAGCGGGCCGCGCTCGTCGCGGGCGCGCTTGAGGGCGCGATAGGCGTCGTAGAGCGGCTCGATCACCAGCGCCAGCAGCGGCGCGGTGGTGTCGTCGGGACGTGCCGTCGATGGCGGCCTGGACCTGCGCGTAATGCAGCTTGGCGAAGGAGCGGATCAGCACGCGGTGGAAGCGGTGCTCGCGCTTGCGGCCGTCGGCGCCGATGACCATGCGCACCGCCATTGCGGCGCGGTCGACGCCGGGCTTGAGCGAGCACAGGTCGTTGGAGATGCGCTCCGGCAGCATCGGCACGACGCGGTCGGGGAAGTAGACGGAGTTGCCGCGCAGCAGCGCCTCGCGGTCGAGCGCCGAGCCCGGCGTCACGTAATGGGCGACATCGGCGATGGCGACGTCGATGACGAAGCCGCCGGGATTCTTGGGATCGGTGTCGGGCGCGCGCATAGACCGCGTCGTCGTGGTCCTTGGCGTCGACGGGATCGATGGTGACGAAGCGGCACCTCGCGCCAGTCCTCGCGGTCGCGTCGAGGCCGGCCGGGCGCGCCGCCTCCGCCTCGTCGAGGGTGTCGCGGCGGAACTGCGTGGGGAATGCCGTGGGCATGGATGGCGATGAGGCTCACCGCCTTCTCGCGCGGCGAGCGAGCCGAGCCGCTCCATCACCCGGGCGGTCGGCAGGCCGAGCCGGCCGCTGCGGGCGACCTCGACGGCGACGAGATCGCCTTCCTCGCGCGCCGTTGACGGCGGCGGGCGGAATCGCCAGCTCGCGGCCGAGATTCTTCTTGTCGATCGGCACCAGCCGGCCGCCGTCGCCGAGCTTGCGGAACACGCCGAGCACGCGGTGCTTGGCGCGATCGATGATCTTGATGGCGCGGCCCTGATAGGCGGCGCCGTCGCCGTCGCTCGTCTTTTCGATACGCAGCAGCGCCTTGTCGCCGACGCCCGGCACCTCGCCGGGCCGCGGCGCGGCGCGGCACGTGCAGCGCGGATCTTCGGCGGCTCGCCATGGGCCTCGGTGTCCCATTCGTCGGGCACCGCGATCAGTTCGCCGTCGGCGTCGCGCCCGGTGATGTCGGCGAGGACGACGCTGGGCAGCACGCCGGCATGGTGGAGCTTCTTGCGGCGCTTCTCGATATGGCCCTCGTCGGCGAGGTCGCGCAGCATCTCTTTGAGGGCGGCGCGGTCCGCATTCTTGAGGCCGAAGGCGCGGGCGATTTCGCGGGTGCCGACCTTGCCGGCTTCCTTGCCGATGAAGGCGAGCAGGTCTTCCTTGCGGGGGAAGGTGTGTCTTTGGGGTTGGGAAATCAAACATTCATCCGGAAAAACGGGAGTGCGGGCTCACGATGCCCGCACGCCGCTAGATCATTAGCATCGATCTGGCGAAATGCTCAGCGTCGCTTCGACGACTCCCTCCCGGCTTGCAGCGGTCATCTGTTGGGGGAAGGTCGCGGATTGCATCCGCAACCGTGCTAGTGCGTTCGGTCGGCTTGGCCAGCCGCGTCATTCGGAGCGGCCTTGGCTTGCGCGGCGTGGGAGCGACTTTGCCTGGCTTCGCCGGCGCGCTTGGGCCGCTTCTTCGGCTTGCGGGCCGCGGCGGCGGCTGGCGGTCGGCGCGCTGTCGGCGGCGCTTGCCGGTCCGTCAGCGCGTTCGCGGCCTTGCGTCGCCGTCGCCGGCTTTGCGGCCTTGGCGTGGCCTTCGCGGCCTCGGCCGAATCGGCGGCTTCGCCGCTTTGGCCGGCTTCGCGCCTGCCGCCATGCCGGCCGGCCTTGCCGCCGGTGCGCTCGGCGCGCGCCGCGAGCAGGCTGACCGCCTCCTCGAGCGTGATGGTCTCCGGCGTCTTGTCGTTGGGCAGCGTGGCGTTGACGCCGTCATGGGTCACGTAGGGCCCGTAGCGGCCGTTCTTCACCAGCGACCGGCGCCGCCCTTGTCGCGGATGCTCGCCGAGCGAGCGGCCGGGATCGCCGCCGAAGCGGCGCCGCGCGGGCCCTTGGCGATCTTCTCGGCGATCAGCGTCACCGCGCGGTTGAGCCCGATGTCGAAGCACGTCGTCGCCGGTTTCGAGATTGGCGTAGGTCTTGCCGTGCTGGACGTAGGGACCGAAGCGGCCGATGCCGGCGACGATCGGCTCGCCGTCTCTCGGGATGGCGGCCGACCTCGCGCGGCAGCGACAGCAGCTTCAGCGCCATCTCGAGGTCGACGTCGGCGGGGTCAGTGCCCTCGCAGCAGGCTGGCGCGCTTGGGCTTCTCGCCGTCCACCGCCTCGCCGAGCTGCACATAGGGGCCGAAGCGGCCGTTGCGCAGCGTGACCTCGAGGCCGGTGCGGGATCGCTGCCCGAGCGCCTTGCGTCGCGGTCTCCTCGGCGCCGTCGGCGCCGGGCACCGAGAACGGCCGGGTGAAGCGGCATTCCGGATAGTTCGAGCAGCCGATGAAGGCGCCGAACTTGCCGAGCTTGAGCGACAGGCGCCCGGTGCCGCAGGTCGGGCAGTGGCGCGGATCGACGCCGTCGGCGCGCGGCGGAAAGATGTGCGGCGCCAGCATCTCGTCGAGCGCGTCGATCACCTGGCTGATGCGCAGGTCCTTGATCTCGCCGACCGCGGCGGTGAAGTCGCGCCAGAACTCGCGCAGCAGTTCGCGCCAGTCGAGCTCGTTGTTGGAGACGCGGTCGAGCTGCTCCTCGAGATCGGCGGTGAAGTCGTACTCGACGTAGCGGGCGAAGAAGCTCTCCAGGAACGCGATGACGATGCGGCCGCTGTCCTCCGGCACGAGCCGGCGCTTGTCGATGCGGACGTAGTTGCGGTCCTTGCAGCACCTGCAGGATCGACGCATAGGTCGACGGGCCGGCCGATGCCGAGCTCCTCCATGCGCTTGACCAGGGAGGCCTCCGAATAGCGCGGCGGCGGCTCGGTGAAATGCTGGGTCGCGGTGATCTCCTTCTTGGTCAGCGGCTCGCCCGCGCTCATGGCGGGCAGGCGGCGGGACTCCTCGTCCTCCGGGATCGTCGTCGCGGCCTTCCTGATAGAGCTTGAGGAAGCCGTCGAACTTGATCACCGTGCCGGTGGCGCGCAGGTCGAGCAGGCGGGCGGCGACCTTGGCCGCGATGTCGACGGTGGTGCGCTCGAGCTCGGCGGATTCCATCTGGCTCGCGACCGCGCGCAGCCAGATCAGCTCGTAGAGCTTGGCCTGGTCGGCATCGAGCATGGCGCGCACGTCGCGCGGGCGGCGCGACGAGGTCGGTCGGGCGGATCGCCTCGTGGGCTTCCTGGGCGTTCTTGGCCTTGGTCTGGTAGCGGCGCGGCGCCTCCGGCACGTAGGGCTTGCCGTATTCGGAGCCGATCAGCTGGCGGATCGCGGCGATCGCCTCGTCGGCGATCTGCACGCCGTCGGTGCGCATATAGGTGATGAGGCCGACGGTCTCGCCGCCGATGTCGATGCCCTCGTAGAGCCGCTGCGCGATCCGCATGGTGTGGGCGGGCGCGAAGCCGAGCTTGCGGCTCGCCTCCTGCTGCAGGGTCGAGGTGGTGAAGGGCGGATAGGGATTGCGCTTCGCCGGCTTGGCCTCGACATCGGACGACCGTGAAGGCGGCCGTCTCCAGCGCCTGCTTGAACGCGTCGGCCTCGGCGCCGGAGCCGATGTCGAGGCGCTGGATCTTCTGGCCGTCGGCGCCGACCAGCCGGGCCTCGAACGTCTCCGCCCGCGGCGTCGCCAGCGTCGCCACCAGCGACCAGTATTCGCGGGTGACGAATTTCTCGATTTCGAGCTCGCGGTCGCAGACGAGCCGCAGCGCCACCGACTGCACCCGCCCGGCCGAGCGCGCGCCCGGCAGCTTGCGCCACAGCACCGGCGACAGGGTGAAGCCGACGAGATAGTCGAGCGCCCGGCGGGCGAGATAGGCATCGACCAGCGCCTGGTCGATGGCGCGGGGATGCTTCATCGCCTCGGTCACCGCCTGCTTGGTGATGGCGTTGAAGACGACCCGCTCGATCGTGCTGGTCCTTGATGGCGTGCTTCTGCTTGAGCACTTCCAGCACGTGCCAGGAGATCGCCTCGCCCTCGCGGTCGGGGTCGGTGGCGAGGATGAGCTTGTCGGCGCCCTTCACGGCGCTGGCGATGTCGTTCAGCCGCTGCTGCGACTTGGGATCGATTTCCCAAATCATGTGGAAATCGTGCCTCGGGATCGACCGATCCGTCCTTGGCCGGCAGGTCGCGCACATGGCCGAACGAGGCCAGAACCTCGTAGCCGCGGCCGAGATATTCATTGATCGTCTTGGCCTTGGCGGGGGATTCGACAACGACTATGTTCATGTAATACCGCGGTTATTTGTTATATTCGTGCAGTTTTCGGGCACCGGGCGGCGTTCCTCGTCGCAGGGAAAATGGGTAACTGGACCCCGCCTGTCAAACCGCAAGACGGCATGGCTGCGCGATCAGTGACCAATTCCTTGCGCGAAGGCAACCGAAAGGGTGTGGCGGCGCATGGCCGCGGCCACGCGGTTGCGTCGCAGGGTGATCGGCTACACCAGCGCGACCAGGCCGCCGCGCTGGCGGTCGAGGCGGCCGGCCAGCTCGAGCTCGAGCAGGGTGGTCTGCACGGCCGCCGGCGAGCATCCCGACAGGCGAATGAGGTCGTCCACCGCGACCGGGGTCGGCCCCATCAGCGCAATGATGCGGGCGCGTGCGCTCGGCTCCGGCTCGTCGTCGGGAGAAGCCGGCTCCGGCTCCTCCAACGCCTGCGCGGGCGGATGCCCGATGATCGGACGCAGCACACCGACGATGTCTTCGACCTCGGTGACGAGGACGGCGCCCTGCTTGAGGAGGCCGTTGGCGCCCTCGGCGCGGGGATCGAGCGGGGACCCCGGCACCGCGAACACTTCGCGGTTCTGCTCCAGCGCCATCCGCGCGGTGATGAGGGACCCTGACTTCTTTGCCGCCTCGATTACGACGACCCCGAGCGAGACCCCGGAAATCAGCCGGTTGCGGCGGGGGAAGTCGCGGGCGCGCGGCTCCCAGCCGAACGGCATTTCCGAGATCGCCGCCCCGGATTCCAGCAGCGCATCGACGAGGGAAGCATGTTCCGGCGGATAGATGCGGTCCTGTCCGCCGGCGAGCACCGCGACGGTGCCGGTGGCAAGGCTCGCGCGGTGGGCGGCGGCGTCGATGCCGCGCGCCAGCCCCGATACGACGCCGAAGCCGGCGGCGCCGAGTTCCCGCGCCAGCCGCTCCGCCATCTTGACGCCGGCCGCCGAGGCGTTGCGCGAGCCCACCATGGCGATCAACGGCGCGCGCAGCACGTCGGCATGGCCGCGCAGCGCCAGCAGCGGCGGGGCATCCTCCACGGTCTGTAGATAGGCGGGGTAATCGGCCTCGCCGAGCGCCACGAAGCGCGCGCCGATGCGTAGCGCTGCCGCCATTTCGCGCTCGGCGTCCTCCCGCGCGCACACCCGCAGCGCCCGCGAGGCGCCGCCGCGCCGGGCGAGGTCGGGCAGCGCGGCCAGGGCGGCGCCGGCGCCGCCGCAGTGATTGACGAGGGAACGAAACGTGCGCGGCCCGACATTCTCGCTGCGGAACAGCCGCAGCCAGTCGAGCCGCTGGCTGTCGGTCAGGCGAAGATGTGCGGTGTCCGCCAATGCAATGATCCCGAGCCCGGCAACACCGACCGGATGGGGGCAGTATGGCGGCTCGCGGCTTGCGGGGCTACGGGGACGTCGCCGGGGGACGTCACCGGCCGTCGATTTTTGCCTTGCCAGAGCGAATGCATGGCGCGCTACTATGCCCGACTTTAATCACTCGGGAATGCACTCGGGAGGAAGCAACATGCAAAAACATATCAATTCTTGCGGCGGCTGCGATGACGCTCTGGGCCGGGGCGGCGTTCGGACAAGCCGCCCCGGGCGGCGCTCAAGCGGCCCCGCCGGCGCCCACCGGCAAAGCCGGTTATTTTGCGAATTCCGACCTGCAAAACGTCTGGAAAGATCTGGAGGCCCGGCAGGTCTTGAACAAGCGGGTGCTCGAAGGCGGCAGCCACAGCATCAATATCCGCATCGTCAGGCCGACCGACGCGCCGCTCGTGCATGCCAACTCGCTCGACATCTGGCTGGTCAGTGCCGGCAGCGCGACGGCCGTCACCGGCGGCGAGCTTGTGGATTCGAAAAAGCGATCCAATTCCGACGACATCGCGGGCACGTCGATCAAGGGCGGGGTCGAGCAGCCCTTGAAGGCCGGCGACGTCCTTTACGTTCCGCCCGGCGTGCCGCACGGCTTCAAGGACATCCAAGGCTTCCGTGCCTTCCTCGTCCGCTTCGATACGAAATAGGACGCTCGTCGCGATTCGCGCGAGGTTCGCAACTGCTACAAGCCAAACGGCGTGTGAGCACAGCCGCCAAGACGGCCGCACACAAATGCTATCGATCTTGCAAGATGTTCGGGCGCCGGCGCCGAACCGGTTCAAGGATTTTTGGCGGGACTGACCTTTGAGGCGACGGCGGCGCCACGGCCACTCGATGAAGTGGTCCCGGCAACGCTGTTCTGCTTTCGCTTACCGGCCGGATTCGTCGCCGAATTCGTTGCATGGGAGACGGCGTTGCTGAGGGGACCCATCAGCGAATTGGTCACGAAGTCGACAGGCGACGACGGGCGGTCGATGGCGGATGAAAGCGAACCTTGGGCCGTCGGGGCGGCGTTGCCGGTCACGCCGAGCCCGTTGCCCGCCCCTTGATTTAGCAACGGAAGGCTGAGCCCTGGGCTCGATCCGATGCCGGCATCGCCGAGGCCCGGTCGACCGAGGTTCTCGGTTGCGCTTCCGAAGCCGCCGAGGCCCAGGCCGGCCGTTCCAAGGCCCGCGCTCCCCGGTGCTGGTGCGTTGCCTCCCCCCGGGGCCGACATTCACGAAGGCACGAAGCTGCGCGCTGGCTGCGGTGGCACCGCAGCACGTTGCGACCGCCAACAAAATGCCGGCAATCCTCATCCCATTGATGCAACTGGTCAAAACAGGCTCCCCTCTCGCGAAATCGTGGTCGCAATCCCCCTGCGCCGACTATGAGATTGGAAGTCACAATTTTGATCGATTTATGTCGGGATTGTGGCCTTCCGTCACGGGCTCCTAGGTAGCCATCTTGACGCTCTCTGCCGCCGCCGGACGCCGGCGGCCTTGGCCTTGGCACCCCGGCGGATGCAGTTCGAGGGACCACGGCCTCCCGGCGCGGCCGTTTGACTCACCCCGGCTTCCCCGCTTGTAGAGTGTTTGAACGTCGCCGCTGATGCACGGCCTAACTGGCGGGATCGCCGACAAGCGGGCGGTTGCACTAGCGCCAACCATCGCCGTGCTCCAGCAAGCGACGCGATGACGCTGCAAGCGGTCGTGGACGGCTTGAATTGGTCAGACCTATCCGGCGAGCGCGAGCCGTGGCCGCTGACGGGACTTCCACGGTCGGTCGGCATTCGGTAGGCTTGGTCTGCGGGCTTACAGGCGAGGCTCGCGAGCCCACGGCCCAGCAGGTCCGGGAACGCCGGACGAAACCGAATGGGAAAGCCGATGACCGATCATGCGCCCGACCTATTCGACCGACACCCATCGACGTTCGGCGCTCTTTGGCGGACGCTTATAATCGTATCGCTCGCTTTGGTAGTCGCCGGAACTTTCGATGGGGGTAACCTAAAGGAGCTTATAGTCGTTCCATTGGTTGTGGCCGCGTGGGTGTGCGGAATTTTTATCCTTGATCGCTGGGTCATGATGAGCGTCGATCGAAAATAGCGGACCGTCCGCACCCGCGCGCGGCGAACGCAAGGCCGGGCAGGTCGGTCAATTGCGGGCGTGGCTGTCAGGCGAGGCCGCTATTCTATGACCCTTCGCGGCGCATCCGAACCCAACGGTCAAGGACAATAGTGGCACAAATCCACGCGCCCACGAGCACAGGGACCGCGATTAACGCTCGCAAGCCATGGCCATCAAAGGCCCCGCCGATTGCCCAAACGAGCGCCGCAAGGAGGATCAGAGGCCAGCGAGCGCCCGACGTAAAGTTCAGCGGCTTTAGGTCATCCATGCTGACCGAATAGGCTTTAATTGCAACGCCTTTGTGGCATCGCTCATGCCTATGATGCAGCGCAGCAATGCACCAGACCCAGCCCCGTAGCGGGGCTTGCCGGAGGCTGGGTCCGTGCGTAGGGCTGTCGGGGAAAACATGCCCATACGCGTCCAATGGGGCTATTGGGTACCATTTCACGCGGACAAACAGCCGCAGCCGGCCTACCTGCCGCCCCGGCACCGACCAGCAGCCCGAACACGAATGCCACTACCGCGATCGCGACGGCGCCGAGCACGAGCACCGGCGACTTCGACCGCCTCAGGAAGAGCTGCCGAGTCATCGCAAAAGAGAACGGGGGGATCGTCACGACGAACAGCCGATGTCGTGCATTGCGCTGCCCTGGTTTCTATGCTGAATTCGTTGCGATCTTTCGTCTGCCGAGATGCGACGCTGGGCTAGGCGCGGATTGAGGGTGGGGCTGTCATGGACAATCGTTTTTTGGGAATCGCGCTGGCGGTCTTACTTGCGGAGCCTTCGATGGCGGCTGATTACCCCCCGCCCCCGATCCTCCCGGTAGCGGTCCCTTTTGACTGGGGCGGCATCTATTCTGGAATTGAAGGCGGTGGAGTCACCGGAAAATCCAACCAGATCAACCGCCTTGCCCCCCAGAATATATCTCCAGGCTATAGTCTGGGTGGAGGCCAAGCAGGCGTCACCGTCGGCTGGAATAGCCATCTATTCTCGGACACCGGCTTTTCCGGCATCGTGTGGGGGATCGAGGGTGACCTGTCCTGGGTCGATAGCGGGGGTAGCGCACTTGCGTCGTCGCCGCCCCGAGATCGGATTGGCACAGTGGAGCAGTGGTCTGGAAGCCTTCGCCCACGGCTCGGGTATAGCTTTGCCGCCGGAAATGATAGATACGTGCTTGCCTACGCTACCGGCGGACTTGCCGTCACGAGCGCGGCAGCCACAATTGCCGATGTTTCGGGAAGCAACGACACCCACGCCCGCTGGGGATGGACCGTGGGCGGAGGTCTCGAATTTAATATTATTCCGCTCACCGACAAGTGGACCGCAAAAGTCGAGTATCGCTGGGCCGAATACGCCGCACAATCCTACTTTCCCCAGAATCCGCGCTCAAACTTTGATCTCAGATCCAATGTGCCATTGGAAGACAATCGATTTCTTCTCGGTTTGAACCGCAAATCATCCAGTATGCTCTTCTTCTGACTTTCATCCATCTTGGCGAGGCACCAACATGGCGGCCTCCGCCACTGCGAATTGTAGCGCGCCGCCACCAAGGCACCCAGCGGCGAATGACGCAGCACCGGGGCTTGACGGCGCCGTGGGGGAGCGGGCGTCTAACCAAATGCCCGGTGCCGGAACGGTAATCGAACAAAAAACAGGTGTGGAAACGCGATGAGTTTGAGCGTGAAAATGCAAATTCATTCTCAACATCAAGTGGCTGCGGTTCCTACAGACCTTTAGAACCCTCTGCATTGATCCACCAGCAGAATTTCGTGCAACGTGCGATATGCTGGGATTTTCTCGTCTGGGCATTGGCAAATGATTTACGTCCCTTTGAAGGCCAAGCTTATCACGTCACGCGCCTAATGCGGTCAAGGACGCTTCGCGCCGCCTCCGGCGGTTGCTTCGCAATCCTTGACCGCGGCGTGTGCCGTGATAGCCGGAAAGTGTCGGGACGGGGGAGCGCCCAACCTTTGCGCCTTACGGCGCATTCGACGCGCTGCGCGGCGTCGAACAGGGGAGCTGACGGTCCTAGGCTAGGCCGCATCAGCGTTCTTGCTATCATGGTCCGAGATCAGAAGTCACTGATCGGATGCAGCTTTTTAGAATTTTAATGGATTCGCAGCGCTTCAAATGCTATAATGGAACTATGTCCGAACGCACCCAAAGCGCGACCGCCGCCCGCATCCGCAAGATGGCTAAAGACCATCAAGTGGCCTATGTCAGCACTGAGCGCGACATCCTTGCCCATCACATCACGCGCCTCGCGGGTGATGACGTACAGCTAGACGAAGTTGAGCAACTGCTCGTTGCGCTGCAGCGGAGCGGCTACCTTTCGCGTGGCGAGATGATCCAACTCCAAGCGAACTATCTGCGCGAAGTCAGGCCGTGACGTTCGACCCGTTCGGCGATTTCGAGTTCGCAAGGGTACCTGCGTAATCTCGCCAAGGAAAAAGACCCCGACATCGTCCGCCGTCTTGAGCACGCATCATTCATGACCGGCATCGATGCCGCGCTCGACCGCCTCACGAAGATCGAGCGACTTTCCTATGCGGACGTGCTCGAGACCCACCGAATCCTCTTCGATGCGGTCTACCCCTGGGCCGGACAGGATCGCCGAACGACTGCGCCCGACCTCGCGATCAGCAAAGGACCGGTCCTCTTCGCGCATCCCGAGCACATTCGGCGGGCGGTCGATTATGCGCTCGCACGATCGGTCCGGCGGGATCATGAGGGAGACATCCGAGCGTGAACTCATGGATCGCATCTGGCTGCAATGGATCCGTTCCTTGACGGTAATGGCCGACCATCACGTGGTGCTACGGCGTCGCTCAGCGCGCCGTGATACAGCATCGAACTTGGGAAACCGGTTATACTAGGTGCGCTAACCAAAGAGCTGGACAATCCTGACAAAGGCCATCTCGACGCCTACCTCAAGCCCTTTATCCGCGAAGCTGTCGGGCAAGACCGCTTGGCAGTCGAAATCGCGCTCGCGCCTGGCCTCGATGGTAACGACGAGCAGAACCAGAATTCTCGGCAAGACGAGCGACCCGGCTCTGAAAGCGCGTTACGAGCAACAAGAGCTCAAACGCAAGCGCGACTAATGTTGGGGCGGATTGCACCGATCATGAACCACTCGCCGAAAGAACCCACCCGAACGCTAGCCAAGTCGCTTCCGAGCGGTAAGGAACGCATGAAGCGCAAAGCGCCGACCGACCTAAGCCTGAGACCGCAAAAATTCGAATTCGACCCCAAAGCGGCGGATACTACAACTGGCCGAAATAGGGGCAATAACTCTGAAATGGAACCAAATCGAGGCGCATATTGATTTTATAGGCTCTCACATCTTGTTTTCAAAAACGCCGTTTTGGTTGCAAATTGCAACTGACAAAGCCCTAAGCATGATTGAGGGGGTGCCTCAAACGATCGATCCTGATGGACGATAAGGTCAAGAGCTGCGTCTATGGTTGTTTCGCAGAAGTCGAACAATGCCGTGCCTACAGGAACGCCATCATTCATCATCACATTTACGACCATGCCAAAGGCATAGGCTCCTATATCGATGTATCGAAATCGAACTACCAAATTCTAGTTTCTATCGACGCGCTTACCACGCTTTACAACATTTTGTGTTCGCTCCTGCTGGAAGTACGTGAGATTGATCTCCTATTCCGAATCGAAACGGACGCGCAAAGGCCTGGGCATCTAGATCAGGTAACGGGGAAATTCCACACGTTTGACGATGCTTATTTAAAGAAAACCATCTTGCCCGAGCACACAAAGCGAATACTGAAACTGCAAGATGCCCGCAAAAAACTGCAAAAGCTGCCGCAATTTCCCGATGCCGATCTTGTTCGATCTCTCAATGAGCGAGAAGATGCTCAGCCCGGATGAGGGGAGCACGTCGGCGAAGGGCAGGAACATTTGATTTGACCTGTGGCCAACTGCTGGAATGTACAGAATGACAATATTTGAGAATACCAATGGTTACAATGGAGATGAGAAGGCTGAGACTTTAATTTGGCGGAGAGGGTAGCGAGATGTCCTTTTGCGTACGCAAAAGGTCTCGTTGGGGGCCGGACGATATGGCCCCCAAACCCCAGGACGCATGCGCTCTGCCAAAGAGACTTCTCACGGGCCGGCCAAAAGTATCCCATTTACGCGACATGCAGCTTAAGCTGAATCTTACAGCTGCGGAATATGAATGCGTTGTACGTCGTGCAAGAGCGGTTGGCATGCGTCCAACGCACTATAGCCGTGCCGTGGTGCTCGATGAAGACTCGCCCCTTAGGATAGATAGGCAAGCACCGAGCAATGCCGAGAGGCTAGAGCGTTTCACGCTTTAACGGAAGCGTATCCAGCGTTGGTGAAGTAGTTGCTGCATTCGCGCGGCTGGATGGAGGCGACGAGGCTGCCGATGTGTCGCCAAGCATCCTCCACGGTGCGCTTTTGTGCGGCCCGCATCCAATGCTTGATCTTGGCGAAGGCCTCCTCGATCGGATTGAGATCTGGTGAGTAAGGCGGCAGGTACCAGAGCCTTGCGCCGGCGGCCCTGATGATGCGACGGAGCGCCGTTGACTTGTGGCTGCCGAGATTGTCCATGATGACGATGTCGCCTGGCTTGAGGACCGGAACGAGCTGCTGTTCGACGTAGGCGCGGAAGCATTCGCCGTTGATCGGCCCGTCGAACACGCAAGGGGCGGTGAGTTGGTCGCAGCGCAGGGCGCCGAGAAACGTCAGGGTGCGCCAGTGACCGTGCGGCGCGAAGCCGCGCACCCGGGCGCCCTTTGGTCCCCATCCACGCAGCGGGGCCATGCTGGTCTTGATCCAAGTCTCGTCGATGAAGGCCAGACGGGCGGGATCGAGGCCGGCCTGCCACGATCGCCATCGCCGTCGCCGGCGGGCAACGTCGGCGCGGGCCTGCTCAAGGGCAAACAGAGTTTTTTTTGAAGCGCAATCCCTCGCGCTGCAGGAACTGCCAAACCGCATTGTGCGAGACCTTGACCCCGCGCGCAGCCAGTTCGTCCTTCAGGGCATGCAACGTCAGATGCGGCGAAGGCGCAGGCCTCATTGAGTTGGCTCACGGCGCCCGGACGCTTTTTGCGAAACAGGAGCCGAGGGAGCAGCGCCGACTTTTGAATTTCGTACTATCGAACTCGACGTGGAAGAACGGCGAGATGACGCCTACCTTCCGGCAACCATTTGACTTGATTGCAGAAGTCGCGACCAATGCGAAAGTCCAAGACGGTGGTGGAGCTCTAAATTCGCCAGAGCATCCGGTTTGGCTGGGGGACCTGGATTCGAACCAAGATTAACGGAGTCAGAGTCCGCTGTTCTACCGTTGAACTATCCCCCAAATCCTTGGGATATCAGTTGCTTCAGAGCCTGCGTAAGAACCGAAATGGCCGGGGCGTGCTGCTGTGCGGCCGGAGCGCGGTATCATTTAGGCCATCGTCACCGCGCTGCCAAGGCCGTTCGCACTCCGGAGGGCCGCATTGTCGATGGCCTGGCGCTCGATGCCGGCGCTCCCTGCCGCATACGGACGGAGGGCCCAGCGCGTGGCCGGCGCATCTTCCTCCGACGCGGGGCAGGGGCGTTGCGTTTTTCCTGCGTGCCTTTACCGTCGTTTCGGGGCGGCCCTGCAAGCAGGCGGTGTGGCCGGCTTCGGGCGCGCCCGCGACGGGATGAGAGGATGCCGCCCGGTTCGTTCGATCACGCACCGATCCATTGCGCACCGATTTATCGCGCATCGCTGCGAACGATCGCAAGCCTCACCGCGGCCATGGTGGTGGTCGCGGCCGTTGCCGCCGACGCGCCGGTGGCGCCGCCCGCGCCGGAACCGACGCAGGCGTCCGGCGCCTCGAGCCAGTCGGGCCTTCCCGGCTGCGCGGTGTGGACCGACCGCTGCGTCATCTGCCAGCGCGACGCCGGCGTCATCTCCTGCTCCAATATCGGCATCGCCTGCCAGCCGCAGGCGATGCTGTGCCTGCGGTCTGACGCGGCAGAAGAGAAGAAGCCTGCAAATTAGCATTTTCGTTGGCCGAAACCCGCTCCGGTGTGGACGATATCAAGGGCCGCGCGGCCGGCATCGGCCGGCGGCGTCGCAGCCATGACGGCGAGGGAGTGGGTCGCGTCGAAGTCTTCGACAATTTCGAGAACGGCGCGCCCGCCGAACCCTTTTGGTGCCTTTGCCGAAATCGGCGCACCGCCGCATTGGACTTCGTGCAACCCGTGGCCGATATCGCCACGCACCTGTTCGGGGAATGCGGCCAAGTCTCTACGGCTCGTATTCTGTCAAGCATTTCCACGCCGGTTCAAGGCGAACTCAGTGTTTTGCAGGACCGAGGATGCGGCCGGCAAGCGCGTGCCGCGCAAAGGTTGCGGGTCTTGGTAACGCTGTTACACTACGGTTACTAGAGTTGAACCCAGCCGCCTGCCGTTGAGTCGCAGCAGACTTCGGCGCGGTGGAAAGGCATGCGATGGATAACGAGGGCCGGGCGACCGGCAACCTCGCCCCCGGGCTTGATCGGCCGCGGGCCGACGGCCGTGCGCATCGGGGTCGCGGCGGAGTTTATCGCCAGCACCGGCCCGGGCCCGTGGCCGAGCGCAGAGGCGAAACCTATGCCGCGCTCGACCTCGGCACCAACAATTGCCGGCTCCTGATCGCGCGGCCGTCCGGCGACAGCTTCCGCGTGGTCGACGCGTTCTCCCGGATCATCCGCCTCGGCGAGGGCGTTTCGGCGTCCGGGCGGCTGTCGGACGCCGCGATCGCCCGCGCGGTGACGGCGCT
Source organism: uncultured Alphaproteobacteria bacterium (assembly GCA_963795865.1). GTDB lineage: Bacteria > Pseudomonadota > Alphaproteobacteria > Rhizobiales > Xanthobacteraceae > JAJPKK01. The sequence continues at coordinate 64,838 of CAWCJX010000039.1, forward strand.
GAGCATCTGCCGCGACAAGATGCACAACCGTGCGGTCACGCGCTCGCGCCTGATCGCCACCGAGGCGTGCCGCGCCGCCGCCAATGGGGCCGAATTCCTGCAGGTCATCCGCGACCGGGTCGGCATCGAGCTGGAGATCGTCGACCGCGAGACCGAGGCCGATCTGGCCGCCACCGGCTGCACGCCGCTGTTCGACCCGGAGGCGAGCGGGGTCATCCTGTTCGACATCGGCGGCGGCTCCTCCGAGCTCGTCCTGCTGGCCCGGTCGGAGCCGGTGCGGCGCGGGCCGCCCAAGCCGGTGGTCCGCAGCTGGGTGTCGCTGCCGGTCGGGGTCGTCACCCTGGCGGAGCGCCATGGCGGCATGCGGGTCGATCGCGGACTGTTCGAAGTCATGGTGGCGGAGGTCGCCGTTCATGCGGCACCGTTCACGGCCGTGCACGGCCGCGCCATGGACGGCGTGCACATGCTCGGCACCTCGGGAACCGTGACCACCATCGCCGGCATCCATCTCGACCTGCCGCGCTACGACCGCCGCCGCGTCGACGGCTGCTGGCTGAGCGAGACCGAGGTCACCCGGGTGATCGACCGGCTGATCGCCATGAGCTACGAGGAGCGCGTCGCCAACCCCTGCATCGGCTCCGAGCGCGCCGATCTGGTGCTCGCCGGCTGCGCCATCCTGGAAGCGATCCGCCGCGCCTTCCCGTGTCCGCGGCTGCGCGTCGCCGACCGCGGCCTGCGCGAAGGCATGCTGGTGCAGCTGATGCGTGAGGACGGCGTGTGGGCGGCGGCAGTCAGGCGGGCATGACGCGGAACGGCGGCAGCGCGGCCGCGAGCTGAAGGTGCGGGTCAAGACCAGCAAGCGCCGCACGCAATCCTCCAAGCTGTGGCTGGAGCGCCAGCTCAACGATCCCTATGTCGCGCGCGCCAAGCGCGAAGGCTTTCGCTCGCGCGCCGCCTTCAAGCTCATCGAGATCGACGACAAGCCACCTGCTCAAGCACGGCGCGCGGGTGGTCGATCTCGGCGCCGCGCCCGGCGGCTGGAGCCAGGTGGCGGCGAAGCGGAGCGCGCCGCCGACGGGCGCGGCCGCGTGGTGGCGATCGACGTTCTCGACATGTCGGCGATCCCGGGCGTCGAATTCGTCGCAGCTCGACTTTCTCGATCCCTCGGCGCCCGAGCCTCAAGGCGATGCTGGGCGGGCCGCCGACGTCGTGCTGTCCGACATGGCGGCCAACGCCACCGGCCACCGCGAGACCGATCACCTCAAGATCATGGCGCTCGCCGAAACCGCGGCGATGTTCGCCCGCGAGGTGCTCCGGCCCGGCGGCGCGTTCCTGTGCAAGGTGCTGCAGGGCGGCACCGAGGCCGCGCTGCTGGCCGAGCTCAAGCGCGATTTCGCCACCGTCAAGCACGTCAAGCCGGCCGCGAGCCGGCCGACTCGGCCGAGCTTTACGTGCTGGCACGGGGTTTCGCGGCGAGGGGGCCCTCGCCCAGCCAGCGGGTCGGTAGCCCAACTTTCCCACCAGCGGGGGGAGGTCGAGGCCGGCGACCGCGGCCGAGCGAGTTCAGGTTCCGGGTTTCTTCGAATGCCCTGTATGGGTTTCCGCCGTAGCGTCTCGGCACCACCGATACAACGGCGTCGTAGGGCATCATC